>NZ_JACSZV010000004.1 GCF_014472415.1 Pseudomonas sp. N40(2020)
TGTACATGCTTTTGGCGATGTGCGAGACGCTGGAGCAATACACGCCACAGGAGCTGGCGGGTTTCGCTAAAGAAGCCATCGGCTGGGTGGCCAGCCGAAGACTTTAGAGATGTGTAGATACCAATGCAGCGATGAGGCCAGTCAATTCAACACAAAATCCGGATATCTCTACCGCTCGCGCATTGCCTCGGTACGGGCCTTGAGCACCGGTTTCAGCAGGTAATCCAGCACACTTTTCTCCCCGGTAATAATGTCCACCGTTGCTACCATCCCCGGAATGATCAGCAACGGTTTCGCATCCCCGCCCAAGTGGTTTTTATCGGTGCGCACCTGAATCAGGTAAAAGCTGTTGCCTTTGTCATCGGTGATCGTGTCGGCACCGATCAACTCAAGTTTGGCGCTCAACCCGCCGTAGATCGTGTAGTCGTAGGCACTGAACTTGACCATGGCTTTCTGGCCCGGATGCAGGAATGCCACGTCCTGCGGTCGCACCTTGGCTTCGATCAGCAGGTTGTCTTCCAGCGGCACGATTTCGACCATGTCGCTGCCCGGCTGGACCACGCCGCCGATGGTGTTGACCTTCATTTGCTTGATCACACCACGGACTGGCGAGGTCACGGTGGTGCGGCTGACGCGGTCGTCGATGGCGATGCTCGACGCGGTGATTTTCGACAGGTCGGTGCGTTTCTCGTTCAGTTCCTTGGCGGCCTCGGAGCGGAAGGTTTGCTCCGACTCGTCGATCTTGCTGCGGATCTCGGCAATCGCCGACTCGGCCCGGGGAATCGCCAGTGTCGTCGCGTTTAGCGAACCACGAATTTCCACCGCACTGCGCTTGAGCCGCAGGATTTCCACCGGCGACACCGCGCCGGTTTTCACCAGCGGCTCGGACATGTTCATCTCTTGTTGCAGCAGTGCCAGGCTTGAACTGAACTGCCCCTGTTTCGAGCGAAACTCGGCCAGTTCCTGAGTCTTCTGCCGCAGTTGTTCGCTGAGGGTGCGTTGTTCGCTGGCCAGCCGTCGCTGGCGTTGTTCGTACAGCGAGCGTTCGTCTTCGGCGACTTGCGGTGCCTTGGCGATCACTTCATCGGAGAGCTTGAACGGCCGGCCTTCAGACTCCGCCGACAAGCGTTCGACCTGCGCGGTCAGCGCATAACGGTCGGCCTCGCTCTCACCCTTGTTCGAGCGAAACCGCGTGTCATCCAGGCGCAGTAGGGTGTCGCCCTTGTTCACCATCTGCCCTTCGCGGACAAAAAGCTCGGTGACGATCCCGCCCTCAAGGTTCTGGATCACTTGAACCTTGCTCGACGGAATCGCCTTGCCTTCGCCCATGGTCACTTCTTCAAGCACCGCGAACTTGGCCCAGACCAGTGCGCTGATCAGCAGGCCCGCCGCCAGCCACACGGTAATCCGCGACCAGCGTGGCGAATCCTGCAACGAGGCGCCGGCGGTTTCCGGCATGAACTCGGCCTCGGCGCTTTTGCCGAAGCTGTCGAAGTAGCCGCGTGATTTGCCATCGGATGCAGCAGACATGGCTTACTCCTAGACTGCCGCCGAGCCGACACGGCCCTTGCGCAGTGCATCGATGACTGCTTCTTTCGGGCCGTCAGCGACGACCCGGCCGTTGTCCAGCACCAGCAAGCGATCCACCAGACTCAGCATCGAGGTGCGGTGGGTGACCAGCAGCAGGGTTTTGCCTTGTACCCAGCCATGCAGTTTCTGGCGCAGCAGGTCTTCGCTGCTGTTGTCCATGGCGCTGGTGGGTTCGTCGAGCAGCATGATCGGTGGATCGAGCAGCAACGCACGGGCCAGCAACACCGCTTGACGTTGACCGCCGGAGAGCAACTGTCCGCGCTCGCCCACCGGCCGGTCGAAACCTTGCGGATGCTGGCGGGCGAGTTCGGTGACGCCGGTCAGTTCGGCGACTTCCAGCATGCGTGAATCGCTGATGTAGCGCGCGCCGAGGGTCAGGTTGTCGCGCAGGCTGCCGGCCAGCAGCGGCAAGTCGTGGGCGACGTAACCGATCTGCTGGCGAAGGTCGGCGACATCCAGTTGCTGCAGCGCGAGGCCGTCGAGCATTAACTGGCCTTCCTCGGGCTCGTAGAAACCCATCACCAGCCGCGCCAAAGTGCTTTTTCCCGAACCGCTGCGGCCGATGATGCCGACCCGTTCACCGGGTTTCAGGCTGAAACTGACATTGCTCAGGGCCGGTGCATTCTGGCCGTTGTAGTGGAACGTCACGCCGTTGACGTCGAGGGCGCCTTGCAGTTGTGTGCGTTCCAGTGGCCGCTGTTTACCGTCACGCTCCTGGGGCAGGGCCATCAGCGCATCGGTGCTTTTCATGGTCAGTTGCGCTTGCTGGTAGCGGGTGATCAGCCCGGCGATCTGCCCCAGTGGCGCCAGCACGCGGCTGCCGAGCATGTAGGTCGCCACCAATGCGCCGACACTAAGGTTGCCGGCGATGATGCTGTAGACCCCGGCGACAATCGTCGCCATCCCCGAGAACTGCTGAATGAACAGCGTGCCGTTGGTGGCCAGCGCCGAGAGGTTGCGCGCGTGGCTGTCGAGACGGGTGAGGGCGCCGTGGGTGCTTTCCCATTTGTGCTGGCGCTCGCTTTCGGCGCTGCACGCCTTGAGGGTTTCCAGGCCACCGAGGGTTTCGATCAGCAGCGCCTGGCGTTCAGCGCCGAGGCTCAGACTCTTCTGCACCGTGTCGCGCAGGCGCACCTGAATGATCATCGCGAAGATGATGGTCAGCGGAAACGCCAGCAGCGGAATCACCACCAACCAGCCGCCGAGCAGGCCGATCACCACCAGCATCAACACCACGAAGGGCAGGTCGATCAGGCTGGTCAGGGTCACGGCCGTGAGGAATTCACGCAGGCCCTGAAAGTCATGAATGCTCTGGGCGAAACCGCCGATGGTCGCCGGCCGCGCCTTCATCGACATGCCGGTGATGCGCTCGAATAAAGTCGCTGAAAGGATCACGTCGGTTTTCTTGCCGGCGGTGTCGAGCAAGTGTGCGCGCACTACCCGCAGCACCAGTTCGAAACCGGTGCCGATCAACAGCCCGATCGACAGCACCCATAGGGTCGACGTGGCCTGATTGGGCACCACGCGGTCGTAGGTCTGCATGACGAAAAGCGGCACCATCAGGCCTAACAGGTTGATCAGAAAACTGGCGAGGATCGCGTCGCTGTACAGCCATTTCGACAGCTTCAGGGTGTCGCGAAACCACGCATGCACCCGCGGCACCAGCGGAGAACGCAGGTCTTCGAGTTCGTGGCGTGGCCGGGCGAACAAGGCCTGGCCACTGTAGTGTTCGCTGAGTTCTTCGCGGCTGACCCATTGCTCGCCGCCATCGGCTTCACAGGGGAGGATCAACGCTTTGCCGTCATCGCCAAAACGCCGCAGCACGGCGGTGCGACCGTCGTTGAGCAGCAGCAGAATCGGCAGGTTGAGCGGCGAGATGTCTTTCAACTCACGGCGCAACAAGCGCGCCTGCAACCCGGCCCGGGCGGCGGCGCGGGGCAGCAGATCGAGGCTCAGGCGTTGTTTGTTCAGGGGCAGCCCGGCACTCAGACTGGCGCGACTGACCGTCGCGCCATGCAGTTTGCAGAGGATCAACAGACCGTCGAGTAACGGGTCATCGAAGCTCAGCCGCGGATCGACCCCTGCGTTACCGGGTTCCATGCTGGTCATATTGATCGCTCCCCTGTTACCGCTTCATTGGGCTTACTGATCGTTCCCACGCTCCGCGTGGGAATGCCTCCAGGGACGCTCTGAGTCCAGTGACGCGGAGCGTCACGGCTGCATTCCCACGCGGAGCGTGGGAACGATCAGGATCAGCAGCCTTCGGCAGGAGGTTTACGTCATTTCAGCTCTGGCAGACGTGCTTCGTTCTTCACCTCGGTTGTGGCGATCGCATCGGCCGGCAGCACCACCCGTTGCTTGCTCAGCAACTGGCCCATGTTCGCCAGCACGCGGTACATCGAATATTCCTCGGTGTAGCGGATTTCGGTGTAGCGACGGTTGGCGTTGTAGAGCTCGTTTTCGCTGTCGAGCAAGTCGAGCAGGGTACGTTGGCCGAGGCCGAACTGATCCTGATACGCGGCGCGCACACGCTTGGTGGTGTCGGCGTATTCGCGGGCGGTCGGGGTTTGCTTCTTGGCGTTCTCCATGGCGTTCCAGGCCAGGCGAATGTTTTCGTTGAGCTGGCGCAGGGCGTTGTTGCGGATGTCCATCGCCTGATTGATGTCGTGGGCGTTCGCAGCCAGGCGAGCCTTGTCGCTGCCGCCGCGGAACAGGTTGTAGTTCATCACCACACCCACACGCCATTCGTTGTCGTGGCCCTCATCGCCCTGCACGTTGTTGTTCGCGCCGACCGCCGCCTCTGCGTCGAAACGTGGGTAGAACGGCGACTTGGCAACTTCATATTGGCTTTCGGCCGATTGCACGTCGGCCTGGGCGGATTTCAGGTAAGGGTTGTTGTCGACCATGCTCTGCTGGGCTTCGCGCAGATCGGTAGGCAATTCGCCGCGAGTCGAGGCAGGGGTTTCCAGCTCATCGGGCATGCGCCCGACCACGCTGTAGAAGTTGGCTTCGGCATCGGACAGATCGACTTCGGCGGTGTCGAGGTTGTTTTGCGCCAGCGCCTTACGGGCTCCCGACTGGTCGGAGTCGGCGGTGCTGCCAACGCCGCGCTCGGTGCGCAGGCCGATCTGATCGTTGACGCGCAAGTGTGCTTGCAGGTTGTTGGTAGCCAGGGTCACCAGCTCGCGGCGCTTGAGCACTTCGAGATAGACCTCGATGGTGCGCAGGGCCAGATCCTGCGCGGTGCCTTGCGCATAGTAGGCGCGCGAGTTCGAAACGCCCTTGGTGCGCTCGACCTCGTTGGCGGTGTTGAAACCGTCGAACAGCATCTGCCGCAAGCGCAGCTCGGATTGTGTGTAATTGAGAATGCGCGTGTCGTGATTGCCAAACGCGCGGGTGTTGGTGTTGTCGCTGTAGCCGCGACCATAAGCGGCGTTCAAATCGACCGACGGATAGAAGCCGCCCTTGGCGACTTTGACTTGTTCATCTGCCGACAGGCGTGCGTCCACGCGCGAAGCAAGTTCCGGGTGTGTAGCGATAGTGCTCTGGATGGCTTCGGTGAGGTTCATGGCCTGGGCTTGAGAAGTGCAAGCCATGGCCAGCAAAACCGCGCTGCAGAGGGGGGTTAGAACGCGCATGGGTGCATCTCCCTGAGTCCTGATGGTGTCTTACTGTCGCCAAATATTTGACGATATTTTTAGGTGTAGGCGTTTCACTCTTGTAACAACAGAGCTAAGAACATCCTGAAGCGTAGCTAAGAAAAAATTTTCATAAGGCTTATGCCGAAAAAAACTTATGCGCTTTGTAAAAACCGGCACATTGTTCAGCTCGAAAGCCTTTGTTTTATGCGCTTCAGGGAGCTCAAAAAGGCTTGAGGAAAGTTCCATTCACTTTGCGACATACGGCGAAGTACTGCTGAAGGGGAGGGACGCGTAACGGTCAATGAGTGACAGTTTTTTGTCACTCGAGTGATTCACCACCGTTACGTAGCGTTAGTAGGTGTGCTGCCTTGATCAGGGTTCGGAAGTGCTTGATAGCACTCAAGTTTCCCGCTCGGGCAGAACCTGCGAAACGAACTGTCGAGGGTGAGAGCGTCGCCCCGACAACCCGATTGAGCCATGGGCTGCTTCGCGAACCAGTGCCGACGGTGGTCGGCAGCGGAGGATTTCACATGGCAACGCTCATCGGCACCGTTACTAAAGTCATTGGTCAGGTTTTCGCGCAGGGCATCGACGGCACTCGTCGCGCCTTGGTTGAGGGCGACAAGTTGTTTGCCGGCGATCAACTGATCACCGGAGCCGAAGGCGCCGTCGCCGTTCATCTGCAAAATGGCCAGGATTTGACCTTGGGCCGCGGCAGTAACCTGACCATGACCAGTGAGCTGCTGGCCGGGCAGGCTGCTCATGTGAACACCGCAGAGGCCGTGACCCCGAGCGACGCGCAACTGACCGATGTCGAGCAGATCCAGAAAGCCATCGCTGCCGGTGACGACCCGACCAAAACCGCCGAAGCCACCGCCGCCGGCCCCAACGCCCCCGGCAACCCCAGTGGCGAATTGGGCGGCGGGCACAGTTTTGTCCTGCTGACGGAAGTCGGCGGGCGGGTCGATCCGATCATCGGGTTCCCCACCGCCGGGTTCAACGGCATTCCCGAGTTTCCCGAAGAGCGGCGTAACGCGGTCATCGACAATGGCGACGACGGCGTCGCCCCCGCCCCCGTTGTGCCACCGCCGCCGGTGAATAATCTGGTGACCCTCAACGGCCTGGCGGCGCCCGGCGGAGAGCTGAACCTCAATGAAGCTAACCTGCCTGACGGCTCGGCGGCCAATCCCGGCGCCCTGACCCAGAGCGGCAGCTTCGCCGTATCGGCGCCGGACGGTTTGACCAGTCTCAGCATCGGCGGCATCAATCTGATCAACGGCGGCGTGGCCGTCGGCTTCCCGCAGTCGATCACCACGCAACTTGGCAACACCCTGACGATCACCGGTTACAACCCGGCGACAGGCGTGGTCACTTACAGCTACACGCTCAATGGCAATGAAACCCACGCGGCGGGTGACGGCAGCAATAGTCTCAGTGAACAATTCACCGTGATTGCTGGCGACAGCAATGGCGACACCGCGACCGGAACGCTGGACGTCAACATCACTGACGACGTGCCCAGAGCGATCGATGACAGCAATGGCACCGCCTCGGAAACCCAACTCACGCTGACCGGCAACGTCCTGACTAACGATGTGCAAGGCGCCGACCGAGTTCCGACCGGTCCCATTACGCCCGGCACGTTCACCGGGACTTACGGCACGTTGGTGCTCAACGCCAACGGCACTTACACCTACACCCTGAACACCAGCGACGCCGATTTCAAAGCCCTGAACGGCGGCGGCAATGGCACGGAAACCTTCACCTACACCCTCACCGATGCCGACGGCGATACCAGCACCGCCAACCTCGTTTTGCAGATCAACAACAATGACGATCCGGTGGTGATCAACGGTTTGAACGTCGAGGGCGGGGAACTGACGGTTTACGAGCAAAATCTTAGCGACGGCAGCGCACCGGACTCCTCAGCGTTGACCCAAAGCGGCACCTTCAGCATCACCGCGCTGGACGGCGTTACCACGCTGACAGTGGGCGGGATTGCCGTGGTCACCAACGGCGTGGCCGCAGGCTTCCCGCAATCGATCACTACACCTTTGGGCAGCACGCTCACCATCACTGGATTCAACGCCGCAACCGGCGTTGTCAGCTACAGCTACACCCTCGCCGATAACGAAGCGCATCCGACCGCCAACGGCGCCAACAACCTGCCTGAGCAATTCGCTGTCACCGTGGTCGACGACAACGGCACCACCGCCAACGCGACCCTTGACGTGAACATCGTTGATGACTTGCCAAAAGCCGTGGACGACAGCAACCCAACCACCGCTTCGGAAAGCCAGCTCACGCTGACCGGCAATGTGCTGACCAACGACGTACAAGGCGCTGACCGCGTCCCAACCGGCCCAATCACTGCCGGCACTTTCACTGGGACTTACGGCACGTTGCAGCTCAACGCCAACGGCACTTACACCTACACGCTGAACACCAGCGATGCGGATTTCAAAGCCCTGAACGGCGGCGGCAACGGCACGGAAACCTTCACCTACACCCTCACCGATGCCGACGGCGATACCAGCACCGCGAACCTCGTTTTGCAGATCCACAACAACGACGATCCAGTGATCATCAACGGCCTCGACGTCAATGGCGGCGAGCTGACGGTTTACGAGCAAAACCTCAGCGACGGTAGTGCGCCGGATTCCACTGCGCTGACTCAAAGCGGCACCTTCAGCATCACCGCGCTGGACGGCGTAACAACCCTGACGGTTGGCGGCATCGCAGTGGTCACCAACGGCGTGGCCGCAGGCTTCCCCCAATCGATCACTACACCTTTGGGCAGCACGCTCACCATTACCGGGTTCAACGCCGCAACCGGCGTTGTCAGCTACAGCTACACCCTCGCCGATAACGAAGCGCATCCGACCGCCAACGGCGCCAACAACTTGCCCGAGCAATTTGCGGTCACCGTGGTCGATGACAACGGCACCACCGCCAACGCGACCCTCGACGTGAACATCGTCGACGACTTGCCAAAAGCCGTGGACGACAGCAACCCAACCACCGCTTCGGAAAGCCAGCTCACGCTGACCGGCAATGTGCTGACCAACGACGTACAAGGCGCCGACCGCGTCCCTACGGGTCCGATCACTGCCGGCACATTTACCGGGACTTACGGCACCCTGGTGCTCAACGCCAACGGCACTTACACCTACACGCTGAACATCAGCGACGCCGACTTCAAAGCCTTGAACGGTGGCGGCAGCGGCACAGAGAACTTCACCTACACCATCACCGATTCTGACGGTGACACCAGCACCGCGAATCTGGTTTTGCAAATCCACAACAACGACGATCCAGTGATCATCAACGGCCTCGACGTTAATGGCGGCGAACTCACCGTCTACGAGAAAAACCTCAGCGACGGCACCAGCCCCAACACCCCGGCGCTGACCCAGAGCGGTACCTTCACCGTAACCGCCCTCGATGGTCTGCAAACCCTGACCGTGGGCGGCATCAGCGTAGTGACCGGCGGCGTGGCCGCAGGCTTCCCGCAATCGATCGTCACGCCGCTGGGCAGCACGCTGACCATCACCGGTTACAACCCGACAACCGGCGTGGTCAGCTACAGCTACACCTTGGTGGATAACGAATCCCACCCGAACGCCAACGGCGCCAACAGCATCACCGAGAACTTCAACGTCGTCGCCACAGACACCGACGGCAGCACTGCCAGCGGCCAGATCAACGTCAACATCGTCGATGACCTGCCGAGCGCCTATCCCGATGCGGCGTCGGTGGCCGAGGGCGGTACCGTCAGCGGCAATGTGCTGAATAACGACATCGGCGGCGCCGACGGCCCGGCGGTTACCGGCGCGGTGGTCGGCGTGCGTGCAGGTTCCGACACGTCGACCTCGGCCATCGGTGGCTTGAACGCGCAAATCAACGGCACCTGCGGCTACCTGACGCTCGATGCCAACGGCAACGCGGTCTACCACAGCAATCCGAATGGGGTGAACGGCCCCGGTGCGGTGGATGTGTTCACCTACACCGTGCGCGATGCCGACGGTGACGAAAGCACCACGACCATCACCATTGATGTCGCCAACAGCAAACTGTATGCGGTCAGTGACACCGACGTCACCGTCTTTGAGAAAGCCCTCGACCTGACCAAGGACGGCGCCGATCTGGCCCCTGGTACGGTCACCGGCAGCGACCCGACCAACACTGGCGAAACCGCGTCCGGCACGCTGGTCGGCTCGGTCACCGGTGCGGTCGGTGCGATCAGCTATGCGCTGGTCGGCAGTGCCACCGGCAACTACGGGCAGATCGTGCTCAATTCCAACGGCACTTACACCTACACCCTGACAGCGCCGGCGACCACCTCGCCGAATGCCGACGACGGCGCCAACACCCTGACCGAATCCTTCACCTATCAGGCCATCGATTCGCTGGGCAATATCGTCACCAGCACCATCGTTGTCAGCATCGTCGATGACGTGCCAAAAGCTGTGAACGACAGCAACGCGAACACCGCTTCGGAATCGTTGCTGACCCTCAACGGCAATGTGCTGACCAATGATGTTCAAGGTGCGGACGTGGTCGCGACCGGGCCGATCACCGCCGGCACGTTTGTCGGGACTTACGGCACGCTGGTGCTCAACGCCAACGGCACTTACACCTACACGCTGAACACCAGCGACGCCGATTTCAAAGCCCTGAACGGTGGCGGCAACGGCACGGAAACCTTCACCTACACCCTCACCGATGCCGACGGCGACACCAGCACCGCCAACCTGGTGCTGAACATCCACAACAACAACGATCCGGTGATCATCAACGGCCTCGACGTCTACGGCGGCGAACTCACCGTCTACGAGAAAAACCTCAGCGACGGCACCAGCCCCAACACCCCGGCGCTGACCCAAAGCGGCACCTTTACCGTCACCGCGCTTGATGGTCTGCAGACCCTCACCGTGGGCGGGATCGCGGTGGTCACCAACGGCGTGGCCGCAGGTTTCCCGCAATCGACTGTTTCGCCACTGGGCAGCACGTTCACCATCACCGGCTACAACCCGGCGACCGGTGTGATCAGCTACAGCTACACCCTGGTGGATAACGAAACCCATCCAAATGCCAACGGTGCCAACAGCCTCACCGAGAACTTCACAGTGGTGGCGACCGACACCGATGGCAGCACCGCCAGCGGCCAGATCAACGTCAACATCATCGATGACCTGCCGACCGCAAAACCCGACACCGGCTCAGTGGCGGAGGGCGGCACCGTCAATGTCAGCGTTTTGGGTAATGACGTCAGCGGTGCCGATGGCGCGGCCACGGTGGTCGGCGTGCGCGCCGGCAGCAACACCGGCACCTCGGCCGTCGGCGGCCTCAACAGCAATATCAACGGCGCATACGGTTACCTGACCCTGGACGCAGCAGGCAACGCCGTTTACCACAGCAACCCGAACTCGGTGAGTCCACCGGGCGCCACTGACACCTTCACCTACACCATCCGTGACAGTGACGGCGATGAAAGCACCACGACCATCACCATCAACGTCGCTGACTGCAAGCTCGTAGCCTCGGTCGATCAGGACGTGACGGTTTACGAAAAAGCCCTCGACCTGACCCAGAACGGCCAGGATCTGGCCCCCGGCACGGTCACCGGCAGCGACCCGACCAACACTGGCGAAACCGCCACCGGAACACTGGTTGGCGCCGTCACCGGCGGCAGTGGCGCGATCACTTACACACTGGTCGGCAGCGCCACCGGCACCTACGGGCAGATCCAGCTCAACGCCGACGGCACCTACACCTACACACTGACTTCGGCGCCGAAAACCTCGCCGAACGCCAACGACGGGCCGAACACTCTGAGCGAAAGCTTCACCTACAAAGCCACCGACGCGCTGGGCAACAGCACCACCAGCACCCTCGTCGTCAACATCGTCGATGACGTGCCGAAAGCCGTGGCCTCGGATCGTTCGGTGACAGCGGTGGAGATCGATTCCAATCTGCTGATCGTCCTCGACATCTCCGGCAGTATGGCCGACGCGTCCGGCGTGCCGGGCCTGTCGCGGCTGGCCTTGGCCAAGCAGGCCATCAGCGCCTTGCTCGACAAGTACGATGATCTGGGCGATGTGAAAGTGCAGCTCGTCACCTTCAGCAGCAACGCCACTGACAGAACCGCGGTGTGGGTGGACGTGGCCACGGCCAAAACCATTCTCGCCGGGCTCACGGCGGGTGGCGGCACCAACTACGACGCTGCCGTGGCGGTGATGCAAACCGCGTTCAATACCTCGGGCAAACTCACCGGGGCGCAGAACGTTGGGTACTTCTTCTCCGACGGCAAACCCAACGAGGGCGACATCAACGCCGCTGACGAAGCCGCGCTGAAAAACTTCCTCGATGCCAACAACATCAAGAACTACGCGATCGGCCTGGGCAGCGGCGTGAGCAATGCCAACCTCGATCCACTGGCCTACGACGGCATCAACCACACCAACACCAACGCGGTGGTGGTCACCGACCTCAACCAGCTCAACTCTGTGCTGTCGGGCACCGTGGAAGGCGCGCCGGTTACCGGTTCGTTGCTGGGCCAGGGCGGCACCTTCGGCGCCGATGGCGGGTTCATCAAATCCATCGTGGTTGACGGCACCACCTACACCTACGATCCGAAAGCCAACGGCGGCCAGGGTTCGCTGGTGCCAAGCGGCGGCGTCAATCACGGAACGTTCAACACCGCAAACAACACGCTGAGCATCGCCACCAACAACAGCGGCACGCTGCTGATCAACCTCGACACCGGCGAGTACACCTACACCTCGCAAAAAACCACCACCACGGTGATCACCGAGAACATCGGCTTCACCGTGAGTGACAACGACGGCGACCTCGCCAGCTCGACGCTGACCGTGAAGGTGATCCCCAACGCGCCGCCAGTGGCGATGGACGACCACATCATCACCAACGTGCTGTCGAGCAACATCGTCGTGCCGGGTGAGCTGCTGCTGGCCAACGACACCGATCCGAACGGCGATACGCTCAACGCTACGCCAACCAGCTTCAACACCGGCTGGATCTCGAAAGCGGCGGACTTCACCGGCACTGGCGCCATCAGCTTCACCGGCACCAACCCCAACACCGCCGCCAACCAGAACCTGGCCAACGTGCGCAATTCGTTCTCGGCCAACGCGGCGACCATGACCGCCGTGCTGGTGGTCAGCGGCTACCTCGGTGCGGTGACCAACACCAACGCCAACGATGAAGATCGCATCACCGTCAACCTGCGCCAGGGCGAAACCCTCAATCTGGATCACAACCTGGCAGCCGGTAACGTCAGCATGGAGTACTCGATCAACGGTGGCGCCTACATGGCGCTGGCGGACGGCCAAACCCTCACCGCGACGTCGAACGGCGTCTACCAGATCCACATCACCAACATCACCAACCCCACGGGTGGTAACGCCAACGGGTCGGAAAACTACCAACTGACCATGACCCTCAACTACGCCGGGGCACATGACATCACTCCGGATTACAACGGCACCTACACCGCCAACGACAACCACGGTGGCAGCGACACGGCCGCCGTAACCATCAGCTATCAGGATGGTCACACCCTCACCGGCACTGCGGGCGATGACGTACTGGTGGCCGGCACCGGCAACAACATCCTCAACGCTGGCGACGGCAACGACGTGCTCACCGCAGGCTCCGGCAATAACGAAATGCATGGCGGCGCGGGTAATGACTTGATCTACAGCGGCCCGGGCAATGACTTGCTTGACGGCGGTACTGGCATCGACACCGCCAGCTACGCCCATGCCACTGCCGGGGTTACGGTCAATCTCGGTCTGCTCGGTGCGCAAAACACTTTGGGCGCCGGGACCGATACCCTGACCGGCATCGAGAACCTCGTCGGCTCGAACTTCAACGACAGCCTGACCGGCGACAACAATAACAACGTGATCAACGGCGGCCTGGGCAACGACACCCTCAACGGTGGCGGCGGCGATGACCTGCTGATCGGCGGTCTGGGCAACAACACGATGACCGGCGGCGCAGGGGCTGACACCTTCCAGTGGCTCAAAGGCAACAGTGGCCACGACCTCATCACCGACTTCACCCCCGGCACCGACAAGCTCGACCTGTCGCAACTGCTGCAAGGTGAAAACGGCAGCACGTCGTCACTCGATGACTACCTGCACTTCACTGTCACTGGCAGCGGCGCGTCGGTGCTCACCAGCATCGACGTCAGCGCCATGGCCGGCGCCACGCCGAACCAGACCATCGACCTGGCCGGCGTCAACCTGGCCAGCCACTACGGCGTAACGCCCGGAGCTGGCGGGGTGGTCGCCGGCGGGCATGACACGGCGACGATCATCAGCGGCATGTTGAATGATCATTCGCTGAAGGTGGACACGGTGTGATTGGTCTTTGATTCAGGCCTGAAACGACAAAACCCGCCGTCCCTGTTGAACGGGGCGGCGGGTTTTTTCTGGCTGACGTGATCGTTCCCATGCTCTGCGTGGGAACGCAGCCCGGGACGCTCTGCGTCCCCTCCAGAGCCGAACGCAGAGCGTCCGAAGAGGCATTCCCACGCAGAGCGTGGGAACGATCGGTTGTCTGACTTACCCCGGCAGTTCCAGATTATCCAGCCCCCGATTCACCGCCAGCTCCCCGAGCATGATCAATTGCGCGATACCCAGCAGCGTTCTGCGCTGCGATGCGGGTATGAGATGGGCAAGGTGGCGGCTGGACGCGGGTTAGCGAACCGGGTGTAGGCGCCCGGCAGACCCGAAGGTCTCCCACGCACAGCTGCCATGACATCAATTGCAGGCTGCGATCTTTTAGCGTTTCAGGATTTACGCAGGGTCTTCTGCCGAAGAATATAAACCGTCACCAACACCGCACTGGTCAGCATGAACCCCCGCGCCCACGGCAGTGGCACCAGATAGCAGGAAAACAAAATGCTCGCCCACATCAGCCCGATCGCGTAGACCTTGCCCTTGAGCGGAATGCCGTTGCCATCGAGGTAATCGCGAATCCACGGCCCAAGGCGCGGATGCTCGACCAGCCAGCGATAAAAACGCGGAGAGCTGCGGGCGAAACACGCGGCCGCGAGCAATAGAAAGGGGGTAGTGGGCAGGACAGGCAGGAAAATCCCGATCACCCCCAATGCGACGCTAAGCCAGCCGATGGCCAGCAGGATGTAGCGCAACATCAGGGGGCGGTTGCCTATGGGGTTGTCCATAGGCCGTATCTTAGTGGTGACGAGGCTTGAGAATCGCCGGTTTTTCGTCTGGAGCCTGGCACAGCAGGTACAGCGCAGTCAGGGCTTCCGGGATCTGTACGATCATGTCGTCCATCAGGTTGGCGTCTTTGGCGATGTCTTCGAACTCTGGCTGTTCGTCGAACAGGCCCGAACCGACCATGATCGGCAGAAGCATTTCGCTGACTTCTTCTTCGGCGGTTTCGAACCAGGCCGCTTCGCGCAGGAACACGCCTTCCATGAAGCCGATGCACCAGCCACGCAGTTCCGAATCGTCCGGCTCTTCGCCCAGATCCAGTTCGCATGGCAGTTCGAATTCTTCGTCGGACGCCAGTTGGCGGGCGATGTGCGCCTTGAGGCCGATCAGGGTGGCTTCGATCTCTTCGCGCTGTGCCTCGCTGCTGTAATGCGGCTCTTCGGCGAACAGGGCGTCGATCCACTCACGTTCCGATACGTCTTCCGCGCAGATCGACAACGCGGTGAGGTAACCGTGGGCGGCCACGTAATCCAGCGCCTCGTCATGCAGTTCGTCGGCGTCGAGGAAGACTTGCAGGCGGGTCAGTTGCTCAGCGAAGGACATTACGGGGCTACCTTGGGGGAATAAACAATGCGGGAATTCTAGGCCTTCTTGAGCGCTCAAGCCAGCCGCATGGCAGATTTGCCTGATTGCGGCAGGTTTCTCGAGTCTCTTATCAGCGGCACCCTCTGCGGGGGAGGGCTC
Source organism: Pseudomonas sp. N40(2020) (assembly GCF_014472415.1). Taxonomy (GTDB): domain Bacteria; phylum Pseudomonadota; class Gammaproteobacteria; order Pseudomonadales; family Pseudomonadaceae; genus Aquipseudomonas. The sequence continues at coordinate 15,188 of NZ_JACSZV010000004.1, forward strand.
GGGTATACTGCCGCGTTTTGCGATCCCTGCCCGTATTGCGGCCGCCATGCAACGCGCCCTTACGTTTTGTTTAAGCAGCTCAGGCTGTCTTGAACCAGCCTGAGCAGGGATGTTTCGGTAGATTTTTGGAGTTTTTATGCTCGAACAGGCTCAACGCGTCCTCAAGGACATCTTCGGCTACGACAGTTTCCGTGGCCGGCAGGGTGCAATCATTGAGCGCGTGGCCAGCGGCGGTGATGCGCTGGTGCTGATGCCTACCGGTGGCGGCAAGTCCCTGTGCTTTCAGGTGCCCGCGTTGTTGCGCGATGGCCTGGCGGTGGTGGTCTCGCCGTTGATCGCCTTGATGGACGATCAGGTCGCCACCCTTGAAGAGCTGGGTGTGGCCGCCGCCGCGCTGAACTCCACTTTGAGCGCCGAACAGCAGCGTGATCTGGCGGCGCGGATCAAGCGCGGTGAAGTGAAGATGTTGTATCTGGCGCCCGAGCGTCTGGTGCAGCCGCGCATGTTGTCGTTCCTGCAAGGGCTGAACATTGCCCTGTTCGCCATCGACGAAGCCCACTGCGTATCGCAATGGGGCCACGACTTCCGTCCGGAATACCTGCAACTTGGCCAATTGGCCGAGATGTTCCCCGATGTGCCGCGCATCGCCCTGACTGCCACCGCCGACAAGCGAACTCGCGAAGAAATCGTCACCCGCCTGCATCTGCAGAACGCCGAGCGCTTCCTGTCGAGCTTCGACCGGCCGAACATCTTCTATCGCATCGTGCCCAAGGAGCAGCCACGCAAGCAGTTGCTGGCGTTTCTGGCCGAGCGGCGCAGCGATGCCGGCATCGTCTATTGCCTGTCGCGTAAAAAGGTCGAGGAAGTCGCGGCGTTCCTCAGCGAGCAGGGTTTCCCGGCGCTGCCGTATCACGCCGGCCTGCCCAATGAGTTGCGTGCGTTCAATCAGAAGCGCTTCTTGAATGAGGAAGGGTTGATCATGGTCGCCACCGTGGCGTTCGGCATGGGCATCGACAAGCCCAACGTGCGCTTCGTCGCTCACCTCGATCTACCGAAATCCCTTGAGGCGTATTACCAGGAAACCGGACGCGGTGGCCGTGACGGTCTGCCGGCGGATGCGTGGATGGCCTACGGCCTGCAAGACGTGGTGATGCTCAAGCAGATGTTGCAGAACTCCGAAGGTGACGAACGTCACAAGCGTCTGGAGCAGCACAAGCTTGACGCCATGCTGTCGCTGTGTGAGGAGACCCGCTGCCGTCGTCAGACCCTGCTGGCCTATTTCGATGAAGAGATGGCCGAACCTTGCGGCCATTGCGACAACTGCGTCGATGGCGTGCAGACCTGGGACGCCACCGAGCCTGCACGTCAGGCGCTGTCGGCGATCTATCGCACCGGTCAGCGTTATGGCGTCGGCCATCTGGTCGATGTGCTGCTGGGCAAGGACAACGAAAAGATTCGCAGCTTCGGCCATCAGCATCTCTCTGTGTACGGCGTCGGCAAGGCGCTGAGCGAGAGCGAATGGCGCTCGCTGTTCCGCCAGTTGGTGGCGCGCGGCCTGGCCGATGTCGATCACGAAGGCTACGGCGGCCTGCGTCTGAGCGACACCTGTCGGCCGCTGCTCAAGGGCGAGGTTACGCTGGAACTGCGCCGCGATCTCAAGCCGCAGGTCACCGCCAAAAGCGGCAGCAAGAGCCCGGCCAGCCAATTGGTGCGCGGCGAAGAGCGCGAACAGTGGGAAGCCCTGCGTGCGCTGCGGCGCAAACTCGCCGAAGAGCATGGTGTGCCGCCGTACGTCATCTTCCCCGACTCGACCTTGCTGGAAATGCTCCGCAGCCAACCGACATCGCTGGCGGATATGGCTCGTGTCAGCGGCGTCGGCGCGCGCAAGCTGGAACGTTATGGCGAGGCCTTCCTCGAAGTGCTCGGCGGCGAAGCGGAGGCGCCGAAAGTGGTGGCCGACGTGCGTCACGAATTGATCACCCTGGCTCGCGCCGGCATGACGCCGATGCAGATCGCCGGTCAGTTGCAATGCTCGGAAAAGAACGTCTACACCATGCTCGCCGAGGCTATTGGCAAGCAGCAGTTATCGCTGGAGCAGGCGCTCGACTTGCCGGAAGAACTGATGGGTGAAGTGCAGGACGCATTCCTTGATGGCGAGGGCGAACTGCCGCCGGTCGCCGAAGTGGCTGAGCTGTTTGCTGGTCGTGTTCCAGAAGGTGTTCTTTATTGCGTGCGGGCTGCGCTGCAATCGGAATTCGAAATGTAAGGCGGCGTTTGCGCCAAGCCTCATACAGTTGTAACGATTCAGTACAGAGCGCCACTTGCCTATAGCTGCAGCTCATGCTTAGCTGACTAATAATTAGTTTTTCTCTATTACTTCAGTTTAATCACGAGAGTTTTATGCCGTTAACCGATCAACACCGCTTTGGCATGCAACTGGCCCAGATGTCGCGCGGCTGGCGTGCCGAACTGGACCGCCGGCTGGCGGGCCTGGGGCTGTCCCAGGCACGCTGGCTGGTGCTGCTGCACCTGGCGCGTTTCGAAGACGCCCCGACCCAGCGAGAGCTGGCGCAAAGCGTCGGCGTTGAAGGCCCGACGCTGGCACGCTTGCTCGATAGTCTGGAAGGCCAGGGTCTGGTGCAACGCCAGTCCGTGATGGAAGACCGCCGGGCGAAAAAAATCGTCCTCTGCGCACCCGCACTGCCGCTTATCGAACAAATCGAAACCATTGCCACCCAACTGCGTCACGAATTGTTCGAAGGCGTCGACGAGGCGGATTTGAAGGTGTGCATGCGAGTTCACGGGCACATCCTGGGCAACCTGGAAAAATCTTGAGGCATAACCACGTGCCGGTTTTTTGAGGGATCGCGTTGAGCAAGCTATAAGAACTACTAGGCAATATCGTGTTCGTACCGGATGTGCGAATGCATAGAAGTCGGTTTTGCTTATTAAAGGGATGCTCATGCTCGCAAGTTGGCACGTGGTACTGCGCGTTTGCGCCAAAGGGCTGTTGGTCGCTGGCGCAGTCGGCTATTCAACCTTGTCGTTGGCTCTGGGGCTGGGTGACATCACGGTTCATTCGGGCCTTAATCAGCCGCTCAAGGCCGATATTGCGCTGATCGATGTCGGTGCTTTGACGCAAAGTGACCTGTCGGTGAGCCTGGCCACGGCAGACGAATTCGGCAGTGCCGGGGTCGAACGGGTGTTCTTTCTCAACGACCTCAAGTTCACGCCGATCCTGCATGGCAATCGCCAGATGATCCGGGTCACTTCCAGCAAACCGGTCAACGAACCCTTTCTGAATTTCCTTGTGCAGCTCAATCAGCCCAATGGCCGCGTGTTGCGCGAATACACCGTACTGATCGATCCGCCGGGCTCGCCGGGTATCGTGCCAGCCACCGATGAACCGGATCCGCGCGCGCAGTCCTCGGCGTTTCCCACGGTCGAACCGGTCACCGCGCCGCCCCAGGCAGCGCAGGGCAAGCGCGGAACACCTGCGGTGCCACCACCGACGACGGCACCGGCCAACGAGGCGCTGGCCGAGCAATTGGCCGCCAGCGTGCTGCAGAGCCAACAATTGCAAAAGTCCCTGGACGAGCTGAATGCGAAACTGCAGGCACAGGATGTGCAGATTGCCGACGGCAAGAAGCAGGTCAGTGATCTGCAGACACGCTTGGCCGAATCTCAGAAGCCACCGCCAGCGCCGGTGGTAACTCCGGCACCTGCTGCGGTTGTTGTACCGGTCGAGTCCACGGACGACGGGTTGAACTGGCCACTGCTCGGAGGTCTGTTGTTACTGCTGGGGGCATTGGCTGCGTTGTTCGTTCACCGTCGACGCAAACAACAGATGCCGAGTGACGCACCAGTGCCGCTGTTGCCGCTGCGCAATGAGGTCGATGTGGATGAACCCGAGAGCGCCGAACCGGTCAGGACTCACGCCTCAGCCGAGCATCGTGAAGAGCCGGCGGCGGGTGATGTCCTGGAAGCCGTGGGCATTTACCTGGCATACGGGCGACTTGGCGAAGCAGCCGGGTTGTTGCGCGATGCGCAGCATAAGGAGCCGGAGCGCATCGATCTCGGTCTGCAATTGCTCGAGGTGCTGGGGCGTCAGGGCGATAGTGCTGCTTACGAGCAGCAGGAAAGTCATTTGCGTGCGCGTGGAGTGGAGGCTCACCAGTTGCAGGATGTTCGCGCCCGGCATCCGAAACTGACGAGCACTGAGCCGCTGGCGGCAACGGCGCCATTGGTCGCCAGCATTACGCCTGTCATTGTTGCCGCTCCCGAATCCGCTGCGGCTGAGCATGATTTCGAGTTGAATCTGGATGAGTTGTCGATGGATTCCAGCTGGGATCTGGAGGACAGCCGTGCGGCACCGGTTCAGCCACCAGCCGAAGCGTCCGCTTTGGGTTCCAGCCTGCAAGTGTTGCCGCAGGACTTTGAATTGCCGGAAACCGTGACCAGCGATGAAGCCGAGCTTGAGTGGATCCCCGAGCCGGACGCGCAGCCGCTGGACGATGACTTTCTCAATGAATTTTCTGATCCGGAGCCATCGCTCGCGCTGGAGCCGTTGGCGTTGCAAATGTCGGAGCCCGAAGAGGCGGCAGGTTCCGGGAAGCTCGAACAGGCTCAGACCTGCATCGATGACGGCGACATCGACAGCGCGATTGCGTTGCTCAATGAATTGCTCAAGGAAGGGGATGAGCCTTTAAAGCAAACCGCGCGGACCCTTCTGGCAGGCATCCGCTGATCCCCTGTAGAAGCTGCCGAAGGCTCGGGCCGCGATCGGACGATCTTTTCAAAGCAAGATCAAAAGATCGCAGCCTCGTTTCACTCGACAGCTCCTACAGGGGTGTTCAAAAGGTTTGGCCCAGATTCAAATACACAGCCTGCTCATTCGCATCATTCAACCCATAACTGAAATTCAACGGCCCCAGTGGTGTATCGAAGCCAATAAACACACTGGCCGCATTGATGTAGCCACTGTCGAATTCATTGTCGTTGTTCCACGCTCGCCCACGTTCCAGCGAGGCGCCGGCGTACAGCGGGAAATCCAGCGGCAGATACGAACGCGGTGTCAGCCGACGGTAATACACCGCCCGCATCAAACTGACGTTCTGCCCGGAAATCGCGTCCTCACGGAAACCTGACAGCTGCCGAGCGCCGCCGAGCAGGAAGCTCGACGTCACCACATTGGTGTCGTCGAGTGTGCGGCCATAGCGTCCCCCCAGAATCAGCGTGTCGGGTCCGTGACTCATGGCTTTATCGAGTTTGAATTCCCATTGTCGGTAGCGTGTGTCTGAACCCAGGCTCGGTTCAAATTGCAGGAAGGTCAGGCTGACGTCCTTGCCCTCGTGCGGGTAATAAACGTTGTCCAGCGAGTCGTAGGAATATTTCAACGAATAGAAGCCTTCGTTGAAGTTTTCGCTGGGCAGATCCTGATCGCCAATACGCACGTCGGCCTTGCCCCAGGCTTCACCGACACCCAAACGCACTTCGCCATTGTTGCCGATCTGCCGACCGACATTCAGGGCCATTCCGTAGCGCTCGACCCGGTATTGAGCGATCGGATCATTGTCGAGCACCGCATCGACGTTCTGTGCCTCAAACACCATCGAGGGCGCTATGAAATAGCGAGAGCCGACGTCCAGTGGCTGATAAAACTCGCTGTACAGCTCCTGTTTTTCGCCGATCTGCGCGCGGGTCAGCCATTCCGCACCGAGGCGGTTGATGCCGTTGATACGGTAACTGGCACCAAGGTTGAAGGCGCTGGCGCCGCGCATGTCGTCTGACAGGTTGAGGCCGACTCGCAGGTAGTCGGTGCCGCTGCGCTTGCCCCGGGCGCTGATCACCAACGTGTGATCCTGACCCTTGTGCACTACGCGGTATTGCACCTGCTCGAAGTAATCGAGGCCGTACAAGGTGCCCATGTCCGAATGCAGTCGGCCCAGATCCAGCGGCTCGCCGATGTGCTGACGGATGTAGTAACGGATCACATCGTCGTCGACTTTCGAATCATTCTCGACCTTGATCGCGGTGATGATCGGCGTGCGTTGGCCGGGCGCGCGCGCGGCGTTGAGTTGGGCATCCTGAGCAACCACCGGTTTGAGCCGTGCCAGGCGGGCATCGAGGATTTTGGTGGCGCGGTAACCGGCATCTATCATTTCCTGGGCGCGGCCGAAATCAGTGACGCCGAAACTCGCCAGCGCCGGTTGGATCAGCACGTCTGTCGGTTTCAGCGCGGCCAGTTGCTCCTCGGAGTTGCGTCGGGTCATCAAGGTGATCGACTGGTTAAGTACATCAACCACGGTGGTCAGTTGCTTGCGGTTGCGCAGCGGTGTGCCGATGTCGACGACAATGGCGATATCGACGCCCATTTGCCGTGCGACATCGAGCGGGATGTTGTCGGTCATGCCGCCATCCACCAGCAGCCGGCCATCGAGTTCGACCGGGGCGAACACCGCAGGTATCGACATGCTGGCGCGGATCACCTGGGGCAGGTGGCCTTTGCGGAACACCACTTTCTCGCCGTTGGCGATGTCGGTCGCCACGGCGCGGAAGGGGATCGGCAGTTTGTCGAAGTCCCGGGTGTCACTTGTGTGCGCCAGCAGGCTTTCCAGCAGCAGCGCCAGGTTCTGGCCCTGAATCACCCCCAGCGGCAGGCCGACGCTGCCGTCGTCGCGAAAGCTCAGTTTCTGTTTCACCAGAAAATCGCGGTCATCCTGCTTGCGCCGGAACGGCACGTCTTCCCGGGGCGGCGCATCGGACAACGCCTGTTGCCAGTCGATGCTCAGGGCGAGTTTTTCCAGTTCGTCGATCTTGTAGCCCGAGGCATACAGGCCGCCAACCACAGCGCCCATGCTGGTACCGGCAATCGCATCGATCTTGATGCCTTGCTCCTCCAGCGCCTTGAGCACGCCGATGTGCGCCAACCCGCGAGCGGCACCACCGGACAGCACGAGGCCGACTTTCGGTCGCGGCGTTTCGCTGGCGAAAACGAACAGAGGAAGGAAACCAAGCAGCAGGCAGAACAGCAGACGGCGCATTGTGAGTCTCGGGGCAAGCGGTAAAGCCGGCTATTATAGCGGCGCCCTCTGTCTCAGGAGTTTCCACGAACATGACCGTCGCAAAAGCAGAAGTTGTCATCACTTATTGCACCCAATGCCAGTGGCTGCTGCGCGCCGCGTGGCTGGCGCAGGAACTGCTCAGCACCTTCGGCGATGATCTTGGCAAAGTGTCACTGGTGCCGGGCACCGGCGGGGTGTTTCACATCACTTGCGATGACGTGCAGATCTGGGAGCGCAAGGCCGATGGTGGTTTTCCCGAAGCCAAGGTGCTCAAGCAGCGAGTGCGCGATCAGATCGATCCTGACCGCGACCTCGGCCACAACGACCGTACTCAATGAGAGGTTGCCTCGGCGGCGACGGTTTTTTTGTCGGCATGGCCGGACATGCGCGCCGACACCACGATGGCGACGATGATCAATGCGCCGCCGAGAAGCATGCGTAACGTCGGGTTCTCATTGAACAGCAGCCAGGCGATGGTGATGCCGTAGACCGGCTCCATGGCGAACACCACTGCGGCGGTGCGCGCCTTGATCACCGCCAGGCTGGCGACGAACAGGCTGTGGGCGACGCCGGTGCAGAACACCCCGAGCAGGGCGATCCACAACCAGTCCAGTGCGCGCACTTCGCTCAGTTGCGGCGCCGCGACCGGCAGCAGACACAACGCCACCACCACGTTTTGACACAACGCCGCCTGCACCGCCGGGATGCGCCCGGAGCTGGCGCGGTTGGTCAGCGACAGCAGGGAAAACAACAGCCCGGACAGCACCGCCCAGAGCAAACCGACGGTAGAGCCGCTGGCCAGATCGAACGCCGGGGTCACCAGCACCAGACCGACGCTCACCAGCACCACTAGCACGATTTCATTGGCGCGGATGCGCTCACGGAAGATCAGCCCTTCGAGAATCACCGTGAAGGCCGGGAAACTGGCGAAGCCCAACGTCGCGATCGCCACGCCGGCAACCTTCACCGCAATGAAAAAGCTCACCCAATGTCCGGCCAACAGTACGCCGCTCAGCGCCAGGCGCCGCCAGTCCACGGCTTGCAGTTTTTGCCAGCCGCTCTGGCTGGCGAAACGGGCGAAAAACGCCAGGGCAAGTACGGCGAAAGCGGCACGTCCGAAGACGATCACGGCCGGCGATGCTGCGGCGAGTTTGCCGAATACGCCGGTCAGGCCGAACATCAGAGCGCCGATATGCAGGGCGCCGAGGGCGGTACGCGGGGTCATTGCAATCCTTAATCCAGACAAGGTTTTTTGATTGATCATTCCCACGCAGGAGCGTGGGAACGATCAATCGTCTGCGGCAGCTCCTACACATTGAACCGTGTAACGACGTATATGTCTGTCGGCGGACTATCGGGTTTTGTTGCAGGAATCGCGTCGTAGCTGGCCGGGCGATGAACCAAACTCACGCAGGACTGCGGCCGAGAAAGCGCTTTGCGAGCTGTAGCCAACGCGACTGGCGATTTCGCCGATGGGCAGCGCAGTCTCGCGCAGCAGGCCCATGGCCTTGTGCAGCCGCCGACTGCGAATGTAGTCCATCGGTGTCTGCCCGCATTCGGCGACAAACCGTGCGTGCAGGCGCGCCGTAGACAACCCGGCCACTTGCGCCAGATCGGCGACTTGCAGCGGGTACGCAGCGTTTTGCTCAATGAGCGCATCCAGCGCCGCGTAGGGCAGGCGCCGATTGCAGAGTTCGGCAGGTTTGGCGTGATTCAGACTGGCCAACAACAGCACTGCACCTTGCTGCGCAATCACTGGATCGGTGACCGGACTGTTCGCCAGCCAGCTGACCAACTGACTTTGCCCCGAATCCAGCGACAGGCGCGCAGGGTTGTCGAGCAAGCGGCGGCTGGCGTCGGCATGGTCACCGAGTGAATCCGCGACCCATTGGCCATCGGGAATATCCAGCACCAGACAACGACTCCCCTGTGGACTGCCGCAGGCGTGATGGGCGCCGGAGGGGACGACCACGAAGCTCTGCTGACGCACCTGACTGCCACAGCCTTCCACCTCGAAATCCAGCGCGCCGGACAGGCCGAACACCAGTTGGGCGTGCTCGTGGCTGTGGACGATCAGATCGCGGGTGTACTGGCGCAAAGTTAGGATCGGTCGCATGGCAAGTCGTCTCCGAAGTGATCGCCAGTCTACACCGGCGCAGCCGGGATGCGCTGTCACAGGACTGACTCGTGACTGTCATGGTCGATTAACCGGACGGGCGCACTGTGGCGAAAACATCGCAGAGGGTTGCCCATGACCAGCGCCGAGCTCGCCAAACCCAGCCGCAAACAACGGGTGCGCACCTTGTGGATCTCCGACGTGCATCTGGGCACTCGGGATTGCCAGGCCGAACACTTGTCGCAATTTCTCAAGGGCTATCACGCCGACAAGATCTATCTGGTCGGCGACATCATCGACGGCTGGAAACTGCGTGGCGGCATGTACTGGCCTCAGGCGCATACCAATGTGATCCGCCGCTTGCTGACCATGAGCAAGCGCGGCACCGAGGTTATCTACGTCACCGGCAACCACGATGAATTCCTGCGTCGTTATTCGAAGCTGATTCTGGGCAACATTCAGTTGGTCGATGAGGCGGTGCATGTCACGGCGGATGGCCGGCATCTGCTGGTGATTCACGGTGACCAGTTTGATGTGATCACTCGATACCACCGCTGGCTGGCGTTTCTCGGCGACTCGGCCTACGAATTTACGCTGACGCTCAATCGCTGGCTCAACCATTGGCGCGCGCGGTATGGCTACGGTTACTGGTCCCTTTCGGCCTATCTCAAACATAAAGTGAAGACCGCCGTGAGCTTCATCAGCGATTTTGAAGAAGCGATCGCCCATGAGTGTGTGAAGCGTGAATTGCATGGCGTGGTGTGCGGGCACATTCACCATGCCGAGATCCGTAAGGTCGGCGAGGTGGATTACCTCAATTGTGGCGATTGGGTGGAGTCGTGTACGGCGTTGATCGAACACTGGGACGGCACGATCGAGCTTTATCGGTTGGCGGATGCGCAGGCGCGTGAGGCTGAACTCAAGACTGCCAAAGTGGCCGAGATCGCTTAAAAGCAAAAGCTCGCAGCCTTCGGCAGCTCCTACACAGGCCTCATGTAGGAGCTGCCGAAGGCTGCGAGCTTTTGATCTTCAGGCGTGTTCTTCCATCGCCGCCTTGTAAATCGAGTGCTTCGGCTGGGCAAACAACCGCTGCATCATCGGCTCGAAAAAGCTCAGCGGCAGGGTGTCATACGCCGGATCGAACGCCGCCGCGTCGTATTTTGCGCAGAATTCGGCGGTCGCCTGAAACTGCGGGTGCTCCTTGAACTGCTCGCGCAGGTGCCGATCCATGCCCAGGTGATGGAAGAAGTAATAGCCCTGGAAGATCCCGTGCTTTTCCACCATCCAAAGGTTTTCGGCACTGACGAACGGCTTGAGAATCGCCGCGGCAATGTCCGGATGGTTGTAAGAACCGAGGGTGTCGCCGATGTCATGCAACAACGCGCACACCACGTATTCCTCGTCACGCCCGTCACGATACGCGCGGGTCGCGGTTTGCAGCGAGTGGGTCAGGCGATCCACCGGGAAACCGCCGAAATCACCTTCAAGCAATTTCAGGTGGGTCATGATCCGTGATGGCAGCTGTTTGGCGTAGGCACTGAAGTCCGCGGCGATGATCGCCCAGTCTTCCTGCGTACCGTCCTTCATGTGGGTGAAGCGGGCATTGGCGTTCATGGGCCATCCTCAATGTCGGTTTTCAGAAGGCCACGCGACCCAGAATCATGTCGCGGTACATGGCGAAATCGCCGAGCAAGCTGTACAGCGGATGCTGAAAAGTCGCCGGTCGATTCTTTTCAAAGAAGAAATGCCCGACCCAGGCGAAGCTGTAACCGGCCAGCGGCAAGGCCAGCAACAGCAGCCAGGCACCCTTGGCGATGGTCAGCGCGAGAATAAAAATCACCAGTGTCGTGCCGATGAAATGCAGGCGACGACAGGTGCTATTGCTGTGTTCGCTGAGGTAATACGGGTAAAACTCAGCGAAGCTGTTGAAATGCTTGATGTTTTCCACGACCGCGTTCTCTGTGGTTGTTGTTCTGGCGACGAGTTGTTCTGCGAGTAGCTTATTTGAGTCTAGAGTGATCATTGGCGTGGGCCAGTGACTATCGGCGCCACTTTAGTATCCTTCGCAAATCAGGCCGTAGCATGCGGCCCCTCATGTAAAAGAAAAACACCATGAGCGAACGAACGACTTCTGCAAGCTGGGCGATGGGGATTGTCAAAGCATTGGAGATGGACGGCCTGGATTGCCGGGTTCTGTTCAAGCAGTTGGGGCTTGATTACGCCGCCCTGGATGATCCGGATGCGCGCTTCCCGCAAGATTCCATGACCCGACTCTGGCAACGGGCGGTCGAGCTGTCCGGCAACCCGGCGATCGGCCTGAACATGGGCAAAGTGGTGCGACCGGCGTCGTTTCATGTCGCCGGTTATGCGCTGATGTCCAGCAACACGTTGGCCGAAGGCTTTCAGCGACTGGTGCGCTATCAGCGGATCATTGCCGAGAGTGCCGACCTGAGCTTTCGCCTGCTGGAAGAAGGTTATGCGCTGATTCTGACGGTGCATGGCGACCACCTGCCGCCGACCCGGCAAAGCGCTGAAGCCTCGCTGGCGTGTGCGTTGGCCCTGTGTGGCTGGCTGAGCGGGCGCACGCTGCACCCGGTCAAAGTGCTGGTGCAGGGCGATGAACCCATTGACTTGCAACCCTACAAACTAGCCTTCCATGCACCGCTGATGTTCAACGCGCCGTATGACGCGCTGATTTTCGAGCGCGCCGACATGGAGGCGCCGCTGCCCACCGCCAACGAGGCGATGGCGCTGCTGCATGACCGGTTTGCCGGGGAATACCTGGCGCGGTTTTCCGAAAGTCGCGTAACCCACAAGGCCCGCCAGGTGCTCTGCCGTTTGCTGCCGCAGGGTGAGCCCAAGCGCGATACCGTCGCGCAGACCTTGCACTTGTCGCAGCGCACGCTGCAGCGCCGGTTGCAGGAGGAGGGCACGAGTTTTCAGCAATTGCTCGACGACACCCGCCGTGAACTGGCCGAGCAGTACCTGGCGCAACCGAGCATGACCCTGTTGGAAATCGCCTATCTGTTGGGTTTTGCCGATCCGAGCAATTTCTTTCGCGCGTTCCGGCGCTGGTTCGACACCACGCCCGGCGATTACCGGGCGCGGTTGTTACAGGCGCCGAATGCGATCAGTGACGCCAAAAGGCCGGAATACACAGCACAAACACCGTGATGATCTCCAGTCGGCCGAGCAGCATGCCGAACGACAGGATCCACTTGGCAGCATCCGGCAGCGTCGCGAAGTTGCCCGCCGGGCCGATGGTTTCGCCCAACCCCGGGCCTACGCCGGATACGGTACTGGCGGCGCCGGTCAGCGCGGTCATCCAGTCCACGCCCAACAGTGACAGCAGCAGGGCGATCACGCAGATGGTGATGGCGAAGAAGAACGAGAAGGTCAGAATCGAGCGCACGATCTCTTCGTCGAGGCGGTGACCGTTGTACTTCTGCTTGATTACCGCGCGCGGGTGGATCAACTGGTTAAGGTTGGCCTTGAGGAGGATGTAGGCGACCTGGAAACGGAAGATCTTGATCCCGCCGGCAGTCGAGCCCGAGCAGCCACCCACGAAACCCAGATAGAAAAACAGCATCAGCGAGAAGTTGCCCCACAGGCTGTAGTCGCCGAGGGCAAAACCGGTAGTGGTCAGCACCGACGTCACGTTCAGCGCCACATGGCGCAAAGCTTCGAGCCAATGCAGATTGGTCGTCCACCAATACCAGGTGCCGAGCACCAGCCAGGTCACCAGCAACATGCCGAGCAAACCCTGCACCTGTTGATCCTTGATCAGCGCCTTGCGGTTGCCCCGCAACGTGGCTACGTAGAGGGTAAACGGCAAGCTGCCGAGAATCATGACCACCACCGCCACCCAGTGCACCGCCGGTTGCGTCCACTTGGCCAGCGACTGGTCGGAGGTCGAGAACCCGCCGGTGGAAATCGCCGACATCGCATGATTGATCGCGTCGAACAGGCTCATCCCGGCCCACCAGAACGCCAGGCTGCCGAGGATGGTGATGCCGACGTAAGCCGCCACGATCAGTCGCGCCACCATGTGCGAGCGCGGCATGACCTTTTCCGAGCGGTCTGACGATTCGGTCTGGAACAGGCGCATGCCCCCGATGCGCAACAGCGGCAGAATCGCCACCGCCATGCCGATAAAGCCGATGCCGCCGATCCAGTGCAGCAACGAGCGCCACATCAAGATGCCGGGGGACATGTTATCCAGACCCGTGAGCACGGTCGAACCGGTGGCGGTGATGCCGGACATGCTTTCGAAAAACGAGTCGGTGTAGCTGATGTGCTGGGTCAGCAGAAACGGCAGCGCCGCGAAGATACACACCACCAGCCAACTGCTGACGGTCAGCAGGTACATGTCGCGCGGGCGCAGATGAATGTGTTCCGGGCGACCGGGAATCACCAGCGCGAGGCCGGCGACGAAGGTGATCATGCTTGCCCAGAGAAACGACGGCAGATCGCCCGTGCGATCGAAAATCACCAGGGTGGCCATGGGCACGACCATGGCAATCGCCAGGGTGATCAGGAAGATGCCGATGATGAAACCAATGATCCGTAAGGTCGGCAACGCCATGAAGTCCGCTCGGGCTGATGTGGGAAGGGCGCCATTCTACCTGTGGGGCAGGGCATGTAAACCGGCATCCCTTTGACAGATACAGCTAGAATAGCCGCACATTTTTCTCAGGAGGTGGCCGATGCAGGCTCTCGACGCTTTGCTCAACCGTGTTTCCGTTCCCCGACTGGTCGAACCGGCCCCGACTGCCGAGCAGCGCGAAGCCTTGTTTGGCGCGGCGCTGCGTGCACCGGATCACGGGCATTTGCAGCCGTATCGCTTCCTGACTGTCGAAGGCGCTGCGCGTGAGCAGATGGGCGAGTTGCTGGCCGAGGCTGCGCAGAAGCAGGAAGGCGAAGTCACTGAAGCAATGATCGACAAAGCCCGCAACGGCCCACTGCGGGCGCCGTTGGTAGTTGTGGTGATCGCGAAGTTGCAGGAACACGTCAAGTACCCGAAGGCTGAGCAATTGCTGGCGGCGGGCTGTGCGGCGCACGGGATTTTGCTGGCAGCGTATGCGCAGGGGATTGGTGCTGTTTGGCGTACCGGTGATCTGGCTTATTCGGCGCATGTGGCCAAAGGCCTGGGGCTGGCGGAAGGTGAAGAAGTGATTGCCTTCCTGTACCTCGGTACGCCGCAGAAAGAACCGCGTGTGGCTGAAAAGGTTGATCTGGCTGAATTTGTCAGTGCCTGGCCGGGTAAAGCCTGAAGATCAAAAGCCCCTCACCCTAACCCTCTCCCGGGGGGAGAGGGGACTGATTGGGGGATACTCCAGAGATACGCCGACCTGAGCGATTTTTGGTGAATCCGGAATCGACTCGGTTTAGCGCTTGGTGTAACCATAATCGACACGGTTTTTCAGGTCGATGTATGACGCAAGACCCTTCGGTCGGCCCCCTCTCCCTCCGGGAGAGGGCTGGGGTGAGGGTGGCTCTTAGGGCTGCACTACGGCTCCAGGCACCAACGGCAACTCCAGACTGGCAATAAACCCGCCCTCAGGATGATTCGCCAACACCAGACTCCCGCCATGGCGCTCCGCCGCACGCTTGGCAATCGCCAATCCCAATCCATGCCCGGCGGCAGTCTGCCCCGGCGCCCGATAGAACGGCTCGCCTAACTGGTTCAAATGCTCGGCCTGCACCCCCGGCCCATGGTCACGCACGCTCACCACGATGCGTTCGCCCTGACGCGAGGCCTTCATTTCAATCGCCTGGCCTTCCGGATTGAATCGCTGGGCATTGCGCAGCAGGTTATCGACAGCGCGCTCGATCATGGTCGGCCAACCCTTGAAATTCAGTTGCGGCTCGACGTCCAGGTGCACGGACTGCTCTGGCGAGCCGAGTTGCGCGTCCTTTTGCAGAAGGCTGAGCAGTGCGTTCAAGTCCACGTCTTCAGCGCTGGCGTTGTCGGCATCGACCCGCGCCAACACCAGAATTTCACTGATCAACGCTTCGAGCCGGTCGCATTCGCGGGTCAGGCGGGGCCAGAGCTTTTCCCGCTCTTCAGGATTGGCCCGTTCCGCCAGTGCCAGTGCAATGCGCAGCCGTGCCAGCGGTGAACGCAGTTCGTGAGACACGTCTCGCAGTAATTGACGCTGACTGCCGATCAGGCTTTGCAGGCGCGCGCCCATGCGGTTGAAGTCGGTTGCCAGCACACCGAATTCATCGCGGCGGTTGGCCAGTTTCGCCAGGCTATTTTGCTGATAAGTCGTTTGCCCCAGATCATGCACCGCGCCGCGCAAGCGGCTGAGCGGGCGAGTGATGGAGAAC
The DNA here is from genome assembly GCF_014472415.1 of Pseudomonas sp. N40(2020). GTDB lineage: Bacteria > Pseudomonadota > Gammaproteobacteria > Pseudomonadales > Pseudomonadaceae > Aquipseudomonas. The sequence goes on from NZ_JACSZV010000004.1 coordinate 30,701, forward strand.
GTCACCAGCAGGCTGAACAGGGTTAGCACCACCAGCGCGATACCCAGCGCACTTAACGGCCAGAGCAGGCTTTCGCGGTGCCAGGCGTCGAGTTCCGGGTGCGGGATGCGGTAGATGAACAGGTAGGTGTCGCCGGTTTTGTCACTGGTGAATTCATCGGTCAGACGCCGCCATGGCAGGCGGCGGTCATCGTTGTTCTGGCGGGCTTCGAAGGCTGCCGCGCGGCGGGGAAAGGTGCCGCGCACCACTGGGTCGCCGGTCTCGTTGAGGACCTGAACGTCGATGTGGTATTGGCGTTTGCGTTGCTCGAGGATGTTCTGGGCGGCTTCTTCGCCTTGGGCTTCGTAGGTCTGCGTCCACTCGGCGGCCAGAGTGTTGAGGCCCGGGTGACGACTGAGGATCCACGCGTCCTGATTGAGCATGTGCCCCAGCAGAATGGAGAGCCCTGCCACCAGAGCGATAGCCAGCCAGAAGCTCGCGAGAATACGCCAGAACAATGAACGCACAGAAAATCCTCAATCAGACACAAAACCCCTGTAGGAGCTGCCGCAGGCTGCGATCTGATCGTTCCCACGCTCTGCGTGGGAATGCAGCCGGGGACGTTCTGCGTCCCACAGCTAAAAGATCGCAGCCTGCGGCAGCTCCTACAGGGTCGAATGTAAGCAGGCCCAACGGTTTAAGCCGTTGGGCCTGAAGTCAGAACATTATTGCGCCTTTTGCGGCTGTTGCGCTTTCCAGGCCTTGAACTCGGCCCATTCTGCGCGACGTTCGGCCTGTTTCTTCTGCATCTCGTCGAATTTCTTCTGTTGATCCGGTTTCAACACGGCGCGGACATCAGACTCGGATTTTTTGTGGTTGGCCGCCATCTCGTCCTTCATGGCTTTCTGGTCGGCTGGCGAGAGTTTTTCCAGGTACTTGTCGACCACTTGCTTACGCTCGTGCATCTGCTCGCCCATGATCTTGCGGATCTGCTCGCGTTGTTCGCGGGACAAGTCGAGTTGGCTGTACGGGCCTTTGCCGTGCATGCCGTGCATCTGACCGCCGTGGCGTGGGCCGTCGAGCGGGCCACCCATCGGGCCACCGTCTTGCGGCATGGCCATGGCGACGGTTGGCAGAGCGGCAGCGAACATCAGAGCGATAAGAGTCTTGCGCATGGTGTATCTCCTTGTCTCGTTCCCGGTACGTTCCGGATGAGTTCAGATTACGGAGATCAAGGTCAGCGGCGGTAAGCGCTACGTAAAGCTTGGGTAAAGACGATACGGCGCTGACCTGACAAAAACTACACAGCGTCAGAGGCTGTAGTAGTAACCGCGGCTGCGCAGAGCCACGATCCGCGGGCGGCCGTCGGGGTGTGGGCCGATCTTTTTGCGCAGGTTGCTGACGTGCATGTCGAGGCTGCGGTCGTACAGGGTCAACTTGCGGCCGAGGGCAAGTTGCGCCAGTTCCTGTTTGTCCAGCGGCTCGCCGGGCTGTTTGAGCAACGCTTCGAGCAAGCGGCTTTCGGAAACGGTAAGGGTCAGTTCTTTCTCGTCGATGCTGACCACGCCGCGCACCGGGCTGAAACTCAGGTCACCCAGTTCCAACTGCGTCGACACGGCGGCCGGATGGCTGCGGCGCAACACGGCGCGCAAGCGGGCAGTCAGTTCACGCGGGTCGCAGGGTTTGGCCAGGTAATCGTCGGCGCCCAGTTCCAGGCCGAGAATGCGGTCCAGCGGCTCGCCACGGGCGGAGAGCATCAGCACCGGCAGATCGGCGTGATCGTTACGCAATTGCTTGAGCAGTTCCAGACCACTGCCATCGGGCAGCATCACGTCCAGCACCACTGCCGCCGGAGCGGTTTCGGCCAAGGCCTTGCGGGCGCTCTGACCGTCGTGGCAGGCGCGCACCTGGAAGCCTTCCTGGCTCAACCAACTGCTCAGGAGCTCACACAGCTCCACGTCATCATCAATAAGTAACAGCTCGCTCATGACTCACTCAATTTAGCCATTGCCGACGTTTTCGGCTTGCACCACTGGCAAAGATACCGCAGAGCAGCGCCAATAGCGCTACCCCGGCGCCGGTGACGAACCACTGCTGCTGATCGGTCAGCAGGCGCGGCAGCGTGCTGGCCTGGGCTTCCTTGAGTTGCAGCTTGAGGCGCTGGTTCTCTTGGCGCAACCGGGCGAGCTGGGCGCTCTCGCGGGTGTTGTCGGCATTTTGCAGTTGTTTGTTCAATTCTTCGCGCTGCTGCTCGCTGGCCTTGAGACGCTGTTGCAACTCGGTGATCTGGCTGCCGGCACTCAATGACAATGGCGTAGAGCTGCCGCCTTCGGTGGCTTCCTCACCATGGGCGGGCGCCATGATCGACAACGTGACCAACATCAGACACAACGGACCCTTGCGCATCGCGACACCTGTTTCCAAATGGATATTGGGCAGGTTGTCGGCAGGCAAACAAGAATAATGAGCGATTGAGAACGCGATGAACCGACAAGGTTCATCGCGTGGAGGATTTGCGGGGGAAAGTTACGGCAGGACTTGCTTGAACGGCTTCACGATCACAGTGGCGTAGACGCCGGCAGCGATGTACGGATCGGCATCGGCCCAGGCTTGCGCGGCGCTAAGGGAATCGAACTCGGCGACGATCAGGCTGCCGGTGAAACCCGCTGCACCCGGATCATTGCTGTCGACGGCCGGGTGCGGGCCGGCCAATACGATGCGGCCTTCGCCCTTGAGCACTTGCAGGCGTTCCAGGTGCGCAGGGCGCGCGGCCAGGCGAGCTTCGAGCGAGTTGGCAACGTCGGTGGCAATGATTGCGTAGAGCATGTCAGTCCTCGGTTTTTGGTGTTGTGGTATCGGTGTCGTGCAGGTGACGGGACAGATAAATGCCCTGAGCCACCAGGAACAGCACGGTCATGCCCAGGCTGCCGAACACCTTGAAGTCCACCCAGATGCTCTGGAAGGTGAAGGCGACGAACAGGTTGGCGGCCCCGCAGAACAGGAAAAAGGCGATCCAGGCGATGTTCAGGCGCGTCCAGACTGGGTCCGGCAGGGTCAGTGCATGGCCCATGATGCGCTTGATCAGCAGGCGGTCACCGATGAAGTGGCTGCCGATGAAGGCGACAGCGAACAACCAGTTGACCACCGGGGCTTTCCATTTCAGGAACGTCTCGCTGTGGAAGGCCAGGGTCAGGCTGCCGAATACGAGGCAGGCGATCAGGGTCAGCCATTGGCTCTTTTCCAGCTTGCGCTGTTTGATGAAAAGCGCGCCGTACACCGCCAGAGAGCTGATGATCAGCATCGCAGTGGCGCTGTAAATACCGCCTACAGTGACTTCATGGCCCGCAATGTCGACGACCCGTGGATCAAGTTTGTAAACGATGAAAAACAGCAGAAGCGGGATGAAATCGATGAATTGTTTCACAGTGAGAGCCAGAAGCTGGATGTGGCGGCATAATAACAAACATATGGGCGCGCGATAGCGCCGGCTGATTTGAGGTTACAACTCCCCGTGAATGTTGATTTGCACTGCCACAGCACGGCCTCCGATGGCGCCCTGGCGCCTGCGGTTCTGGTTGCGCGTGCGTTCGAGAACGGCGTGCGAGTCTTGGCATTGACCGACCATGACACCCTCGAAGGCCTCGCCGAAGCGCGCATGGCCGCGACTGAGTTGGGGATGCAACTGGTCAATGGCGTCGAACTCTCCTGCACCTGGGGCGGCGCGACCATCCATGTGTTGGGCTACGGTTTCGACGTCAACGCCGCGCCGCTGGTCGAGGCCATCGCCAAGTTGCACGATGGCCGCTGGCTGCGGTCGGAAGAAATAAGCCGCAAGCTCGCCCTCAAGGGCATGCCCGGCGCCCTCGACGGCGCACGACAGATCCAGCAAGCACTGGGTGACAGCGGCAACGCGCCGGCCCGTCCGCATTTCGCCGACTGGATGGTGCGTGAAGGTTATGTAAAGGATCGCGCCGAGGCATTCCGCAAATGGCTTGGCGCCGGCAAGCTGGGCGACGTCAAACTGCACTGGCCGACTCTGGAGGACACTGTCGGTACTCTGCGCGCCGCCGGGGCCTGGGTCAGTCTGGCGCATCCATGGCACTACGATTTCACCCGCAGCAAGCGCCGAAAGCTGATTGCCGACTATATTCAAGCGGGCGGGCATGCGATCGAAGTGGTCAATGGCCATCAGCCTGCGGAACAGGTGGGCAGCCTGGCAATCCTTGCCCGTGAGTTCGGTCTGCTGGTCAGCGCCGGCAGTGATTTTCATGGCCCTGGAGGCTGGTCCGAGATCGGCCAATACCGGCCGGTTCCCGAGGACCTTCCACCCCTGTGGTGTCGGTTCAAACATGACACAGTTATTGCCGCCGTCTGAACAGGTAGAGAATGTGAGTCAATTTTTCCAGATTCATCCGGAAAACCCGCAAGCGCGCCTGATCAAACAGGCAGTCGAGATCATCCGCAAGGGCGGGGTGGTGATTTATCCCACGGACTCTTCCTACGCCATTGGTTGCCAGATTGGCGACAAGACGGCCATTGAGCGCGTGCGGCGGCTGCGTCAGCTCGATGAGAAACACAACTTCGCGCTGATCTGCAGCGATCTGTCGCAACTGGGCAACTACGCCAAGATCGACACCGGCACCTTCCGCATTCTCAAGGCGCACCTGCCAGGGCCGTACACCTTCATTCTCAATGCCACCCGTGAAGTGCCGCGGCTGCTCCTGCATCCGAAGAAGCGCACCATCGGCCTGCGTGTGCCGAGCCACCCGATTGCGTTGGCGCTGTTGGCCGAACTCGGCGAGCCGCTGATGAGCGTGACCCTGATCATGCCCAGCGACGAAGATCCACTGAGCGATCCGTACGAAATGCGCCAGTTGCTCGAACACCAAGTGGACTTGATCATCGACGGCGGTTTTGGCGGCATCAAGGCCTCCACCGTGATCGACCTGACCGGCGACGATCCGGAAGTGATCCGCGTCGGTTGCGGCGATCCTGCCCCGTTCATGGTCGAGGCCTGAATGTCCGCAGTAGAAACCGTTGTCGATCCGCAGGCCGGCGCCCAGCAGGAACTGCCGTTTGCCATGGTCTATGGCCAGGCGGTCATGGAAATGCCGTTGGACCTTTACATTCCACCGGATGCACTCGAGGTCTTCCTTGAAGCCTTCGAAGGCCCGCTCGACCTGCTGCTGTACCTGATCCGCAAACAGAACATCAACATCCTCGACATCCCGGTGGCGGAAATCACCCGCCAGTACATGGGTTATGTCGAGTTGATGCAGTCGGTGCGTCTGGAGCTGGCCGCGGAGTACCTGGTGATGGCCGCGATGCTGGCCGAGATCAAGTCGCGCATGCTGCTGCCACGGGCCGAAACCGTCGAAGACGAAGAAGACGACCCGCGCGCCGAACTGATCCGCCGCTTGCAGGAGTACGAACGCTTCAAGGCGGCCGCTGAAGGCATCGATGGTCTGAGCCGGGTGGGCCGCGACGTCGTGGTGCCCAAGCTCGACGCCCCGGAAGCCCGGGCGCGCAAGTTGTTGCCCGATGTGGCGCTGGAAGAAATCCTGATGTGCATGGCCGAGGTACTGCGCCGTGGCGACATGTTTGAAAGCCATCAGGTCAGCCGCGAGGCCCTGTCGACCCGCGAGCGCATGAGCGATGTGCTGGAACGGCTCAAGGGCGGCGGTTTTGTGCCGTTCGTCGAGCTGTTCACCGCCGAAGAAGGTCGTCTCGGTGTGGTAGTGACCTTTATGGCGATCCTTGAACTGGTCAAGGAATCCTTGGTCGAGCTGGTGCAGAATGAGCCGTTCGCCGCGATCCACGTGCGAGCCCGAGCCGAATAACGAGTCGAAACATGAACCTGACTGAACCCCGCGAGCTGGCGTCCCTGCTTGAAGCCTTTCTGTTGGCCTCGGGAAAACCGCAATCCCTTGAGCGCCTCTACGAACTGTTCGAAGAGGGCGAGCGGCCAGAGCCGCCGGTCTTCAAGAAAGCCCTGGCATTGTTGGCCAAGTCCTGTGATGGGCGCGCGTTCGAGCTGAAGGAAGTCTCGTCCGGCTATCGCCTGCAGATTCGCGAGAAGTTTTCGCCGTGGGTTGGCCGCCTCTGGGAAGAACGCCCGCAGCGTTATTCCCGTGCCTTGCTGGAAACCATCGCGCTGATTGCCTATCGCCAGCCGATAACCCGAGGCGAGATCGAAGACGTTCGTGGTGTGGCAGTCAACAGCAACATCGTCAAAACCCTGATCGAGCGCGAGTGGATCCGCATCGTCGGTTACCGCGACGTGCCGGGCAAACCGGCGATGTTCGCCACCACCAAGGCGTTTCTCGATCACTTCAACCTGAAGAACCTTGAAGACCTGCCGCCGCTGGCCGAGTTGCGCGAGATGGAAGCCGACCCGGTGCTGGATTTCGACGATGCCCCGGTGCCGCAGAGTTTGCAGGAACTGGCCGACGCCAGCGCCGAGCCGGAAGAGGAGAAGGAGGAAACCAGTTTCCACACCTTGCTGCTGGAACTGGACAGCATGGAGGAGGGGATCAAGACCGACTTCGACGATTTGCTGCGTGATGGTGCCGATGGCGACGTGCTGCCGACCGAGCCTGAGGTTGAAATTGTCGAGCCAGGCATTGAGATTGAACCTGAGACCGAGCCTGAAGCCGAACCTGAAGAGGACATTCTTGGTGTTGCCGAGGCCCGGGAAAAACTCTTGGCTGCCGTTGCTGCCCTGGAGCAGTCCGCACCAGAACCCGAACTGAGCGAAGAAGAAGCCGAAGCCCGCGCGCTGGCCGAAGCGATCGAAGCCGAACGCCGCGAGTTCGAGGACTGAGGCTCGCCGAAGGCTGCGATCTTTTGATCTTCACGGGAGACCCCATGAGCTCGACTAAAGACCCCTGCATCAGCCTCTGCAAATTCACCGATGACATTTGCCTCGGCTGCGGGCGCAGCAAGCGCGAAATCAAAGCCTGGAAGAAACTCGACAAGGATGACAAACGCATCGTGCTGGCCGAAGCCGCGCTGCGCCTGATCAAGCTTGGCGGCGCCGGTCGGCGGAAAAAGAAATAACTGTCGATCGATCAGCTAGTCTCTGATGCGCGATGGCCCACATCCGCGTATGATTCGCGACCCTTCGCCGATCCCTTCGGCAAAGCAAACAGTTTTCAATGCTTCAGGCGCCGCCTGAACAGACCACACCGGGAGGTGCCCAGATGAGCGACATCATTCAGAAAGACGACCAGGAAATCGGCCCAGCAGGCGAAAAACTGCAGAAAGTCCTCGCCCGTATCGGCGTCGGCTCACGCCGCGACGTAGAAGCCTGGATCAGCCAAGGCCGGATCAAGGTCAATGGCAAAGACGCCACCCTCGGCCTGCGCGTCGACATGCACGACGCCATCACCATTGATGGCAAGGTGATCAAGCGTGAAGAAGCTGCCGAGTCGGTACGCCGCGTGATCATGTACAACAAACCCGATGGCGAGATCTGCACCCGTGACGACCCGGAAGGCCGTCCGACCGTGTTCGACAAGCTGCCACGTCCTAAAGAAGGACGCTGGATCAACATCGGTCGCCTCGACATCAACACCACCGGTCTGTTGATGTTCACCACCGACGGTGAACTGGCCAACCGCCTGATGCACCCGTCCTACGAGATGGACCGTGAATACGCCGTGCGTGTACGCGGTGAAGTCGATGACGAAATGATCGAGCGTCTGAAGGCCGGCGTTGTGCTGGAAGACGGCCCGGCCAAGTTCACCGACATCAAGCAGGCTCCGGGCGGCGAAGGTTTCAACCACTGGTATCACTGCGTGGTCATGGAAGGTCGTAACCGTGAGGTTCGTCGTCTGTGGGAGTCGCAAGGTCTCGTTGTCAGCCGTCTGAAGCGCGTGCGTTTCGGCCCGGTGTTCCTCAACTCCGACCTGCCGATGGGCCGCTGGCGCGAAATGAGCCAGTACGAAGTCGACATCCTCAGTGCTGAAGTCGGTCTGACGCCGGTAGCGATGCCACAACTGAACGCCAAGAGCAAAGACAAGCTTGAGCGTATGCAGCGCAAATCGTCGCGGCCGATGGCCAAGACCGAGCGCGTGCGCACCCTGCGTCCAGCCGCTGGCGCGCCGACCGGCCCACGTCCAGGCCGCGAGCCGCAGATCGAAGGTGAGCGCCCGGGTCGCAAGCCTGCCGCGCGTCCGGATGGCGAGCGCGCTCCACGCGGCCGTACCGAGCGTGGCGAAGGCCGTGCACCTGCCGGTCGCGGTACACCGGTAGCGGATCGTCCTGCTGACACCAACAACAAGCGTCCGGCCAAACCGGCGCCGAAGCGTCCGGGCATCAAGCTTGTTGACGGTGACAAGCCGTCGGGGAATCGCCGTGGCGCACCGGCCGGTTCTGGCCAGCGTCCGGGGTTCGGTCGCAAGAAGCCTGAGTGATCGGATTCAGTGACTGAATGAAAAAACGCCAACCGCAGGGTTGGCGTTTTTTTTCGTCTGGCAAAAATATTTCCGCTCACTTGGAAACAAAACGCCCATCAGCCAGCGGATTGTCATCCAGCGCAAACCACCGTCAACGTGCAGACGTCTGACAGGAAATTCTGAAATGGAAATTTCACGTTACGCCTCGTAAAGAAATATTTACGAAAACCACGCGAAAACCCAATGAATGACAACGTGCGCCGAAGCTGTAAGGAAAAACTGCCGGAGCTCGCCCAGCTGGGTGTTGTGCAAGGCTCTGGCACGCTTGTTTCAGCTGCGCTGGAAGGGTGAGATGCGTCCCATGCCTGTCGTGCAGGTGCATAACAAGAAGGAGGCGCAATGAACGCCGTGACTGATCTCCACTTCTCACCGTGGGACGGTTTTCCCCTCGTCCCCGTCGATGACCTGCAAAGGTCTGACTCAATTTTTGCAGCCGCTCGAGCGTCTCGAGGCGGACACACGCAATCCCGGCAACCGACACGCTGATCCAGCGGAGTCTGGCAGCAGGGGGTTAGCGGTGTACAATGCGCCGCGTTTTAACTGTGACCCTCTGCGTAATCGCGCAAATCTCAAGGCTACCCGCCTTGTTCACTCCGCCGCGCCACAAGCGTGTCGGGTTCGATTTCGTCACAGATAAAAACAAACAGGTGACGCATGACCGTTGTAAAAAAGCTGAACTCCTGGTGCCTGCGCTGGGGTTTGATCGGGGCTGCTTGAAATCGCAACCTTGCAGCAACGTCTACTGAACATCATCAAACCTTGCGTGAGACCTTTTTCATGAGTGGACAACCCTCGCAATCAGGCGAGCTGAAACGCGGCCTGAAAAATCGCCATATTCAACTGATCGCCCTCGGTGGCGCGATCGGTACCGGATTGTTCCTCGGCTCGGCCGGGGTGCTGAAATCCGCTGGCCCGTCGATGATCCTCGGCTACGCCATCTGCGGCTTCATCGCCTTCATGATCATGCGCCAGCTCGGCGAAATGATTGTCGAAGAGCCGGTGGCCGGTTCCTTCAGTCATTTTGCGCACAAGTACTGGGGCGGCTTCGCCGGCTTTCTGTCGGGCTGGAACTGCTGGATTCTGTACATTCTGGTGGGCATGTCCGAGCTGACTGCGGTCGGCAAATACATTCATTACTGGGCGCCGGATATCCCGACCTGGGTTTCCGCCGCTGCATTCTTCGTGCTGATCAATGCGATCAACCTGGCCAACGTCAAAGTCTTCGGTGAAGCCGAATTCTGGTTCGCGATCATCAAGGTCGTGGCAATCGTCGGCATGATCGCGCTGGGTAGCTACCTGCTGGTCAGCGGCCATGGTGGCCCGCAGGCCTCGGTCAGCAACCTGTGGGCTCACGGCGGCTTCTTCCCCAACGGCGTCAGCGGCCTGGTGATGGCCATGGCGATCATCATGTTCTCCTTCGGCGGTCTGGAAATGCTCGGTTTCACCGCAGCCGAAGCCGACAAGCCGAAAACCGTGATCCCGAAAGCGATCAACCAGGTGATCTACCGGATCCTGATTTTCTACATCGGCGCCTTGGTTATCCTGCTGTCGCTGACCCCGTGGGACAGCCTGCTGGAAACCCTCAACGCGTCCGGCGACTCCTATAGCGGTAGCCCGTTCGTGCAAGTGTTCTCGATGCTTGGCAGCAACACCGCCGCACACATCCTCAATTTCGTGGTGCTGACCGCAGCGCTGTCGGTGTACAACAGCGGCACCTACTGCAACAGCCGTATGTTGCTGGGCATGGCCGAGCAGGGCGACGCGCCGAAAGGTCTGGCGAAGATCGACAAGCGCGGCGTGCCAGTGCGTTCGATCCTCGCTTCGGCGGCGGTGACGCTGGTGGCGGTGCTGCTCAACTATCTGATCCCGCAACACGCGCTGGAGTTGCTGATGTCGCTGGTAGTGGCGACCCTGGTGATCAACTGGGCGATGATCAGCTTCTCGCACTTCAAGTTCCGCCAGCACATGAACAAGACCAAGCAGACGCCGCTGTTCAAGGCCCTGTGGTATCCGTACGGCAACTACATTTGCCTGGCATTCGTAGCGTTCATCCTTGGTGTGATGCTGCTGATCCCAGGCATCCAGATCTCGGTCTACGCGATTCCGGTGTGGGTTGTGTTCATGTGGGGCTGCTACGTGATCAAAAACAAGCGTGGTGCGCAGCAGGCGTTGCACGCGGCGGGTTCGGCGGCGAAGTAAGCCAACCGCAAAAACAACAAACCCGGCCAAGTGCCGGGTTTTTTGTGTTCGCCGTTATACGTAATCGGCGATGGGATAGGCCTTGCACAACGCTTCGACCTGAGAACGGAATTGCTCCTGTAACGAGGGCTCCAGTGTGTACTCCAGCTCGCCGAGCGGCGTCACCTTGTCGAGGATCTGGCAGATCAAATCGACGACTTCACGGCATCCCTTGCCGTCGATGTGACGTTGCGCCATCGAACCGGTGCCGATGCGCAACCCGCTGGTAATGAGGGCAGGTCGGGTCTCGCCGGGAACACGATGTTTGTTGACGATGATCCCGCAGCGCTCCAGCGCCGACTCGGCAATGGCACCAGTAATGCCGCCACGCAAGCGAATCAGCACGGTGTGGTTTTCACTGCGCCCGCCCACTACTTCGTAATCATGGGCGTGAAACGCACTGACGAGTTCATCTGCCGCGCTGCGAATCCGCCCCATATACGCGTCGAACTCTGCAGACATTGCGTAGCCCAGCGCGGCAGCCTTGGCCGCGATCATGTTGACGGCTGGCGCGCCCTGCATTTGTGGAAACACCGCTTGATCGAGGGCGCGACGGAAGGTTATCCGCAAGCCGGGAACCTTGGTGTTCGCGTCACGACCCGAGAGGATCAACCCGCCGCGAGGTCCCGCCAGTTGCTTGTGTGTGCAGGTCGTCGTGATGTGTGCGACGTCGATCGGGCTGGGATGCCGGCCCGTGGCAACCAGTCCGGCGATATGCGAAATGTCAGCGAGCAGAATGGCCCCGGCTTCATCGGCAATTTCGCGAAAGCGCTCGAAATCCACGGCCCGCGAATACGCTGTTGCGCCGCACATGATGATGCGCGGGCGGTGAGCAAGGGCCAGTCTGCGCACATTGTCGTAGTCGATGACACCCTCTGAAGTCGTCCCGTACTGAATCGCTTTGTAGTAGGCGCCCGAGAAGGCTTTTGAGCTGCCGTGGGTGAGATCCCCGCCGTGTTCAACGGCCATTCCCAGCAGGGTATCGCCCGGCTCGAGCAAAGCAGTAAGCACCTGGTAAGTGGCGTTCGATGCCGAGTGTGATTGGACGTTTGCGTACTGGGCGCCGAACAGCTCCCGAGCTCTGCGGATGGCCAGCGACTCGACCAGATCGACGTTCTCGCACCCTGTGTTATAGCGCCTGCCGGGCATGCCCTCGGCCGTCACGTTGACCAGCGCTGACGCGGATGCCACCAAAGTACGAGGCTTGACTGCGCAGGAGGAAGAGACCAGTGACAATGTTTGGTGTTGGCGTGCGACTTCAGCGTCGAGGATCGCCGCCAGTTCGGCATCTTCCGTTCGAAGTTCCGCCAGGCCTCGTTGCATTAGGTAAGCCTGGTTTACAAGCGGTTCGGTAGTGACTGCCATGATTGCTATTCCTTCCCTGGTTTCGCGTGTTTGCGTACGTCCGTGTTGGCTGAGCGCTATACAGTTGGATTCCGTGTTTTGGCGTCAGTACGCGCAAACTTATCCCTGTATGAATAACCCGTTTCCATGGCCGCCGTTTGTTGGTGGAGGAGCGGGTTGCTCGACGCATCATAGATTTTTCACTGGGGAACGCCAGAAAAATTAATCAAAAAAATGAACATTGTTCAAAGAAAATGATTCTTTTTGTCCGGTAGGTGGGTGTAGAACTGCAGGTCGGGAGCTTGGGCGCTCCAAGCCTCGGGGGGAGGCCAAGTGAATTAACGAGTCATTACAGATTGCGAAGTGATCCTGCGAAGCTGCACCATGCGCTGTTTTTCAGATGACTTTTTGTACCGAAACCAAGGATGGAGAATGCTATGATCTCTCGCGGCTCTAACACCAGTACAACTATCTGCATAGTTTGCCTGTGACCACTGAATGATCACTCGTGGCGTGTTTCCAATTGCCTTTATAAAAAGATGGTAAGCATTTTATGCACAGAAGAGAAAGATCGGAGAATCTGAAAAACAATATCAAATACTTGATAAAGAGCAGGGGCGAGACGCAGTTGTCTCTGTGCAATTCCAGTGGATTGACCAGAACGACCATCTACAACATTCTTGAGGGCAAGGTGGTCAATGTACAGCACGCCACTGTCCGCAAGATTTCTGATTTCTTCGGGGTTTCTTATGAGGAAATAGAGACGATCGACTTTGAAGAGAAAGAAATAATAGACAGCAGCATTTCGCCGCAGGGAAACATGAACCCAGCGGCCGTGCCAGTGATAAAGGAAAGCCTGGTTGTCCAGAGTCTTGACAAAAGAATTGGTGAGCTGGCCACGATTTACCCACTGACTTACTACTTCGGTACATCCTTCAACTTGATAGGCGTGCTGCTGGAGAATGAGATCAGGGGTATGAATGAGCCGGGCGACTTATTGATCGTGCAGAAGGGGGTGGCGAGCAGCGATAAGGAAAAGCTGGTGTATGACAAACTCACAGGCAAAATGTTTATTACCCATGAAGTTGACGCTGGCTCTGATCGTGTTTGTGTTATCGGGGATATAATCGAGGAACGATTTAATGGACTGCAGCGTTGAAACGGAAAACAGCAAGTACAAGCTGCTAGGGTTTGAAAATGGAAAAAGCCTGGCCGTCATTATGGTTATTGCGACCGGAAAAGTAATCAAAATAAAGCTAAGTGAAGTGTTGAATAGTGAGATTATGGATAATCTAAATAAAATAGAAGTGAAAAACCTGTACAAGAAGTTTTATTCCCAGGGCGGAGCGCTCACCGCCTACGAAATAAATGACCGTCACGAGAGTTCCTGGATGATCTACATCATCCTGAACCTGATGCTGTTCACGCTTTACATCTTTACCAGTATTGCCGCTACGAAGCCGATCTATCTGGAATATTTTGATATTGTCGTCACGCCGGGGACCTTTCTTTATCCGCTGACGTTTCTGATCGTTGACCTGCTGAATGAGACGTTCGGCCTCAGGCTCGCGCGAAAGGCGATTCTCTTTGCTTTCATCAGTAATGCGGCCATTATCATCTTGCTGGCCATTACTACCCATCTTCCAGGGCTGCCGGGTTGGAAGCTTGATGGTGCTTACAATGATGTTATCAGTCAACTCTCTGCAGTCCTGGTAGCCTCTTCGGTTTCGTTTCTGGTTTCCGAGAATATAAATTCATATTTGTTGTGCAAGATAAAAGAACTCACCAATTCCAGATTTCTGTTTTTGCGAGTGTTCTTAAGTACGTTGTTTGCGGTGATCATCGATAGTTTTCTATTCTGCTATATCGCTTTTTACGGAACGATGGAGAACAGCGCGATACTCGGCATGATCTATGTTCAGATTGCGATAAAGGTAGGCTTCGCGTTTTTTAATATTTTGCCAGCCTACGGCGCGAGGTCTTTGTTCAAGAAATATCTGACAGGTGCGCAGACGCAATAAATGAAGGATGGCGCTCACTGGGTATGATGTTTTCATGCTTTAGTGAGCGCTTCTTGCTGTGGGTTTACTTCAAACTCAGTTTCGCTTTCAGGCTGCGCGTAACCTGTTCTTTGTTGGTCAGAAACTCATTCAGCCCTTTCGCGCGAAGATGACATGCATCGCAATCGGAACATCCGCTGCCTTTGATGCCGTTGTAACAGGTCAGTGTTTGTTCGCGAACCAGTTCCAGCTGGTTATAGTAATCCGCCAAGGCCCAGGTCTCTGCCTTGTTCAGCCACATCAGTGGCGTTTCAAGTTGCAACTGATAATCCATGCCTAGCTCAAGGGCTTTATTCAGTGCCTTGACGAATTCATCCCGGCAATCGGGGTAACCAGAGAAGTCTGTTTCACAAACACCGGTAATGACCGTCTTAGCCTGAACTTGATAGGCATAGATTGAAGCCAGGGTCAGAAAAAGAATGTTTCTTCCCGGCACGAAAGTGCTTGGCAGGCTTTCTCCGGAGCTATTCACGGTCGGGACCGGAATGTTGTCGCGCGTGAGGCTGCTGATCGCCAGCTCATTGAGCAAGGACACATCAAGGGTTTTATGCACGGTCACGCCGAGCTTTTTGGAAAGATGCTGCGCGACTTCAATTTCGGCGATATGACGCTGACCGTAGTCAAACGTGATGCAGTGTATTTCATCGTAATGAGTCAGTGCGTGGATCAAACAGGTGGTTGAGTCCTGTCCGCCGCTGAAAACGATAACTGCTTTGTTGGTCATGCTTATGCTTCCTGCATTGATGTAGTAAGGGCAAGATCTGGAATGGTAACTCAAACATGGCGGCGGCCTGATTCAAATGGCGAGCAGGCTTGGAATCTGTTTCGCGGTATCCTGCGCGTTCTGAATACGGACGCTTTTCCATGCTGGTGATTTCCAACAACGTGCATCTGCCGGATGCCGAGATCGAATTGACGGCCATTCGCGCCCAGGGCGCCGGGGGGCAGAACGTCAACAAGGTCTCCAGCGCCGTGCACCTTCGCTTCGATATTCCGGCCTCGTCCTTGCCCGAGTTCTACAAGGAACGGCTGCTGGCGTTGCGCGACAGTCGCATCACCAGCGATGGCGTGTTGATCATCAAGGCCCAGCAGTACCGCACGCAGGAAGCCAACCGTGCCGATGCACTTGAGCGTCTGGTCGAGCTGATCCTCAGCGCCACCAAAGTCGAAAAGAAACGCCGTCCGACCAAGCCGACGCTCGGCTCGAAGAAGCGTCGGCTCGAGTCGAAAACCAAGCGCGGCAGTATCAAGGCCGGGCGTGGCAAGGTGGATTTCTAGTCTTCCCGGTATTTTGCGGTGTGCTTGTACAGATACACGCTCAACGCCAACCCACTCAGGGAGGCGAGGGCGGCGAACAGGAAGATCGAGGCGAAGCCGAATCCGGCAGCAATTGCCCCGGCCACCGGTCCAGTGATCCCCAGCGATAAGTCGATGAACAACGAATAGGCGCCGACTGCTGCGCCGCGACTCGACGCTGGAACCAGATTCACTGCTTCCACACCCAGCGCCGGGAACACCAGCGAGAAGCCGAAACCGCTCAATGCCGCACCGGCCAATGCCCAGTGCGCATCCGGCGCGAGCCACAACAGCAACAGGCCAAGGGTTTCAACCGACAGGCAGGCAATCGCCACGCGGAAGCCGCCGAGGCGGTTGATCAGGTTGCCGAACAGCAGGCGCGCGCCGATGAAGCTGGCGCCGAACAGACTCAAGCACAGCACCGCGTTGTCCCAATGCTGAGTGGCGTAATACAGGGTAATGAAGGTGGCGATGGTGCCGAAGCCGATCGAACCCAGCGCCAGTCCGCAACCGTGAGGAAAGACCCGTCCCAACACATGCATGAACGGCAGACGCTCACCGACGACAATCGGCGCGGCAGTCTTAGGCCATGCCAGCAGCAGGCCTAACGCCGCCAGCAAAATGATGCTGACGCCCATGCTCCACAAGCCAAGTTGGCCGACCAGCCACACCCCGAACGGTGCGCCGACGGCCAGTGCGCCGTAACTGGCGATGCCGTTCCACGAGATCACCTTGGCGGTGTTCGCCGCGCCGACGCGGCCGATACCCCAGCCAATCGAGCCGGAACCGACCAGGCTTTCCGCGCTGCCCAGCACCAGTCGACCGATCAACAGGCTGATCAGGCTGAGCATCGGCATGTTCGGTGTCCACGCCGAAATCAGCATGAACACACCGCTCAAGCCGCAACCGGCCAAGCCATACATCACCGCGAGTTTGCTGCCCTTGTTATCAATGATCTTGCCGGCGTAAGGGCGGCTGAGCAGGGTGGCGAGGTATTGGACGCTGATCACCAGGCCGGCGATTACCGCGCCGAAACCCAAGTCGCTGTGGACATAGCCCGGCAATACAGCCAGCGGAATGCCGATGTTCAGGTAGCCGATGAAAGTGAAGAGGACGATGGAAACGACTTGCAGCGTGACCGCCAGGGGGCGCTGGGGCTCTGACTTGGAGAACGACATGGGTAAAGGTCCACGGGAGCAGCAGATTAGATAGGCTGCTTATGATACCGACGCGAACGGCTCTGGGGCTGGGAAAAGTAAAACTATTTGCCGGACGGCGGTTTCAGGGTTTGGCCGGGGCGACCAGTTGCGTGGTGACCAGTGCGGCGAGGGCGTTTTCTTCGCTGCCAAAACGGGCGAGCAGAGCGGCCTGTTTTTCGGGGGAGAGTCGGCTCCAGATCTCGATCATTTTCTCGGTGGCACCGATCAGAACGGCGGCTTGGTTTTCGGAGAATTCGTCGGTCATGGCAGGGCTCGGGCATTCAGGCAGTGTGGAAAGCGCATGTTAGCGCTTTCCACACGGTCTGTACGGCGGGTTTTACTCTTCGCTGTCGGCCGGGCGGCTCTCAACGGCTTCTTTCGACTCGGGCTGTTGGGCACCGGCTTGTTGCGTGGTCGTCTGCTCAGGTACGTGCAGGCTTGGGAAGGGGAGATTAGGAATCTCGTGCATGGTTGCGCTCCTCGCTAAGTCTGTTGATAGATCTGGTAGATCCGCGCTTTTAGAAAGCCTGCGCAGGATACAGCAGGAAAAATGACAATCAGACTTTTAATTCGAATTATTGCGACAAATGGCCGCAGGGAGGCAGGTCGCCGAAACAAATGTAGGAGCTGCCGACGGCTGCGATCTTTTGATCCTGCTTTTAAAACAAGATCAAAAGATCGCAGCCTCCGGCAGCTCCTACAGGGGTATTGCGGTGTTACTTGCAGACGTTGGCTATGGCCTCGGCCAGCAGCGCCAGACGTGTCGCATCGATACCGGCCACGTTCGCCCGGCCCGAACTCACCATGTACACGCTGTGATGCTCGCGCAGTTGTTTCACTTGCTCCGGCGACAGGCCGGTGTAAGAGAACATCCCGCGCTGCACGCCAATGTGTGCAAAACGCTCGCGCAGACCGTGCGGCTCCAGCGCTTCCACCAAACCACTACGCAACTGCGCGATGCGCAAACGCATGGCTTCCACCTCGTCGGCCCAGCGGCTTTTCAGCTCCGGGTCGGCAAGGATGGTCGCGACCACGGCCGCGCCGTGATCCGGTGGCGTTGACCACAGGTTGCGGGCGATGTTGGCCAGTTGGCTGCGGATGTCGATGAGCTTGTCGGCGGTTTTCGCGCAGACGATCAGCGCACCGGTACGGTCGCGATACAGGCCGAAGTTCTTCGAGCAGGAACTGGTGATCAGCAACTCCGGCACTTGCGCGGCGAACAAGCGGGTCGACCACGCATCCTGCTCCAGACCGTCGCCAAAGCCTTGGTAGGCAAAGTCGATCAGTGGCAGCAGGTCGCGACGGCGCACCACGTCCAGCACGCGCTGCCAGTCGTCGTGGCTCAGGTCGAACCCGGTCGGGTTGTGGCAGCACGCGTGCAGCAGCACCACATCACCTTTCGGCACTTCGTTGAGCACGGCGAGCATGGCGTCGACGTCGAGACGGTTGTCACTGCCCACGTAAGGGTAGTGACTGACCTTGACGCCAGCCGTGGCGAAAATGGTTTCGTGGATCGGCCAGGTCGGGTTGCTCAACCACACGCCTTTGCCTGGCAGGCATTGGGCGATGAAGTCGGCAGCCAGATGCAGGGCACCGGTGCCACCCGGGGTCTGGGTGGCGCCGGCACGCTGTTCGGCGATAAGTTTCGAGTCGCCACCCAGCACAAGCTCATTGATGACTTTGCCGAACAGCGGGTTGCCGTGGCCACCGATGTAGGTTTTGGTGTCCTGGCTTTCGACCAGCCGCGCTTCGGCGATTTTCACCGCTTCAGGGATGGGGGTCAGGCCTTGGGCATCCTTGTAGACGCCAACGCCGAGGTCGAATTTGCGCGGATTGGCATCCTGCGCATAAGCCTCCATCAAACCGAGGATCGGGTCGCCGGGCACCCGGCCGATGGCGTCGAAGTGCATTACTTGCGTCCTTCTGCGGTCTTGGCCACTTCGTCAGTGCGCGCGGCCATGATGAAGTCGTTGCGGTGCAAGCCTTTGATCGAGTGGCTCCACCAGGTCACGGTCACTTTGCCCCACTCGGTCAGCAGGCCCGGGTGGTGACCTTCGGCCTCGGAGATTTCGCCGACGGCGTTGGTGAACGCCAGCGCGTGCTTGAAATTCTTGAACAGGAAGACTTTTTCCAGCTGCATGATGCTGTCGCGAACTTCGATGTTCCAATCTGGGATCTGCTTGATCAGGATCGGCAGTTCTTCGTCGCTGACTTGTGGCGCATCGGCGCGGCAGGCTTCGCAGTGGGCTTGGTTCAAAGTTGACATGGTTTGATTCCTGAGAACGGGTGTCTTTTTTGTAAGAGCTTTTACGGTCGCCAATGCCGTCACGCTAAACCAAAGCCGCGACGACTGACAGACTCAATTGTCAGCAAAAGTCGCGGATCACGCGGCTTTCGGCTTCGGCGGAAATTTCGGTGCATGCAATCCCAGCTGCATGCCTTGCTTGACCATGGCCATGATGTCTTCATGGGCCACGTCGAACAGACGCTTGAGGTTCGGCAGGACAAAGTACAGCGGTTGCAGGATGTCGATGCGATAAGGCGTGCGCATGGCTTCCAGCGGATCGAAGGTCTGATGCTCGGGCTCGTCCGACAGCGAGTAAACAGTTTCTTTCGGTGAGGAGAGGATGCCGCCGCCGTAGATGCGTTTGCCTTGCGGGGTGTCGACCAGCCCGAATTCGATGGTCATCCAGTACAGGCGCGCGAGATACACGCGCTCTTCCTTGGTGGCTTGCAGGCCGAGCTTGCCGTAGGTGTGGGTGAATTCGGCAAACCACGGGTTGGTCAGCAGCGGGCAGTGACCAAAGATCTCGTGGAAAATGTCCGGCTCTTGCAGGTAGTCCAGCTCTTCGTGGGTGCGAATAAAGGTGGCCACGGGAAATTGTTTGCTGGCGAGCAATTCAAAGAAGGTCTGGAACGGAATCAGTGCCGGAACGCGCGCGACCTGCCAACCGGTGGTCTCGCCGAGCACCTTGTTGATCTCGCCAAGTTGCGGAATGCGGTCGTGGGGCAGACCGAGTTTTTCGATACCGTCCAGGTATTCCTGGCACGCACGACCTTCGATCACTTTCAGTTGGCGAGTGATCAGCGTGTTCCACACCGCGTGTTCTTCGGCGGGGTAGTCGATAAAACCTTGCGCATCGGGCTCGCGGGCCACGTATTGCGTCTGCTTCATACTGCTCTCCTGCTAGGGGAATTCGTTCTTGTTATGTCCAGCGATGGACTCAGAATTACCCGAGAGCGTGTTGATGTGCAGCAGGTTGAATCGACTGCTTGTAGGAAAGTTCGTCAATTTTCGTAAAGTTTTCGTTACGGATTGTAGTCCGCTTCGCGTTTACGGCGATTTTCGGGTTTGAAAAGGTCGATAGGTGTCACATAATCTTGACGACTATCTGCGCGCCTCATCAGAAAAATGAGGCTGAGGCGCGCCGCAATACACTGTGGGAGCGAGCAAGCTCGCTCCCACAGGAAATGCGTTCACCCCATTTTTGTCGGGCCTTTTCTATGCGCATCAAAGTCCACTGCCAGAACCGCATCGGCATCCTGCGCGACATTCTCAACTTGTTGGTGGCGTACGGGATCAACGTCGCGCGCGGCGAGGTTGGTGGTGAGCATGGCAACGCGATTTATCTGCATTGCCCGAACCTGATCAACATCCAGTTCCAGGCGTTGCGGCCGAAGTTCGAATCGATTGCCGGGGTGTTCGGTGTCAAGCGGGTAGGGCTGATGCCCAGCGAGCGCCGGCACATGGAGTTGAACGCACTGCTCGGTGCGCTGGAATTTCCGGTGTTGTCGATCGATATGGGTGGCTCGATTGTCGCCGCCAACCGCGCGGCGGCGCAGTTGCTCGGCGTGCGGGTCGACGAGGTGCCGGGGATTCCGCTGTCACGCTATGCCGAGGACTTCGACCTGCCGGAACTGGTGCGTGCCAATAAATCGCGAATCAACGGCATGCGGGTCAAGGTCAAGGGCGACGTTTTTCTCGCCGACATCGCTCCGCTGCAATCGGAGCACGACGACAGCGAAGCGATGGCCGGTGCGGTGCTGACCTTGCATCGCGCCGACCGTGTCGGCGAGCGCATCTATAACGTGCGCAAGCAGGAGTTGCGCGGTTTCGACAGCATCTTCCAAAGCTCGAAAGTCATGGCGGCGGTGGTGCGCGAAGCGCGTCGCATGGCGCCCCTCGATGCACCTCTATTGATAGAAGGCGAAACCGGCACCGGCAAGGAGTTGCTGGCACGCGCCTGTCACCTCGCCAGTCCGCGCGGACAATCGCCGCTGATGGCGCTCAACTGCGCTGGCCTGCCGGAGTCGATGGCCGAGACCGAGCTGTTCGGCTATGGCCCCGGTGCTTTCGAAGGCGCACGCGCTGAAGGCAAGCTCGGTCTGCTGGAGTTGACGGCGGGCGGCACGTTGTTTCTCGATGGTGTCGGCGAAATGAGCCCGCGCTTGCAGGTGAAATTGCTGCGCTTCTTACAGGACGGCTGCTTCCGTCGCGTCGGCAGCGATGAAGAGGTTTATCTGGATGTGCGGGTGATCTGCGCAACACAGGTGGACTTGTCCGAGTTGTGCGCTCGCGGCGAGTTTCGTCAGGATTTGTACCACCGCTTGAACGTGCTTTCTCTGCACATTCCGCCGCTGCGCGAATGCCTCGACGGTTTGACACCGCTGGTCGAGCACTTCCTCGATCAGGCCAGTCGGCAGATCGGCTGCTCGCTACCAAAACTGGCGCCGGCGGCAATGGATCGGCTCAGTCATTATCACTGGCCGGGTAATGTGCGGCAGTTGGAGAACGTGCTGTTTCAGGCGGTGTCGCTGTGTGATGGCGGCACGGTCAAGGCCGAGCATATTCGTCTGCCGGATTATGGCGTGCGTCAGCCACTTGGCGATTTTTCCCTTGAGGGTGGGCTGGACGAGATCGTCGGGCGGTTTGAGAAGGCCGTGCTGGAACGTCTGTATTCCGAGCACCCGAGCAGTCGGCAACTGGGTAAGCGCCTTGGCGTTTCGCATACGACCATTGCCAATAAGTTGCGTGAGTATGAGGTGGGCAAAGAGCCTGAAGCCTGAGATCAAAAGATCGTCCGAACGCGGCCCGAACCTTCGGCAGCTTCTACAGTTGGAATGCGGATTCCTGTAGGAGCTGCGGCACGCTGCGATTTTTTGATCCATTGCCGCGAAGCGGCATAACACCGCCGGTTTTTCGACTTCGATACATTTCCCAATTCCCCGCAATACCCCTCAAGTCCTTTGTTTGCCGGGCCTCAAGCCGCCAGAAAAAAGTTGGTCTGCAAATTGCTTATGGCTCAGCAGTACAGCGGTGGGCGGCAAACGTCCGGCATGCAGAGGAAAGAGTGTGGACAAGTACCTTTATGTGGCAATGACCGGCGCCAGCCAGAACGCACTGGCGCAGAAGGCTCATGCCAACAACCTGGCGAACATCTCCACCAACGGTTTTCAGCGCGACCTGGAGCAGGCGCGTTCGATGCCGGTGTTTGGTGACAGCTTTCCGGCGCGCGCGTTTGCCCTGAGCGAACGGCCCGCCACTGATTTCACGCCAGGCTCGCTGGTGCAGACCGGCCGTGACCTCGACGTCGCCGTGACCGGCAATGGCTGGATCGCCGTGCAGAATCCCAACGGTGGCGAAAGCTACGTGCGCACCGGCAGCCTGAATGTCGACGCCCTCGGCGTCCTGCGTGCAGGCAACGGCATGCCGGTGATGGGCAATGGCGGTCCGATCGCCGTGCCACCCGAGCAGCAGATCGAAGTCGGCGAAGACGGCACCATCAGTATTCGTGCGATGGGCGAAGGCCCGCGCGTCATGGCGGAAGTCGACCGGATCAAACTGGTCAACCCGGACATCAAGAACATGAACAAGGGCCTCGACGGCTCGATCTACACCAAGGACGGCCAGCCTGCGCCGATCGATGCCAACGTCAAACTGGTGTCGGGTTTCCTGGAGTCGAGCAACGTCAATGCCGTGGAAGAAATGACTTCGGTGCTGGCCCTGGCCAAGCAGTTCGAGTTGCACGTCAAGATGATGAACACCGCCAAAGACGACGACCAGGCCATGGCTCGGGTCTTGCAGATCAGCTAATTATCAGAACGTCGCGCCGTAAAACAGGCGCACGAGGAGAATCGAATGCTTCCGGCTCTATGGGTTGCCAAAACCGGTCTGTCCGCCCAGGACACCAACTTGACCACCATTTCCAACAACCTGGCAAACGTCTCGACCACGGGTTTCAAACGTGACCGCGCCGAGTTCCAGGACTTGCTGTATCAGATCAAGCGTCAGCCAGGCGCCCAGTCGACCCAGGACAGCGAACTGCCGTCGGGTCTGCAAGTGGGTACCGGTGTGCGCATTGTCGGCACGCAGAAAAACTTCACCGCCGGCAGCCTGCAAACCACCGAACAGCCGCTGGACCTGGCCGTTGACGGTCGCGGTTTCTTCCAGATTCTGCAGCCGGACGGCACCACGTCCTACACCCGTGACGGTACTTTCCACCTCGATTCCAATGGCCAGGTCGTCAACGCCAGCGGTTTCGCTCTGGAACCAGCCATCGTCATTCCGAACGATGCCCAGACCTTCACCGTCGGCCGTGACGGCACCGTATCGATCACCGTTGCCGGCAACCCGGCTTCCCAAGTGATTGGCAACCTGCAAACCGCCGACTTCATCAACCCGGCCGGCCTGCAAGCGGTGGGCAACAACCTGTTCCTGGAAACCGCTGCTTCCGGCGCGCCGCAAGTCGGTACTCCGGGCCTGAACGGTTTCGGTACCACGCTGCAGAACACCCTGGAAACGTCCAACGTCAGCACCGTTGAAGAGATGGTCAACATGATCACCACTCAGCGCGCTTACGAGATGAACTCCAAGGTGATCTCCACCGCCGACCAGATGCTCTCGTTCGTAACGCAGAATCTGTAATCAAGTCTATGAGGCGGCCATGAGGTCGCCTGCAACACCGTGAGGTAGGGTCATGAATCGCTTCGTATCTGTTCTGGCATTGAGTGGAGTCGTCTCGCTCGCGGGCTGTGTCGCTCCGACGCCCAAGCCCAATGACCCTTACTACGCCCCGGTGTTGCCGCGCACGCCGTTGCCGGCGGCCGCCAACAACGGCTCAATCTATCAGGCCGGCTTCGAGCAGAACCTGTACAGCGATCGCAAGGCGTTCCGGGTCGGTGACATCATCACCATCACCCTGAACGAGAGAACCCAGGCGAGCAAAAACGCTAACTCGCAGATCGGCAAGAACAGCGATACCACGGTCGGCCTGACTTCGTTGTTCGGTTCCAGTCTGACCACCAATAACCCGCTGGGCAGCAATGACCTGAGCCTGAACGCCGGCTACAGCGCTGACCGCGCGACCAAGGGCGACAGCAAGGCTGCGCAGGGCAATACCCTGACCGGTTCGATCACCGTGACCGTGGCCGACGTACTGCCCAACGGTATCATCGCCGTGCGCGGCGAGAAGTGGATGACCCTCAACACGGGCGATGAGCTGGTGCGGATCGCCGGTCTGGTGCGTGCCGATGACATCGCCACTGACAACACTGTTTCGTCGACCCGTGTCGCCGACGCGCGCATCACCTACTCGGGCACCGGTTCGTTTGCCGATGCGAGTCAGCCAGGCTGGTTCGACCGTTTCTTCCTCAGCCCGCTGTTCCCTTTCTAGGTGGCTACGTTGAACTTCAAGAGCCTCATGCTCGCTGCGGCCATGATGTCCGCAGCCTTTGGTGTCCACGCCGAGCGGCTGAAAGATATCGCCAGCATTTCCGGCGTGCGGTCCAACCAATTGATCGGTTACGGCCTGGTGGTCGGGCTTAACGGCACCGGTGACCAGACAACGCAAACCCCCTTCACCCTGCAGACCTTCAACAACATGCTCTCGCAGTTCGGTATCAAAGTGCCGCCGGGATCGGGCAACGTGCAGTTGAAGAACGTCGCGGCGGTGTCCATCAGTGCTGATCTGCCGGCGTTTGCCAAGCCAGGCCAACAGGTCGATATCACCGTTGCCTCGATCGGTAACTCTAAGAGCCTGCGTGGCGGCACCCTGTTGCTGACCCCGCTCAAGGGTATCGACGGCAACGTCTATGCAATCGCCCAGGGCAACCTGGTCGTGGGCGGTTTCGATGCTGAAGGTCGAGACGGCTCGAAGATCACTGTCAACGTTCCGTCGGCTGGTCGCATCCCTGGCGGTGCATCGGTGGAGCGCTCGGTGCCGAGCGGTTTCAATCAGGGTAATAGCCTGACGTTGAACCTCAACCGTTCCGACTTCACCACCGCCAAACGCATCGTCGACAAGATCAACGACATGCTCGGCCCAGGTGTCGCTCAGGCCATCGACGGCGGCTCGATCCGCGTTACCGCACCGCTCGATCCGAGCCAGCGTGTCGACTACCTGTCGATCCTGGAAAACCTCGAAGTCGATCCGGGGCAGGCGGTGGCGAAAGTCATCATCAACTCGCGCACCGGCACCATCGTCATCGGTCAGAACGTGAAAGTCTCGCCGGCCGCCGTAACCCACGGCAGCCTGACCGTGACCATTACTGAAGACCCGATCGTCAGCCAGCCAGGCCCACTGTCCAACGGCCAGACCGCTGTCGTGCCACGTTCCCGCGTGAACGCCGAACAGGAAGCCAAACCGATGTTCAAGTTCGGCCCGGGCACCACCCTCGACGAGATCGTCCGTGCGGTGAACCAGGTCGGCGCGGCACCGGGTGACTTGATGGCCATTCTCGAAGCACTGAAGCAGGCCGGCGCGTTGCAAGCCGACCTGATCGTGATCTGAGGCCGACGACTATGGATATGCGCAAGAGCGGTCTGGTCAGCAGCAGCGATTCGGGTTCTTACTCTGACCTCAATCGTCTGAACCAGCTAAAGGTCGGTGACAAGGACAGTGATGCGAACATGCGCAAAGTTGCGCAGGAATTCGAATCGCTGTTCCTCGGCGAGATGCTCAAATCGATGCGTTCGGCGACCAATGCCCTGGGTGAGGACAATCCTCTCAACACGCCGGCCGCCAAGCAGTATCAGGAAATGTACGACCAGCAACTGGCCGTTTCCATGTCCCGCGAGGGCGGTGGTATCGGTCTGGCCGACGTGCTGATGCGCCAGATGTCGAAGAACAAACCAATGGCGCCGGGTGAGGCTGCGGCCGCGTCCGCCGCCAAGCAGGAAGAAGCCAAAGCCAAGGCCGCTGCCGTGGCAACGCCGATTGCCGCTGGCACCGTCGCCACCAATGGCCCGTTGTCGCGCCTCAATGGTGAGCGTCCGCTGTGGGCCTCGCGTTCGGTCAATGCGCCTAACACGCAACTGGCCCACCGCAATGACATGGAAATGATCAACCAGCGCCGTTTGGCTCTGCCGCCGAAACTGGCCGATCGTTTGCTCGCAGGCCTGGTGCCTTCGGCCACCACGACAAGCGCCGCAACGCAATTGCCACAGCGTGCCACGACTGCCGCCACCACTGGCGCAGGTCCGCTGTACAACGGCGACTGGCTGGCACGCGCCGAGGCTGACAAAGCCTCCGGTGGGCAGATGCAGGTTTACGGCCGGGCGATGGCGCAGATTCCATTGGCACCGGCGAAAAAAGCCTTCAGTTCTGCCGACGAATTCGTCAACACCATGCTGCCGATGGCCGAGGAAGCCGCCGCTCGTATCGGCGTCGATCCGCGTTACCTGGTGGCGCAAGCCGCACTGGAAACCGGTTGGGGCAAATCGGTCATGCGTGCTCAGGATGGCAGTAGCAGCCACAACCTGTTCGGTATCAAGGCGAGCAGCAACTGGAAGGGTGATTCGGCCCGGGCAATCACCAGCGAGTTCCGTAATGGCGCGATGGTCAAGGAGACGGCCGAGTTCCGTTCCTATGCCTCGTACAAGGACAGCTTCCACGATCTGGTGACTTTGCTGCAGAGCAATAATCGCTATCAAGATGTGCTGAAGTCGGCCGATAACCCAGAACAGTTTGTACGCGAGTTGCAAAAGGCCGGTTACGCCACCGACCCGAACTACGCAAGCAAGATTTCGCAGATTGCCAAGCAGATGAACGTTAACCAGAACTACGCTGCGGCGGGCGTTTCGACAACGCCTCTATAAAACATAAAGTAAGGTTTGAACCATGAGTTTGCTCAACATCGGGATGTCGGGTTTATCCGCTAGCCAATCTTCTTTGATGGTGACGGGCAACAACATTGCCAACGTCGATACGGCCGGCTACTCGCGCCAGCAAACCGTGCAGAATTCAAAAAGCTCGATTCAGAACGGCAACCTCTGGATCGGCACCGGTACGACCCTGGCCGACGTGCGCCGGGTCTACAACAGCTACATCGACGCCCAGTTGCAGACCACCACTTCGCTCAACAGCGATGCGGCGGCTTACCTGGGTCAGGTCACTCCGCTCGACAAATTGCTGTCCGATAGCGGCACCGGCCTCAATGGCGCGTTGACCAAGTTTTTCGCCTCGGTGCAGAACGTCAACGCCAAGCCGGGTGATGATGCTTCGCGCCAACTGCTGCTCAGTGATGCCCAAGCCTTGAGCGCACGCTTCAACTCGGTTTCCAGCCAGTTGAATGCGCAGAACTCGGACATCAACGGCAACCTGACGAGCATGGCTGATCAGGTCAACAAACTGGCGAACACTGTCGCTCAGTTGAACCAGAAAATCTCCGAAATTTCCAACTCCGGTGGCCAGCCCAACGAGCTGCTCGATGCGCGTAACGAGACCATTCGCCAACTGTCGACCTTCACCGGTGCGCAGGTCGTCGAGCGTGGCGGCAACATGGATATATATCTGGGCAACGGTCAGCCGCTGGTGATGGGCAGCACGGTCAGCAAGCTGGAAGTCACGCCAAGCAAGACCGACCCATCGCGTATGGCCCTGCAGCTCAATAACGGCTCCAGCACTGTCGACATCACCTCGGGCATCACAGGTGGCGAGATCGGTGGCCTGCTGCGTTATCGCAGCACCGTGCTCGACCCAGCGATGAACGAGCTGGGCCGCGTGGCACTGGTCGTTGCCGATCAGATGAACACGATTCAGGCGCAAGGCATCGACAAGAACGGTGACTTTGGCGGCAGCCTGTTCACCAGCATCAATACTGCGGCGAACATGTCTGCGCGCAGCACCGCCACTATCGGCAACAGTGCAGGTTCCGGCAAATTCGATGTGAGCATCGAGGACACCGGCAAGCTGACCATCAACGATTACAAAGTGACTTTCACCAGCGCCACGGACTACACCGTGCAGCGTCTGCCGGAAGGCACCGCCATGGGCGCGTTCAGCACCACCACCAACCCGCCTCCGGTCATCGACGGCTTCTCGTTGAAACTCACTGGCGGCACGGCAGCGGCGGGTGACACGTTCAAGATCACCCCGACGCGCAGCGCGGCGGCCAGCATCAAGACCGAGATGACCGACTCCAAGCGCCTGGCCATCGCAGCTCCGTTGGGCGCCGCCATTGCCCCGGGCGGCAGCGGCACGCTGACCATTCCGGCCAGCGGTCAGCCGACCCTGACCACGAAGTTCGATATCTACGACGCCACCACCACCACGGCGATGCAGAACGGCATGAAGTACTCGACGCCGGTCAAAGTGGTGTTTGGCGATCCTTCGGCGGACGGCACCAGTCAGGGTTACCAGCTACTCGATGCCCAGGGCGGTGTGTTGAGCAGCGGCACCATCAAGCCGGGCCAGAACAACACCCTGAACCTGAGTATTCCGCTCAAGGACTCGACCGGCGCTGCGATCCCGCCAGCTCCGGCCACCCAGTACACCGTCAGTTTCGATATGACCGTCGCCGGCTCGCCAGGCAAAGGCTCGGCGATCAATGTCAGCCTCAGCCAGCCGGGCACACTGGACAACCGCAACGGCGGTGTACTGGCTGACCTGCAGACCAAGCAGACAGTGGACACCGGTTCGGCCAGCAAAGGTATTTCCCTGACCGACTCCTACGGCAAATTGGTCGAAGGTGTCGGCGCCAAAGCTGCCCAGGGCAAGCTCGACAGCGCGGCCACCGACGCCATTCTGGCCAACGCCAAGGGCGCGCGTGATTCGTTGTCCGGCGTCGACCTCGACGAAGAGACCGGCAACCTGGTCAAGTTTCAGCAGTACTACACCGCGTCCTCGCAGATCATCAAGGCTGCGCAGGAAATTTTCAGCACACTGATCAACAGTCTTTAAGGGAGTCGTAATCCATGCGCATTTCTACCGGCCAGTTTTACGAATCTTCGGCAGCCAACTATCAGAAAAACTTTGCCAACGTGGTCAAGAGCAGCGAAGAGGCTAGCAGCCTGATTCGCGTCAACACGGCGGCAGATGATCCGGTTGGCGCTTCGCGTCTGCTGCAATTGGGCCAACAGGCTTCGATGCTTGATCAGTACGAAGCCAACGCCACTACCATCAAAGGCACACTGGGTACCGCTGAAGCGGTGATGACCAGCATCAACAACGTGCTGCAGCGTGCCAAGGAATTGGCCGTGAGTGCCGGCAACGCCGGGTACACGGACGCCGACCGTCAGGCCACGGCGTCCGAGCTGGGTCAGATCGAAGAGCAACTGCTCAGCCTGATGAACAGCAAGGACGAGAACGGTAAATACATCTTCGCCGGCTCCAAGGGCGACACCGTACCGTTCACTCGCAATGACGATGGCACTTACGCCTACAACGGCGACCAGGTGACCCTCGATCTGGCGATCGGTGACAACATGAAGATGGCCACCAACACCACCGGTTGGGAAGCTTTCCAGCAAGCGGTCAACACCAGCCGCAGCCAGGTCACCATGACGGCGCCCGCGGTGAATGACAATCGCGTGGTTCTGTCCAACGGTCAGGTGTCGTCGAACGTCAGCTACAACAGCAAGTTCCGTAGCGGCGAGCCGTACACTGTTGATTTTGTCAGCGGCACCCAGCTCAAAATCACTGACTCGGCCGGTAATGATGTGACGGCCGAAGCCAGTCAGGGTGGCGCGTTCGATCCGAAAAGCACGGCCGGTCAGACGGTCAGCTTCCGGGGCGTGGACCTGACGCTGAACATCAACCTGCAATCGGGTGATGTACCGGGCACCGTGCTGCCGGGTCACACGTTCACACTGGCGGCCAAGCCTGACACCTTCACCGGCACCCGCAGCCCGGGCAACCCGTCGTCGGCCCAGATCACCGGCAGCAGCGTCACCAACTCGACAGACTACAAAGCCAGTTTCCCGACCGGTTCAGCGGTGATGAAATTCACCAGCGCGACCGCGTTCGATCTGTACGCTGCACCGTTGACCGCTGACAGCAAACCGGTGTCCAGCGGCACTGTGGTCGCAGGCGTGGCCACTGCTTCGGGTGTGAGTTTCAACATCAGCGGTACACCGGCTGCCAACGATCAGTTCAGCGTGGCCGTCAATACTCACGAAACCCAGAACATTCTGGACAGCGTGAGTCAGTTGAAAAACGTGCTGAACACGCCAACCAACGGCAATGCGCTGGCTATCCAGCAATTGCAGGCTGGTCTGGCCTCCGGTCTGGGCAACCTCGCCAGTGGCACCGATCAGTTATCCAGTGCGATCAGTTCGGTCGGTGGTCGTGGCTCGTCGCTGGTGACCCAGAGCGATACCAATCAGTCGCTGGTACTGGCCAACGCGCAGACACAATCGTCGATCCGCGACTCCGATCCGGCCGAGGTCATGACCCGTCTGACCCTGCAGCAAACCATGTTGCAAGCCTCGCAACTGGCCTTCAGCAAGATTGCGCAACTGGGCTTGTTCAACAAGATCTGAGTCTGTGCCTGTCGAGCTGCCAACCGTCTTTTCCTAAGCGGTTACGGGGTTCCTGCCTGAAGAGGGCAGGGACCCGCCGCTCGAGAGTTTCCCGCCGTGAATCAACACCCCCTCGTCAGTATCGTCATCCCCGCCTTCAACCCGCGCTTCTTCGATCAGGCGCTGATGAGTGCGCTCGCGCAGACGTATGAGCACCTCGAAATCGTCATTTGCGACGACTCGGACGATGAGCAGATTCGCCAGATTGTCGAGTCGTTCGCCGAGCCGGCTCATCCGATCCGCTATCTGCGTAACCCGCAGCGTCTGGGGTTTCAGAACAACGTGCTGCGTTGCGTCGAAGAGGCTCGTGGCGAGTTCGTCAAAGTGTTGTGCGATGACGATCGACTGTTCGCGCCGAGCATTGCCCTGCAGGCGCAGGTGCTGATTGATCACGCTGATGCCAATCTGGTGTTTGCCTTGCGCATGCTCAGCGACGCCGGCAATTTCCTCTTGCCGCCGCGCGTTGACAATTGCCGGTTCAGCCCGAACGACGCCTTGTTCAAGGGCGACGACATGCTGGCGATCTTCGAATCCACGCCGTTGAATTTTGTCGGCAACTTCAGTGCCGCGTTGATGCGTCGCGCCGACGTGCTGGAGTTACTGCCTGCGCTTGTTCAAGAGGGTGCAGGTTTTGTCGCCACGCTCGATTTCGCCTTGTTCGTGTGTCTGATGCGCCGCGGCAATATGGTCTCGCTCAACACCGTGCTGAGCACCGAGCGGTTGTACCCGGAGCGGCTGAGCCGTACGCCGGAAATGCTCAAGCGAGCGCGAGTGGAGTGGGAATGGCTGGCGCAAATGCTTGTTGCCCGTAGTGGCGAAGCCGCGCCGGCGGCTGGCTGGGTGCGCTATATCGATCTGGCCAACATCAATGATCAGCCCCACGCCTGGCAAGAGCTGTGCGTGACGCGCATTCTCGGTAACCGCAATACCGTGGTCAGCGGCCGGGTCGGCGCCGAAAGCGAAAGCTATGACGATTTCTATCGGGAGTGGCTATCGATCCGCTGCTTCTCGCCGGTCGAGCAACAGCAGATGCCGCAGCGCATCGCCAGTTGGTCGGCGCGGGCGCAGATTGTGCCGATTGTCATCGACCCTGACGGCGATATAGAAGCCTTGCAGGCCACGTTGCGCGCCATCGAGGCTCAGCTTTATGCACCGGCGGCGGTTGTGCTGCTTTCGGATGCGCAGTGCGATGTCGGCGAGCGAGTGCTGCAGTTGCCGTTTCAGGCCGACTGGGCTCAGCAACTCAACGCGGTGATCCCGCAACTGGAAGGTGCCGACTGGTTTTACCTGCTGCGTGCCGGCGACACCTTGCGCGAATCAGCGCTGTTGATTCTGGCCGAGCGCATCGCCGCAACGCCGGGCCTGTTGTGTGCCTACAGCGATGAGGGGGCGCTGATCGAAGGTGAATCAATCGAACCGGTATTCAAGCCGGACTTCAATCTCGATCTGATGCGCGCCTACCCTTATGTTGGACGCGCTCTGGCTTTCGAGCGTCAGCGCTATCTGGCTGTGGGTGGCTTCGATCCGGCCCATGGCGAACTCGCTCCGCATGACTTGTTGTGGCGCCTGGTGGAAGAAGCCGGCCCGCAGACCATCGAGCACATCGCCGAGATTCAGGTGGAGTCCAGCCTGACGTATGCCCAGTGGCTGTCGCTGCCGGAAGTGATCGATCACAACGCCGCGATGGTCGGCGCGCATTTGCAGCGCATCGGTGTGGATTACAGCATTCGTCATGAAGAGATGCCGCTGATCAACCGCGTCGACTATCACCACGCAGAAAATCCGCTGGTGTCGATCATCATTCAGGCCGGCGATTCGTTGCACGCCTTGCAGCGTTGCACCGAGAGCCTGATTGAGCATACCGCCTACAGTTGCTACGAAATTCTGCTGGTTGACACCGGCAGCACTGAGTCGGCGATGATCGAATGGCTGGCTGCCATGGCTCAGTTGGGCGCCTCGATGCTGCGGGTCGTGCAGTACGCCGGAGCCGACAATGTCGCCGCCCTCCGTAACTTCGCCGCCGATCAGGCGCGGGGCGAGTATTTACTGCTGCTCGACGCCGAGGCGGTGATCTATGAAAGCGACTGGCTCGACGAACTGCTTAACCAGGCCCGGCGTCCGGAGGTTGCCGTGGTCGGTGCCCGCCTGCTCAGCCCTGAAGGGGCGATTGTCAGTGCCGGTTTGATTCTGGGGCTGGCGGGGCCGGTCGGTTCGCCATTTGCCGGTGAGTCGGCAAGCTCTCGCGGCTACATGCAGCGTCTGCACGTGGTGCAGAACTGGAGCGCGGTCAGCAGTCAATGCCTGATGGTCCGCAAGCAAGTTTTCGACGCGCTCGGGCAGTTCGATGGCGAGACGTTCGCGCGCGGATTGAGCGACGTCGATCTGTGTCTGCGGGCAGGCAGCGATGGCTACCTAGTGGTCTGGACGCCTTATGCCAGTGTCGTGATTGCGCCGTTGACCGAGAATGCGCCGCTTGCCCTCTCTGAAAAAGAGGAAGAAGCGTTCCATCGCCAGTGGATGCCGAAAATCATCAAGGATCCGGCGTACAGTCCGTCGCTCAGTCTCGGCGTGTCGAGCTTCAGTCTGGAGCCGTCGTTGCGCAATAACTGGAATCCGTTCTGTTCCCGTCACTTGCCGTTGATTCTCGGGTTGCCGGTCAACAGTTCGGCTGTCGGTCATTACCGCGTGACCGGGCCGCTGGCCGAGCTTGAAGCCTCTGGCCGGGCGCTTGGCCGCTGGGCTTACGAGTCGCCTTCGACCGTCGAAATCGAGCGTCTGGCCCCGGATTCGATCATTCTGCAATGCCGCTACAGCGACGGTGCGGTCAGCGATATTCAGCGAATCAAGAAGTACTCCAGCGCGCTGCGAATCTTCGAACTCGACGACTACGTGATCAGTGCGCCAAAGAAAAACACCCACGCGCGCAATAAACCGGTCAACACCGAACAGATGCTGCGCGAAGGTATTGCGCTGTGTGATCGTGTGGTGGTTACCACCCAGGCACTTTCCGATGCGTTGTCGAGCATGCACAGCGATATTCGCATTGTGCCGAATATGCTTTCGCCGGAGCCGTGGGCGACCCTGACCAGTCACCGTCGTACCTCGAGCAAGCCGCGCGTGGGTTGGGGTGGCGGCACCAGCCACTCGGGGGATCTTGAGATCATTGCCGAGGTCGTTCGGGAACTGGCGAACGAAGTCGAGTGG
Source organism: Pseudomonas sp. N40(2020) (assembly GCF_014472415.1). Taxonomy (GTDB): domain Bacteria; phylum Pseudomonadota; class Gammaproteobacteria; order Pseudomonadales; family Pseudomonadaceae; genus Aquipseudomonas. The sequence goes on from NZ_JACSZV010000004.1 coordinate 64,278, forward strand.
GTATTCTTCGGCATGTGCCCGGACGAGTTGCGTCCCTACATTCATGAATTTCATTCGGCCATCAGCCTGCAGAGCTACCCGTTCAAACTGGCCAGTCTGAACCTCGACCTGGCACTGGCGCCGTTGGAATTCCATATTTTCAATGACTGTAAGAGCAACCTGCGTCTGCTGGAGTACGGTGCCTGCGGCTACCCGGTGATCTGCACCGACACCGAGGCCTATCGCGGGCACCTGCCATGCACAAAGGTCTACAGCAACAGCACCGCAGAATGGCTGCAGGCGATTCGCATGCACCTCGCCGACCCGGACGCCAGCTACCGCATGGGCGACGAACTGAAGGAAGCGGTGCACCGTGATTTCATGTTACGCGGTGACAACCTCAATCATTGGTTGTGGGGCTGGTTGCCGGATTGATCTGAATTCGGCGGGCACAAAAAACGCAGGTGACCTCACGGTTGCCTGCGTTTTTTTTTGTCTTGCTCTCAGCCTTTAATGGCACTGGTCGATAAATTTCAAATGTGTGCCCACTCAAGCGAGGAGTGCCTCGCCCCAGGGACAGGGTTCAACAACAACGCAAGGAAGAAACACATGGCAGTGATAAATGGAACGGGTGAAGCAGACTACCTCATCGGTACTCCTGACAATGACGAACTCTACGGGCTGGAGTCCGGGGATTTGCTCTATGGGGGGGAAGGGGCTGATCTGCTGAATGGCGGTGAGGGCTTTGACTGGGTCGATTACCGTGGTTCTGCCGCAGCGATCAGTATCGAGTTTCAGGATGGTTCGGTGATCGCCCATGGCGGTGAAGCTGAAGGCGATACGTTGATCGAAATTGAAGGCGTCATGGGCACTCAATTCGACGATACCTTCATTGGCAATATCGCTGGACTGACTCTGGATGGTCAGGACGGCGATGACATCTACATCATTGGCAGCGATGACGTGAAAATCGTTGAGGGAGTAGGTGGTGGATACGACGAGCTCCGCACGACGCTCAACAACATGCAGATGGACGCGTCCGTTGAAAAAATGACCTTCACCGGCACCGGCGATTTCACCGGTTATGGAAATGCCGGTGACAACCTGATCATTGGTGGTGCCGGCAATGACCTGCTGTTCGGGGGAAACGGCGCGGATCACTTTGTTGGTGGTGAGGGTTTTGACACGGTCAGCTACGCCGACAGTAGTGAAGGCGTGTTCATTGATATGGCGCAAGGCTGGATGTCTACCGGTTTCGCCAACGGTGATACGTTCACCGGAATCGAAGCCATTCAGGGTTCATGCTTTGACGATGTACTGTTTGGCAAGGAAGCCGGGCAAGCGTTCGATGGTGGCGATGGCTACGACGTTCTGAACTATTCCGTTTCATTGGAGGCTGTCAGTGTTGAGCTGCGCATCGGTGGTCTGGTCAGCAATGTGGAAAAAATCGTCGGCTCCCTGCTGGACGACCATTTCACGATCGACACCGGTGGCGTAACGGTTGACGGTAGTCAGGGCAATGATGTCTACATCATCAACAGTACCGGTGTGACCATTTCCGAAATAGAGAGTGGCGGTGTGGACGAGCTGTATACCAGTCTGTCAGTGATGACCATGGATCCGTTCATCGAGCGCATGACTTATACCGGCACGGGTGACTTCACCGGCCATGGCAATGCCGGTGACAACATGCTGACAGGCGGCGCCGGCAATGACGTGTTGTCGGGTGGCGCGGGCAGTGATGCCTTTTACGGTGGTGCGGGGATCGACATTGTCAGTTATGACGACAGTGATGCCGGGGTAAACATCAATCTGGCGTGGAGTTCACAAACCGGTATTGCCTCGGGTGACACGTTCTACGATATCGAAGGCCTGCGCGGCAGTCAGTTTGATGATTGGCTGGATGGGGATTCGAATGGCAATTATCTGGAGGGTGGTGCCGGTAACGATTTCATTCGCGGTGGCGAAGGGGCCGATCACATTTATGGCGGGTTGGCATCCGGTCTCGACGGCACGGCACCGCAGGGCGATACGCTTTGGGGGGGCGAGGGTGATGACGTTATCGTCAGCGCTGCCAACGACCTGGCTACTTTTGCCAGTGGCGATGAGGGAAATGACACTATCACGGTCAATCGGGGCAGTGCTGACGGCGGCGACGGCAATGATGTTCTGACCGGCACCGGCAGCTATTACACGTTGTCCGCAGGCAACGGCGATGACCTGCTGATCCTGAACCTCGTGGGCAGCCAGGGCACGGGTGGTCAGGCGCGTGGCGGTGAGGGTGATGACACCTATGTCGTGAACACCACGGGGTTGGTGACCATTCAGGAATATGGCAGCAGTCTTAACGACACGCTGGTGTTGAACACCATCGCCAATGCCAGCCAGTTGAGTGTCACTCGGGTGGGCAAGGACGCCTATTTGCACAGTGCCAATGATGGCAGTAGCGGCGTTCCAGCCAGTGGCGTGAAGCTGGAAAACTGGTACGCGCAGGGCAACACCATCGAGCATATCCAGACGGCCGACGGCATGATCTGCGATCTGCCGGCCACCGGTGACGCTTTCGCCCTATTTGGTTGATCCTTTGACGCCTTCAACTTGAGGCGCGCGATGAAGGGATGAGTCCACTGTTGGATTCGTCCCTTTTTTATGCCCGTCGCACTGCCGACGCAGCGTCCATCGAGCTGGCGCGTTTCCTGCAAGTCCCCCTCAAATCGCCATAAAACGAGCGCTCGCGGTCATTGACCCGCGCCCGGATTGGCAAAGGTTTAGCCAAAAGGCCTGCAACCGCTTGGCCGAGTCAGGTGAAGAACAAGAGGGGAGACGATGAAGGCAGTTATTTTGGCGGGTGGCCTCGGCACGCGCATCAGTGAAGAGTCGCACCTCAAGCCCAAACCGATGATCGAGATCGGCGGCAAGCCAATTCTCTGGCACATCATGAAGCAGTATTCCGCCCACGGAATTCACGACTTCGTGATCTGCCTTGGCTACAAGGGCTATGCGATCAAGGACTTCTTCGCCAACTACTTCCTGCACACCTCCGACGTCACCTTCAACATGCGCGAAAACCGCATGGACGTGCACCAGAACTACAGCGAGCCATGGAGCGTCACGCTGATCGACACCGGCGAGGAAACCATGACCGGTGGCCGTCTGCTGCGTGCCGCGCGTTATCTGAAGGATGAGGAGGCGTTCTGCTTCACCTACGGCGACGGCGTCTCCGACATCAACATCGCTCAGCTTGTGGATTACCACAAAGCTCACGGCCGTCTCGCGACCGTCACGGCGGTGCAGCCGCCGGGTCGCTACGGTGCCCTTGAACGTCAAGGCGATCAGGTGCTTGGCTTCACCGAAAAACCTCGTGGCGACGGCGGCTGGATCAACGGCGGCTTCTTCGTGCTCTCCCCCAAAGTGATGCCGTACATCAGCGGTGACGAGACGACCTGGGAAGCCGAACCTTTGGCCCGTCTGGCCGAGGACGAACAATTGAAAGCCTTCGAGCACGAAGGTTTCTGGCATCCAATGGACACCCTGCGCGACAAGAACCATCTCGAAGCGCTGTGGCTGAGCGGGGAGGCCCCATGGAAGCAATGGGCCTGAGTGCTGATTTCTGGCGTGGCAAGCGTGTGCTGGTCACCGGCCACACCGGTTTCAAAGGCAGCTGGCTGACCCTGTGGCTGCAAAGCCTTGGCGCGCAAGTCAGCGGATTTTCCCTCGATCCATCGACCGAACCAAGCCTGTTCGAACTGGCGCGGGTCCACGAAGGCATCAACGACCAACGCGGCGATCTGCGTGATCTCGGCGCCTTGCTGGAGATCATCGCTGACACCGAGCCTGAAATCGTCCTGCATCTGGCGGCCCAGCCGCTGGTGCGTGAAGGTTATCGTGATCCGCTCGGCACTTACTCCAGCAACGTTATGGGCACGCTGAACCTGCTTGAGGCGATCCGTCAGGTCGGTTGCGTGCGCGCCTGCGTGCTGGTGACCACCGACAAGGTCTACGCCAACAAGGAATGGCTGTGGCCATACCGCGAGGACGAAGCCCTCGGTGGTCACGATCCTTACAGCAGCAGCAAGGCTTGCTGTGAATTGCTGGCGCAGTCTTATGCGGCGTCGTTCTTCCCGGCTGAAAAGTACGCCGAACACGGTCTGGCCCTGGCCACGGCGCGTGCCGGCAACGTTTTGGGCGGCGGTGATTTCGCCCCGGAACGACTGATTCCCGACGTACTCAAGGCCTGGACGGCAGACGAGCCGGTGACCCTGCGCTACCCGCAAGCCGTGCGCCCATGGCAGCACGCGCTGGAGCCATTGGCTGGGTATCTGCAACTCGCCGCAGGCCTCTACGAACAAGGCCCGGAATACGCCGGTGCGTGGAACTTTGGCCCGAGCGAAGCGGATATGTGCAGCGTCGGCGAAGTGGTCGAATTGCTCGCCAGTGGCTGGCCACAGGCGCGTGGCCTGCGCATCGAACCGAGCGAACTGCATGAGGCCGGTCTGCTGCGTCTGGACAGCAGCCGCGCACGTCAACTGCTTGCCTGGCAACCACGCTGGACCTTGCAGCAATGCCTGGCCCAGACCCTCGACTGGCATTTGGCGTGGCAGAACGGCGACGACATGCGCGCCGTCACTCTAGGCCAACTGAATCTATACCGAGGCGCGCTGTGAGCGAGTTCTCCTTACACGCATTGCCGCTGTCCGGACTGTTCAGTGTCCAGCACAAACGCTTCGAAGATCAGCGCGGGCACTTCGCTCGACTGTTCTGCGAAGGCAGTTTGAGTGCGTTTGGCAGCGAATTTCACATCCGCCAGATCAACCATTCCTGCACCCGCGAGAAGGGCAGTGTGCGCGGTCTGCATTATCAAAACGCGAATGCGCCGGAAGCCAAACTGATCACCTGCCTGCGCGGTGAAGTGTGGGATGTGGCGGTGGATTTGCGTCCCGATTCCGAAACCTTTCTGCACTGGCACGCCGAGCACCTGAAGGCCGGTGACGGTCGCAGCCTGTTGATCCCGGCCGGGTTCGCCCACGGTTTCCAGACGCTGACCGAAGATGCTGAGTTGCTCTACCTGCACAGCGCCGATTACGCGCCGGAGCACGAGGGCGGTCTGTCGGTGAACGATCCACGGCTGGCGATTGCCTGGCCGTTGCCTGTCAATAATTTGTCAGTGCGTGATTCCAGCCATCCCGCGCTCGATCAACACTTTGCTGGAGTGCGTCTATGAACTGCCGTGGGTGCGCCGCACCGTTGAGTCTGCCGCTGATCGACCTCGGCACCTCGCCACCGTCCAACGCCTACGTGCATGCCGATCGCCTGGAACAAGCCGAGCAATGGGTGCCGTTAAAGGTCGCCGTGTGCGAGCAATGCTGGCTGGTGCAGACCGAGGACTACACCCGCGCCGACAGCCTGTTCGACGCCGAATACGCCTACTTCAGTTCGTTTTCAAGCACCTGGCTGGCGCATGCCGAGCGCTATGTGGCCGAGATGGTCGAACGCTTTGACCTGAGCACTGAAAGCCGTGTGGTTGAAGTCGCCGCCAACGACGGTTACCTGTTGCAGTACGTCGCCGGTCGCGGCATCCCGTGCCTGGGCGTCGAACCGACTCGCAGCACCGCGCAGGCAGCGCGGGAAAAAGGTCTGGATATTCGTGAGCTGTTCTTCGGTCGCGACACGGCCGCGCAGCTGAAAAAAGAGGGCTGGGGCGCCGACCTGATGGCGGCCAACAACGTGCTCGCGCATGTGCCGGACATCAATGATTTTCTGGGCGGTTTCGCGGCACTCCTCAAGCCGACCGGCGTAGCCACTTTTGAATTCCCGCAACTGCTGACGCTGATGGCAGGCGCGCAGTTCGACACGCTTTATCACGAGCACTATTCCTACCTGTCGCTGACCGCCGTGCAGACCCTGTGCGAGCGCAATGGTCTGGAAGTGTTCGACGTCAGCCAGTTGAACACTCACGGTGGCTCGCTGCGGGTGTTCGTGCAGCGCAAGGACGGCGAGCGCCGCGCGGTACAGCCGGCCGTGCAGCAACAGTTGCAGGCTGAACTCGATGCGGGTGTGAAAACTGCCGCGTACTACACGACCCTCGCGCCGGCTGCCGAACGCATCAAGCATGAACTGCTGCGCTTCCTGTTGCAGGCCAAGGCCGATGGCAAGCGTGTGGTTGGCTACGGTGCAGCGGCCAAGGGCAACACCTTGCTCAATTACGCCGGGGTCAAACCCGACCTGCTGGCGTGGGTGGCCGATGCCAACCCGCACAAGCAGGGCAAGTTCATGCCGGGCAGTCGCATCCCGATTGTCGCGCCGGCGCAGATCGACATCGAGAAACCGGACTATGTGCTGGTGCTGCCATGGAACCTGCTGCACGAAGTCAGTCAGCAATTGGCGCAGGTGCGTCAATGGGACGGCCGCTTCGTGATCGCCGTGCCTGAGTTGAGCGTGCTGTGAAAGTGCTGGTGACGGGAGCCACGGGCTTCGTCGGCCGGCATTTGGTCGCGGCATTGCTGGCGCGCGGCTGCGCAGTGCGAGCTGTGGCGCGCAATGCAGAAACCGCGCAGGGCATGCCGTGGATCAACGACGTCGAATTCGTCGCGGCGGATATTCACGCCGCCGATCTCGACGTCGTTGCATTGACCGAGGATGTCGATGCGCTGGCGCATCTGGCCTGGCCGGGGTTGCCGAACTATCGCGCGTTGTTTCATTTCGAGCACAACCTGATGGCCGATTATCGCTTTATCAAAAGCGCGGTCGAGGCGGGCGTGAGGCAGGTTCTGGTGACCGGTACCTGCTTTGAATATGGGATGCAGAGCGGGCCGCTAAGCGAAAGTGCCGAGCCGCGCCCGAGCAATCCCTACGGGTTGGCCAAGCATACGTTGCACCTGTTTTTGCAGAATCTGCAGCAGGAACATCCGTTCACCTTGCAATGGGCGCGACTGTTCTATCTGCATGGCGAAGGGCAGAACCCCAACAGTCTGTTGGCCGCACTGGATCGAGCGATCGATGCGGGTGAACCATCGTTCAACATGTCTGCCGGCGAACAACTGCGCGACTTTCTGCCGATCAAGACCGCTGCCGATAACCTTGCCGCGATCCTGCATCAACCCGAATTTAACGGCGTGATCAATTGCGCCAGCGGTCAGCCAGTGTCGGTACGCGCGCTGGTCGAACAACGCCTGCGTGAGCGCGGCAAGTCCATCGAGCTGAACCTCGGCCACTACCCATACCCAACCCACGAACCGCTGGCGTTCTGGGCGGTGACCGAGCGTTTGCAACAGTTATTGGGAGAGCCGCAATGAGGCACGAGTTGTACCGCGTCACCAATTTGCCGGTGCTGCAGAACCGCACCTTCGCCGATCCCGAGTCGGCGCAGGCCTCGGCCAGTGCCGACATGCTGCTGGTGCAGGATGAGCGCAGCGGCTTGATCTTCAACGCCGCGTTCGACGCCGACAAACTCAGCTACGACGCCGACTATCAAAACGAGCAGGCGCATTCCGGCCAGTTCCAGAAGCACCTGAGCGACGTTGAAGGGATCATCGCCAAACACTTCAAGGGTCAGGAACTGATCGAAGTTGGCTGTGGCAAAGGCTACTTCCTTGAGTTGCTCAAGGGCCTCGGCTACTCGATCACCGGCATCGATCCGGCTTATGAAGGCGAAAATGCCGACGTGATCAAGGCACCGTTCACTCGCGGTCTTGGCCTGGCGGCGGACGCTATCGTGCTGCGTCATGTGCTTGAACACATCGAGGACCCGCTGAGCTTCCTGTCGGTGATCGCCGAAGCCAATCAGGGCGGGCAGATCTACATCGAAGTGCCGTGCTTCGACTGGATCCTCGAGCACAAAGCCTGGTTCGACCTGTTCTACGAACACGTCAATTATTTCCGCCTCGATGACCTGCGCCGGATGTTCGGCACCGTGCACGAGGCCGGTCACCTGTTCGGTGGCCAATACCTGTACATCGTCGCCGACCTTTCAACGCTGCGCCTGACCCCGGAACAACCGGTGCCACGCCTGACGCTGCCTGACGGTTTCACCGCCAGCCTCGAGCGCGCGGTGCAGATCATTCAGGCCGCCCCCGAGCAGGGATCGGCGATCTGGGGCGCCTCGTCCAAAGGCGTGATCTATTCGCTGGCCCTGCAACGTGCGGGAGTGGCGGTGGATCGTGTGGTGGATATCAACCCGGCCAAGCAGGGTCGTTATCTGCCGTTGAGCGGCGCTCGCGTGTCCTCGCCGCAAGAGGCCATGGACGCCTTGCCCGAAGGCGCCAACCTGTTTGTGATGAACTCCAATTACCTCGAAGAAATCAAGCGGATGACCGGTGGACGCTACGTCTATCACGCCGTCGATAGCGCTTCGTTCCAGTGACCATTGAGATTTTGACCATGACCGACAACAGCATTAACCAAGCCTTTGAAGCCGAATGCCGCGAGCAGATCGCCCAGCAAGGTGACGACCAGAAACTCACTGGCCTGGCCCGTGATTTCTTCAACGAATCGGCCAAACACAAGTACAGCTACCACTTCTCGTGGATGGGTCGCCCGATCATTCAGTTGCCGCAAGACATGATGGCGATGCAGGAGATCATCTGGCAGGTCAAACCGGATCTGGTTATCGAGTGCGGCATCGCCCACGGCGGTTCGATCATCTACTACGCCTCCCTGCTGGAGCTGCAAGGCCACGGCGAAGTGCTGGGCATCGACCTCGATATTCGCCCGCACAACCGTGAAGCGATCGAAAGCCATCCGATGGCCAAGCGCATCAAGATGATCGAAGGTTCGAGCATCGACGCGGCCATCGCCGCTCAGGTGCAAGCCGCAGCCGCCGGCAAGAAAGTCATTCTGGTGCTCGACTCCAACCACACCCACGATCACGTGCTCGAAGAGCTGCGTCTGTACGCTCCCCTGGTGTCGGTCGACAGCTACTGCGTGGTCATGGACACCGTGGTTGAAGACATGCCGGCCGATTTCTTCCCGGACCGTCCATGGGGCCCGGGCGATAACCCGAAAACCGCCGTATGGAAATACCTGGAAGAGAACAAGGATTTCGAGATTGACCAGCAGCTGCAAAACAAACTGCTGATCACCGTGGCGCCGGACGGTTATCTGCGTCGCGTTCGTTAATCAAAAACAGTTTCAGGCATCAGGCGTCTGGCCGGTTGTGGGGATAGGAAAAATGCAGGTTCAAAGCAGCACTCAAACCAACACGACACCGCTGAACGAGCTGTTCACGGTGGTGGTGATCACCCACAACCGCAATGCGTTTCTGCGTCGTACATTGCAGTACTACAGCAGCTACGCGGCCAAGGTGCTGGTGCTGGATTCGACGGTGCAGGGCGATGATCGCATCGCTGTCGATTTTCCGTCGGTGGACTATCGTCATTTGCCGCAGTACTCCTACAAAGGCCTGCAGGAAAAGCTCAGTTGGGGCGTGCAGCAGGTGACTACGCCGTACATGGTGTTTGCGGCCGACGATGATTTCCTGATCCATGACGCACTGACGGCCTCGGTGGATTTCCTCCAGGCCAATCCTGACTACGGCCTGTGCCACGGCTACGGGTTCATGTACCTGACCCGTGCCAGCGAAGTGACCTATTACCGTCGCGACAAGCTTATTCAGGAAGACTATGACTCGGCACAGCCGGAAACCCGTGTCATGGAATTCATGGGGCAGTTCCTGCCGCCGTTCTATGCGGTGACCCGAACCGATCTGCTCAAGCAGTGGTATAGCTTGCTGCCGGCGGGCACCAGTTTCGAATGGCAGGAAATCGGTCACACGTTTTATCTGTTGGCGTGCGCCAAGGCGCGGGTTCTGCCGATTGCTTTTGCGGTGCGCGAAGCCAACTACGGCAGCTCTGATCACAACACCAACGTGTTGACGGTCCTGAGTTGGCAAGACGCGAAAACCGTAGCCGAGCGCGAGCGCTTTGCCGAGTTTTTGGCGTCGATCCCTACCGCTTTCAGTGGTCAGGATCCGGCCGCGATCAAGCAGATTGCCCTGAACAGTTTTGCCGAAATGGCTGACTGCCTGCTCAAGGGGCGTTCGCTGTCCGGTGCAGCGATTTTCCGCTCGGCGTGGATTGAGCCGGGTCAGGAGCCGGTGCGCTCATTCGCGCCCGAGCAATTTGTCGAGATGCCGTTCTACAACAAGCCGGTTTTCGACTTGTTGACCGAGTACGAATTCCTGCTGCACGCCATGCCTGCCGGGCGCCTGCAATTGCAGGAGCTGGAAGGTGTGTTGCTGCGTCAGCACGAATTGATGCGTGTTCATCCCAATGACGATGAACGGACGATTCGCGCGCGTCTGTGGGAAGCGCTGACCCTGAACATGTTCAATCGCGAGGTAGTCGAACGCCTGGCCGAGTCCATGCTTGCCAGTGAAGAGCCTGAAGAAGGGGTGAAGCTACAAGCCTGGCTGGAGCGTTTGAATTCGGTACCGGGGCAACAGGAGCGCAAGCTTTTCGAAAACATGCCGACCGGGCGGCTGCTGCAATGGCTCGAAGCGCGCAATCCCGAGCCTGCACAACTGCCGGCAATCACCCGGCACCTGAACAGCCATGCCGGCGGTCCGCAAATGGGCATTCTCCTGCTGGATCTGGACGCCGACATGGTCAAGCTGCAGACGACCTTCGACAGCCTGGTTGGCGGCCATTGCAAAGCGTTCAAACTGGTTGTGCTCACCACCGGGGAGTTGCCGGCGACCACGACCGTGCGCGATAACGTGCATTTCGTCAAAGTGACCACGACCAACTACGTCGAGCGGATCAATCAACTGCTGCCTCAGCTCGGTAGCGACTGGATCATGCTCGCCGAGGCGGGGGTCCAGTTCACTGCCAGCGGTCTGCTGCGTGCAAGCCTTGAGCTACTGGGGGCCGAAGGAGTGCGCGCCGTGGCGATGGATGAAATCCAGCGTCAGCCGGGCGGTGCGCTGGCGGATGTGTTCCGTCCGGGGGTCAACTTCGACCTGCTACAAACCGTGCCGTCGATGATGGCGCGACACTGGTTGTTCCAGCGCGATGTGTTGGTTCAGGCCAAAGGCTTCGCCGCCGAGTACAGCGATGCGCTGGAGTTCGACCTTTTGCTGCGCTTGATCGAAGACGGCGGGCTGGCTGGCCTTGCTCATCTGGCGGAGCCGTTGCTGATCTGCGACGCACCACCTGCTAAAGAAAACGCTCATGAGCGTCAGACCCTGACACGTCATCTCGCCAAGCGCGGATACCGCGGCCAAGTGGGTTCGACGTTGCCGCAAACCTGGCAAATCGACTATCAGCACAGCGAACGGCCGCTGGTGTCGATCATTCTGCGCAGTGAGGACAACCTCGAAGCGTTGCAGTCGGCGCTGGTCAGCCTGCTGCAACGAACCCGCTATCAGCGCCACGAAATCCTCATTGTCGACAACCATAGCCAGTCTGCGGAACTGGCTGAATGGCTGGGCAATCTGGAGGGCAAGGGTGAGCGAGTTCGGGTGCTGCGCAGCAGCGAGCGGTTGAGCGAATCGGCGTTGTACAACCTCGCAGGCGCTGAAGCCAAAGGTGAATACCTGGTGCTGTTTTCCGCGCACGCCGAAGTGGTCAATGCCAACTGGCTTGATGCACTGCTCAATCAGGCGCAACGGCCCGAAGTCGGGATCGTCGGAGCGAAACTGCAGGATGCACGTGGCGTCACCACTCAGGGTGGCTTGATTCTGGGGCTCAACGATCTGCTTGGCGCGGCGTACGTCGGTGAGAAAAAAGACGCTCCGGGCTACCTGTTCGGCCATCAGGTCGAACAGAACTATTCGGCGGTGTCCGGCGCCTGTCTGATGATTCGCAAAGCACTGTTCGAAGCACTCGGTGGTCTGGATGAAGAACATTTCGACACGGCGTTCGCCGACATTGATCTGTGTCTGAAAGCAGCCGATGCCGGTTACCTGACGGTCTGGTGCCCACAAGCGCAAATCCAGCATCCGGGCGTGCTCCCCGAAGCGCCGCAACTGGCTGCCGCGCTACGTGACAAGTGGCAGGCTCGCTTCGCTCAAGACACGGCTTACAACCAGAACCTTTCCCTGACCGGCAAGGGCTTTACTCTCGGCGCAGCGTCCAGTGTTAACTGGGCGCAGTTGCTCGCCTGACGCCTCGTGCACAGGAAACAGGACTCTAGACATGTTCAACGGTAAATCGATTTTCATCTCCGGCGGCACTGGCTCGTTCGGGCGTAATTTCATTCGTCGCCTGTTGGAGCAATACCAACCCAAGCGCGTGGTGGTGTTCTCCCGCGATGAGCTCAAACAGTACGAAATGCAGCAGACGTTCAACGCGCCGTGCATGCGCTATTTCCTTGGCGATGTGCGCGACGCCGATCGTTTGCGTCAGGCCATGCGCGGCATCGATTACGTGGTTCACGCCGCCGCGCTCAAACAAGTGCCGGCAGCGGAATACAACCCGACCGAGTGCATTCGTACCAACGTCAACGGCGCTGAAAACATCATCGCCGCCGCCATCGATAACGGCGTGAAGAAAGTTGTCGCACTGTCCACCGACAAGGCTGCCAGCCCGATCAACCTGTACGGCGCGACCAAGTTGCTGTCGGACAAACTGTTTGTCGCCGCCAATAACATTGCCGGCGAGCAGCAGACCCGGTTTGCCGTGGTGCGTTATGGCAACGTGGCCGGTTCGCGCGGTTCGGTAGTGCCGTTCTTCAGCAAGCTGATCGCTGACGGGGCCACCGAACTGCCGATCACCGACGAGCGCATGACGCGTTTCTGGATCACCCTCGATCACGGTGTGCAGTTCGTGCTCGACAGCTTTGCACGCATGCACGGCGGTGAAGTGTTTGTGCCGAAGATCCCGTCGATCCGCGTTGTCGATCTGGCCCGGGGCATGGCCGAGCATCTGCCGCACAAAAACGTCGGCATCCGTCCGGGAGAAAAACTCCATGAGCTGATGGTGCCGCTGGACGATGCGCGGATGACCCTTGAATTCGAGGATCACTACACCATCCAGCCATCGATTCGCTTCACCAGCGTCGATGTCGATTTCGCGGTCGACAAGCTCGGCGAGCGCGGTCAGCCGGTGGGTGAGGACTTCGAATACCGCTCCGACACCAACCCGCAGTTCCTCTCGGTGGGACAGATCGCCGACCTGCACGCGAAGCTCTCGGCATGATTCCCTACGGCCGCCAGAGCCTCGATCAGGCTGACATCGATGCGGTGGTCGAGGTATTGCAGTCGGATTGGCTGACCCAGGGTCCTACCATCGAGCGTTTCGAGCAGGCGATGGCCGAACGTTGTCAGGCGAATTATGCGGTGGCGGTGTGCAACGCCACCGCAGCGCTGCACATTGCCTGTCTGGCGGCCGGGCTTGGCCCGGGCGACCGCCTGTGGACGACGCCGAACACCTTTCTGGCGTCGGCCAACTGCGGTCGTTATTGCGGCGCCGACGTTGATTTTGTCGATATCGATCCGCTGACCTGGAACCTCGATGCTTTCGCGCTGGCAGCGAAGCTGGATCAGGCCGAGCAGGACGGCACACTGCCAAAAGTACTGGTGGCGGTGGCGTTTTCCGGTCAGAGCTGCGACATGCGCAAGATCGGCGAGTTGGCCGAGCGCTACAACTTCACCGTCATCGAAGACGCCTCCCATGCAGTGGGCGCCAGCTATGCCGGGCGGCCGGTCGGGTGCGGCGAATTCGCCGCGATGACCGTGTTCAGCTTCCACCCGGTGAAGATCATCACCAGTGCCGAGGGCGGCATGGTCTTGACCAATCGCCCGGAACTGGCCGAGCGCTTGCAACGCCTGCGCAGCCACGGCATGACCCGCGATCCGCAGCAGATGACTGAAGCCAGCCACGGCCCGTGGTATTACCAGCAAGTGGAACTGGGCTTCAATTATCGGATCACCGACTTGCAAGCCGCGCTCGGTTTGTCGCAACTGAACAAACTGGACGGTTTCATCGCCCGTCGACGCGAGCTGGCGGCACGTTACGCGAATTTGCTGACATATTTGCCCGTGACCTTGCCGAGCGCCCAACCGCTCGCTGAATCAGCTTGGCATCTGTACGTGATCCGCTTGCAGACTGATCGGATCAATCTCAGCCACCGCCAGGTCTTCGAAGGCTTGCGCGCGGCCGGAGTCGGGGTGAATCTGCACTATATTCCACTGCATTTGCAGCCGTACTATCGCGACCTGGGTTTCGCCGAGGGAAACTTCCCCGAAGCCGAGCGCTATTACGCCGAAGCGATCAGCCTGCCGCTGTTTCCTTTGCTGAGCGATCAGCAGCAGGACTATGTGGTCGAGCAATTGCGACGGTTGACTGAGTGAACACCGCTGTGGCGGTGGATGGGAAATGGCAATGCGCAATCTGAGTGAACAGGAACAATTCTGGCTGGGTGACTTCGGCAACGAGTACGTTGCGCGCAACGTCGGGCAATCGCTGGTGGCGGCCAATCTGGCGTTGTTTGCCAAGGCGCTGGCAAGAACGGGGCGGATCGACAGCCTGTTGGAACTCGGTACCAATGTCGGGAACAACTTGCAGGCACTGCATCAACTGTTGCCGCAATGCGAGTTGTCCGGCGTCGAGATCAACGCCAATGCCTGTGCACAGGCCAAAGCACTGGACATCGCAAAGATCTGGCACGGTTCGCTGTTCGACTTTCCCTACGAGCGCTCCTACGATCTGACGCTGAGCAAAGGCGTGTTGATTCATCTTGCCCCGGAACTGTTGCCGAAGGCCTACGCGCAGCTGTACGAGCTCAGCCAGCGCTATATCCTGATCGCGGAGTACTACAATCCGGCGCCGGTGGAAGTGTCCTATCGCGGCAACAGCGGCAAACTGTTCAAACGCGATTTCGCCGGTGAAATGCTCGATCGCTACGCTGATCTGCACCTGCTGGATTACGGCTTCGTGTATCACCGTGACCGGCAATTTCCTGCTGACGACGTCACCTGGTTCCTTCTGGAAAAACGCCCTTGAGCAACGTTGCAATCATCCCGGCCCGCGGGGGCAGCAAACGCATCCCGCGCAAGAATCTTGCGCCGTTCGATGGCGTGCCGATGATTGTCCGTTCGATTCGCACGGTGCTGGACTCGGGATTGTTCGACGAGGTTGTAATCAGTACTGACGACGAAGAAATCGCCGAGCTCGCGCGGGCTCATGGCGCCACGGTGCCATTTTTGCGTCCTGCGCATCTGGCCGATGATTTCACCGGCACGGCAGCGGTGATCGTGCATGCCTTGCAGCAACTGCCAGCGTTTGATTACGCCTGTTGCGTCTATGCCACGGCGCCGTTGTTGCAGGCGCGGTTTCTGCGTGAAGGCTTCGAATTGCTGGAGCAGCAGTGCGACAAGTCCTTCGCGTTTTCTGTTTGCAGCTTTGGTTTTCCCGTGCAGCGCGCGTTGACGCTGGACGGGCAGGGTGCGCTGACGGCGTTGTATCCGGAGTTTCGTAATACCCGCTCGCAGGATCTGCCTGAAGCATTCCAGGATGCCGGTCAGTTCTACTGGGGCCGATGCGAGGCATGGCTGCGCGGTGAGGTCTTGTATTCGCCAGCCAGTCTGCCGGTAATCCTGCCTCGGCATCTGGTGCAGGACATCGACACCGTCGAAGACTGGAAACGCGCCGAATACCTGTACGCCGCGCTCAAGGCAGGCGGAGAGCTTTCATGAGAGTGTTGATCCGTGCGGACGCGTCGCCGACCATCGGCAGTGGTCACATTGCCCGTTGCCTGACGCTGGCCCGGGTATTGCGCAAGCAGGGCAGTCACGTCGCATTTGCCTGCCGGCGCTTGCCGGGGCATCGGCTTGATGCGTTGCAGGCAGAGGGTTTCGAGACGTTCGCATTACCCGAACGCTATGCCGAAGAAGATCCACAGCAGGCCATCGAATCGATGCTGCCGTGGCAAGCGGACATTGAGGCACTGGATGTATTGCTCGACGGCCATGAAGGGTTCGACTGGATCATTGCCGACCACTATGGCCTCGATCATCACTGGCAAACGGCGGCCCGGCGTTGGGCGTCACGGATTGCAGCAGTGGATGATCTGGCCACTCGGCGCTATAGCGTTGACCTGCTGCTCAATCAGAACCTCTCCGGCCTGAGCGAGAATTACGCGCCGCTGTTGCCTGACGGTTGTCGCACGTTGCTTGGTCCGCGCTTTGCCATGCTGCGCGAGGAGTTCATTTGCCCAGCCGTCGAGATCAAGTCCAAGGCCCGCCGGGTATTGGTGAATTTCGGCGGTTTCGACGCGGCGATGCAGACTCATCACGCGATGCTGGCGCTGGCGGAATTTCCCGAGCTCGAAGTGGATTTCGTCGCCGGCGCCGACAACCCGGCATGGGCACAGATGCAGGCCCTGGCCGAGACACGGCCAAATTGGCGATTGCACAGTTTTGTCAGCGATTTCCATCAACGTATGACCGAGGCCGATCTGTTTATCGGCGCCGGCGGTGGCACCAGTTGGGAGCGCGCGGCACTGGGGCTGCCAACGATCTGCATAGCCGTGTCGAATAATCAGCAGGCCAACGGCGAAGTCATGGCGGCGGCGGGCGCGCATGTGTTCATGGGCGCCCGCGAGCAGGTCAGTGTCGAGCAATTGCGCCAAGCCATCGGCTTGGTCGTCGACAATGTTTATCTGCGCCAAAGCCTGGCCGAACGTTCGCGGCAATTGGTCGACGGGCGCGGCGCGCTGCGGGTTGCGGCGGCATTGGCGGGCGCGGTGCTCAAGGTGCGCCCGGCCACGCTGGACGACGCGCAGTTGTTGTTTGACGGACGCAATGCCGAGGCGGTACGCCGCTGGTCACTGGACGCTGGCGTTATCGACTGGAAGCAACATCTGGACTGGCTGACTGCGAGCTTGCGTAACCCTCAGCGGCTGCTGTTGGTCGCTGAAGGCGATGACGGCCCGGTCGGCGTTCTGCGCTATGACTTGCGTGGTTTTGACGCGGAGGTCTCGCTGTATTTGCTGCAAGGGCGTTTTGGTCTCGGCTGGGGCGGTGCACTGTTGGCGCGGGGCGAAGCGTTCGCCGCTGCACATTGGCCGCAGATGAGCGCGATCACCGCTCAAGTGTTGCCGGCCAACCAAGCCTCACTGAATGTTTTTCGCGACGCCGGGTTCACTCAAAGTGCCTGCGCGTTCACCCGTGTTTTGAAGGATCACCGCAAATGAGCAGTTTCAAGATTGGCAATCGCCTGATCGGTGTCGACGCGCCGCCGTTCATCATTGCCGAGATGAGCGGCAACCATAACCAGTCGCTGGACGTTGCTCTGCAAATCGTCGAGGCGGCGGCCAAGGCCGGGGCGCATGCGCTGAAACTGCAAACCTATACGGCCCAGACCATGACACTGGACCTGGCAGAGGGTGAGTTCTTTATCAAGGATCCGGGCAGCCTGTGGGCGGGCACTTCGCTCTACGATTTGTATGAAAAGGCCCATACGCCGTGGGAGTGGCATGCGCCGATCTTTGCCCGCGCGAAAGAACTCGGGATGCTCGCGTTCTCGACGCCGTTCGATGACAGCGCGGTGGATTTTCTCGAAAGCCTCGATGTGCCGGCCTACAAGATTGCCAGTTTCGAAAATACCGATCTGCCGTTGATCCGTCGCGTCGCCGCCACTGGCAAACCGCTGATTATTTCTACCGGCATGGCCAGCATCGCAGAGCTCGATGAAACCGTGCGCGCTGCCCGTGAGGCCGGCTGCAAGGATCTGGTGTTGCTCAAGTGCACCAGCACTTATCCGGCGACACCGCTTAACAGCAACGTGCGCACGATCCCGCATCTGCGTGAGCTGTTTGGATGCGAGGTCGGGCTGTCTGACCACTCGATGGGCGTCGGCGTGTCGGTTGCTGCTGTGGCGCTCGGTGCAACGGTGGTGGAAAAACACTTCACCCTCGACCGTTCGGCAGGTGGGGTGGATGCCAGTTTTTCGCTGGAACCTGCGGAAATGGCCAGTCTGGTGCTCGAGACCGAGCGTGCCTGGCAGGCCATGGGCCAAGTGCAATACGGCCCCACCGAGGCCGAGCGCAAGTCGCTGGTCTACCGCCGTTCGCTGTACGTCACCGCCGACATGGCGGCGGGCGAGGCCTTCACCGCTGCCAATCTGCGTGCCATCCGCCCCGGTCTCGGTCTGCCGCCCAAGCACACCGATGCGGTTCTCGGGCGCCACGCTCGCGCCCCGATCAAGCGCGGTACGCCGCTGGATTGGTCGTTGGTCGAATAACCCGATCTACAACCGATTCGGCAAAATAGCGTGACCTGCGAGTCATAACGCGCATCTTCACTGTATTGTATTGATCGGGGAGATGGCGCCTGGCCCTTTATCGGTTCCAGTGATAGCCCTTTGCGCTCCCCCTCTGGTTGCCCGTTGTGGCAGCCATTTTCTGTTTGTCGGCGCCCCTCGAATCCTTGCGAGCGGTGGTTTTGGGCTGTTTTTTATTGGGAAGCCGTAATGATTGGCATAAAAAGCATTGCGAGCTACGTTCCTGTAGCCGGCGTGGACAATTACGCACAAGGTGCAAAATTCGAGAAGGATGAAGAGTTCATCCTTGGCAAGATCGGCTCGGCATTCCTGCCGCGCAAAGACGCTGAACAAGAAACCTCCGATCTGTGTGTGGAAGCGGCCAATGCGCTGTTTGCCAGCAACCCTGAGCTGAAACGTGAGTCGATCGACGCGCTGATCGTCGTCACTCAGAACGGTGACGAAGAAGGCCTGCCGCATACTGCCGCGATCGTGCAGGACAAACTCGGTCTGCCGACCAATGTCGCGGCGTTCGATATTTCCTTGGGCTGCTCCGGTTACGTCTACGGCATCTATGCGATCAAGGGCTTCATGGAAGCCGCAGGCCTGAAGAACGGCTTGCTGATCACCGCTGACCCTTATTCGAAGATCGTCGACCCGGAAGATCGCAACACCACCATGCTCTTCGGCGATGCCGCCACCGCCACCTGGATGGGCGAAGATCCGACCTGGGCGTTGGGTAAAGCCAAGTTCGGCACTGACGGCTCCGGCGCTCCGCACCTTAAGGTCAGCAATGGTGTGTTCTTCATGAACGGTCGTCAGGTGTTCAACTTCGCGCTGCTCAAAGTCCCGGCGCATCTGCATGAATTGCTCGACGATTCCGGCCTCAAGGCTGACGACATCGATGCGTTCTGCATTCACCAGGGCAGTGCGGCGATTGTCGATGCGGTGGCGCGGCGCTTCGAAGGCGAGCCGGAGAAGTTCATCAAGGACATGGTCGAGACCGGTAATACGGTGTCGTCGAGTGTTCCGTTGCTGCTTGAAAAACACGTGCTCGATTCTGACTGGAGTCGCGTTGCGATCAGTGGTTTCGGCGTTGGTTTGTCCTGGGGGTCGGCGATTATCTATCGTCCCTGAGTCACCTGTTTTTCTATAAAACGCGGCACAAAAAAGCGCTCAAGGTGTAACCTTGAGCGCTATTTTTTTGCCCGGATGTCAGGCGAGGCGCCATGAGCGAGTATTTTCAATCCAATACCCAGATCATCGAAAAGCGCTGGCCTGCGGTGGCTGCGCGTTTGCTGAGCGAAGACCCGAGCTCGTTGCAGGCCGATCTGGTGGAAGGACTGGGCTCGACCTTGAGCGTCAATGGCATTCAGTTGACCAGTCGGCATGACCGTATGCGTGAAGCGCAGGTGCAGGCTGCAAGCCTGGCAGCCGACAGCCCGGTGTTACACGTCTATGGTGCCGGGTTGGGCGATCTGCAACACGAGCTGCTGCTACGTCCGGCACTCGCGCAATTGCACGTGCACATTCTCAATGGCGCCGTGTTTTCGCTGGTGCTGCAACTGCTTGATCAAGCACCGTGGCTCGGCGATTCACGCGTCCAGTTGCACTACGCCGGTGATCGCGAGGAAATCTGCCTGCCTTTCTTTGCCTTGCCGTCCGAGCTGGTGCTGGCAGACGACTACAACGCGAAAATCCGCGACCGACTGATCAGCGAGACGCACCTTACGTTCAATAATCGCGAGTTCGATCCGCACGCTGCGCACATTGTCGAACGCTTGCATGCCAGTCAGACGCTGATGCACGTCGATGCGGATGTCGCCGACCTGTTCGGCACGTGCGCGGGCATGCCGGTGTTTGTGATTGCGACAGGGCCGAGCCTGGAAATGCACTTCCAGCGATTGCGGACGATCCGCGAGCAACAGCCACGGCCGCTGTTTATCTGTGTCGACACCGCGTATAGACCGTTGCTTGAACAGGGGATTCGCCCCGACATCGTGGTTACGATCGATCAGCGCATTGCCGAGCGTCACTTGCCGCCGGCCGGTACGAGCGCCATTCGTCTGGTGTATATGCCCATGGTTGATCCGTCAGTGTTGAGTGCCTGGCAAGGCCCGCGTTATTCGGCCTATTCACCCAGCCCGATCTACCAGGCCTTGCGCCAGCAATTTCCCAGAGGTGAATTGCATGGGGGCGGTAGCGTGATCCACCCTGCAGTGGATCTGGCGGTGAAAATGGGTGCCGGGGAAATCACCCTGTTCGGTGCCGACTTTGCTTTCCCGGGCGACAAGACCCATGCCGGCTGGAATGACGGTGAACTGGGACCACAACTCGGTGCGGCGAAACACTGGGTGCTCGATGGCCACGGCCAACGCATCAAAACCCAACTCAACTTCCGTAGCTATCTGTGCGAACTGGAGCGCTTTATCGCCGGGCATCCTCAGGTGCGCTTTTACAACAGCAGTCGGGCCGGGGCGATCATTGCCGGGACCGCCTTTCATCCGGAGTTGGCGCTATGAGTGCAATGTTTGTCGAGCAGGCACAGCAGTGTGCGACGTTGTTCCGGCTGGGGCGTGACGTTGAGGCAGGGTTGGCGATGATTGATCTGGCCGCTGCGCTGCAACCATCCTTCGATCAAGCGGGTGCGGATAATCAACACCAATGGCTGCAGGTTCTCAGTCTGATGCTGGAATGTCAGGAGGCGCAAAACTGGCTGGCACTGGCGGATTACCTCGAATACGAATTGACTCAACTGATCACGGACAGTCTGTCCGTTTAGACAATTTCTCCCCACTCGTCGGTTCTGGCTCCCGATCTTGAGCTTCCGGCGTATTCCTGACGCCATTTTTTCGTTTGTCGACGGCCGCCAAGTCCTTGATTTACGAGGGGTGGCCGTCTGATGGCAATTTTTTTCGAAAATCCCCTAAAGCAAGTCCCAATCCCGACGATAACTATTACGAAGGTTCTCTAGGCCATACCCGGCGGTTGCCAGGGCCGGAAGCCGCAGTACCCAACCAACGAGGAATTCGTCATGGCTTTAACAGTAAACACTAACGTCACATCGTTGAACGTTCAGAAAAACCTGAACCGTGCTTCCGACGCTCTGTCGACTTCGATGACTCGCCTGTCTTCCGGCCTGAAAATCAACAGCGCTAAAGACGACGCCGCCGGCCTGCAAATCGCTACCCGTATGACTTCGCAGATCCGTGGTCAGACCATGGCGATCAAAAACGCCAACGACGGTATCTCGATCGCTCAGACCGCTGAAGGCGCGATGCAAGAATCGACCAACATTCTGCAGCGTATGCGTGAACTGGCTGTTCAAGCACGAAACGACTCGAACGGCACCGACGACCGTGCTGCTCTGAACAAAGAATTCGCGACCATGTCGGACGAGCTGACTCGTATCGCCAAGTCGACCAACCTGAACGGCAAAAACCTGATCGACGGTACTGCTGGCACCATGACCTTCCAGGTTGGTTCCAACACTGGCGCTACCAACCAGATCACCATCACTCTGAACAGCGGCTTCGACGCTGCAACTCTGAGCGTTGGTTCGGCTACTATCGCTGTTACCGGTACCGACAGCACCACTGCTGAAGCAAGCACCAAAGCTGCAATCGACGCGATCGACAAAGCTCTGAAAACCATCAACACCAGCCGTGCGGACCTCGGTGCTGCTCAGAACCGTCTGACCAGCACTATCTCCAACCTGCAAAACATCAACGAAAACGCCAGTGCTGCACTGGGTCGCGTACAAGATACCGACTTCGCTGCTGAAACTGCACAGCTGACCAAGCAACAAACTCTGCAACAAGCTTCGACCGCAGTTCTGGCTCAGGCCAACCAACTGCCATCCGCTGTACTGAAACTGCTTCAGTAATAGCTGATGAGTTTTGGCGGGGGAGTGCGCTTGTCGCGCTCTCTCGCTTTTTACTTTTTTAAGAGGTGATGGACATGGATATGAGCGCCAAGCTGAACTTGTCTTATCCTGCGGCCAAGCAGGCGACGACTGTTGCCGACAAGCCTGCGGAGAAGCCTCGCCCGGTGGTTGCCCCGGTAGCTATCGTCAAGGATGAACGCAAAAGCGATCAGACCGAGCAGGAAAAACTGAAGATGGCCGTTCAGGAAATCGAAAAGTTTGTGCAGTCGGTCAAGCGCAATCTGGAGTTCTCGATCGATGAGCCTTCAGGCAAAGTAGTGGTCAAAGTGATTGCCAGCGAATCCGGTGAGGTGATCCGTCAGATCCCCAACGAAGAAGTGCTGAAACTGGCAAACAGTTTGAATGATGCAAGCAGCCTGTTGTTCAGCGCTAAAGTCTGACAGCTGGCACGAATTTTGTTGCTATGTTCTTTTGGGCGTTGTAGTGGTCAAAAGACCGGCGACACACTGAAGGGAGTTCCACATGGCAAGTCCAATTCTACCGGGCACGGGTTTAGGCTCCGGCCTTGATACCGGTGCTATCGTCAAAGCTCTGGTAAACGCTGACAAAGCGGCCAAGCAAGGTCAAATCGACCGTGGGACTGCGACCAACACCTCAAGCATTTCCGGTATTGGTACCTTGAAGTCGTTGATGACGGCTTTCACCCAGACCTTGACGGATCTGGGCAGTCTCTCCAATCCGCAGTTTCCGGGTTTTGCTGCGACCTCTTCTGATCCAAAGATCCTCGGCGCCACTGCCGGCAACACGGCGGTCAATGGTAACTACGTTGTGACCGTCGGCAAGCTTGCCACCTCCTCGAAGGTTGCCAGTGCCGCTTTTGCAGGTGGCAACACCAGCCCGATTACGGCTGGCACGCTGACCATCAAGCAGGGTACTGGCACATACAGCCTCGACATCAAGGCTGGGGCGACACTGCAATCGGTGCGCGACTCGATCAACGGTGACGACAAGCTCAAGAGCGCAGGTATCAGTGCCAACATCGTCACTGACTCCTTTGGTTCGCGTCTGGTACTGGGTTCTACTACCACGGGTGCGGGTTCCGACATTTCCGTCAGCGGAATTTCCGAGCTGGCTATCAATGGCAGTACCGTGATTGGCACCAGCGGCTCGCCGATGACGGCGACTTCCGCGGGTTCCATTGGTGCTCTGGCGATCGATGCCCAATTCACCATCGACGGCATGGCCCTGACCAGCAAAAGCAATACCGTCGACAAGGCTGTTTCCGGCCTGACCTTGAATCTGGTAGCGACCGGCACCTCCACCGTCACCGTCGCCAGCAACAACGATGGTCTGAAGGCTTCCATTCAGAAGTTCGTCGATGCCTACAATGCTCTGGCCAACGGCATCACTGCGCTGACCAAGCCTTCCCTGGACGATGATGGCAAGCCAACCGTTGCGGCGGCTCTGACTGGCGACGCCTTGCCGCGTTCGATCCTGTCGGCCATCCGTGAGCCGCTGTCGCAAACCGGTTCGGGCGACAAGCTGACCGTTTTGGCGCAACTGGGCATTACCACCGATCAGAAAACCGGCGCGCTCACTTTTGACAGCACCAAGTTCACCGCGGCCATGAATGACAAGAAGCTGGGTGGCGAAGTCCAGAAGATGTTCGTCGGCGAGCTGGGTTCTGACAACGGTTTGCTCAAGCGCATGCAAAAAGCGATTACGCCGTTCTCCACTACTGGCGGGATTCTGGATCAGCGCACCACCAGTCTGAACAAGACCAAGACCAAACTGACCAATGATCAGGCTGCGCTCGATCGTCGTATCGAAACCCTGACCGCTGTACTGACCAAAAAGTACAACGACATGGACACCCTTGTCGGCAAGCTGAAGGCCACCGCCAGCAACATCACTTCGATGTTCGAGGCGTTGACCGCTCAACAGAAAGGCTAAGGCCTGAAACGCCAAAAGCCCGGCAGCGTTTTTCTACGCTCCGGGCTTTTTGTATTTCAATCTAAAGTTTTTTGACGCATCGTCGATACCCTTGATATGCGTCCCATAGAAATTTGATGAGGTAGAACATGAATCCGATGTTAGCCCTTCGCCAATACCAGAAGATTGGCGCTCAGGCGCAGACTTCCGAAGCCAGTCCGCACCGTCTGGTACAGATGCTGATGGAAGGTGGTCTGGATCGTATTGCCCAGGCCAAAGGTGCCATGGAGCGCAAGGACATCCCGAACAAGGGTATCCTGATCGGCAAAGCCATCGGCATTATCGGTGGTCTGCTTGAAGGGCTTGATCTGGATAATCGGTCGGAGCAGGTTGGCGAGTTGGCCAATCTCTATGAATACATGATGAAGCGTCTGACCGAAGCCAACGCCAAGACCGATCCAAAGATCCTCGACGAAGTCGCTGACCTGCTGCGCACGGTCAAGGACGGCTGGGATGCCATCGGCACGCCGGCTCCACAGTTTTAAGGAGATCACCATGAGTCTTGTATTGCAGCGAATCGAAGAAACCCGCGAGGCTCTGGTCGGTGCTCTGGCCGAGCGCAACTGGGAAGCTATTGGCGAGCTGGATCTGGCTTGCCGTTCCTGCATGGAAGACGTCTTGAGTGAAGCTTCAGTGGACGAGGCCGCGTTGCGCGATAACCTTGAGGAATTGCTCGGGGTTTACAAAAAGCTGCTCGAGGCGGCGACGGGGGAGCGGCAGGCGATAGCCAACGAGATGTCGCAGATCACCCAAGCGCAGAACGCGGCAAAGGTTTACCATCTGTTTGGTTAATTAACCCCCAGTTAATCCAGATATGTGCGCCATAAATTTGACTGTGCACGGTTTTTTGACTTAACTAGTGGCTGATTTCAGATTTCAGGCGTCTACAGGCACATGGTGTCCTGCAAGCGTCTCGCTTGCCCCATTTTTCGGGCATTGAGTTGACTAGGGAAGTTGCTATTGCATGTGGCGTGAAACCAAAATTCTGCTGATCGATGACGATAGCGTCCGCCGCCGCGACCTGGCGGTGATCTTAAATTTTCTCGGCGAAGAAAATTTACCCTGCGGAAGCCATGACTGGCAGCAGGCAGTCGGCTCTTTGTCATCTAGTCGTGAGGTCATTTGCGTACTGATCGGGACGGTCAATGCTCCTGGTGCGCTTTTGGGCTTGTTAAAGACACTCTCAACCTGGGATGAGTTCCTTCCGGTTTTGCTGATGGGCGATAATTCTTCCGTTGACTTGCCTGAAGACCAGCGTCGCCGAGTGCTTTCGACCCTCGAAATGCCACCCAGCTACAGCAAATTGCTCGACTCCCTGCACCGTGCCCAGGTCTATCGCGAGATGTATGACCAGGCCCGCGAGCGCGGCCGTCATCGTGAACCCAACCTGTTCCGCAGCCTCGTAGGCACCAGCCGGGCGATCCAGCACGTGCGCCAGATGATGCAGCAAGTGGCCGACACAGACGCCAGCGTGCTGATCCTCGGCGAGTCCGGCACCGGCAAGGAAGTGGTTGCGCGCAACCTGCATTACCACTCCAAGCGCCGCGACGCGCCGTTCGTGCCGGTGAACTGCGGGGCGATCCCGGCAGAGCTGCTCGAGAGCGAGCTGTTCGGCCACGAGAAGGGCGCCTTCACCGGCGCGATTACCAGTCGTGCCGGGCGTTTCGAACTGGCCAACGGCGGTACGTTGTTCCTCGACGAAATCGGCGACATGCCGCTGCCGATGCAGGTCAAACTGCTGCGCGTGCTGCAAGAACGCACCTTCGAGCGTGTGGGCAGCAACAAGACCCAAAGCGTCGACGTGCGCATCATCGCCGCGACCCACAAGAACCTCGAAAGCATGATCGAGATCGGCACCTTCCGCGAAGATCTCTACTATCGCCTGAACGTGTTCCCGATCGAGATGGCGCCGCTGCGTGAGCGCGTCGAAGACATCCCGCTGCTGATGAACGAACTGATCTCGCGCATGGAACACGAAAAGCGCGGTTCGATCCGTTTCAACTCGGCGGCAATCATGTCGCTGTGCCGTCACGGCTGGCCGGGCAACGTCCGCGAGCTGGCCAACCTGGTGGAGCGCATGGCGATCATGCATCCGTACGGGGTGATCGGCGTGGTCGAGCTACCGAAGAAATTCCGCTACGTCGACGATGAAGACGAGCAGTTGGTCGATAGCCTGCGCAGTGATCTGGAAGAGCGCGTGGCAATCAATGGTCATACGCCGGACTTCACCGCCAACGCCATGCTTCCGCCGGAAGGCCTGGATCTGAAGGACTACCTCGGTGGTCTGGAGCAGGGCCTGATTCAGCAGGCGCTGGACGATGCCAATGGCATCGTGGCGCGTGCGGCCGAGCGCTTGCGCATTCGCCGTACCACGCTGGTGGAGAAGATGCGCAAGTACGGCATGAGCCGGCGCGATGGTGATGAACAGGCGGATGATTGACGCCTGTTTTTCAACCTCTTCATTTATAAGCAGTTTTTTTTAGGCACGGGTATTGCTACATCCCTCGCAACGTTCCGTTTAACTGACGGTCAGCCAGCGAGAGAGCACAATGCCCCAAGTCGCCCAGATGTCTTCTGCCTCCAGTCCCGAGGGGCAGCCGTCCTCCGTAGAGCAGGTCAGCCGACAGGGTCTTGAGCAGGCATTCGCGCTGTTCAGCCAGATGTCCAGTCAGTTGACTGACTCCTATAGCATGCTTGAAGCGCGGGTGACTGAGCTCAAGGGTGAGCTGGCGGTGGTCAGTGCTCAGCGCATGCAGGAACTGGCGGAAAAAGAGCGTCTGGCCAACCGTCTGCAAAACCTCCTTGATCTGTTGCCCGGTGGCGTCATCGTGATTGATGGTCACGGCATTGTGGTCGAAGCCAACCCGGCGGCCATCGAGTTGCTCGGGTTGCCACTGGAGGGCGAGCTGTGGCGCCATGTCATCGCGCGCTGCTTCGCCCCGCGTGAAGACGACGGTCACGAAATCTCTCTGAAGAACGGTCGGCGTCTGTCGATTGCCACCCGCTCGCTGGATGCCGAGCCGGGGCAATTGGTGCTGCTCAACGACCTGACCGAAACCCGTCATCTACAGGATCAACTGGCGCGCCACGAACGCTTGTCTTCGTTGGGGCGGATGGTCGCCTCGCTGGCTCATCAGATCCGCACCCCGTTATCCGCTGCGTTGCTCTACGCCAGTCATTTGACTGAGCAGGAACTGCCGGTCGCCACTCAGCAGCGGTTCGCTGGCCGCCTCAAGGAGCGCCTGCATGAGTTGGAGCATCAGGTGCGCGACATGCTGGTTTTTGCCCGCGGTGAATTGCCACTGACCGACCGCCTAACGCCTAACGCCTTGATGCAGTCGCTGCAAGCGGCCGCATTGACCCATGTGCAGGATTTGCCCATCCGCTGGCAGTGCGACAGTCACGTCGGTGAGTTGCTGTGCAATCGTGACACGCTGGTCGGCGCTCTTTTGAACCTGATCGAAAACGCCATTCAGGCCAGCGCCGGCGATGTGCGCCTGAAAGTGCATTGCTACACCCGCGATAACACGCTGCGTTTGTGCGTCAGCGATACCGGTAGCGGGATTGAGCCGGCGGTGCTGGCGCGACTCGGCGAGCCATTTTTCACCACTAAAGTCACTGGCACGGGCCTGGGCCTGACCGTGGTCAAGGCTGTCGCTCGTGCGCATCAGGGAGAATTGCAGCTGCGTTCGCGAGTCGGGCGCGGTACGTGCGCGCAGGTGATCCTGCCGCTGTTTTCCGCTGCACAGGGAGCAGAGTGAAAGACATGGGCATCAAGGTTTTGCTGGTCGAGGATGACCGTTCGTTGCGCGAAGCGCTGGCCGATACGCTGCTGTTGGCGGGCCACGATTATCACGCGGTCGGCAGCGCTGAAGAGGCGTTGACGGCGGTGGCGCGCGAAGCGTTCAGTCTGGTGGTCAGCGACGTCAATATGCCTGGTATGGACGGTCACCAATTGCTTGCGCTGCTGCGTGCCCGTCAGCCGCAGTTGCCGGTGCTGCTGATGACTGCGCATGGCGCCGTCGAGCGAGCCGTCGATGCGATGCGCCAGGGAGCCGCGGACTATCTGGTCAAACCGTTCGAACCCAAGGCGCTGCTCGATCTGGTGTCTCGACATGCTCTCGGCAGTCTTGGTGCCAGTGACGCCGAAGGCCCGATTGCGGTCGAGCCGGCCAGTGCTCAATTGCTTGAGCTGGCGGCGCGGGTCGCACGCAGTGATTCCACCGTTCTGATCTCGGGCGAGTCCGGTACCGGCAAAGAAGTGCTGGCGCGCTATATCCACCAGCAATCCCATCGTGCCAATCAGCCGTTTATCGCGATCAACTGTGCAGCGATCCCGGACAACATGCTCGAGGCGACGCTGTTCGGTCACGAAAAGGGCTCGTTCACCGGCGCCATCGCGGCGCAGGCAGGCAAATTTGAACAGGCCGATGGTGGCACTATCCTGCTCGACGAAATTTCCGAAATGCCCCTTGGTCTGCAAGCCAAACTGCTGCGTGTGCTGCAAGAGCGCGAAGTCGAGCGGGTCGGTGCGCGCAAGCCGATCACCCTGGATATCCGTGTGGTCGCGACCACCAACCGCGATCTCGCCGGCGAAGTGGCAGCGGGTCGCTTCCGTGAAGATCTTTTCTACCGTCTGTCAGTTTTCCCGCTGGCGTGGCGTCCACTTCGCGAACGTACTGCCGATATCTTGCCGCTGGCTGAGCGGTTGCTGGCCAAACACGTCAATAAAATGAAGCATGCCGCGGCGAAACTCTCGCCTGAGGCGCAAGCCTGCCTGACCGGTTATCCATGGCCGGGCAATGTGCGTGAACTGGATAACGCGATTCAGCGTGCGCTGATTTTGCAGCAGGGCGGCTTGATCCAGCCGCAGGATTTCTGTCTGGCGGGCTACGTGACGTTCGCTGCATTGCCAGTCAAGTCGCCGACGCCTGCGGTGAATCGTGAGGTCGAAATCGACGCTGATTCGGCCGGCGCATTGGGCGACGACCTGCGCCGCCGGGAGTTTCAGATGATCATCGACACCCTGCGCAGCGAGCGTGGTCGACGCAAGGAAGCGGCTGAAAAACTCGGAATCAGCCCGCGCACCCTGCGTTACAAACTGGCGCAAATGCGCGATGCGGGCATGGACGTCGAAGGCTATTTGTTCGCCACCTGATTGCCGGTGCAATGCTTGAAAACGCTTTTCTGAAAAGGCTGCCCATGAGCTGGCACCCTTGTTGCTAATACCTGTGTACCCGCCGAGTGAGTGTCAAAAAATTGCGGGCCGCCCAAGAGAGTAGACCATGAGCCAAGGTATTGAATTCAATCGGTTGATGATGGACATGAAGGCCATGCAAATGGATGCCATGTCTGCGCCGAAATCGACTGCCGCTATCCCTGAACTGGCGGGCAGCAGCTTTTCCGACATGCTCGGTCAGGCGATCAATAAAGTCAGCGATACCCAGCAGGCGTCGGCTCAATTGGCCAATGCATTCGAAGTGGGCAAGAGCGGCGTCGATCTGACGGACGTGATGATTTCCTCACAGAAAGCCAGCGTGTCGTTTCAGGCTCTGACCCAGGTGCGCAACAAACTGGTTCAGGCTTATCAAGACATCATGCAGATGCCGGTATAAGGACGAGATTGAGTCATGGCAGAAGCAGTCGCCGATAACGTTCCGGCCAAGGCCACCCCGATAGACGGCAAACCGCCGCTGTTCGGCCTGTCCTTCCTGGAAAACCTCTCCGAGATGACCGTGCTGCGTCAGGTGGGCCTGTTGGTCGGCCTGGCTGCGAGCGTGGCGATTGGCTTTGCCGTGGTGCTGTGGTCGCAGCAGCCGGATTACCGTCCGTTGTACGGCAGCCTGGCCGGCATGGACGCCAAGCAGGTCATGGATACCCTGGCCTCCGCCGACATTCCTTACACCGTTGAACCGAACTCCGGCGCCTTGCTGGTCAAGGCCGATGACCTGTCCCGTGCGCGCCTCAAGCTCGCGGCCGCTGGTGTCACTCCCAGCGACGGTAACATCGGTTTTGAAATCCTCGACAAGGAACAAGGTCTGGGCACCAGCCAGTTCATGGAAGCGACCCGTTATCGTCGCGGCCTCGAAGGTGAACTGGCGCGCACCATTTCCAGCCTGAACAACGTCAAGGGTGCCCGCGTGCATCTGGCGATTCCGAAGAGCTCGGTGTTCGTGCGCGATGAACGCAAGCCAAGCGCTTCGGTGCTGGTCGAGTTGTACTCCGGACGTTCGCTGGAGCCGGGTCAAGTGGTTGCCATCATTAACCTGGTGGCGACTTCTGTTCCTGAGCTGAGCAAATCGCAGATCACCGTCGTCGACCAGAAGGGCAACCTGCTCTCTGATCAGGCGGAAAACTCTGAAATGACCATGGCCGGCAAGCAGTTCGATTACAGCCGCCGCATGGAAAGCATGCTCACTCAGCGTGTGCACAATATTCTGCAACCGGTACTGGGTAATGATCGCTACAAGGCTGAAGTCTCGGCCGATGTCGATTTCAGTGCCGTCGAGTCCACTGCCGAGCAGTTCAACCCGGATCAACCGGCGTTGCGCAGCGAGCAGTCGGTCAACGAACAACGTACCGCCAGCAATGGCCCGCAAGGCGTGCCGGGGGCTCTGAGCAACCAGCCGCCATCGCCAGCCTCGGCACCGCAAACCACCGGTGGTGCTCAAGCCGCCGCCGGCATGATCCAGCCAGGTCAGCCATTGGTTGACGCCAATGGCCAGCAGATCATGGACCCGGCCACCGGTCAGCCGATGCTCGCGCCGTACCCGGCCGACAAGCGTCAACAATCCACCAAGAACTTCGAACTCGATCGTTCCATCAGCCACACCAAGCAGCAGCAGGGTCGCCTGAATCGTCTGTCGGTGTCGGTGGTGGTTGATGATCAGGTCAAGGTCAACGCGGCTAATGGTGAAACCACCCGTGCGCCGTGGACCGCCGACGAATTGGCGCGCTTCACTCGTTTGGTGCAGGACGCCGTCGGTTTCGACGCCAGCCGTGGCGACAGCGTCAGCGTGATCAACATGCCGTTCTCCGCCGAGCGCGGTGAAGTGATTGCCGATATTCCGTTCTACTCCCAGCCATGGTTCTGGGACATCGTCAAACAGGTGCTGGGTGTGTTGTTCATCCTGGTGCTGGTGTTTGGTGTGCTGCGTCCGGTGCTCAACAACATCACCGGCGGTGGCAAAGGCAAGGAGCTGGCCGGTCTGGGCAGCGACGTGGAACTCGGTGGCATGGGCGGCCTGGACGGCGAACTTTCCAACGACCGCGTGAGCCTCGGTGGTCCGCAGAGCATTCTGTTGCCGAGCCCGAGCGAGGGTTATGACGCGCAGCTGAATGCAATCAAGAGTCTGGTGGCAGAAGACCCGGGTCGTGTGGCTCAGGTCGTGAAAGAGTGGATTAACGCAGATGAGTGATAACCGAGCCGCCGTCGCCAAACTGACCCGGGTTGATAAAGCCGCAATTCTGCTGCTGTCCCTGGGGTCTACCGATGCTGCGCAAGTGCTGCGTCACATGGGCCCGAAAGAGGTTCAGCGTGTAGGTGTGGCGATGGCGCAGATGGGCAACGTCCATCGCGAGCAGGTCGAACAGGTCATGAGCGAGTTCGTCGACATCGTCGGCGACCAGACCAGCCTGGGCGTCGGTTCCGATGACTACGTGCGCAAGATGCTCACCCAGGCCCTGGGTGAAGACAAGGCCAACGGCCTGATCGACCGCATCCTGCTCGGTGGCAACACCAGCGGCCTCGACAGCCTGAAATGGATGGAGCCGCGCGCCGTTGCCGACGTGATCCGTTATGAACACCCGCAGATTCAGGCCATCGTGGTTGCCTACCTCGACCCGGATCAGGCCGGTGAAGTGCTCGGCAACTTTGACCACAAGGTGCGTCTGGACATTATCCTGCGCGTCTCGTCGTTGAACACCGTGCAGCCGGCGGCATTGAAAGAGCTCAACCAGATTCTCGAGAAGCAGTTCTCCGGCAACTCGAATGCCTCGCGCACCACCTTGGGTGGCATCAAGCGTGCGGCAGACATCATGAACTTCCTCGACAGCTCGATCGAAGGCCAGCTCATGGACTCGATCCGCGAAGTCGACGAAGACCTGTCCGGTCAGATCGAAGACCTCATGTTCGTGTTCAACAACCTGGCCGATGTCGACGACCGCGGTATTCAGGCGCTGTTGCGCGAAGTGTCTTCCGACGTGTTGGTACTGGCCCTCAAGGGTTCGGACGAAGGCGTCAAAGAGAAGATCTTCAAGAACATGTCCAAACGTGCCGCCGAACTGTTGCGCGACGACCTCGAGGCCAAGGGCCCGGTACGGGTCAGCGACGTGGAAACCGCACAGAAAGAAATCCTCACCATTGCCCGTCGCATGGCCGAAGCCGGCGAGATCGTGCTCGGTGGCAAGGGCGGCGAGGAAATGATCTAAGCCCATGGATAAGCACGATGACGATGTGACGGATCTGATCCGTGCCCGCGATGTCCGTGGTTTCGAATCCTGGGCGTTGCCCAGCTTCGATCCGCCGAAACCGGAACCCGAGCCGGAACCGGAGCCTGAACCGCCGGAAATGGAAGAAGTGCCGCTGGAAGAAGTCCAGCCACTGACCCTGGAAGAACTCGAAAGCATCCGTCAGGAGGCTTACAACGAGGGCTTCGCCGTCGGCGAAAAAGAAGGTTTTCACAGTGCCACGCTCAAGGTGCGTCAAGAAGCCGAAGTGGCCCTGGCGGCGAAACTCGCCAGCCTTGAGCAGTTGATGGGTCATCTGTTCGAACCCATCGCCGAGCAAGATACCCAGATCGAAAAATCGCTGGTTGACCTCGTGCAACACATCACCAAACAGGTGATCAAGCGCGAGTTGGCCATCGACTCCAGTCAGATCGAACACGTCATGCGCGACGCCCTCAAGCTGTTGCCGCTGGGCGTCGACAATGTGCGTTTGTACGTCAATCCACAGGACTTCGAACAGGCCAAAGCCCTGCGCGAACGTCATGAGGAAACCTGGCGCATCGTCGAAGACGAGTCGCTGATGCCGGGCGGTTGCCGGGTTGAAACTGCGCACAGCCGCATCGACGCGAGCATTGAAACCCGCGTCACTCAGGTCATGGACAAGCTGTTCGATCAGTTGCACGAACAGGCCCTGCACCCGGCTGCAGCGGATCTGAGCCTGGATATCCCCGAAGAATCCAAATCGGCGGCCATCCCTGACGAGCCGCTCGCGGACGAACCCGATGCGCCTTGAACGCACCAGTTTCGCCAAGCGCCTCAGCACGTATGCCGAAGCCACTGAAATGGCTGGCGCGCCGATTCTCGAAGGTCGCCTGCTGCGCATGGTCGGCCTCACTCTCGAAGCCGAAGGCCTGCGCGCAGCCATGGGCACGCGCTGCCTGGTGATCAACGACGACAGCTATCACCCCTCGCAGGTGGAAGCGGAAGTCATGGGCTTCTCGGGCAGTAAAGTCTTTCTGATGCCGGTCGGCAGCGTCGCCGGTATTGCCCCGGGCGCCCGCGTGGTGCCGTTGGCCGACACCGGTCGCCTGCCGATGGGCATGAGCATGCTCGGTCGTGTACTCGATGGCGCCGGTCGCGCGCTGGACGGCAAGGGCGGCATGAAAGCCGAAGACTGGGTACCGATGGACGGCCCGACAATCAACCCGCTCAACCGTGATCCGATCAGCGTGCCGCTGGACGTCGGCATCCGTTGCATCAACGGTTTGTTGACGGTCGGGCGTGGCCAGCGTCTCGGTCTGTTCGCCGGTACCGGTGTCGGTAAATCCGTGTTGCTGGGCATGATGACTCGCTTTACCGAGGCCGACATTATCGTCGTGGGTCTGATCGGTGAGCGGGGTCGAGAAGTCAAGGAATTCATCGAGCACATCCTCGGTGAAGAAGGCTTGAAGCGTTCCGTCGTCGTTGCCTCGCCGGCGGACGATGCGCCGCTGATGCGTCTGCGCGCGGCGATGTACTGCACGCGCATCGCCGAGTATTTTCGCGACAAGGGCAAGAACGTCCTGTTGCTGATGGATTCGCTGACCCGTTTCGCCCAGGCCCAGCGGGAAATCGCTTTGGCCATCGGCGAACCACCGGCGACCAAGGGTTATCCGCCGTCGGTGTTCGCCAAACTGCCGAAACTGGTGGAGCGCGCCGGTAATGCCGAGAAGGGCGGCGGTTCGATCACCGCGTTCTACACCGTGCTGTCCGAGGGTGACGATCAGCAGGACCCGATCGCCGACTCGGCGCGGGGCGTGCTTGACGGTCACATCGTGCTGTCGCGGCGTCTGGCCGAGGAAGGGCACTATCCGGCCATCGATATCGAAGCGTCGATCAGCCGGGTGATGCCGGCCGTGGTGGGCATCAAGCACATGAACCATGCGCAGATGTTCAAGCAGTACTGGTCGCGCTATCAGCAGAGTCGCGACCTGATCAGCGTCGGTGCTTATGTGGCCGGTGGTGACCGGGAAACCGACACCGCGATCCAGCTGCAACCGACGATGTCGATGTACCTGCGTCAGGGCTTGAACGACAACATCAACATGGGCGCCAGTGCAAATCAGCTGGCCTCGATCTTTGCTCCGGCTCCTGGCGGCTAACTCGCCATGGCCCAGAGTCGAGCCGCGCGTCTGGTGCCGGTGGTGGACATGGCCGAGAAGGCCGAAAAAGCCGCCGTACAACGCCTCGGGTATTTCCAGGGGCAGGTCAAAGTGGCCGAAAGCAAACTCGCTGACTTGCACGCCTTTCGTCTGGATTATTCGCAGCAGTGGATCGTGCGCGGCAGCACCGGCGTCAGCGGGCAATGGCTGCTCGGCTTTCAGGGCTTTCTGGCGCAACTCGACACCGCCGTCGATCAGCAACGCCAAAGCCTGGTCTGGCACCAGAACAACCTGGACAAGGCGCGGGAGGCCTGGCAGCAAGCGTTCGCTCGTGTCGAGGGGTTGCGCAAACTGGTCCAGCGTTATCGCGACGAGGCACAGCGCCTCGAAGACAAGCGCGAGCAGAAATTACTGGATGAGTTGTCTCAGCGTTTGCCTCGACACGATCCGTATTGATCTGGCTTCCAACCTTGCCCCAACCCTGTCCAAGTGCTAAACCTTGTACACGTTCGCCAATGACAAGGAAGCCAGTCAATGTCAGTCGTTACAGAAGTCTCTTCGGGTGGGAAAAAACTGACTATCTCGGTCAAGGGCCGATTCGATTTCGCCAAGCATCAGGAGTTTCGGCAGTCCTACGAGGGTGTAAAGCCGAAGCCCGAGTCTTTTGAAGTGAATTTGAAAGACGCCACTTACCTCGACAGTTCCGCGCTCGGCATGCTGTTGTTGTTGCGTGACCATGCGGGCGGCGAAAAAGCCGAAATCACCTTGACCCACGCGAATGCCGACGTACGCAAGATACTTGCGATCTCGAACTTCGAACAAATCTTCGACGTGGCATAAACGCAATGCAGGCTGATGCCGAGCCGCTGACGATCCTGATCGCCGAAGACAGCGCCGCCGACCGGCTGCTGCTCTCAACCATTGTCCGTCGTCAGGGCCATGAAGTTCTGACGGCGGCCAATGGTGCCGAGGCCGTCGACGTCTTCCGCCGCCAGCAACCCCACCTTGTCCTGATGGACGCGATGATGCCGGTGATGGACGGCTTCGAAGCGGCACAGCAGATCAAGTCGCTGGCAGGGGAAACGCTGGTGCCGATCATCTTCCTTACCTCGCTCACTGAAAGCGAGGCGCTGGCCCGTTGTCTGGAGGCCGGTGGCGACGACTTTCTGGCGAAGCCCTACAACCAAGTGATCCTTGCCGCCAAAATCAAGGCGATGGATCGCTTGCGCCGCTTGCAGGCGACCGTGCTGCAGCAGCGCGATCTGATCGCCAAACACCACGATTACCTGCTGAACGAACAACGCGTCGCCAAAGCCGTGTTCGACAAGGTCGCACATTCCGGCTGTCTGAGCGCGCCGAATATTCGCTATCTGCAATCGCCCTATGCGCTGTTCAACGGTGATCTGCTGCTGGCGGCGTACACGCCGGCGGGGGACATGCATGTACTGCTCGGCGATTTCACCGGTCATGGCTTGCCGGCTGCGGTCGGGGCGATGCCGCTGGCCGAAGTGTTCTACAGCATGACGGCCAAGGGCTACGGTCTGGCCGAAACGCTGCGCGAGATGAACGCCAAGCTCAAGCGCATCTTGCCGGTGGACATGTTTTGCTGCGCAACCCTGTTGTGCCTGAGTTCCCAAAGACGTTCGGTCGAGGTGTGGAATGGCGGCATGCCTGACGGCTATCTGCATCGGATCGCCAGCGGTGAGCGCGTACCGTTGGCGGCGCGGCATCTGCCGTTGGGTGTGTTGAGTCCGCAGGCATTCGATGACTGTACCCAGGTCTACTCGATGGCCGTCGGTGATCGGGTCTTTCTGTTGTCCGACGGAGTGATCGACACCAGCAATGCCAGTGATCAATTGTTCGGCGTTGAACGCTTGCAGCGGGTGTTTGCCGCCAATCGCGAGCCGGATTGCCTGTTCGAGGACATCGAGCAGGCGCTGCGCAATTTTCGTGGCGAAGCGCGCGATGATGTGAGCATGGTCGAGGTGAGCCTGCTGGAACCGACGCAGGTCAATCCGACAGTCCCGGTCTATTCTGACAGCGGCCAGTCGTGCCCGCTGGACTGGTCGGTGAGCTTTGAGTTTCGTGGTGCTACGCTCAAGCGTTTCAATCCGTTGCCGTACTTGTTGCAGTTGCTCCAGGAGGTGCATGGGTTGCGTGCGCAAAGCGGCGCGTTGTACAGCGTGCTCGCCGAGTTGTATTCCAATGCGCTGGAGCACGGCGTGTTGGGGCTCGACTCCAGCCTCAAGCGCGATGCTGTGGGATTCGCCCGCTACTATGAGCAGCGCAACACCCGTCTGGAGGCCTTGCAGGACGGCTATGTGCGCGTACATTTGCAGGTAAAGCCACAAGGCGAGGGCGGCTGTCTGGTCATTCGAGTCGACGACAGCGGCAAAGGCTTCGACGTGGCGCGGGTGATGGAGCGGCCACTGGACGGTGTCCGTTTGTCGGGGCGTGGGGTCAGTCTGGTTCGGCAATTGGGGCGTAACGCCAGTTGGTCGGACGAAGGTCGCAGTGCCCACGTAGAGTTTTTCTGGGAGGTTGAGGCATAATTCGCGCAATTCTTGATCAAGGAGTGAGCAAGTGACTGACGAACATGTAGATCGCGAAACGCTGAGCGCATTGCGCGACGTCATGGAGGATAGTTATCCGGAATTGCTGGATACCTTTCTGACGGATTCCAAAACGCGCTTGGGCGAACTTAAAAATACCGTCGATGCAAAGGCGTTGTCCGACGTTGCCCACAGTTTCAAAGGCAGCGCCAGCAACATGGGAGCCATTCGACTGGCTGAGTTGTGCCATGAACTCGAAGCCCAGGCCAGGCATAAAAGTCCGTCGGAAATTGCCCTGATGGTCGCCGACATCTGCGGCGAGTTTGAGCAGGTTCGTCCTGTCTACGAAGACGAGCAACAGCACTCCCACACCCACTGATTCGCGCCGTCCGGCGCTTTTCTCAGTCGCCGGGCAAAACTGGCCCGGCACTTGCAATTAACTTCGCCAACTGTACCTACGATCCCAGTGCAGCGGAGACCGTTTCATGCCTGCGACCCCTAACATTCTTCTTCAGACCGCCGCTCAGGCCAAGGCGCAAGCCGCCTCGACCAAAACGTCGGCAATGGCCGCAGACGCCGGGGACAAGGCCTCAAGCTTCGCTCAGGTGTTTGCCGATCAAGGGCCGGGCAAGTCTGCGGTGACGGCAGACAGTCCCTTGAAATCGGCGCGCGACAAGGTCGCCGACAACAGCGCCAAGAAAGATGTCGGCAAGGATCAACCGGCCAATACGCAGCCAGCAGTTGCCGATAGCGGCAATGCCTTGCCTGCCGACAAGCCGGCATCGACCGACGACAAGACCGCCGCCAGCGACGATACCGCTGAAACGGCAGAGACCCCGGTGGCCGATGCCGCTCCGGTCGACCCGACGCTGGAACCGGCGTTGGCAGAAGTCGTTCAGCCGGTGGTGACCACGCCGGTCGTGGCGGCCCCGGTTGTCGAAACGGCTGCCGAGCCAAAAACCGAAACTCCCGCGCTGGCCCTGTTGCCGAGTGTGACCAAGGAGCCTGCGGCCACGACCGACAGCGATTTCGATCCTGCGGCCGATCCCCTCGATGCTTTGCCTGCCGTGCGCATGGCCATGGAGCAGGGTGGCCACATTTCTGCCGCCAGTCAGGCTCAGCCCAAAGCTTCACCCGCCCAGACCCAGGCCGATGGCGAATTGACCTCGGCACAGAACTTCGCTGCTGGCATGGCGAGCATGCTCGACGTGCAGGCCGACAAGGACAGCACCAGTCAGGGTGGCGAGAAAGCTTTCAGCGGATTGATCGATGACGGTCTGAAAGACTTGAAATCCGCCACCAGTGACACCCGCGTTGATGACTTCGCCAACCGTCTGGCGGCGCTGACTCAAGCCGCGACGCCGAAGACCGCGAACGCTGTGCCGGTGAATCAGCCGATCGCCATGAATCAAAGCGGCTGGACAGAGGAAGTGGTCAACCGCGTCATGTATCTGTCGAGTACCAGTCTGAAAGCGGCTGACATTCAGTTGCAGCCGGCCGAGTTGGGGCGTCTGGATATTCGTGTGAACATGGTTCCGGACCAGCAGACTCAGGTGACGTTCATGAGCGCGCATCCAAGCGTGCGTGAAGCGCTCGACGGCCAGATGCATCGCCTGCGTGACATGTTTACCCAGCAAGGCATGGGGCAGGTCGACGTCAATGTCTCTGACCAGAACCGTGGCTGGCAGGGTCAGCAAGGGCAGGAGCAGGCGCAGCAGGGGCAGGGTGGACGCACCAGCGCTGCGGGTGGTCGACTGGATTCGACGGATGAAGAGTTGGAGCCTGTCAGCGTGGCTGAAGCTGCCGCGCAGACCACCAGCGTGATCGGCACCAGCGCCGTCGACTATTACGCCTGATCAAACGCATAACCCTTGTGGGAGCGAGCCTGCTCGCGATAGCGGTGTAACAGTCGACATAAATGTTGAATGTTAAATCGTATTCGCGAGCAGGCTCGCTCCCACACTGTTTTGTGATGCTCTCCCAATGTGCCCCGACACTTCTGGCATAACACTTGCTCTTGCCTTGCCGTGCGACTGTGAAAACCCGAATAGTGACGGATTATTGGCATGGCGAAGAGCGAAACAGCAGCAGTAAAAGACCCCGCGACCAAAGGCAAACTCAAGCTGATCATCGTGATCGTGCTGGCGTTGCTGTTGGCCATTGGCGCATCCGTGGGGGCGACCTGGTTCTTCATGCACAGTGCCCAGAGCAAGCCTGCCGAGGCCGCCGATGCTGCGCCGGTCGGCAAGCAGCCGGCAATTTTCGAACCGATGGCACCGGCATTCGTTGCCAACTACAACCAGAACGGCCGTCAGCGCTACATGCAGGTGAGCATCACCATGCTGGCGCGTAATCAGGCTGATCTGGAAGCGCTCAAAGTGCACATGCCGGTGATCCGCAACAACCTGGTGATGCTCTTCTCCGGTCAGGATTTCGCCACCTTGGCGACCCCGGTCGGGCAAGAGATGTTGCGCCAGAAGGCTACAGCGAGCGTGCAGGAAGTGGCGCAGAAAGAGCTGGGCAAAGTGGTGATCGAACAGTTGCTTTTCACTAATTTCGTACTGCAGTAGGAACACGACATGGCCGTGCAGGATCTGCTGTCCCAGGATGAAATCGACGCGCTGTTGCATGGCGTCGACGATGGTCTGGTACAGACCGATAACGCTGCCGAACCCGGCAGTGTCAAAAGCTACGACCTGACCAGCCAGGATCGCATCGTCCGTGGACGCATGCCGACTCTGGAAATGATCAACGAGCGTTTTGCCCGTTACACCCGCATCAGCATGTTCAACATGCTGCGCCGCTCGGCGGACGTTGCCGTCGGTGGCGTACAGGTAATGAAGTTCGGCGAATACGTACACTCGCTGTACGTGCCGACCAGTCTCAACCTGGTCAAGATCAAACCGTTGCGCGGCACCGCGCTGTTCATCCTCGACGCCAAACTGGTGTTCAAGCTGGTGGACAACTTCTTCGGCGGCGACGGCCGTCACGCCAAGATCGAAGGGCGTGAGTTCACCCCGACCGAACTTCGCGTAGTGCGCATGGTGCTGGAGCAGGCCTTCGTCGATTTGAAGGAAGCCTGGCAGGCGATCATGGAAGTCAATTTCGAGTACATCAACTCGGAAGTGAACCCGGCCATGGCCAACATCGTCGGCCCGAGCGAAGCCATTGTCGTGTCGACATTCCACATCGAACTCGATGGCGGTGGCGGCGATCTGCACGTGACCATGCCGTACTCGATGATCGAGCCGGTGCGCGAAATGCTCGACGCCGGTTTCCAGTCGGACCTCGACGATCAGGACGAGCGCTGGGTCAATGCCCTGCGTCAGGACGTGCTCGATGTCGACGTACCGATCGGCGCCACCGTGGCCCGCCGCCAGTTGAAACTGCGCGACATCCTGCACATGCAGCCGGGGGATGTGATCCCGGTCGAGATGCCGGAAGACATGATCATGCGCGCCAACGGCGTGCCGGCCTTCAAGGTCAAGATGGGCTCGCACAAAGGCAACCTCGCGTTGCAGGTGATCGAGCCGATCGAGCGTCGCTGAAGCGGCGCTCTTACCCACCACACATTTAGCTGAATTGTTGCCCGCCGAGGACAAATGATGAACGACGATATGAACGCCCAGGACGATCAGGCACTGGCCGATGAATGGGCTGCGGCCCTGGAAGAGACCGGTGACGGCCAGGCCGACATCGATGCGCTGCTGGCGGCCGACGCCGGTGCGTCGGGCTCCAACCGTCTGCCGATGGAAGAGTTCGGCAGCGTGCCGAAGAACAACGATCCGGTGACGCTGGACGGCCCGAACCTGGACGTGATCCTCGACATCCCGGTGTCCATCTCGATGGAAGTGGGCAGTACCGACATCAACATCCGCAACCTGCTGCAACTGAACCAGGGTTCGGTGATCGAGCTTGATCGCCTGGCCGGTGAGCCGCTGGACGTGCTGGTCAACGGCACGCTGATCGCTCACGGCGAAGTAGTAGTGGTCAACGAGAAGTTCGGCATCCGCCTGACCGACGTGATCAGCCCAAGCGAACGCATCAAGAAGCTGCGCTGAGTGAAAAGGTTTCTCTGGGTGCTGCTGGCGTTGCCTTTGGGCGTGCTGGCCGCCGAGCCGGTTGCCAGCGCCGCCGCGCCTGCCGCTACCGCGCCAATGGTCAGCAGCGGCGTGGCCGGGCAATTGACGCAGCTGGTGCTGGGCCTGCTGGTGGTGTTGGGCTTGATCTTCTTCCTCGCCTGGTTACTGCGCCGTGTGCAACAGGCAGGGCCGGCGGGCAAGGGGCAGGTGATCGAGCTGATCGGTTCCCGCGCGCTCGGTCCGCGTGACCGGTTGATGCTGGTTCAGGTCGGCAACGAGCAGATTCTGCTTGGCTTGAGCCCCGGCACCATCACCGCGCTGCATGTGCTGAAGGAACCGGTGCAAGTGCCGAGCACTACCGAGAAAGCGACCCCGGAATTTGCCCAGCATCTGCTGAAAATTCTCGGCAAGGATCAGAAGGATAAGAAGTAATGGGTGCGCTTCGCATCGTCTTGACGCTGGCCCTGTTGCTGGCTGCACCGCTGGCATTCGCCGCCGATCCGTTGTCGATCCCGGCGATCACGCTGGGCACCAACGCCGATGGCGCGCAGGAGTATTCGGTCAGTCTGCAGATTCTGCTGATCATGACTGCGCTGAGTTTCATCCCGGCGTTCGTCATGCTGATGACCAGTTTTACCCGGATCATCATTGTCTTCTCGATCCTGCGTCAGGCCCTTGGCTTGCAGCAGACACCGTCGAACCAGATCCTCACCGGTATGGCGCTGTTTCTGACCCTGTTCATCATGGCGCCGGTGTTCGATCGGGTGAACAACGATGCCTTGCAGCCGTATCTGGCGGAAAAACTCACCGCTCAGCAAGCGGTGGAAAAGGCGCAGGTGCCGATCAAGGACTTCATGCTCGCCCAGACTCGCTCCAGCGATCTTGAGCTGTTCATGCGCCTGTCCAAGCGTACCGACATCGCCACGCCCGATCAGGCGCCGCTGACAATTCTGGTGCCGGCGTTTGTGACCTCTGAGCTCAAAACCGCCTTCCAGATCGGTTTCATGATCTTCATTCCGTTCCTGATCATCGACCTGGTCGTGGCCAGTGTGCTGATGGCCATGGGTATGATGATGCTCTCGCCGCTGATCATTTCCCTGCCGTTCAAGATCATGCTGTTCGTGCTGGTGGATGGCTGGGCCCTGATCATCGGTACGCTGGCCAGCAGTTTTGGAGGTGTCTCGCCATGACGCCGGAAGTCGCGGTCGACATCTTTCGCGAAGCGCTGTGGCTGACGACCATGATGGTTGCGGTGCTGGTGATTCCGAGTCTGCTGGTCGGTCTGCTGGTGGCGATGTTCCAGGCCGCGACGCAGATCAACGAACAGACCCTGAGCTTCCTCCCGCGTCTGCTGGTGATGCTGGTTACCCTGATCGTCGCCGGCCCGTGGCTGGTGCAGACCTTCATGGAATACATCATTCAGCTGTATCACAACATTCCGATGGTCATCGGCTAAGCCATGCAATCGCTGCTTCAGCTGACCGACACCCAGATCAGTACCTGGGTGGCGACGTTCATGTTGCCGCTGTTTCGTGTGGGCGCGGTGCTGATGGTCATGCCGGTGTTCGGCACGACGCTGGTGCCCACGCGTATCCGTCTGTATTTCGCGTTGGCGATCACTGTGGTGATTGCGCCCAATCTGCCTCCGATGCCACCGGTCAATGCGCTGGATCTGAGCGGGCTGCTGCTGATTGGCGAGCAGATCCTGATTGGCGCGGTACTGGGGTTCTCCTTGCAGCTGTTCTTTCAGGCGTTCGTGGTGGCGGGGCAGATTGTCGCGATCCAGATGGGTATGGGCTTTGCCTCGATGGTCGACCCTACCAACGGTGTGTCGGTGGCGGTGATCGGGCAGTTCTTCACCATGCTGGTGACCTTGCTGTTCTTGTCGATGAACGGCCATCTGGTGGTGTTCGAAGTCCTCACGGAAAGCTTCACCACGTTGCCCGTTGGCAGCGGCTTCATGACGACACACTATTGGGAGCTCGCCGGCAAACTCGGCTGGGTGCTCGGCGCAGCATTATTGCTGGTGCTGCCGGCGATCACGGCGTTGCTGGTGGTCAACATCGCCTTTGGTGTGATGACCCGCGCGGCGCCGCAGTTGAACATCTTCTCCATCGGTTTTCCGCTGACCCTGGTGCTCGGCCTCTTCATCGTCTGGGTCGGCCTGGCGGACATTCTCAATCAGTATCAACCGCTGGCCACCGAGGCCTTGCAGTTTTTACGCGAACTGGCACAGGCGCGCTGAGTCATGGCTGAGAGCGAAAGCGGTCAGGACAAAACAGAAGACCCCACGGAGAAGCGCAAAAAGGACTCCCGCGAAAAGGGTGAGGTCGCGCGCTCCAAAGAGCTCAACACCCTGGCCGTGATGCTGGCCGGTGCCGGTGCTCTGCTGGTGTTTGGCGGCATGCTGGCGCAGGACTTGATGGATCTGATGCGCTTGAACTTCTCGCTGCCGCGCGAAGTGATCATGGATCAGCGCTCCATGGGCACTTTTCTGATGCATTCCGGCAAGCTCGCGCTGGTGGCGATTCAGCCGATCATGATTACCCTGTTGCTGGCCGCGCTGTTGGGGCCGATTGCCCTGGGCGGTTGGTTGTTTTCCGCCGGCACCATGGCACCCAAATTCAGCCGGATGAACCCCGGCGCGGGCCTCAAGCGCATGTTTTCGATGAAAGCCATCGTCGAGTTGCTGAAGGCGTTGGCCAAGTTTTTCATCGTGCTGGCCGTGGCGCTGGTGGTGTTGTCTGCGGACGTCGACGACTTGTTGCGTATCGCCCATGAGCCGCTGGATCAGGCCATCATTCACAGCGTGTTGCTGGTGGGTTGGAGCACTTTGTGGATGGCCTGCGGGTTGATCCTGATCGCAGCGGTCGACGTCCCGGTGCAGATCTGGGAGAGCATGAAAAAGCTCAAAATGACCAAGCAGGAAGTGCGTGACGAGCACAAGGATCAAGAGGGGCGGCCGGAGGTCAAACAGCGCATCCGCCAGACTCAGCGCGAAATGTCCCAGCGACGGATGATGGCGGCGATTCCCGATGCCGACGTGATCATCACCAACCCGACCCACTACGCGGTGGCACTCAAATACGACGCCGAGAAGGGTGGTGCGCCATTG
This sequence comes from Pseudomonas sp. N40(2020), assembly GCF_014472415.1. GTDB lineage: Bacteria > Pseudomonadota > Gammaproteobacteria > Pseudomonadales > Pseudomonadaceae > Aquipseudomonas. The sequence continues at coordinate 108,670 of NZ_JACSZV010000004.1, forward strand.
CTGCTGGCCAAAGGTAGCGATTTCCTGGCGTTGAAGATTCGCGAAATCGCCGCGGCCAACAACGTCATGCTCCTCGAGTCGCCAGCGCTGGCGCGTTCGATCTACTACTCCACCGAACTTGATGAGGAAATCCCCGGCGGGCTGTACTTGGCGGTTGCCCAGGTCTTGGCCTACGTCTATCAGATCCGCCAACATCGCGCCGGCAAGGGCAAGCGCCCGGACCCGCTCAAGGATGATTTGCCGATCCCGCCGGATCTGCGCCGCGATTCCTGATGCCGTTTGTCTGAAACCTGTGCATACCTGTCAACTCTGACAGGTGCGTTCGTTTTGTCTTTGCAGTTTTATGCAGGTTATACCGCGCACTTGGCGCGAGTACTCGGCACGCGCAAGGGAGCAAGACAATGAAAGGTACTTTCAGTAGCTATGACCCAAAAACCGGCAAGGGCATCATTACGCCTAAGCGCTCCGGGACTTCTTTTGCGGCCGCTACGGGCTTCTTTTTGTCGGACACAGGTTACGAGTTCAACATTCCAAAGACCGATCCAAATCGAGACAAGATCAAAGTGGGCGATCCTGTGGAATTCGACGAGCCGAAAACGGCGCGAGGAAAAGCCACAAATCTGCGTCTGGGTCCGGATCGCCCTCTGAAGTAGTCCGCGGCTGATTTCTGACGTCTTCCGTCTGTCTGAAAAGCCTGCATACCTGTTAGTTCTGACAGTAGACGCCGACCTCCGGTAGCGCTCCCATGTGTTTGGGAATAATCCCACAGCGCAGAGGGTGCACTCATGACACAGCGAATCTACAAAAAGCTTGAAGGAATGACACTGAAATATGTGTCAGGGCGGCTCGAACAGCGTCCCGAGGAGCGGGCCATTCGTTACACGGTGTCCTTCGATATGGATCTGGACTTCACCCACTTCGTGCAAATGGCCAATGTTTATAGTCCGGGTTACCTGGATAGTCCGGTCAACGCGATTAGGCCTGAGCTGGACGGCCTGGCTTATCACTACTCCTACAACTACCTGTTTTCCTCGGCGGGCAATATTCGCGATAACGAGGCGTTGTTCAAACTGTTCACCTCGCCAGACAACTACATGGATGATTGGGCCACCAGTAATGATCTGGAAGTGCGCTATGGCAAGCCAGCTTTTGCCATTATCGGGCGCACACTGCGAATCACCGCGCACCAGGATTTCCGGGTGCTGGTTGGTTCACGTCAGATTGAAATCGAGGATTTGCCGATCATTCGTTTTCAATGGGCTCTCAATCTGCTGGAAGGCCATGCTGAGGCGCCGGGGGTGACGGCGCCAATAACCAAGGTCGTGCTCATGTACGCACATGAGGATCTGGTTGAGGCTGAAGGTCTGCAAATGTTCAGGGGGACGCGATACATCAATAGCCGGCAACTCAGCTTCGGTAATATTGCTCCCAGCCAGATTCTGACGGCGCAGTAACAAGCGCTTGAAGCAACAGATCGCAGTCTGCGGCAACTCCTACAGCTGAGATGAACCCCTGTATGAGCTGCCGAAGGCTGCGATCTGTTGATCTTGCAACCCGCGAGAATTGATCGTTCCCACGCAGAGCGTGGGAACGATCTTCAGGTCTGTGTCAGCGGGCTAGTTCGGCAACTCCAGATTATCCAGCACCCGATTCACCGCCAGTTCCCCGAGCATGATCAGTTGCGCAATGCCCAGCAGCGTCCGGCGTTGCGAGGCGGGTATGAGATGGGCGAAGTCATTGGCGATGGTTCTTGCTGAGGCGAGTGTTTCGCAAGCGTTGGCCAGTAGTTCCTCGTTTTTGAAGTCCGCGGTGACGGCGTACATCGCACGGGTTTTACGTGGCGGCGGCGTGGAGCCGGGCGGGCAGAGATAGTGATCGAGCGCGCGGTCGGCGGCTTCGTGGAGCTTTTTCGAATCGAGGGATTCGTACGGCGAGGTGGGGTCGATTTCGGGCGGGTTGGGTGTTGGTTTGATCATGGTGAAGCTCCTACAGGTGAGGCCACCAAAACCCGTCGCTAAACAGGAAAAGGTGGCGGCTGGACGCAGGTTAGCGAACCGGGTGTAGGCGCCCGGCAGACCCGAAGGTCTCCCGCGCACAGCCGCCATGACATCAATTGCAGGAAGAGTGCCTGCAATGGAGTTTGGAGCGCTGGTGCGCCTACATAGATCCGAGTCGCTAAACCCGATCGCTGATTCGTCAGCGACCGGACCACGATAGAGACCCGGCACAAAGCGCACAAGCCGGCGGATTCTGGCGTAGCTGTAGGCAATGGCGCAAGGATGTGTAGCCTGATTACGTGTCTTGGCGTGTCTTTTAAACATTGGTGTTTAAAAGCAAAAGATCGCAGCCTTCGGCAGCTCCTACAGGGATCGCATTCGGTGCGATCTTTTTTTGCCCGCGCAAAAGTTGGAAGGCTTCTTGCAATAGCCGCCGTGAGCCCGCTCTGGGCGTCAAAAGTTTGCTTTAAAGGAACGGGGAAAACCGGTGGATCGCTCTCAGTTATTCAACACTGCTCGCACTAATGTTGCCGACCTCAGTCGAGGCAATCTGGGCGTGCCGTTGTTGCTGCTGGTCATGTTGGCAATGATGATGTTGCCGATCCCGCCGTTCCTGCTGGACGTGTTTTTTACCTTCAACATTGCTCTGTCTATCGTCGTCCTGCTGGTCTGCGTCTACGCGCTGCGGCCGCTGGATTTTGCGGTGTTCCCGACCATTCTGCTGGTCGCGACATTGCTGAGGCTGGCGTTGAACGTGGCGTCGACGCGGGTGGTGATGCTCCACGGGCAGGACGGCCACGCCGCCGCCGGTAAGGTGATCCAGGCCTTCGGTGAAGTGGTGATCGGCGGTAACTACGTGGTCGGTATCGTGGTCTTCGCGATCCTGATGATCATCAACTTCGTCGTGGTGACCAAGGGTGCCGGGCGTATTTCCGAGGTGAGCGCGCGTTTCACCCTCGATGCGATGCCTGGCAAACAAATGGCCATCGACGCCGACCTCAACGCCGGTCTGATCGACCAGAACCAAGCCAAGTCGCGCCGTCAGGAAGTCGCCCAAGAGGCCGAGTTCTACGGTTCGATGGACGGTGCCAGCAAATTCGTTCGCGGTGACGCCATCGCCGGTTTGCTGATTCTGTTCATCAACCTCATCGGCGGCATGGCTGTCGGTATCTTCCAGCACAACATGACCTTCGCCGACGCCGGCAAGGTTTACGCCTTGCTGACCATTGGTGACGGTTTGGTGGCGCAATTGCCATCACTGTTGTTATCAACAGCCGCGGCGATCATGGTGACCCGAGCTTCCGGCTCGGAAGACATGGGCAAACAGATCAACCGTCAGATGTTCGCCTCGCCGAAAGCGCTGGCGGTGGCTGCTGGTTTGATGGCGGTCATGGGCCTGGTGCCGGGCATGCCGCACTTCTCGTTCCTGAGCATGGCTGCACTGGCCGCCGGTGGCGCGTATCTGTTCTGGAAGAAGCAAAACGTCGTCAAGGTGCAGGCGCTGCAAGAGGTCAAGCGTCAGCAGGAACTGCTGCCGTCGCCGGCCCGCGCCATGGAAACCAAGGAGCTTGGCTGGGACGACGTGACCCCGATCGACATGATCGGCCTGGAAGTCGGTTATCGCCTGATTCCGCTGGTGGACCGCAATCAGGGCGGACAATTGCTGGCGCGGATCAAGGGCGTGCGCAAGAAGCTCTCGCAGGATCTGGGCTTCCTGATGCCCACTGTGCACATTCGTGACAACCTCGATCTGGCGCCGAGCGCCTATCGCCTGACCCTGATGGGCGTGATCCTTGCTGAAGCCGAGATCTACCCGGATCGCGAACTGGCGATCAACCCGGGCCAGGTCTACGGCACGCTCAACGGCATCAACGCCAAAGATCCGGCTTTCGGTCTGGAAGCGGTGTGGATCGAAATCAGCCAACGGGCGCAGGCGCAATCCCTCGGTTACACCGTGGTTGATGCGAGCACCGTGGTCGCGACCCACTTGAACCAGATTTTGTACAAGCATTCCAGTGAGCTGATCGGCCACGAGGAAGTGCAGCAACTCATGCAATTGCTGGCCAAAAGCTCGCCGAAACTGGCCGAAGAGCTGGTGCCGGGTGTGGTCTCGCTGTCGCAACTGCTCAAAGTGTTGCAGGCGCTGCTGGCCGAACACGTGCCGGTACGCGATATCCGCAGCATTGCCGAAGCTATCGCTAACAACGCCGCGAAGAGTCAAGATACCGCCGCGCTGGTGGCCGCCGTGCGGGTCGGCGTATCGCGCGCCATCGTCCAAAGCATTGTAGGCACTGAGTCCGAGCTGCCTGTGATCACATTGGAACCAAGGTTGGAACAAATATTGCTCAATAGTCTGCAGAAGGCAGGACAAGGCTCGGAAGAGGGCGTTCTGCTGGAGCCAAGCATGGCCGAGAAGCTGCAACGGTCGCTCATCGAAGCGGCGCAGCGTCAGGAAATGCAAGGTCAGCCGGTGATCCTGTTGGTAGCAGGCCCGATTCGCGCGATGCTTTCGCGCTTCGGTCGCCTCGCAGTTCCGGGGCTGCATGTGCTGGCCTACCAGGAAATCCCGGACAACAAGCAAGTGACGATCGTTGCGACAGTAGGGCCCAACGGCTGAGGTAGTGGTTTATGCAAGTTAAGCGTTTTTTCGCCGCCGATATGCGTCAGGCCATGAAGCTGGTTCGTGATGAGCTGGGCGCTGATGCCGCCATCATTGGCAACCGCCGCATTGCCGGCGGCGTCGAGCTGACGGCGGCGCTGGATTACAAACTGTCGGCGCTGGCGCCACGGGTTCCGAACATGGAGCTCGAGGATGAACTGCGCAAGACCCAGTCGCGCATCGTCACTGCACAAGCCGAACTGAGCCTGCGTGGCGAAGCCGACGGCAATAGCAATCGCCAGATCTTTGCCGGGCTGCCGTTGACCGCTGGCCTGCCGCTGACTGCCGCCGAACCGTTGAGCGAGCCGACTTACGCTGCGCCAGCGCGTCCAGCCCCGGCACCTGCGCAATCGTCTGGCGGTGTTGATCCGCGTGCACTGGATTCGATGCGTTTTGAATTGAACAGCCTGCGCGAGCTGATGGAAGTCCAGCTCGGCACCCTGGCCTGGAATCAGCTGCAAGGCAGCCGTCCGGCGCAAGCCAACCTGTATCGCCGTCTGCAACGGATCGGTCTGTCCGGCCCGTTGTCGCGCGACTTGCTGGCGATGATCACTGATATCGAAGAACCTCGTCAGGCCTGGCGCATGTTGCTGGCGCACCTGGCGCGGATGATTGCCGTACCGGAAGTCGAGCCGCTGGAAGAGGGCGGTGTGATTGCGATGGTCGGCCCTGCCGGCATGGGCAAGACCACCACGCTGGCCAAGCTTGCTGCGCGCTATGTGCTCAAATACGGCGCGCAGAACGTCGCGCTGGTGAGCATGGACAGTTTCCGCATCGGCGCTCAGGAACAACTGAAGACCCTGGGCCGGATTCTCAACGTGCCGGTAACCCACGTCGATCCGGGCCAGTCGCTGGTCCAGGCGCTGGATCCGCTGCTGCGCAAACGCGTGGTGCTGATCGATACCGCCGGCCTGCAAGCCAGCGATCCGGCACTGCGCATGCAGCTCGAAAGCCTGGCCGGTCGTGGCATTCGTTCAAAAAATTATCTGGTCTTGGCAACCACCAGCCAGAAACAGGTTCTAACCGCCGCTTATCACAGTTACAAGCGTTGTGGGCTCGCCGGGTGCATCCTGACTAAACTGGATGAAACGGCCAGCCTTGGCGAAGTGTTGAGCCTGGCGATCAGTCATGAATTGCCGGTCGCGTACCTGACCGATGGCCCACGGATTCCGGATGATTTGCATCTGCCACGCCGTCATCAACTGGTCAGCCGCGCCGTCAGCGTGCAAATGCAGGAAGAACCCAGCGAAGAAGCCATGGCTGACATGTTCGCTGATATCTATCACAGCCCGACCAAGCAGGTAGGCTGAGGTATTCATGAACAGTTTTTGTACCTACATCGATGGTCTGCCACGCATTGTTCCGGTTGTGAACGCGCAGCCAGTAATGTGGCCTCCGTCTATGCAAGACAAGGTAAAGAAATAACATGGGCAGCATGCATCCCGTACAGGTGATCGCGGTGACCGGCGGCAAAGGTGGCGTCGGCAAGACTAACGTGTCAGTGAACTTGTCTCTGGCGCTGGCAGAGCTTGGCCGTCGGGTCATGCTGCTGGACGCCGATCTGGGGCTGGCGAACGTCGACGTTCTGCTGGGCCTGACGCCCAAACGCACGCTGGCCGACGTGATCGAAGGCCGCTGCGAGCTGCGCGACGTTTTGTTGCAAGGCCCGGGCGGGATCCGCATCGTGCCCGCTGCGTCCGGCACCCAGAGCATGGTTCACCTCAGCCCGGCGCAACATGCCGGTCTGATTCAGGCCTTCAGTGACATCGGCGACAATCTCGACGTTTTGGTGATCGACACCGCTGCGGGTATTGGTGACTCGGTAGTCAGTTTTGTTCGCGCCGCGCAAGAAGTGTTGCTGGTGGTCTGCGACGAGCCGACCTCGATCACTGACGCTTACGCCCTGATCAAGTTGCTCAATCGCGATTACGGCATGAACCGCTTCCGCGTCCTGGCCAACATGGCCCAGAGCCCGCAAGAAGGTCGCAACCTGTTCGCCAAGTTGACCAAGGTCACGGATCGCTTTCTTGACGTGGCCCTACAATACGTCGGCGCCGTGCCTTACGACGAAAGCGTGCGCAAGGCGGTGCAGAAGCAGCGTGCGGTCTATGAAGCCTTCCCGCGTTCCAAGTGCGCGCTGGCGTTCAAGGCGATCGCTCAGAAGGTCGACACCTGGCCGCTGCCTGCCAACCCGCGCGGCCACCTTGAGTTTTTCGTCGAACGCCTCGTGCAGCAAACGGCAGGGCCTGTGCTATGACCGCCAGCGGTATGAATTACTACAAGAAGTCGGCACGTGACGCGCAGTACGAGTTGATCGAGCGTTACGCGCCACTGGTAAAACGCATTGCCTATCACCTGCTGGCGCGATTGCCGGCGAGTGTGCAGGTCGAGGATCTGATCCAGGCCGGGATGATCGGTCTGCTCGAAGTCTCGACCAAATATGACGCCAGCAAAGGCGCCAGTTTCGAAACGTACGCGGGCATTCGAATCCGCGGCGCGATGCTCGACGAAGTGCGCAAAGGGGACTGGGCGCCACGCTCGGTTCACCGCAACACCCGTATGGTCAGTGACGCGATTCGCGCAATTGAAGCTAAAACCGGCCGTGATGCTAAAGATCACGAGGTTGCGGCCGAACTCCAATTGAGTCTCGACGATTACTACGGGATTTTGAATGACACCCTGGGCAGCCGCTTGTTCAGTTTCGACGACCTGTTGCAGGACGGCGAACACGAAGGGCTGCACGAGGATGGCGCCAGTGCTCATCTTGAGCCGTCACGCGATCTGGAAGATGAACGCTTCCAGGCAGCGCTGGCGGACGCGATTGCCAATTTGCCGGAGCGTGAGCGACTGGTGTTGGCGCTGTACTACGACGAAGAGCTGAACCTCAAGGAGATCGGTGAAGTCCTTGGCGTCAGTGAATCGCGGGTCAGCCAGTTACACAGCCAGTGCGCGGCCCGTTTGCGGGGGCGTTTGGGGGAGTGGCGAGCGCGCTGAAGGCAGTGTGGGGACACTGCGAACGAGGCTGGTGCGGTGATAAACGGCACCGGTCTTGCTCTGTTGTGCTCCAGACAGTCTTCGAGTGCTGCGCCGATTGATTGAAGTGGCGCGTCCAGGTGCTGGGCGCGTTTAAGACTGCTTGGAGGTCGAATTGAACAAAGACATGAAAATCCTCATCGTTGATGACTTCTCAACGATGCGGCGGATCATCAAGAACCTGCTGCGGGATCTTGGGTTCACCAACACCGTAGAGGCCGACGATGGCATTACCGCCATTCCGGTACTCAACAGCGGCAGCATCGACTTTCTGGTAACGGACTGGAACATGCCGGGCATGACCGGTATCGACCTGCTGCGTCACGTGCGTGCCGATGAAAAACTCAAGCACCTGCCAGTGCTGATGGTGACCGCTGAAGCCAAGCGCGAGCAAATCATCGAGGCCGCTCAGGCCGGTGTGAATGGCTACGTGGTCAAACCTTTCACGGCTCAGGCGTTGAAAGACAAAATCGAGAAGATTTTCGAACGCATCGGCTGATGACGCGCGGGGGAGCTATGGAGCATAACGAATCTTCACAGGGCGATTTCGAATCGACCCTGAAAAAACACGCGGTCGAACTGGTCGAGAGCCTTGAAAAAGGCAGGTTCGGCGACGCTGTGCAACTGATCCATGAGCTCAATCAGACCCGTGACCGCGGCCTGTATCAGGAAGTGGGCAAGCTCACACGCGAACTGCACAGTGCGATCGTCAACTTCCAGATCGATCCGCACATGCCGCAGGCCGAGGAAGTGTCGCAAATCACCGACGCCACCGAACGCCTGGGCTATGTGGTCAAGCTGACAGAAGCCGCGGCCAACCGCACCATGGATCTGGTGGAAAGCGCCACGCCGGTGGTCAATGGTCTGGCTGAAGAAGCCCAGGCCTTGAGTACCGATTGGGGGCGTTTCATGCGTCGTGAAGTCGGGGCTGAAGAGTTCCGCGAACTGGCGCGCCGGGTCGACGGTTTTCTGTCGCGCAGCAGCACGGACAACCGTGCGGTGTCGAGCAATCTGAACGACATCCTGCTGGCTCAGGATTATCAGGACCTTACCGGTCAAGTGATCAAGCGTGTGACCCAACTGGTCACCGAAGTCGAAAGCAATTTGCTCAAACTCGTCCTCATGGCCAGTCAGGTGGACCGCTTTGCGGGCATCGAACATGACCGTGCGGCGATGCTTGCAGAAAAAGATCCACAAAAACATCTCTCGCAGGGTGAAGGTCCGCAGATTCATGCCGATAAACGAGAAGACGTTGTGTCCGGTCAGGACGATGTGGACGATTTGTTATCCAGCCTTGGATTCTAGAGTTTTTGAATTTTAGGTTTTTTGGGTTTTTAGACCTGTAGGAGCACCCCATTAATGAGCTTCGGCGCCGATGAAGAGATCCTTCAGGATTTCCTGGTTGAGGCCGGCGAGATTCTTGAGCAACTGTCCGAACAACTGGTCGAGCTGGAAAGCCGTCCGGATGACGCAGATCTGCTCAACGCAATTTTTCGCGGTTTTCACACTGTAAAAGGGGGCGCCGGCTTCCTTCAGCTCAACGAGCTGGTGGAGTGCTGTCACATCGCCGAAAACGTGTTCGACATCCTGCGCAAGGGTGAGCGTCGCGTTGATGCAGAACTGATGGACGTTGTCCTCGAAGCACTGGACGCGGTGAACAGCATGTTCAGCGAAGTCCGTGAACGTGCCCCGATCACCGCTGCGACTCCGCAACTGCTGGCTGCACTGGCACGTCTGGCCGAGCCGCAAACGGCGGATGAAGCCCCGGCTTCGCCAGTGGCCGAGATGATCGAGGAACTGGTCGTCGAGGGCGATTCTGGTGACATCACCGATAACGAATTTGAACAGCTGCTGGACTCGCTGAACGCCGTCAAGGCCGAAGCCGAGGCCCCGGCCGCTGCTGCACCTGCGCAAACTGCCGATGCGGCAGCCAGCGATGAAATCACCGATGCCGAGTTCGAGTCGTTGCTCGATCAACTGCACGGCAAAGGTCAGTTTGCAGCCGACGCGGTCACGCCAGCAGCGGCCAAACCTGCGGCACCTGCGGCGGGCGACAGTTCGGACATCACCGACGACGAATTCGAAGCACTGCTCGATCAGTTGCACGGCAAAGGCAACTTCGCCGTTGAAGCGCTGGAGTCGGCAATTGCTTCGGCACCTGCTGCGCCTGCCGCTCCGGTGGCTGCCGCTGCCGGCAGTGATCTGATCAGCGATCACGAGTTCGAATCGCTGCTCGACGAATTGCACGGCAAAGGCAAGTTCACTGAAGTTGGCGCCGCTGCTGCAGGCTCCGCTTCGACAGTCGCCACGCCTGCCGCGAAGGCACCGGTCGCTGCTGCGCCGAAACCTGCCGCCAAGCCTGAGCCAAAAGCTGAAGCGCCAAAACCTGCGGCCGCTGCTGCACCGGCTCCGGCCCGTGCTCCGGCTGCACCGCCACCGGAAAAACCGGCGAGCGAAGCCGAGACCACCGTGCGGGTCGACACTGCACGTCTCGACGAAATCATGAACATGGTCGGCGAGTTGGTGCTGGTGCGTAACCGTCTGGTGCGCCTGGGTCTGAACAGCGGCGACGAAGCCATGCAAAAGGCCGTGTCGAACCTCGACGTGGTCACGGCTGACTTGCAGACCGCGGTGATGAAGACGCGGATGCAGCCGATCAAGAAAGTCTTCGGGCGCTTCCCGCGTCTGGTTCGCGACCTCGCGCGTCAGCTCAAGAAAGAGATCAACCTGGAACTGGTCGGCGAAGAAACCGACCTCGACAAAAACCTTGTCGAGGCTCTGGCCGACCCGCTGGTCCACTTGGTGCGCAACGCCGTCGACCACGGTATCGAGTCGCCGGAAGAACGTGAAGCATCGGGCAAGGCCCGTGGTGGTCGCGTGGTACTGGCAGCCGAGCAGGAAGGCGACCACATCCTGCTGTCGATCTCCGATGACGGCAAAGGCATGGACCCGAACGTCCTGCGTGCGATCGCGGTAAAACGCGGCGTGATGGACAAGGACGCGGCCGATCGCCTGAGCGACACCGAGTGCTACAACCTGATTTTCGCTCCGGGCTTCTCGACCAAGACCGAGATCTCCGACGTGTCCGGCCGCGGTGTCGGCATGGACGTGGTGAAGACCAAGATTTCCCAGCTCAATGGTTCGATCAACATCTACTCGACCAAGGGCCAGGGCTCGAAGATCGTCATCAAGGTGCCGCTGACCTTGGCGATCATGCCAACCCTGATGGTGATGCTCGGCAATCAGGCGTTCGCGTTCCCGCTGGTCAACGTCAACGAAATCTTCCACCTCGATCTGTCGACCACCAACGTCGTGGACGGTCAGGAAGTGGTGATCGTGCGGGACAAGGCATTGCCATTGTTCTACCTCAAGCGCTGGCTGGTCAGCTCCGCCGCTCACGAAGAGCAGCGCGAGGGCCATGTGGTGATCCTTTCGGTGGGCACGCAGCGGATCGGCTTCGTCGTCGATCAACTGGTTGGCCAGGAAGAAGTGGTCATCAAGCCATTGGGCAAAATGCTGCAAGGGACTCCGGGCATGTCCGGCGCCACCATCACCGGTGACGGCCGCATTGCACTGATTCTCGATGTTCCAAGCATGCTCAAGCGTTACGCCGCACGGCGTATTTGAATCCGGGGCGGCGGGGCGACGACGCCCCGCTGCACCTAATGGAGTGTTTATGGCAGTCAAAGTCCTGGTGGTGGACGATTCGGGTTTTTTCCGCCGCCGCGTCTCGGAAATTCTTTCAGCGGATCCGAGCATCCAGGTTGTCGGCACGGCAACCAACGGTAAAGAGGCGATCGATCAGGCCATGGCCCTCAAGCCGGACGTGATCACCATGGACTACGAGATGCCAATGATGGACGGCATCACGGCAGTGCGGCACATCATGCAGCGCTGCCCGACCCCGGTGTTGATGTTCTCCTCGCTGACCCACGAAGGCGCCCGGGTAACCCTGGATGCGCTGGACGCCGGCGCGGTGGATTTCCTGCCGAAGAATTTCGAAGACATCTCCCGTAACCCGGAGAAGGTCAAGCAACTACTGTGCGAGAAGGTTCACAGCATCTCGCGCAGTAACCGTCGTTTCAGCGCTTACAGCGCGCCAGCCCCGACCGCAGCGCCTGCACCTGCGGCAGCTCCGGCTGCGTCGAGTTACAGCAGCCACAGCACTGCTGCTCCGGCACGTCCGGCACCCGCGCCTGTTCCTGCTCGCGCATCGGCTGCCAGCGCTTCGTCGCCGGCACCGAAACGCAAGGCCTACAAACTGGTTGCCATCGGCACGTCGACTGGCGGCCCGGTTGCCCTGCAACGAGTATTGACTCAGTTGCCGGCGAACTTCCCGGCACCGATCGTGCTGATCCAGCACATGCCAGCGGCGTTCACCAAGGCTTTCGCCGAGCGTCTGGACAAGCTCTGCCGCATCAGCGTCAAGGAAGCCGAGGATGGCGACATCCTGCGTCCGGGCCTGGCGCTGCTGGCTCCGGGTGGCAAGCAGATGATGATCGACGGCCGTGGTGCGGTGAAAATCCTCCCGGGCGATGAGCGTCTGAACTACAAGCCGTGCGTGGACATTACTTTCGGTTCCGCCGCGAAATCCTACGGTGACAAAGTTCTGGCGGTCGTACTGACCGGCATGGGCGCCGACGGCCGCGAAGGCGCGCGTCTGCTCAAGCAGGGCGGTAGCTCGGTGTGGGCGCAAGATGAGGCAAGCTGCGTGATCTATGGCATGCCGATGGCCATCGTCAAAGCCGACCTCGCTGATGCGGTGTACGGTCTGGACGATATCGGCAAGCACATCGTCGAGGCCTGTATCTGATGGATGTTCTAAGCCTTATCGGCATCATCATGGCGTTCGTCGCCATCATCGGCGGCAACTACCTTGAAGGTGGTCACCTCGGTGCGCTGGCCAACGGCCCGGCGGCGCTGATCGTAGTGGGCGGCACCATCGGTGCTGCGCTGTTGCAATCACCGATGAGCGCGTTCAAACGCGCCATGCAGATCCTCGCCTGGATCTTCTTTCCGCCGCGTGTGGATCTGGCCGGCGGCATCGACCGCGTGGTCAACTGGAGTCTCACCGCACGCAAGGAAGGCCTGCTGGGTCTGGAAGGGGTGGCCGATGCCGAACCCGACAGCTACTCGCGCAAAGGTCTGCAACTGCTGGTCGACGGCGCCGAGCCGGAAGCGATCCGCAGCATCCTTGAAGTGGATTTCTACACCCAGGAAGCCCGCGACATCGAAGCGGCCAAGGTCTTTGAAAGCATGGGCGGCTACGCGCCGACCATCGGCATCATCGGCGCGGTGATGGGCCTGATCCACGTGATGGGCAACCTTGCCGACCCGACGCAACTGGGTAGCGGCATCGCCGTGGCATTCGTCGCGACCATTTACGGCGTGGCCAGTGCCAACCTGATCCTGCTACCGGTGGCGGCCAAGTTGAAGTCAATCGCGTTGCGGCAGTCGCGTTATCGCGAAATGTTGTTGGAAGGCATTCTGTCGATCGCCGAAGGTGAAAACCCACGCTCCATCGAGTTGAAGCTGCAAGGCTTCATGGACTAAGGGAATAACCTCATGGCTCGTCGCAGACATCAGGAAGAACACGTCAACCACGAGCGCTGGCTCGTTTCCTACGCGGACTTCATTACCTTGCTGTTCGCGTTCTTCGTGGTGATGTACTCGATTTCGTCGATCAACGAAGGCAAGTACAAGGAAATTTCCGAAGCGCTGGTCGGGGTCTTCAAGGATTCCGACCGCGCGCTCAAACCGATCCCGATTGGCGACGAACGACCGAAGACCGTGACCCCGGCCAAGCCGCTGGTCAAGGACGCCGAGCAGATCGACGCCGGTATCGCCGGTGCCAGCGATCCGCTGAAAAGCATTGCCGACGATATCAGCGCGGCGTTCGGCGACCTGATCAGCTCCAACCAGATGACCGTGCGCGGCAACGAGTTGTGGGTCGAGATCGAACTCAACTCCAGCCTGTTGTTCGGCAGCGGCGATGCCATGCCGAGCGACATTGCGTTCAACATCATCGACAAGGTTGCGGCGATCCTCAAGCCGTTCGACAACCCGATCCACGTCGAAGGTTTTACCGACGATCAACCGATCCGCACCGCGCAGTACCCGACCAACTGGGAGCTGTCCTCGGCGCGCTCGGCAAGCATCGTGCGCATGCTGGCGATGCAGGGTGTGAATCCCGGCCGTCTGGCTTCGGTGGGTTACGGTGAGTTCCAGCCAGTGGCCAACAATGCCACCGCCGAAGGTCGCGGGAAAAACCGTCGTGTGGTGTTGGTGGTGTCGCGCAATCTCGATGTACGCCGCAGCCTCACAGGCACCGGAACCGCCAACGCGCAACCGGATGCCGCACTGAAGCGCGCTGGCACACAAACTGCACCGACCCCGGTCAAGACGCCGGGACGCGAGAGTGCCGTCAATTCTCCGTCGCCCGCATTAATACGCTGAGCCATGTCTCGGTCGAGCATCTCGGCCGGGAGGAAAGAAACGAATGAGAGTCTGGGCAGTCGCCAATCAAAAGGGTGGTGTTGGTAAAACCACATCTTCCATCGCTTTAGCCGGTTTGCTGGCAGAGGCGGGCAAGCGCGTGGTTGTGGTCGATCTCGACCCGCACGGCTCGATGACCAGCTATTTCGGTTACGACCCCGACAGCCTGGAACACAGCAACTACGACCTGTTTCTGCACAAGGGCACCGTGCCGCAAGGCCTCCCGGGGCAACTGTTGCTGTCGACCAGTGATGAACGCATTTCCCTGTTGCCGTCCAGCACCGCGCTGGCCACCCTCGAGCGTCAGTCGCCGGGGCAGAGTGGTCTGGGCCTGGTGATCGCCAAGAGTCTGGCGCAGCTGTGGCAGGACTTCGATTACGCCGTTATCGACAGCCCGCCGTTGCTTGGCGTGCTGATGGTCAACGCCCTCGCGGCGAGTCAGCAACTGGTGATCCCGGTGCAGACCGAACACCTGGCCGTCAAAGGCCTGGAGCGCATGGTCAACACCCTGGCGATGATCAACCGCTCGCGCAAACAGGCGCTGCCTTTCAGCATTGTGCCGACGTTGTTCGACCGCCGTACTCAGGCATCGCTGGGCACCTTGCGTGTGTTGCGCGACAAATTCCCGGACGAGATCTGGCAGGGTTACATCCCGGTCGATACTCGTCTGCGCGACGCCAGCCGCGCCGGTGTCACGCCTTCGCAATTCGACGGCAAGAGCCGTGGTGTGCTGGCTTACCGTGCGCTGCTCAAACATCTGTTGGCGCAACAACTTGTTCCGCAGGTGGCTTGAAATGATTTTGACCTCTGTAGGAGCTGCCGCAGGCTGCGATCTTTTGATCTGGCTTGGCGGTGCTCCTGAAAAGATCAAAAGATCGCAGCGTTCCGCAGCTCCTACAGGGAGTTGTGTATGAATCGGCCGCTGAAATCGACGTCGAAGCCGCAGTTGGCGTTGCAGTCTTATCTGGACAGTTTGTTGGAGGAGATTCCCGACGAATTGCCGGCGCAGATTGCGGCAAAGCCTGAGGTGATTGAAAGCGCTGAAGCGCTGGATGAATTCCAGGCTGCCGTGCTGGAAGAGCAGGCGCGTGATGCACAGAAAGCCGCCAAACCTGTCACGCCGGTTGCCGCGCCTGCGATGGCGCCAGTTGCCAAAGCGCCGGTGGCGTTGATCGAAGAAGCCGAACCGGTTCGCGCATCGGTCTCGACATTGGCACCGCTGCTGCAAACTCAGTTGCTGAAGACCACACCGGAACCGGCAGTGGTCGAGCCTGCGCCAGTCGTGCCCGCACCCGTCGAACAGACGCTGGTGCCGCCACTGGTGGAAGTGCATCTGCCGCCGAGCAACACGCCGCCGCCGGTGGAAACCGACGGCCGTCCGGCCTGGGCCTCCGAAGCGTTCGAATGTTTGCTATTCGACGTTGCCGGTCTGACCCTTGCGGTGCCGCTGGTGTGCCTCGGCTCGATCTATTCACTGGCCGGTCACGAGCTGACACCGCTGTTCGGTCAGCCGGAATGGTTCCTCGGGATTCTGCCGAGCCAGGCCGGCAACCTGAAGGTGTTGGACACCGCGCGTTGGGTCATGCCGGATCGTTATCGTGATGACTTCCGTCAGGGTTTGCAGTACGTGATTTCGGTACAAGGTTACGAGTGGGGCCTGGCGGTGCATCAGGTCAGCCGTTCGTTGCGTCTTGATCCGAATGAAATCAAATGGAGAAGTCACCGGGGTCAGCGGCCATGGCTCGCCGGCACCGTGATTGAGCACATGTGTGCATTGCTGGACGTTTCCGCACTGGCCGAGTTGATCGCCAGCGGTGGGGCAAAGCACTTGGGCGGCAGCAAGCCGCTACATAAACCGACATAGCAGCCGACATAACAATCAGGCGACGGCATTGTTGAATGCCGCCACACAGAACACACACCGCTCAGTGCGGTTTTTTCGAGGGGTCAGGGTATGAGTAGTCAGGCGACGAATGCAAAAGGTTCTGAAGATCCGATCCTGCAATGGGTGACCTTCAAGCTGGACAACGAAACCTACGGCATCAACGTGATGCGCGTTCAGGAAGTGCTGCGCTACACCGAAATCGCTCCGGTGCCGGGCGCGCCAAGCTACGTGCTGGGCATCATCAACCTGCGCGGTAACGTGGTCACGGTAATCGACAC
This sequence comes from Pseudomonas sp. N40(2020), assembly GCF_014472415.1. GTDB lineage: Bacteria > Pseudomonadota > Gammaproteobacteria > Pseudomonadales > Pseudomonadaceae > Aquipseudomonas. The sequence continues at coordinate 125,017 of NZ_JACSZV010000004.1, forward strand.
CCGTCAGCGCTTCGGCCTGATGAATGCCGAGATCAGCGACAACACCCGTATCGTCATCATCGAAGCCGACAAGCAAGTGGTCGGGATCATGGTCGACAGCGTGGCGGAAGTGGTTTACCTGCGTCAGTCGGAAATCGAAACCGCACCGAACGTCGGTAACGAAGAGTCGGCCAAGTTCATTCAAGGCGTGTGCAACAAGAACAACGAACTGCTGATCCTGGTCGAACTGGACAAGATGATGAGCGAAGAAGAATGGTCGGATCTGGAGAACATCTGATTGATTCTCGAGGTTGCGGTCATTGTCCTGTTCCTCTTCTGGGCAGGCACGCTGGCGATGTTTCTGGCGTACATCAAGGCGCAGCGGGTCATCGCTGCGCAACAGGCTCAGAGCGATGCGCTGCGTGATCAGCGCATCAAGGACCTGGCCAAGCGCGTTGACGACTACCAGAACGGCAATGTGCACATGGGCGAGGCCCTGCACGAGCTGCGCGCGGTAGTCGGTCCGTTGCCGGACAAAATTGTTCAGCTGGAACAGCGCGACCCGTCGAGCCTGTCGTTCGCCCAGGCGGCGAAACTGGTGGGCATGGGCGCGAGCGTTGATGAACTGACTCAGTCCTGCGGGTTGACCCAGGCTGAGGCGGAGTTGATGCGCAAGTTGCACAAGAGCTGATTTTTGCGCTCAAGCTCAAAGCGCTATTCGCGAGCAGGCTCGCTCCCACATTCGATCGCATTCCTCCAGTAGGAGCGCGGCCAAATGTGGGAGCGAGCCTGCTCGCGAAAGCGCCTTTGAAACCTCAGTAATCATCCCCGCGATCGGTGACGTCCTTCTCGATCATCGGCGCATCCGGATCCTGCCCCTCCGGGAATTTGCCCTTCAGATTCCACGCAAACGCGATGATCTCGGCGATGGTGCGGTACAGCTCCTCGGGAATGCTGTCGCCCAACTCCATCCGCGCCAACAGCCGCACCAGTTCAGCATTTTCATAGATCGGCACTTCGCAGTCGCGAGCGATCCGCAGGATTTCTTCGGCCAGTTCTTCGTCGCCCTTGGCGGTGAGGGTCGGGGCGTGGTTGCCGTCGTACTTGAGGGCGATGGCCTGGCGTGGAGCAGTAGTGTCATTCATGCGGTTTCGTCGACCCAGCGGTGTTCGAGGCGGGTTTGGTTGCCTTGCGGCGGGGTGCCGAGGTGGCAGTCGAGATCGCCGACATTCAAGCCGCGATCCAGCAGACGCTGACGCAGCGCGGCCAGATTGTTTTCGATCAGGTCGGCGGTGTACGGTCGTTCGGCCCACAGCTGACTCGACAGGCTGCCGGCGATCAACTGCGCCTGAATCTGCATCGGCCCGAGCGGCTCCATGTCGAACGCCAGATCGACGCGCCACAGTTGTTGCTTCGGTTCGCGTTCGTCGCGGCGCTCGTCGGGTTGGGGGTCTTTCTGCGGCGCTTCTTCGCGCTGGAACTTGACCTGCAATGGCACGATGTCCTGCAAGTTACGCATGGGGATTTCCAGTTGCCAAGTGCTGAGCAGGCGGCCGTCATCGGTGACGCCGGTCTGTTCCAAGCTCGACAGTTGATGGCTTTGCAAGCGCGATACCGCAGCGGCGGCGAGGCGCAGCAATTGCTCCAGATCGCCTTCGCCTTCCAGGCTTTGCAGCAAGCGGTGGGGCAGGGGGAAGCTGCTCGGCACGGGTTTCGCGCTGACCTGGCCGAGGGTGCCGAGCGCGTTGCGCACGAAGCTCGGCAGCGCCTGCGCCAGGGTGTTGGCGGCGATGATGGCGTTGAAACTGGTGCTGCTCGGCAGGCCCGGGGTCAGTTGTGCGATCAGCTTGAGCAGATCGGCTTTCATGTCCGGGGCCAGCGAAGGGTTTTGTCCGGTGAGCAGTTTGGCTTCGAGGAAGGCGCCGCTGTTGGCCAGCGCCAGGGCGACACCTTTGGCAGTGCTCATCTGCTGCACGTCTGGCAGGCTGGCGAGCAGTTTGTCGACCACGGCGCGCAAATCCGCCGATGTCTGATCGGTGGCTGGCGGCAGGCTTTGCAGCGCATTCAACAAACCGTTCAGCGACGCCTGGCGACTCTGCTGGCCGACCAGTTGCTGACTCACCGCCAATTGTTCCTGACGGTTGCTCAAGGGCACGAACTTGAGGGTTTGCGAATCCTGCACCAGCGCCGAGAGCAAAGTCCCGATGCGCAACGGCTGCGGGCTGTCGATCGTCAATGTGCTCCCGCTCAACGCTGTGTTGAGCAAACTGACCATCGAACGAAAAACCGTCGCTTGCCCCGGCGTCTGTGGCAAAGCTTGCGAAGTCACGACTTTGCCTTGCAGCAACGTGCCCACCGGCAATTGCGCAGTATCGATGCGGGTGAGGGTGGCGACGCTGCTGGCAATCGCCTGTTGTACGGTAATCGCCAGATTGCCCGCTGACGGTTGAGTGATTGCCAGACTGGTGCCTTGCGCCAGCGGTAGATTGCTGGTCGCTTGCACGGTGGTCTGGCGGCCGCTGTCCAGTGTCACCTTCAGCAACAATTGAAAGGTCTGATCTGCCTGTTTAAGCGACAACACCTCAGCCTTGGCGCTTTGCCCGGCACCGATCAAGCCTTCGACTGGCGTCAGCAGCTTGAGCAGTTCGCCGACCTGCGGGCGAGCGGTCGCCGGGGTGGTTGGCGGGAGCGGGAGGATGTTCATTTCGCCTGTCATACGCGGACACAACCTGAGGAAATTGCACTCTTGAGAGTAAGGCACGGCATGTATAATGCCGCCCGTCTTGCGCTTCGTTCAAAAAAACATAGCAATTGGTTGACGCAGCTCTCTAGATCGAGCCGTCAATGCATCTATGCTGCATCTCTTTAACGGCCGCGCCAGAGCCGACTTGAACCGTATAAGGCCCGTGATCCCTTGACCAGTCCTGTCCTGCAAACCGTTGCCCTCGCGTGTGAGCGAGACCTGCGACTGCTCTTCGAAAATCTCGAATTGAGACTGGCCAGTGGCGATATGGTGCAGATCAGCGGTCCCAACGGCAGCGGTAAAACCAGCCTTTTGCGATTGTTGTCCGGTTTGATGCAACCGACCAGCGGCCAGGTGTTGCTCAACGGCCAGCCCTTGACCGAACAGCCCGGCGAACTGGCGCGTAACCTCTTGTGGATTGGCCATGCCGCCGGGATCAAGGATCTGCTGACCCCGGAAGAAAATCTGTCCTGGCTCTGCGCCCTGCATCAACCCGCCGAACGCGAGGCGATCTGGCAGGCACTGGCAGCCGTAGGATTGCGCGGATTCGAAGATGTTCCCTGCCACACGCTTTCCGCCGGCCAGCAACGCCGCGTGGCGCTGGCGCGGTTGTATCTGGACAGCCCGCCGCTGTGGATTCTCGATGAGCCGTTTACCGCCCTCGACAAGCAGGGCGTGGCGCAACTGGAAGAACACCTGGCCGGGCACTGCGAGCGCGGCGGCCTCGTCGTCCTGACCACCCATCACACCCTGAGCCGGATGCCGGCCGGTTATCGCGACATCGATCTGGGGAACTGGGCAGTATGAGTGTGTTCGGCCTGCTGGTTGCCCGTGAGTCCCGACTGCTGTTTCGCCGCCCGGCGGAACTGGCCAATCCGCTGATTTTCTTTGCCATCGTCATCGCTTTGTTCCCGCTGGCCGTCGGCCCGGAAACTCAAGTCTTGCAAAACCTGTCCCCGGGGTTAGTCTGGGTGGCCGCACTTTTGTCGGTCCTGCTCTCGCTGGACGGGCTGTTTCGCAGTGATTTCGAAGACGGGTCCCTGGAACAGTGGGTCCTTTCGCCGCACCCGCTGCCTCTTCTGGTCTTGGCCAAGGTGCTGGCACACTGGCTTTTTTCCGGACTGGCACTGGTGTTGCTCTCGCCCTTGCTGGCGTTGATGCTTGGTTTGCCTGCCGCTTGTCTGCCGGTGTTGCTGCTTTCGTTGCTGCTGGGGACACCGGTGCTGAGCTTGCTCGGCGCGGTGGGCGCGGCACTGACGGTCGGTTTGAAACGTGGCGGCCTGTTGCTGGCGCTGCTGATTTTGCCGTTGTACATCCCGGTGTTGATCCTTGGCAGTGGCGCCTTGCAGGCGGCGTTGCAAGGCATGCCGGCGACCGGGTATCTGCTGTGGCTTGGTAGCCTGACCGCCCTGGCGATCACCCTGACACCCTTTGCAATAGCGGCTGGCCTGAAGATCAGCGTCGGCGAATAATGAGGTCTGGTTAAAATTTAACCAGCAAAGACCCTGAGACCGCTCACACTGATGAGCGGCAACCGTGATGGAAACAGTATGAACTGGACCTGGTTTCACAAGCTCGGCTCGCCCAAGTGGTTCTACGGCATCAGTAGCAAGTTTTTGCCGTGGCTGAGCATCGCTGCGTTGCTGTTGATTGGCGTTGGCGTCGTCTGGGGCCTGGCCTTTGCGCCGCCGGACTATCAGCAAGGCAACAGCTTCCGCATCATCTATATTCACGTACCTGCCGCGATGCTCGCTCAGTCGATTTACGTGATGCTCGCGGTGTGCGGCGTGGTGGGTCTGGTTTGGAAGATGAAGCTGGCCGACGTGGCCCTGCAATGCGCCGCACCAATCGGCGCGTGGATGACCGCCGTGGCGCTGGTCACCGGGGCGATCTGGGGCAAGCCGACCTGGGGCTCGTGGTGGGTATGGGATGCGCGGCTGACCTCGATGCTGATTCTGCTGTTCCTGTATTTCGGCGTGATCGCGCTGGGCAACGCCATCAGCAACCGCGACAGCGCCGCCAAGGCTTGTGCGGTGCTGGCCATCGTCGGCGTGATCAACATCCCGATCATCAAATACTCGGTGGAGTGGTGGAACACCCTGCATCAGGGCGCGACCTTCACTCTCACCGAAAAACCGGCGATGCCCGCCGAAATGTGGCTGCCGCTGCTGCTGACGGTGTTGGGTTTCTACTGTTTCTTCGGTGCCGTGTTGTTGCTGCGCATGCGCCTTGAAGTGCTCAAGCGCGAAGCCCGCGCCAGTTGGGTCAAAGAAGAAGTGCAGAGCAGTCTGGAGGCCGCGCGATGAGTTTTGCTTCATTCGGCGACTTCCTCGCCATGGGCCATCATGGCCTGTATGTCTGGTCGGCCTACGGCATCTGTCTGGCGGTGCTGATCCTTAACGTGGCGGCGCCGATCGCGGCCCGCAAGCGCTATCTGCAACAAGAGGCGCGTCGTCTGCGCCGGGAGAATGGCAAGTGAATCCGCTGCGCAAGAAACGTCTGATCATCATTCTGGCTATTCTGGTCGGGGTCGGCGCTGCCGTTGGCCTGGCCTTGAGTGCCCTGCAGCAGAACATCAACCTGTTTTACACCCCGACCCAGATCGCCAACGGCGAAGCGCCGCAAGACACGCGGATTCGTGCCGGCGGCATGGTCGAGAAGGGCTCGCTGCAACGTTCCCCGGATTCGCTGGACGTCAAATTCGTCGTCACCGACTTCAACAAGGCTGTGACCATCACCTATCGCGGCATCCTCCCGGATCTGTTCCGCGAAGGGCAGGGGATCGTCGCGTTGGGCAAAATCAATGCTGACGGCGTGGTGGTGGCCGATGAAGTGCTGGCCAAGCACGACGAGAAGTACATGCCGCCGGAAGTGACCAAGGCGTTGAAAGACAGCGGCCAATCCGCTCCGACCCAAGCGAAGGAGGGTTGATCGATGACTTCCGCACTTTTTATTCCCGAGCTCGGCCATTTGGCGATGATTCTGGCGCTGTGCTTTGCGCTGGTACAGGCCGTGGTACCGTTGGTCGGTGCCTGGCGCGGTGACCGCTTCTGGATGAGTCTGGCCCAGCCAGCCGCGTGGGGGCAGTTTGCGTTTTTGCTGTTCGCGTTCGGCTGCCTGACCTACGCGTTCATGGCTGATGACTTCTCCGTCGCCTATGTGGCGAACAACTCCAATACCGCTCTGCCGTGGTTTTACAAATTCAGCGCAGTGTGGGGAGCCCACGAAGGTTCGCTGTTGCTGTGGGCGCTGATCCTCGGCGGCTGGACGTTCGCGGTGTCGGTATTTTCCCGGCAGTTGCCGCAAGTCATGCTCGCCCGCGTCCTGGCGGTGATGGGCATGATCAGCACCGGTTTCCTGCTGTTCCTGATCCTTACGTCCAACCCGTTCAAGCGCATCCTCCCGCAAATGCCCAGCAATGGCGCGGACTTGAATCCGTTGTTGCAAGACATCGGCCTGATCGTTCACCCGCCAATGCTGTACATGGGTTACGTCGGCTTTTCGGTGGCGTTCGCGTTCGCCATCGCCGCGTTGATGGGCGGTCGTCTCGATGCGGCGTGGGCCCGTTGGTCGCGGCCTTGGACGATTGTGGCGTGGGCCTTCCTCGGTATCGGCATTACCCTCGGCTCGTGGTGGGCTTATTACGAACTCGGCTGGGGTGGCTGGTGGTTCTGGGACCCGGTGGAAAACGCCTCGTTCATGCCTTGGCTGGTCGGCACCGCATTGATTCACTCGCTGGCGGTCACGGAAAAACGTGGCGTGTTCAAGAGCTGGACGGTGTTGCTGGCGATTGCCGCGTTTTCGCTCAGCCTGCTCGGTACGTTCCTGGTGCGTTCCGGTGTGCTGACCTCGGTACACGCGTTCGCCTCCGACCCGGAGCGCGGCGTGTTCATCCTGATCTTCCTGCTGTTCGTGGTCGGTGGCTCGCTGACGTTGTTCGCGTTGCGCGCGCCTGTGGTCAAGAGTCAGGTCGGCTTCAACCTGTGGTCGCGGGAAACCCTGCTGCTGGGCAACAATCTGGTATTGGTCGTGGCCGCGTCGATGATTCTGCTCGGCACCCTGTACCCGCTGATTCTCGATGCCCTGAGCGGCGCCAAGCTGTCGGTCGGCCCGCCGTACTTCAACGCGTTGTTCATTCCGTTGATGGCGTTGCTGATGCTGGTGATGGCGGTGGGTGTGGTCGTGCGCTGGAAAGACACGCCGGTTAAATGGCTGGCCAGCATGCTCACTCCGGTGTTGCTCGGCAGCGTCGCATTGGCAGTGGTGGCTGGCGTCGCTTACGGTGATTTCAACTGGGCCGTTATCGCCACTTTCCTGCTTGCTGCGTGGGTGTTGCTGGCCGGTGTGCGCGACATCTTCGACAAGACTCGTCACAAAGGCCTGATCAAAGGCCTGCCGACCCTGACCCGCAGTTATTGGGGCATGCAGATCGCCCACCTCGGCATCGCCGTTTGCGCGTTGGGTGTGGTGTTGTCGAGCCAGAACAGCGCCGAACGCGACCTGCGTCTGGCGCCGGGCGAGTCGATGAACCTGGCCGGTTATCAGTTTGTATTCGAAGGCGCCAAGCACTTCGAAGGGCCTAACTTCACGTCCGACAAGGGCACCATTCGGGTGATCCGCGACGGCAAGGAAATCAGTGTGCTGCACCCGGAAAAACGTCTGTACACCGTGCAGAACTCGGTGATGACCGAAGCCGGCATCGACGCCGGTTTCACCCGTGACCTCTACGTCGCCCTCGGCGAGCCGCTGGACAACGGCGCGTGGGCCGTGCGCGTACACGTCAAACCGTTCGTGCGCTGGATCTGGTTCGGCGGCTTGCTCACAGGTGCAGGCGGGCTGCTGGCCGCACTGGATCGGCGTTATCGGGTCAAGGTGAAATCCAAGGTGCGTGAAGCGCTGGGCATGACGGGAGCGGCTGCATGAGACGTTGGTTGATGCTGGTGCCACTGGCGATTTTCCTGCTGGTGGCGGTATTCCTTTATCGCGGTCTGTACCTCGATCCGGCGGAGCTGCCGTCGGCGATGATCAACAAGCCGTTCCCGGAGTTTTCGCTGCCAAACGTGCAGGGTGATAAAACCCTGACCAAAGCCGATATTCTCGGCAAACCGGCACTGGTCAACGTCTGGGGCACCTGGTGCATTTCCTGTCGGGTCGAGCATCCGGTGCTGAACAAGCTGGCCGAGCGCGGCGTGGTGATCTACGGGATCAACTACAAGGACGTCAACGCCGATGCCTTGAAGTGGCTGGCCGAATTCCACAATCCGTATCAGTTGGACATCCGGGACGACGAAGGCTCGCTGGGCCTGAACCTCGGCGTGTACGGTGCTCCGGAAACCTTCTTCATCGACGCCAAGGGCATCATCCGCGACAAATACGTCGGCGTGATTGACGAGCAGGTCTGGCGTGAAAAACTCGCGGCCAAGTATCAGGCGCTGGTCGATGAGGCCAAGCCATGAAGCGCTTTCTAGCCGCCGTGGTATTGGGTTTGAGTCTGGTCGGTGTGGCTCACGCCGCCATCGACACCTACGAGTTCGCCAAAGAAGGTGATCGCGAGCGTTTCCGCGAATTGACCAAGGAACTGCGCTGCCCCAAGTGCCAGAACCAGGACATCGCCGATTCCAACGCACCGATTGCGGCTGACCTGCGCAAAGAGATTTTCCGCATGCTTGGCGAGGGCAAGGACAATCAGCAGATCATCGACTTCATGGTCGACCGCTACGGTGATTTCGTCCGCTACAAACCCGCACTCAACGCCAAGACTGCACTGCTGTGGTTCGGCCCGGCCGGGCTGTTGCTCGGTGGTTTCGTGGTGATCGCGGTGATCGTTCGCCGACGTCGCGGCCAGCGCGCCGAGACCCCGCAAGCGCTGTCCATCGAAGAGCGTCAGCGCCTCGACCAACTGTTGGATAAAAACCAAGAATGATTGATTTCTGGCTTGCCGCAGGGCTGTTGCTTCTGGTCGCCCTGAGTTTTCTGCTGATCCCTGTTCTGCGTGAACGCCGCGCCCAGCGTGAAGAGGATCGTACTGCTCTCAACGTTGCGCTGTATCAGGAACGCGTTGCCGAGTTGCAGTCGCAACAGGCCGAAGGTGTGCTGGATGCCGCGCAAATGGACAGCGGCCGCGCTGAAGCCGCGCGTGAACTGCTCGCCGATACCGAAGGTGTGGCTGCGCCGCGCGTCTCGAAGCTGGGCAAACCGTTGCCGCTGCTGGCGGCAGTGCTGGTGCCGGTCTTGGGCCTGGGTCTGTATCTGCACTTCGGCGCTGCCGACAAGGTGGAACTGACTCGCGAATTCGCCCAGGCACCGCAGTCGATGGAAGAGATGACCCAGCGTCTGGAGCGTGCCGTTGCTGCGCAACCGGATTCGGCTGAAGGCCTGTACTTCCTCGGTCGCACCTACATGGCTCAAGAGCGTCCGGCGGACGCGGCGAAGATGTTCGAACGCGCCGCCAACCTTGCCGGCCGTCAGCCGGAGCTGCTCGGCCAGTGGGCGCAGGCGCAGTATTTTGCTGATGGCAAAAAGTGGTCGGACAAAATCCAGGCCCTGACCGATGAAGCGCTGAAGGCTGATCCGAAGGAAGTCACCAGCCTCGGCCTGCTCGGCATCGCCGCGTTCGAAGGCGAGCGTTATCAGGAAGCCATCGATTACTGGAACCGTCTGCTGGCGCAATTGCCGCCGCAGGACAATTCCCGTGCCGCGTTGCAAGGCGGAATCGAGCGAGCCGCAGAACGCCTGCAAGCCAGCGGCGGCAAGGTCGCCCAGGCAACAGCGCCAAAAGCAGCTTTGTTGAAAGTCAGCGTCGATCTGGCCAGCGAACTCAAAGGCAAAGTGCAACCGGGTGACAGCGTGTTCATCTTCGCCCGCGCCACGTCCGGGCCACCGGTACCGCTGGCAGCCAAGCGCCTGACCGTGGCGGATCTGCCGGTGACCGTCGAACTGGGCGATGCCGACGCCATGATGCCGCAGTTGAAACTGTCGAACTTTCCTGAAGTCCAATTGGTTGCGCGCATCTCCCGTGCCGGTCAGCCGACCGCAGGGGAGTGGGTCGGTCGCAGCGGCCCTCTGGCCAGCAGCACCACCGCGCTGCAAAAATTGACCATCGACAGCCCGGACAAGTAACCGGGCAACACAGGAAAGCACCCCCATGCACACCCTCGCCCGAATCACGGTTCTCACATTGGCCCTGGGCCTGAGCGCATGTGCGGTGCAACCACCGGGACGGAGCACTAACCTGCCGCCGATCCCACCATCGCAGCCGAGCCCGACCCCGTCGACCTCGCCAACACCGGGCAAGAGCATCCCCGCCAAACCGGCAAAACCCGTCCCACGCACCTCGGCCAGTTTCGCCCCACCACCGGGCGGCAACAGCCATTGGGATCAGAAACTTGGCGTCTATGTCCTCGACGACCAGTCCAACACTTTCTACCGACAGCGCACCTACTTCCGCTGGAACAATGGCTGGAGCCGCTCCGTCAGCCCCAACGGCCCATGGGAAGACACCGACATCCAGGGCGTACCACAGGGGTTGGGCAAGCGGTTCGGGCAGTGAGTGAAAACGGCGATCTTCGGATCGCCGTTTTGCTGTCTATGGCTGCAATAAATCACACTCTGTAAAACAACCGGGCGTCGCTCTTTGGATTTCTGTACTTGAGTAAAGATAACTCTAGGGTTATTTTTTTGAGCCGAAGCAAGGAGGCGGTTGGTGCAGAGCAGACTATTGATGAAGGAGCTGGAGGAAGCAGGCTGGACGCTGGATCGTGTCACCGGCAGTCATCACATCTTCAAGCACCGTTACAACCCGTACACGATTGCCGTCCCTCGTCCGAAAAAGGATTTGCCGTTGGAGACGGTCAAAAGCATCAGGAGGCGTGCGGGGTTGTACAACCCGCCAGCCAGTTATGAAGGAGATCCATAATGCAATATCCAATCTGCATCGAGTGGGGCGATGAGAACACCGCCATCGGTATTCAGATCCCCGATATTCCCGGCGCCGTGACGGCGGGGGATAGCTTTGAAGATGCCTACAAGGCTGCGGTTGAGATCGCACACATCATGCTCCAGGAGATTGCGGCGGACGGAGAGTCGATTCCGATGCCGACCTCTGCGGCGGCGCATCGCAATAATCCGGAGTTCGCCGGGATGGGCTGGGGCATGCTGGAGCTGGATATCTCGCCGTACCTGGGCAAGACCGAAAAGGTCAACGTGACACTGCCTGGCTATGTGATTCAGCGAATCGACCGCTATGTGCGCGAGCACAATGTCAAAAGCCGCTCTTCCTTTCTGGCGGATGCGGCGATGGAGAAGTTGGTTCGGTATTGAAAACATCGCGGGCCAGTTGACCCGCGATGTTTTTACGTGTTAAGCAGTCGCCAGCGACCGCCCTTGCGATGCACTCAAAAACCGCAACAACGCCAACAACGGAAAAACACTGCCAACAATCACGATCCACAACCAGCCGCCATGCTCGAACACCGCGCTGGCCACCGAGGAGCCGAAGGCGCCGCCGATGAAGATGCTGGTCATGTACAACGCATTGAGGCGACCACGACTTTTCGCATCCAGCGAGTAGACCGCACGTTGGCCTAGCACCATGTTCATCTGCACGCAGAAGTCGAGTACCACGCCGGTCACGGCCAGGCCGATCACGCTGTAGGCCGGGTGGATGAACGCGGGCAGGAAGCTCAGGCTGGCGAACAGCATGGCCAGCAGCGAGGCGATGCGGGTGTGACCGGCGTCGGCCAGGCGTCCGCTGATCGGGGCGGCGATGGCACCGATGGCGCCGACGAGGGCGAAGATCGCGATCTCGCTTTGCGACAGGCCATGGTTGCGTGCCAACTCCAGCGGCACTGCGGTCCAGAACAGGCTGAACGTGGCGAACATGCAACCCTGATAAAACGCGCGCTGACGCAGCACCGGTTGCTGACGCAGGAGCGTCCACAGCGAACCGATCAATTGCCCGTAGGTGGCGCTGTGATCCGGTTGGCGCTTGGGCACGGTGAGTGCCAACACCACGCTGATCGCCGCCATCAACGCCGCAGCAATCATGAACATCGCCCGCCAGCCCAAGTGGTCGGCGACCACGCTCGACACCGGCCGCGCCAGCAGAATACCCAGCAGCAGGCCGCCCATGATCCCGCCGACGACGCGCCCGCGAGACTCTTCCGGCGCCAGATGCGCGGCCAGCGGAATCAGGATCTGAACCGACACCGAACTGAAACCCACCAGCAGCGAGATCAACAAAAACAGGTTGGGCTGATCAGTGAACGCCGCACCAAGCAGGCTGGCAATTGCCACCACGGTGGTGATGATCATCAACCGACGGTTTTCCAGCAGATCACCCAGCGGCACCAGGAAGAACAGACCCAGCGCGTAGCCGATCTGTGTCAGCGAGACGATGAAACTGGCCATGGTGTCAGTCAGACCGATGTCCGGCGCAATCAGGCCGATGATCGGTTGCGCATAGTAGATGTTGGCAACGATGGCGCCGCAGCAGAAAGCGAACAGCAGCACCATGCCTCGGGTCATTGCGTGAGTTGTGGCGGTCATAAGGTTTCTCGATCCAGCGAAAGTGAATGCGGTGAGGCTAAAGGATGGGGCGAACCGGCGGTAGAAACGTCAGATCGATATCAGTTATTCCATTGCGGAATGAGTGACGCTCGGGTGGTGTCGCCCATCGGCGAACCTTGCGTCCGACCGTTGAGCGTCGATGATACATTCACTTACATCTTGTTCGATAGCGTGCTTATGTTTGCATTGGCTGTTTCAACATCTATCACTGGAGGATTGCAATGTTTGGTCAGAGGCTTCGTCACACCGCGACCATCGCTTTGATTGGCCTGCTGGGCGCAACCACCGTGCAAGCCGCCGACCCGCCGGGGATGCGCATGGGCGTGCGCGGCGAGATTACCGGCGTCAGCGCAGACTCTTTGAAAGTCCACGTCAACAGCGGCGAGAACGTGGTGGTCCAGTTGACCGGTGACACCAAAGTCCGCGCCGTCACCCTCGCCAATATCGAAGACATCAAGCCCGGCAGCTACATCGGCTCGGCGGCGATACCGCAGGAAGATGGCACGCTCAAAGCGCTCGAAGTGCATGTGTTCCCGCCGGAGCTGGCGGGCAGCGGCGACGGTCACCGGCCCTTTGATCTGGCCAAGGGCAGCAGCATGACCAATGGCAGTGTCGGCGATCTGGTGGTGAGCAATGGCCGGGTGCTGACGGTGAACTACAAGGGCGGACAGCAGAAGATTGTGGTGCCGGAGGATGCGCCGATCGTCAACCTGACGCCGGGCGATAGAAGCTTGCTGAAGGTTGGGGTGAAGATTGTGACGTTCGTGACTCAAAGCCCGGACGGTACTTTGACCGCTCAATCGATTTCGGCGGGGAAGGATGGGGTGACGCCGCCAATGTAGTCATGGCTGTCTAATGCATCCAATAAGATCAACGTTTTTGCACATACCCCCAGTTTGGTGTAGTGGGCTGTGTGTTGTAGCACGAGTAAATGTGCGACTGGATCGTATAGTTATTTCCTTCTTCTGTAGCTCTAGGTTGTCGCGTAAGTAGGAAAAATCCAGCCTACGACGATTTGATTACAGATTTTTTCACTCTGTACTGGTCGGTTTTTTCGGACCATCCGCTCCAGTGGTTTTTGGGGTTGGCGAGGAAGCAAAAAAAAACTAGAGTGTGAGTCAATAATTTATTAGGGATGCCCTCAATGGCAGCAAAATCGGCTCCAGAGAAACGAATTAAAAAGTCTTCGTCTGAAAAAACGCGGAAGGTAGATGTTAAGGGGCCGGCTCTTGATTTGCCTGAGGGCGTTTCTCAAGAGATTGAACCTTCATGCTTATTGTTGGATCCCCATAACCTAAGGTTGTTGGAACGTCTGGGAGAGACTTATAAAGATCTGAACGTCAATCTTTTTGGGCAGCCTGCTATTCAAGAGAAACTTTTTGAAATTGTAAATCGCGAACCTCGCTTTGATATAGCTTCGTTGTCAGCCTCTATTGCCAATAATGGTTTCTTGAAACATGAAAGGTTGATTGTTGCCAAGTATGATGGCGATAAGTTTTTGGTTCTTGAAGGCAATCGACGTGTAACTGCTGTACGAAGGCTGATCAATGAATCTGGTGGTGGTTACGAAAAACTTCGCCCTCAGGTAAGAGAAACACTAAGGACACTCCCATGTTTTGTATTGGAAGGGCCAGTAATCGACGGTAGTGTCGAGCGACTGGAGGCATATAGACGTGCTTCTGAAATTTACATTGGCATGCGCCATTTAATGGGGGCGAAGAGTTGGGAGCCCGCGAGTCGTTATGAGTTTCAATCCAGACTTATTTTTGACGATGGCTGGAGCGTCGTTCAGGTTGCTGAGCGATTTGGACGAAAAAAAGCAGAAGTATTACGAGACCTGAAAGCGCATGTTCTATATAAGGATTTCGTGAGTTTTGAAAAGAGGATTCTGATAAAACACACTCTGACCTATAACGCATTTTCCGAAGCTGCGCGTGCACCTGCTATATCGAAATGGTTGGGGTGGTCAGAGCGTGATATGAGCTATCTCGATAAAGATAATGAGGAGATATTTTTTCATTACTTGTTGAATAAGCTTACTGATGCATCTGGTGAGACGGAGGATTTGGATGATAATAATGCCGTCGAAGTATCCGCAGAGTTAGCGGTTCGTCGCCTCCGTGAAATGTTAAAGCTGGAGGATAGTTCGGTTTTGGAGGCGCTAAGTGATCGGGACTTCCGATCAGCTGAGATTTTTTTTGAGGAGCGGAAAGAGGGGGAGCTTCCCAAAAAAATCGCAATGTTTACTCGTACTTTGAAGAGAACAACTACGGATGATTTGACCGAGTCTCCTGAGACGCAGCAGAAACTGGAGGAGTTGAAGGTTCAGGTGGTAAAGATGTTGGCAATAATTAATGCCTTGTCTGGAGTAAGTCATGGCGTTAACTGACGGGCAAATATTAAAAGTCATAGGTGCGGCAAAGAAAATTTCGATCGATGCTCCCGAGGTTTCAGTAGAGGACTTTTATGGGGTTAATCTTGGGTTAAATCAAATTCAGCTTGCTGCGGCGCTCCCTGATCCCGATCCAAATGGCGAGGTTGCGATTGCGACTGGGCATCTTTCACTCGCGCGTGAACAAATGTTGCGGGATCGCTGTGAGATTGCAGAATTTGTTGTTTATTCTGGTGCGAACGGTAAGAGCTTTATTTCCGGGTTGTGTACATATTTATCGAAAACAGGGATGCCGTCATCTTACCCAGCAGATTTTTTAGAGCGAGTAAAAAAACACAAAAAAATCCGAGCTGAGTTATTGAATATTGATAAAGGTCATAACCTTGAGCTGGTGGCGGCAGCCATTCTTTCTGGTGCATGTTCTGTTGGCGAGGCAACGAAAGGATCGGGTGATCAAGGTATAGATGCAATTGCCTGGAGTCACCTGATTGATATAGAAGAGTCTTTCTCCCTCGGTGCCGTCGGGGATGGGGCAGTACGGCCGGGCCAGAAAGTCATGGTTGTGGCTTCTTCAAAAGCCGCCATTGGCAGTAATCATGATGAGCCGAAAATTATTAGCCCGGCTCATATCCGAGAGTTGATCGGAGGATGGTTGATCCAGCGAAGTGAAAGTGGCAGCTGGCGCTCGTTCGGTATTCAAATGCTAACGCCGCTTCAATTGGTTCTCGTCACAACTTATCGCCTTAGCGCAGCATCAAAAGATGAGTGCCAAAAGCTGGGTGTTCAGGTATGGGGTATCGCAGAATTGATTTTCCTGATCTGTAGGCACGCCCCTGACTCTGTTTTTTTTCAGTCCGGAAAACCTGTCTTTTCTCCGACTAAATTTAGTGAGTGGTGGGGAGGAAAAGCGCATTCCCGCTTAAGTCCCGAGTCAGCTTGAAATGCAAGGCGACCTCTTCAGGTCGCCTTTTTCGTTGTCACTTAAGTCTTACTGCCCGCCATAAATCTGATCAAACACCCCACCATCATTGAAGTGAGTCTTCTGCACCGTGCGCCAGTCGCCAAAGGTTTTCTCCACCGAGAGGAAATCAACTTTCGGGAAGCGGTCGGTGTACTTCGCCAACACCGCCGGGTCACGCGGACGCAGGTAGTTGGCGGCAGCAATTTCCTGACCTTCCGGCGACCACAGGTATTTCAGATACTCATCAGCCGCTGCACGCGAACCTTTCTTGTCGACCACTTTATCGACCACCGACACCGGTGGCTCGGCTTCGGCGGAGACGCTTGGGTAGATCACTTCGAACTGATCACGACCAAATTCGCGGGCGATCATTTCTGCTTCGTTCTCGAAGGTCACCAGCACGTCGCCGATCTGGTTGGTCATGAACGTGGTGGTCGCGGCGCGGCCACCGGTATCCAGCACTGGCGCTTGCTTGAACAGC
Source organism: Pseudomonas sp. N40(2020) (assembly GCF_014472415.1). GTDB lineage: Bacteria > Pseudomonadota > Gammaproteobacteria > Pseudomonadales > Pseudomonadaceae > Aquipseudomonas. The sequence continues at coordinate 141,140 of NZ_JACSZV010000004.1, forward strand.
TTGCCGACGAAGTCTTTGGCCTTGTTCTCGTCACCGCCGTTTTTCAGCACGTAGCCCCAGGCCGAAAGGTAGGTGTAACGACCGTTGCCCGAGGTTTTCGGGTTCGGCACGATCACTTGCACGCCATCCTTGAGCAGGTCCGGCCAGTCTTTCAGAGCTTTCGGGTTGCCCTTGCGCACGATAAATACGGTGGCCGAGGTGAACGGCGCGCTGTTGTTCGGCAGGCGCGTGACCCAGTTGTCAGGAACCAGTTTGCCGTTGTCGGCGAGGGCATTGATGTCGGTCGCCATGTTCATGGTGATGACGTCAGCGGGCAGGCCATCGATCACGGAACGCGCTTGCTTGCTCGAACCGCCGAAGGACATCTGCACGGTGATGTTTTCGTTGTGCTCGGCTTGCCAGTGCTTCTGGAACGCAGTGTTGTAGTCCTTGTAGAAATCGCGCATCACGTCGTAGGAAACGTTCAGCAGAGTCGGTGCGGCTTGAGCCACGCTGCCGAAGGCAAGACCGGCGGCGAGAAGTGAGGCGCCAAAGAGTTTTTTCACTGCGCATTCCTTGTTCTGTGGGGTGTTGTGCCAAAAATGAGGCCATTTGCCAGCGACTATAACGGGGCACGCATAGTCGCTTAAAGATTAAAAAGCTCTGTGCTTATTCCATTTTCTTGAACAGCTGATTGCCACAGCGTGAGCAAAACGCAGCGCCGTGTTCGTGGCTGTTTTTCCTGCACACCGGGCAGTCGTGTTGCAGCTGTTCGCCGCGCATGGCATTGGCCAGTTCGGCGGTGAAAATCCCGGTCGGCACGGCGATGATCGAGTAACCGGTGATCATCACCAGCGACGAAATTACCTGACCCAGCGGTGTCTTCGGCACGATGTCGCCGAAGCCCACCGTGGTCAGGGTCACGATAGCCCAATAGATGCCTTTGGGAATGCTGGTGAACCCGTGTTCCGGGCCTTCGATCACGTACATCAACGTGCCGAACACCGTCACCAGGGTGCAGACGCTGACCAGAAACACCACGATCTTCTGCTTGCTGCCGCGCAGCGCCGACATCAAATAGTTGGCTTGCTTGAGGTACGGGCTGAGCTTGAGCACGCGGAAAATCCGCAGCATCCGAATAATTCGAATAATCAGCAGGTACTGCGCATCGCTGTAATACAGCGCAAGTATCCCGGGTACGATCGCCAGCAAATCCACCAGCCCATAAAAACTGAAGGCGTAACGCAGCGGCTTGGGCGAGCAATACAGACGCAGGATGTACTCACCGAGAAAGATGATCGTGAAGCCCCACTCGATGTACGCCAGCACATCGGCGTAGTTCTGGTGAATGCTGTCGATGCTGTCGAGCATCACGATCACCAGGCTGGCGAGGATGATCAACAGCAAAATGCCGTCGAAGCGCCGCCCGGCGAGGGTGTCGCTCTGGAAAATCATGACGTAAAGCCGTTCACGCCAACTGTTGCTGCTGTCCATGGATAACGCCCGAATCGAAGATCAGCGCAGCCTAGGTTGATTCTCCCCATGAGTGCAAGACGCGTCGTCGACCGTGGCTTTGCCGAGCATCTGAATGCCGGCATGGATCAGCCAGCAGGCGAGGATGAATGGCGCGGTCAATGTGGCCAGGCCGATGGCGGCGAACAGCGGCGTGACCAGTAGCGCCACAACAATGCCGAGCAACGGCAACCAGGGTTGTCGGCGCTGGGCACTGAAGGCGAGGGCGGCAAGTATGGCGTTGTAACTGCCGAGGCCGAGCAGTGCCGCGCTGGTTTCGTGGTGCAACAGGCTAGAACCGAGGCCGACGGCAGACGCCAGCAAAGCCCAGCCGAAAGCACGACGATCAGCGAACAGCAAACCAATGGCGATCAACGCGCCCGCCAGCGGATGACCGAGGAACATCACTTGGCCCAACCCTCTGAGTTCGGCGGCGAGCAGATTCAGCGTCGTCATCTCGATGTGAGCTGTCGGCGCGGACGGCTCGGCAAAGCACAGCAGCACCCAGCTCATGCCCACGAAGGGCGCGGTGTAGGCGGGCATCGATTGGCTGAGTCGCACGCGTTTGAGCCATTGCTGAGTGACCATCGCGCTCAAACCGCCAGCAGCGAGAATCAGTGGCGGCAGCATCGGCGACCACGGGAAATACAGGCTCAGCAACAGGCCGAGCAGGACACCGTTGTAGCTGAACAGCCCGGCCTGGCGATCAGCCTTGGCGTAGTTGCGCCGTTGCGCCGTGAGCAATCCGGCGACGGCACCGAGCAGCGCACCGGCGAATAGCACTGGCGCTGTCAGCAGGATCGCCAGCAGACACAGCAGGCCGCACAGCGGATGGCGCTGGAGGAATATCTGACTGAAACCGTTGAGCAAAGCCTCGGCCCAGTCGGGGCAGTGGGTGTTGAAAGAGTTGGCAGGCATGGCAGTTCTGAAAGTCGGTACTGATCGTTCCCACGTCGAGGCGTCGAACCGTCTGCGTGGGAATGCCTAAAAGGACGCTTTACGTCTGCTCTTGGGACGCAGAGCGTCCCGGGCTGCATTCCCACGCGGAGCGTGGGAACGATCATGGTGGGCGGTTAAATCAACGTCTCGATGCGCAGCGAGTTGGTAGACCCCGGCTGCCCAAACGGCACACCGGCAGTGATCAACAGCGTGTCACCGCGCTCGGCCATTCCTTGCGCCTGGGCGATTTCCAGCGCCGTCGAGCAAACTTCATCGACCTGCCGCAAACGATCATTGACCACTGAATGAATCCCCCACGCCACGCTCAGGCGGCGCGCGGTCTGCAGGTTCGGCGTCAGGTTAAGGATCGGCGCTTTCGGCCGCTCCCGCGCTGTGCGCAATGTCGAGGCGCCCGATTCGCTGTAGTTGACCAGCACCGCCACCGGCAGCACGTTGCTGATACGCCGGATCGCGCAGCTGATTGCATCGGAAACCGTTGCCTCAGCCTTTGGTCGGCTGACGTCGAGCTGCGTCTGATAATCCGGGCCGTTTTCCACCTGACGGATGATCTTGCTCATCATCTGCACGGCTTCCAGCGGGTATTCGCCGGATGCGGTTTCCGCCGAGAGCATCACAGCGTCAGCACCTTCGGCCACCGCGTTGGCGACGTCGGTGACTTCGGCGCGGGTCGGCGCCGGGGAGAAACGCATCGACTCAAGCATCTGAGTCGCCACCACCACCGGTTTGCCGAGTTCACGGCAAGTGGTGATGATGTTTTTCTGAATCTGCGGCACGCTCTCGGCCGGCACTTCGACGCCGAGGTCACCACGGGCCACCATGATCGCGTCGCTCAGTTCGGCGATTTCGCGCAGTTGCTCGACCGCCGACGGCTTCTCGATTTTCGCCATCAGAAAGGCTTTGTCGCCGATCAATTCGCGGGCTTCGAGAATGTCCTGCGGACGCTGCACAAACGACAGCGCCACCCAATCCACACCCAACTCCAGACCGAAGCTCAGGTCGCGGCGATCCTTGGCGGTCAGCGGGCTCAGCTCGAGCACCGCTTGCGGCACGTTCACGCCTTTACGGTCGGACAATTCACCGCCATTGAGCACGGTGGTGTCGATCGCGTCGGTGTATTTGGTGACCACACGCAGGCGTAGTTTGCCGTCGTCGAGCAGCAGGTCCATACCCGCTTCCAGCGCTGCGATGATCTCCGGATGCGGCAGGTTCACCCGACGTTCATCGCCCGGCGTGGCATCCAGATCGAGACGAAACGCCTGACCACGATGCAACTGCACCTTGCCGTCAGCGAACTTGCCGACGCGCAGTTTTGGCCCTTGCAGGTCCATCAGAATGCCAAGTGGATAATTGAGCTGGCGCTCGACTTCGCGGATCCACTGATAGCGCTTGGCGTGGTCGGCGTGGTCGCCGTGGCTGAAGTTGAGGCGGAAGATGTTGACCCCGGCCTCGACCAGCTCGCGGATGTCGTCGATGCCGTCGACCGCAGGCCCGAGGGTGGCGAGGATTTTGACCTTTTTATCAGGCGTCATGATTTGGAGTTCTCAAGGATCAGAATGGCGCGGAAGTCGTTGACGTTGGTGCGGGTCGGCTCGGTGACGATCAGCGCATCGAGCGCTGCGAAGTAGCCGTAGCCGTTGTTGTTATCCAGCTCGTCGCTGGCGCTCAAACCGAGGGCGGCGGCGCGCGCGTAGCTGTCCGGGGTCATGATTGCGCCGGCGTTGTCTTCCGAGCCGTCGATGCCGTCGGTGTCACCCGCCAACGCATAGACGCCGGGCTGGCCCTTGAGGCTGTCGGTCAGGCTGAGGAGGAATTCGGCGTTGCGTCCGCCACGGCCATTGCCGCGCACAGTCACCGTGGTTTCGCCGCCGGAGAGGATCACGCACGGCGCGGCCAGGGGCTGGCCATGGTTGATGATCTGGCGGGCGATGCCGGCGTGGACTTTCGCCACCTCGCGGGATTCACCTTCCAGGTCGCCGAGGATCAGCGTGCTGAAACCGGCCTGACGGCATTTTACCGCTGCGGCATCCAGCGATTGCTGAGGGCGGGCGATCAACTGGAAATGGCTGCGGGCAAGGCTCGGGTCGCCGGGTTTGACCGTTTCCGACTCAGGGCTTTGCAGCCAGTTGCGCACTGACGCGGGGATCTCGATGCCGTAACGCTTGATGATCGCCAGCGCTTCGGCGGATGTGCTTGGGTCGGCCACGGTAGGGCCGGAGGCGATGACCGTGGCGAGGTCGCCCGGTACATCGGAAATCGCGTAGGTATAAACAGTGGCCGGCCAGCAGGCTTTGCCCAGGCGGCCGCCCTTGATCGCCGAGAGGTGCTTGCGCACGCAGTTCATCTCGCCGATGGTCGCGCCGGATTTGAGCAGGGCTTTGTTGATCGATTGCTTGTCGGCGAGGGTGATGCCTTCGGCCGGCAGGGCCAGCAGGGCGGAACCGCCGCCGGACAGCAGGAAAATCACGCGGTCGTCTTCCGTCAGGTTGCTGACCAGTTCGAGCACGCGTTTGGCCACGGCCAGGCCAGCAGCGTCAGGCACTGGATGCGCAGCTTCGACCACTTCGATTTTTTCGCACGGGGCGCCATGACCGTAACGGGTCACCACCAGACCGGATACTTCACCCTGCCAGCAGCGCTCGACCACTTGCGCCATGGCGGCAGCGGCTTTGCCGGCGCCGATGACGATCACCCGACCGGTGCGATCGGCAGGCAGATGGGCTTCGAGGACTTGCTGCGGATGGGCCGCGTCAATGGCTGTGGCAAACAGCTCGCGCAGCAGTTGTTGCGGATCGACCGACATGGCGGGCTCCCGGAATTCTTGTTATTCGAAAGGGCAACTCGGAACCCTTGTGGGAGCGAGCCTGCTCGCGAAGGCGGTGTGTCAGCCAACATGGATGTTGAATGTGCAACCGTTTTCGCGAGCAGGCTCGCTCCCACAGGGTTTTGTGCAGGCTTTATTTTTTGTCGCGAATCGAGAAGTTGGCCATGTGCTCCAGACCCTTGATCAGCGCCGAGTGGTCCCAGTTGCTGCCACCGATGGCCGCGCAGGTGCTGAACACTTGCTGGGCGTTGGCGGTGTTCGGCAGGTTGATGTTCAGCTCCTTGGCGCCTTGCAGGGCCAGGTTCAGGTCCTTCTGGTGCAGGCTGATGCGGAAGCCTGGATCGAAGGTGCCTTTGATCATGCGCTCGCCGTGTACTTCGAGGATCTTCGAGGAGGCGAAACCACCCATCAGTGCTTCACGCACCTTGGCCGGATCAGCACCGTTTTTGGAGGCGAACAGCAGGGCTTCAGCGACTGCCTGAATGTTCAGCGCAACGATGATCTGGTTCGCCACTTTCGCGGTCTGGCCGTCGCCATTGCCGCCGACCAGCGTGATGTTCTTGCCCATGGCCTGGAACAGTGGCAACGCGCGTTCGAAGGCATCGGTATCGCCACCGACCATGATGCTCAGGGTCGCGGCTTTGGCGCCGACTTCACCGCCGGACACCGGCGCGTCGAGGTACTGCGCGCCTTTCTCGTTGATCTTGGCGGCGAACGCTTTGGTGGCGGTCGGTGAGATCGAACTCATGTCGATCACGACTTTGCCTTTGCCGATACCTGCCGCAACGCCGTCGGCGCGGAACAGCACGTCATCGACCTGCGGGGTGTCCGGAACCATGACGATGATGAATTCGGCTTCCTGCGCGACTTCGCGCGGGTTGGCCAAAGCGACGGCGCCAGCGGCAACCAGGTCGGCCGGGGCCGCGTCGTGGTGCGCCGACAGGAACAGGCTGTGACCGGCTTTCTGCAGGTTTGCCGCCATTGGGTGGCCCATGATGCCGGTGCCGATAAATCCGATTTTAGCCATGAGAAATCCTCTTTTTATTCTGATGCTGCAATGCAGTCTTGGAGGCGCAGCAGATTCATTGTGGGAGCTGGCTTGCCAGCGATGGCGGTGGGTCAGGCACATGTTGGTTGTGTTTGCTGCCGCCATCGCGGGCAAGCCCGCTCCCACAGGGTTTTGTATTGTTAGTTCAGATTGCGTTATGGGTTTTCAGCCAGCCGAGGCCTGCTTCAGTGGTGGTCAGCGGCTTGTACTCGCAACCGACCCAACCCTGATAACCGATGCGGTCGAGGTGTTCGAACAGAAAGCGGTAGTTGATTTCACCGGTACCCGGTTCGTTGCGCCCCGGGTTGTCCGCGAGCTGCACATGGTTGATCTCGCCCAGGTGCGATTGCAGGGTGCGGGCCAGATCGCCTTCCATGATTTGCATGTGATAGATGTCGTATTGCAGGAACAGATTGGCGCTGCCGACCTGCTCGCGAATCGACAGGGCTTGCGCCGTGTTGTTCAGGTAGAAACCCGGGATGTCGCGGGTGTTGATCGCTTCCATCACCAGTTTGATGCCGACGGCTTGCAGCTTGTCGGCGGCGTACTTGAGGTTGGCGACGAAGGTCTTTTCCACGGTGGCATCGTCGACACCTTGCGGACGAATGCCGGCCAGGCAGTTGACCTGGGTGTTGCCCAGCACTTGTGCGTAGGCAATCGCCAGATCGACACCGGCGCGAAACTCTTCAACCCGATCCGGCAAGCAGGCAATTCCGCGCTCGCCCTTGGCCCAGTCACCGGCCGGCAGGTTGAACAGCACTTGGGTCAGGCCGTTGGCGTCGAGCCTGGCTTTGATTTCGGCGGAGCTGAAGTCGTACGGGAACAGATATTCCACGCCACTGAAACCGGCCTTGGCGGCGGCGTCGAAACGGGCAAGGAAATCCTGTTCGGTGAACAGCATGGACAGGTTGGCTGCGAAACGCGGCATGGTGGTCTCCTCGTGCAGATTAAATACAGATGGCCCGGCTAAACGCGATCAGTCCCCTCTCCTGGGGGAGAGGGTTAGGGTGAGGGGGAATCTGAAGTCTGATCCCGATAATGCGAGCACCGCAAAACCTTTCCCTCACCCCAGCCCTCTCCCGGGGGGAGAGGGAGCTAATTACGTTCAATCGAGCAGCGAAATCGCCGTTGGCGCATCGTTGCCGACCAGCGCCAGGTCTTCGAACTCGTTGACGGCGTTGATCTCGGTCCCCATGGAGATGTTGGTCACACGCTCCAGAATGATCTCGACGATCACCGGCACTTTGAACTCTTCGATCATCTGTTCGGCCTTGCGCAGGGCAGGGGCGATTTCCGACGGTTCGAACACACGCAGTGCCTTGCAGCCGAGGCCTTCGGCAACTGCGACGTGGTCAACCCCGTAACCGTTGAGTTCCGGCGCGTTCAGGTTATCGAAGGACAACTGCACGCAGTAGTCCATTTCGAACCCGCGCTGGGCCTGACGAATCAGCCCCAGGTACGAGTTGTTCACCACGACGTGGATGTAAGGCAGTTTGAACTGAGCGCCGACCGCCAGTTCTTCGATCATGAACTGGAAATCATAGTCCCCCGACAGGGCCACGACTTTGCGGCTCGGATCGGCCTTGACCACGCCCAGCGCTGCCGGAATGGTCCAGCCCAGAGGGCCTGCCTGACCGCAGTTGATCCAGTGACGCGGTTTGTAAACGTGCAGGAACTGCGCGCCGGCAATCTGCGACAGACCAATGGTGCTGACGTAGCAGGTGTCTTTGCCGAATACTTGGTTCATCTCTTCATACACGCGCTGCGGTTTGACCGGCACATTGTCGAAGTGGGTCTTGCGGTGCAGGCTGGCTTTGCGTTGCTGGCAATCCTGCAACCAGGCACTGCGATTTTTCAGCTTGCCGGCGGCTTGCCACTCACGCGCCACTTCGATGAACACTGTCAGCGCGGCAGCGGCGTCGGACACGATGCCCAGGTCCGGCGTGAATACACGGCCGATCTGTGTGCCTTCGATATCGACGTGAATGAACTTGCGACCTTCGGTGTATACGTCCACCGAACCGGTGTGACGGTTGGCCCAGCGGTTGCCGATACCCAGCACCACGTCGGATTTGAGCATCGTCGCGTTGCCGTAGCGGTGCGAAGTCTGCAGGCCGACCATGCCGACCATCAACGGGTGATCGTCCGGGATGGTGCCCCAGCCCATCAGGGTCGGGATGACCGGGATGCCGGTGAGTTCGGCGAACTCGACCAGCAGGTCGCTGGCGTCGGCGTTGATGATACCGCCACCGGCCACCAGCAATGGACGCTCGGCCTGATCAAGCAGGGCCAAAGCCTTCTCGACTTGAACGCGGGTAGCGGTCGGTTTGGCCAGCGGCAATGGCTGGTAGGCGTCGATATCGAATTCGATTTCGGCCATCTGCACGTCGAACGGCAGGTCGATCAGCACAGGGCCTGGACGGCCGGAGCGCATCTCGAAGAATGCTTTCTGGAACGCGTAGGGCACCTGGCCCGGCTCCAGAACAGTGGTCGCCCACTTGGTGACTGGCTTGACGATGCTGGTGATGTCGACCGCCTGGAAGTCTTCCTTGTGCATACGGGCGCGGGGTGCCTGGCCGGTAATGCAAAGGATTGGAATCGAGTCGGCCGAGGCGCTGTAGAGCCCGGTGACCATATCGGTACCGGCAGGGCCGGAAGTCCCGATGCACACGCCGATGTTGCCGGCCTTGGTGCGGGTGTAGCCCTCGGCCATGTGCGAGGCGCCTTCAACGTGGCGAGCGAGGACGTGATCGATGCCACCGACTTTCTGCAAGGCGGAGTACAGCGGGTTGATGGCAGCGCCCGGAATGCCAAAAGCGGTATCAACCCCTTCACGGCGCATCACCAGAACGGCGGCTTCGATTGCTCTCATTTTGCTCATGGTTTTGTGCCTCTTTACGTTTTGTAATTGTATACAAGTGGCTTTGCGCAGAGTGTATTCACGGCGGACGGCGCAGGTCAATCCATTTTCTCAAGCGGCTGTTTCATTTGTCGGAAGCCATTTCTGCTGTGGCTTTTCGTCGCATGTGGCGCTTTTCGATAATTATTGTATACAAAAAAATAACTCATTGTGTTCTATTTGTTGCATCGGACTGCGGCACAAACGCGCAGTCTCACGACTTTCCCAATAACAAAATGAGGACAGCACCATGAGCGCTTTAACCTTGAAAGTCGCAGTCAACCTGGTCAACGAAGCTATCAGCGCAGGGCGGGCCATCTCCGCAGCGCCGCTGACCATCGCGGTACTCGATACCGGCGGCCACCTGATCACCCTGCAACGCGAAGACGGCGCCAGTCTGCTACGCCCGCAAATCGCCATAGGCAAGGCCTGGGGCGCCATCGCCTTGGGCAAGGGTTCACGTCTGCTGGCACTGGACGCCCAACAACGCCCGGCCTTCATCGCCGCTCTCAACAGCATGGGGCAGGGTAGCGTCGTGCCGGCACCGGGCGGTGTGTTGATCCGCGATCAGGCGGGGAATGTGCTGGGGGCGATCGGGATTAGCGGCGATCTGTCGGATATTGATGAGCAGGTGGCGATCAAAGCGGTGGAAGCGCTGGATCTGAAGGCGGATGCGGGGGTGGCTGCTTGATTGGTGATGACTGATTAACCGCTATCGCGAGCAGGCTCACTCCTACAGGGTTTGTGGTCGGATACAAAATGTCTGAACACTCAAACCCCCTGTAGGAGTGAGCCTGCTCGCGATTGCAATCTCCTGGACACATCCGGCCAACAGTTTGCTCCACCTACCTGAATCCACAGAACTAGTCTTCCTCTGACATTGTCATGGGAGGCAAAGGAATGCCGGATCTACCTGCTGCACACCGATTACGAGCCGGGCGCTATGCCGAAGCCAATCGTATCTACCTGTTGACCACAAACACACTGAACAGGGCACCGGTTTTCAAGGAATTTGCCTTGGGCAGGCTGGTCGTCGATCAATTTCGAAATGCGCAGAATCTCGGCTTGGCAAACTCACTGGCGTGGGTGGTCATGCCGGATCATTTTCATTGGTTGATTGAATTGCAGCAGGGCTCTTTGAGCGAACTGATGCAGAAGATCAAATCGATGAGTACCAAAGCGGTCAAGCAGCGTACCGGGCGAAATATCAGTCTCTGGCAGAGAGGGTTTCATGATCGGGCGCTACGGCGGGAAGAGGATCTGATGAAGATGGCGAGATATATCGTGGCCAATCCATTGCGGGCAGGATTGGTTGAGAAGCTTGGCGACTATCCGTTGTGGGATGCGATTTGGATTTGAGCTGAAACCGAGTCGCCTCAATCGCGAGCAGGCTCACTCCTACAGGGGAACGCATTCCAAATGTAGGAGTGAGCCTGCTCGCGATCGCGTCACCGCGGTCTATCAGTCCGGCTCACACCCTTTAAGCACCAACCGAATTATCGTCTGCGCCGCGGCTTCATAATCCGCTTCATCCAGCTTGTCCTTGCCGGTGACCGCAGAAATCTGCCAGTCGAAGTCGGCGTAGGTCTGGGTTGCGGCCCAGATGCTGAACATCAGGTGGTTGGGGTCGATCGGGGCAATCTGGCCGCGGTCGATCCAAGTCTGGATGCAGTCGATGTTGTGCTTGGCCTGAGCGTTGAGTTGCTCGACCAGATCAGCGCTCAGGTGCGGGGCGCCGTGCATGATTTCGCTGGCGAACACCTTGGAGGCGAAGGGCAGGTCGCGGGAGATGCGGATCTTCGAGCGGATGTAGCCGCTGAGCACTTCGCTCGGCACGCCGTCCGGGTTGAACGGAGTCGAGGCCTGCAGGATCGGCACGATGATGCTTTCCAGCACCTCGCGGTAGAGGTTTTCCTTGGACTTGAAGTAGTAGTAGACGTTGGGCTTGGGCAGTCCTGCCTTTGCGGCGATGTCGCTGGTTTTGGTCGCAGCGAAGCCCTTGTCGGCAAACTCCTCACTGGCGGCACGCAGGATCAGTTCTTTGTTGCGCTCGCGGATTGTGCTCATAAACCCGGTGGTTCCTTGCCTGTTCTGGCGGTTGCGCATGGTAGCACCGGCCTCGCGCAGCGCTCAACAATGCCCCGTGTGGCCTGCAGTCGCGGTATGCTGCACGGCATTATTAACATAAGGAAACAAGATTCATGGCAGGAAGCAGTTTGCTGGTGCTGATCGACGACATCGCCACCGTTCTGGACGACGTTGCGTTGATGACCAAAATGGCCGCCAAGAAGACCGCTGGCGTGCTCGGCGACGACTTGGCGCTGAATGCCCAGCAAGTCTCGGGTGTGCGGGCCGAGCGGGAGATTCCCGTGGTCTGGGCGGTGGCCAAGGGCTCGTTCGTCAACAAACTGATCCTGGTGCCGTCGGCGCTGGCGATCAGTGCGTTCGTGCCGTGGCTGGTGACGCCGCTGTTGATGGTCGGTGGTGCGTACTTGTGCTTCGAGGGTTTCGAGAAACTCGCGCACAAGTTTCTGCACAGCAAGGCTGAAGATGATGCCGAGCACGCGCAACTGACCGAGGCCGTGGCCGATCCGGCAACCGATCTGGTGGCGTACGAGAAGGACAAGATCAAAGGTGCGATCCGCACTGACTTCATCCTCTCGGCAGAAATCATCGCGATCACCCTCGGCACCGTGGCTGGGGCTTCGTTGACGCAGCAGGTGATCGTGCTGTCCGGCATCGCCATCGTGATGACTGTGGGTGTTTACGGTCTGGTGGCCGGCATCGTCAAGCTCGACGACCTCGGTCTGTGGCTGACGCAGAAGCCTGGGCAGGTCGCCAAAAAAATCGGTAGCGGCATCCTGGTCGCGGCACCCTACATGATGAAAACGCTGTCGGTGGTTGGCACCGCTGCGATGTTCCTGGTCGGCGGCGGCATTCTGACCCACGGTGTACCGGTGGTAGGCCACTGGATTGAGGGTGTTGGCGCGGCGGCCGGTGCTGCCGGGTTTGCGGTGCCGATGTTGCTCAATGGCGTGGCGGGGATCATCGCTGGCGCGGTGGTGTTGGCGGTTGTTTCTGTTGTCGGAAAAATCTGGAAAGCGATCAAAGGTTGAACGCATAACCTCTGTGGTAGCGTTGTTCTGTCATTAAAAAAGGCCATTCGATTTGCATCGAATGGCCTTTTTTTGTGCCTGCCGGTTTTACTCGGCAATCTGCAACTTGCGCGACTCGGTGTACACGTAACGCACTTTCTCGTACTCGAACGGTGAGTTCAGCTGACCATAGCGGAAGCTGGTCTGGTAGCGCTTGTCGACGGCGCGTAGAGCCCAGATTTCCGGGTGGTTGGAACTGACTTCCGAGACATTGAGGAAGTTGATCGCCGATTCGGCGCTGTAGTCCACAGCCAGGCCTGCGGTGTCACGCAGGTTCGACGGGCCGAGGATCGGCAGGACGAAATAGGCGCCGCCCGGAACACCGTAGAAGCCCAGAGTCTGACCGAAGTCTTCGCTCTGGCGCGGCAGCCCCATGGCGGTCGCCGGGTCCCACAGGCCGGCGATGCCGATGGTGGTGTTGAGCAACAGGCGTGCGGTGGTTTCCATCGAACGCTGGCCCTTGAACTGCAAGAGGCTGTTCATCAGGTTCGGTACGTCACCCAGGTTGTTGAAGAAGTTGCTCACGCCGGTGCGCAAGAAGCTTGGCGTGATGTAACGGTAGCCATCGACCACCGGCAGGAACACCCATTGGTCGAAGCGGTAGTTGAAGTGGTAAACGCGACGGTTCCACTCTTCCAGTGGGTCATACACGTTCAGTGCGTTGAGCGTCGAGCGCTCGAATTCGCGCTGATCCAGCTCCGGGTTGAACTTGAGTTTGGACAGCGGTTCCTTGAAGCCGTCACTGTCGACCACCACCGGTGCATTGGCTTTGCTGTTGTCGGCCTGGGCCACGCCTGCACAGAGTAACGCTGCAATCAGCAGGAGATATTTAGCCACGGAAGAACTCCAGCATGGCGTCGCTGTTGACGCGGTAGTTAAGGTTGCCGCAATGGCCGCCCAGTGGGTAAACGGTCAGACGATCACCGAAGGTTTTGCGCAGGAAGCCGAGGTCGCCCGGGCCGAGTATCACGTCGTCGGCGTTGTGCATTACGGCGATTTTCGGGCTGTCGTGCAGGTAATCCTTCAGTGCATACAGGCTGACCTGATCGATCAGTTGCAGCAGGCTGCCGCCGTCGGTGCGCGCGCGCCACATCGGAATCACTTGCTCGGTCAGGTAGCAATCGAAGTCGCATTGCAGTGCACGTTTGAGGAACGGCGTGAGGCTGGTGCCCTGGGTGATCGGGAATTTCGGCGGGGTGATCAGGCCGCGACGGTTGATCAGGTCAGAAGTAAACGCAATATCGGCTGCCGAGAAGCGGAACGAGGTGCCGATCAGCATCGCCATCTGCTCGTTGCTCAGATGCTGCTTGGACTGCTGGAAGTCGTAGAGCAGGGCGTCGTTGAGGTCGATATAACCTTTCTGCTGGAAGTATCGGGTCAACTTGGTCAGCACCAATTCATAGAACGTGGTGCTGTTGTTGATACCTTTAACTTCGGTCTGCACCAGCTTGTCGAGGTTGGTGATCGAGGTATAGAGGTTGACCGGCGGGTTGAGCAGCAGGACTTTCTTGAAGTTGAAGCTGCGGCGGGTTTCGTCCAGATGCGCGACGAACGCGGCATCGAGAGCACCAAGGCTATAACCGGTGAGGTAATACTCGGTGACCGGCAGTTTCGGGTTTTGCGCCCGCACGGCCTGCATCACCCGATACATGTCTTCAGCGTCTTCCTTGGTCACGCCCGGAGTGGCGAAGCGCGAGGCTGCACTGATGAAGTCGAAGCTGGTCGGCGACGACAACTGTACGACGTGGTAGCCAGCCTTGTAGTAGAGCTTTTTCAGGTATTCGTTGAGCGTGCTGTCATAACGCGCCCCGGTGCCGGCGATCAGGAAGATCAGCGGTGCTGGCTTGTCCTGCTCGGCGATGCGGTAGGTGAGCTTTTTCACCGGCCAGAAGTTGTCCGGAAGAATGAACTCGCGTTCCGGACGCAAGGTGACGCTGCGGTCCGACTGATTGATGTCGTCGTCCAGCGGCAGTTCCGGGCGCAAGTCCGGCGGAGTCGTGGCGATGGTCGCCTCGAACGGGTTGGTCAGGGGATAGCCATAACTGGCGGCGTCGATATCCACCGCCAGTGCGGACGCACTCAAAATAAGGCCGCTGAACAGCGCGGCGAAGCGCAAGGAACGGAGCATGACTAGATCCCTTAGAGGAAGGTGCCGAATGAAGTTCGCAGGCTATGACCACCGGGGTTGCGCCAAAGTGCCATGCCGCGGCACCAAACAGGCAGAATTCGGAGTAATAGTAGCTGGACGATACACTTTGCATCGCCTGGATGAAAAGTTAACTGTTGTTAGTGCTTGCGTCTGACAGGCCGAAGATTAAGCTGGCCGCCGATTTTCGTTGATTGGAGAGTTTCATGTCCCGCCGTTTGCCCGTGATTCTGCTGCTCGTTTTGTTGCCGTTATGGCTGGCTGCCAGTTATGGCGCGCGTTATGGCTTTATGGAAGACGGGCAGTGGGTCGGCATCTGTGTGGATGAGGCCAGCCGTTGGGAGTGTCAGGTACGCTCGAACCTCGGGCTGATGATTCACTTCAAAGTGTTGGGTTGGACGGCGCTGGGTGCGGCGCTGATCGGTTTTGTCTTGCCCGGGCGGGCAGGGTGGTGGCTGGCGGTGCTGGCGCTGGTCTTCGGGTTGCCGGCGCTGGCGTTGTACAACACGACACTGGCGGTGTTTGCGGTGGTGATTGCCGGGTTGCGCCTTGTCCGGGAGTCTCGCAGCGCCTGAAAGTCAGTCATCGCGGGCAAGCCCGCTCCCACAGGGATCTGGAGAAACACAACTTTTGTGTATGACCCCAAAACCTGTGGGAGCTGGCTTGCCAGCGATGAGGCAGGTACAGGCGCTGAAGGTCAGCGGATGCGAACCCGCAAGCAGCGCCAAAGTGCAGCAGCCATCAACAAACTCACCAGTGCCCAACCCCAGGCCTGCTGATTCAGCAATCCTTCTTCATACAACTGCGGCGCGATGCCGGCCCCGATGATAAAGGTCAGTAGCGCAATCTCCCGACGCGGCACGCTAACCGGGCGGCACAGGTAAACCAGCGCCGGCAGGATGAACGCCATGCTCGCAAAGCTGCGATAACGCGCATCGAATACCATCTCCAGCATCATCACCGCCGCCGCGAACCCTGCCGCCGCAACCAGCCAACCGGCGCGACGTTCCAGCAGATTGAACGCCCGTTCACGCCAACCCGTGCGGGTGCTCAAGGTCAGCGCGGCATGCGCCAACACCAACAGATTCAACGCCGTCAGCAGCCCGACCCACAGCCATTCACTGGCAAATCGTGTGGTCACGCGGGCCAGATCGCCCCACGCACCGATTGAACAAGCGGCGAGGGCGCCCAACAGCGGAAGCACCAGTGCTGATCGCGTCGTGCGAACCCGACCGCCGAGGATCAATGTGCCGAGGAAAATCAAACCGCCGACGGCCAGCCACTGCTTCCAGTACGGCACGTTGGTCACGGGGCCTGCGAGCACACCCTTGTCTTGGCGATCGGCATCGAACAGCCCCCAATAACCGCCGACCGCGCCTTCGCTCGCACGTTTCCATGGTTGATCAAATGCTTCGATGAGGTTGTAACGCCAGCCTTCCTTCTCGGCCATCGCGACAAAGCCACGGATAAACTTGGCTTCGTTTTCTCTGCTCGGCACGGCAGTCTTGCGCTGGCGGCCTTCGCTCGGCCAACCCGTTTCGCCGATCATTATTTCTTTTGGCGCAAACATGCTGCCAAAACTGCGACGAATCGCGGCCACTTGCGACAAGGCCACGTCAACGTTCCATGGATGGTCTTCCCAGTACGGCAGCAAGTGGATCGTTATGAAGTCCACGGCGGGAGCGATTTCTGGATGCCTTTGCCAGAACTCCCATACATCGGCGTAAGTCACCGGCTGTTTAACGTGACTTTTGACCTTGTTTATCAGCTTCACTAATTGCCCGCCGGTAACCTCTTTACGCAGCAGCGCTTCGTTGCCAACGATTACTGCCGTGACCACGTCCGGGTTGGCGTTGGCCGAGGCGATCAGCAGGTCGACTTCCTTCTCGGTGTCCACCGGGTTGCTGTTGACCCAGGCGCCGATCATCAATTTCAGGCCATGTTTACGTGCCAGATCCGGCAGCGCTTCGAGGCCGGTCATGGAGTAAGTGCGGATGCATTCAAAGCGCGTCGCCAACAGGGCGAGGTCGGCGTCCATGCGCTCCGGGCGCAGCTTGAACGGCACGTCGAACGGCGACTGGTCCTTGTCGAATGGGGTATAGGAGGCGCATTGCAACTTGTGCGTCGGGGTGGCAGCGTCCGGCAAAATCAATGGCTTACCGAGGCCATACCAGAAGCCGCCAAGGGCAAACAGCCCGAGCAGGCAGGCGAAGACATAAGGAAGAAAAGCAAAGCGGGAAGTCGCGGACATGGTCAGGCCGAGTGGCTGCAAAGCGACGCATGTTACCTGCAATTAACCGGGGGTTGGTGGCCTGCATGGTTTTGACATGCAAAGTTCGGGCGGATTATTTGGCGTCATTTATATAGACGCGGTTAATGGCCTTCTGATGTCGTTTCTCGTTGCCTTGAGGTCGCTGACAGAGCAGGTCGCCTTCGGCGTCAGGTTGATGATCGAAGCCGTCAGTACTCCACTGATGTCCGGACGAGTTTGCGGTGAGGCGTGATGGGGGCGCTGTGCACCATAACAATACGTTGACGCCGCCCGTCATCCGTCGGGCGCAGCATTTCGGGGAAGTAACGATGAAGATGCGACGACTTTTAGGCGCAGGTGCCGCTCTGGCGCTTGCGATGAGCTCCACTTTCGCCAGCGCTGAAAAACAGACCCTGAACATCGGTTACGTTGACGGCTGGTCCGACAGCGTCGCGACCACCCACGTGGCGGCCGAAGTGATCAAGCAGAAACTCGGCTACGACGTGAAACTGCAAGCCGTCGCCACCGGGATCATGTGGCAGGGTGTCGCCACCGGCAAACTCGACGCCATGCTGTCGGCCTGGCTGCCAGTGACCCACGGCGAATACTGGACGAAGAACAAGGATCAGGTCGTCGATTACGGCCCGAACTTCAAGGATGCGAAAATCGGCCTGATCGTCCCGGAATATGTAAAAGCCAAGTCGATCGAAGACCTGAAAACCGACGACACCTTCAAAAATCGCATAGTCGGCATCGACGCCGGTTCAGGCGTGATGCTCAAGACCGATCAGGCGATCAAGGATTACGGCCTCGATAAGTACACCCTCAAAGCCAGCTCCGGCGCCGGCATGATTGCCGAGTTGACCCGTGCAGAGAAGAAAAACGAATCCATCGCCGTCACCGGTTGGGTGCCGCACTGGATGTTCGCCAAGTGGAAGCTGCGCTTCCTCGACGACCCTAAAGGCGTTTACGGCGCTGCTGAAACCGTGAACAGCATCGGCAGCAAGGGCCTGGATGCGAAGGCACCAGAAGTGGCCAAGTTCCTGAAGAACTTCCAGTGGGCTTCGAAAGACGAAATCGGTGAAGTGATGCTCGCGATTCAGGACGGTGCCAAGCCTGATGCAGCCGCCAAGGATTGGATGGCCAAACACCCGGATCGCGTGGCTGACTGGACTAAATAACCAACACACCGCAGCTCCTCTGTAGGAGTGAGCCTGCTCGGGATAGCAGTCTGTCAGTTAACAGAAATGTCGACTGACATGGCGCTATCGCGAGCAGGCTCACTCCTACAGTTTTTTGTGTGTGCTTAAGAATGGCGAATACGTCATGGCGTTCTACTACTAAGGTCGTCTGGAACCTGTCCCGCAGCCGCATACATTAGCTACGTTCCAACAATAATCTGTGCTGCGAGGATAAAAACAATGAACGACAGCATTTACCTCTCGATTCAAAACAGTCCCCGATTCAAGGAGCTGGTGCGAAAAAGGGAAAAGTTCGCCTGGATACTCTCGGCGATCATGCTCGGGCTCTACTCCGGATTCATCCTTCTGATCGCCTACGGGCCACACGTGCTGGGTGCGAAGCTCAGTCCTGAATCCTCGATTACCTGGGGCATTCCTATCGGTGTCGGCCTGATTATCTCGGCCTTCATCCTCACTGCTATCTACGTGCGCCGCGCCAATGGCGAGTTTGACGACCTGAACAATGCGATTCTCAAGGAGGCTCAGCAATGATCCGGCGTCTACTTTCTCTATTGAGCGTTGCAGCGTTCGCGCCTTGTGCCTTTGCCGCTGACGCCTTGACGGGCGCAGTGGCCAAGCAGCCACTGAACATTCCAGCCATCCTGATGTTCGTGGCGTTCGTTGGCGCGACCTTGTACATCACCTACTGGGCCTCGAAGAAAAACAACTCGGCGGCCGACTACTATGCGGCGGGCGGCAAGATCACCGGTTTCCAGAATGGTCTGGCGATCGCCGGTGACTACATGTCGGCGGCGTCCTTCCTGGGGATTTCCGCGCTGGTGTTCACCTCCGGCTACGATGGCCTGATCTACTCGATCGGCTTCCTGGTGGGCTGGCCGATCATTCTGTTCCTGATCGCCGAACGTCTGCGTAACCTGGGTAAATACACCTTTGCCGACGTGGCGTCCTACCGCCTCGGGCAAACCCAGATTCGCACCCTGTCTGCCTGCGGTTCGCTGGTGGTGGTGGCGTTCTACCTGATCGCGCAAATGGTTGGTGCCGGCAAGTTGATCCAACTGTTGTTCGGTCTGGACTACCACGTGGCGGTGATTCTGGTCGGTGTGCTGATGTGCATGTACGTGTTGTTCGGCGGCATGCTGGCGACCACTTGGGTGCAGATCATCAAGGCTGTGCTGTTGCTGTCCGGTGCCTCGTTCATGGCGCTGATGGTGATGAAGCACGTCAACTTCGACTTCAACATGCTGTTCTCCGAGGCGATCAAGGTTCACCCTAAAGGTGAAGCGATCATGAGCCCTGGCGGCTTGGTGAAAGATCCGATTTCGGCGTTCTCCCTCGGTCTGGCGCTGATGTTCGGTACTGCTGGCCTGCCGCATATTCTGATGCGCTTCTTCACCGTGAGCGACGCTAAAGAAGCTCGTAAGAGCGTGCTGTACGCAACCGGTTTCATTGGCTACTTCTACATTCTGACCTTCATCATCGGCTTCGGCGCGATCCTGCTGGTCAGCACCAACCCGGCCTTCAAAGATGCTGCTGGCGCGCTGTTGGGCGGCAACAACATGGCGGCGGTGCACTTGGCCAACGCAGTCGGCGGGAGCATCTTCCTCGGCTTCATCTCGGCTGTGGCGTTCGCGACCATTCTGGCGGTTGTCGCGGGTCTGACCCTGGCCGGTGCTTCGGCGGTGTCTCACGACCTGTATGCCAGCGTGATCAAGAAGGGCAAGGCGAACGAGAAGGATGAGATCCGCGTTTCGAAGATCACCACCATTGCCTTGGCAGTGCTGGCGATTGGTCTGGGTATTCTGTTCGAAAGCCAGAACATCGCGTTCATGGTTGGCCTGGCGTTCTCCATCGCGGCGAGCTGTAACTTCCCGGTCCTGCTGCTTTCGATGTACTGGAAGAAGCTGACCACCCGCGGCGCGATGATTGGCGGTTGGCTGGGGCTGATCAGTGCTGTGGGCCTGATGGTGCTTGGCCCGACCATCTGGGTGCAGATTCTGCATCACGAGAAGGCGATCTTTCCTTACGAGTATCCTGCGTTGTTCTCGATGATCATAGCGTTTGTGGGGATCTGGTTCTTCTCGATCACTGACAAGTCGGCGGCTGCGGACAAGGAGCGGGCGCTGTTCTTCCCGCAGTTTGTGCGTTCGCAGACGGGATTGGGGGCGAGTGGGGCGGTTTCGCATTGATGGTTTGATGGTTTTCGATAGTTAGCAACGCTGTACTGAATGCCCTGGTCGAGAGATTGGGGCATTTTTATTGGGCGGTTATCGGACTGCGGCTGTTTGTTGCCTTTTTGTTGCGTTTATATCCGTTGCTGCGGTAACGGCTTCTTAGGGTTTCGCCCTTACGGCGACTCACTTTTTTGACAAACGCCTCAAAAAAGTAAGCAAAAAAAGGCTTGCCCCAGCGTTCGGCCCTCGCAGGCTCGGGTTCCTTCGCTCCGGGATTCATCCGGGCGCATCGCCTCCGGTTTGCTTCGCTGCACCTCCTCTCGATGCATTTGGCTTCGCCAAACGGTCGCTGCGCTCCCGCCCCCGGATAAATCCCTCCACTCAGCCTGCCGAAGGGGCCGGTGGATCAAGATCAAAAGCTGCACTCGAGCTAACGCTCATTGTGTTGGGTGGTGGAAAAGCGTGCGGTCGACTTCTGATTTTCTGTGGGAGCGAGCCTGCTCGCGATGGCGGCCTGACAGTCGACCAATCTCTAGCAGGTGCACCCCACCCAATTGTAGGAGCTGCCGAAGGCTGCGATCTTTTGATCTGTTTTGGCTTTGGCTTTGGCTTTGGCTTGGCTCTTGATGTTGCTTTTGCTCTTTTGCCCCCATCGGCAGGCCGAGTGAAGGTGTTCATCAGGGGGGTAGGCGCGAAGCGCCGTGCGGCGAAGCCGCATTCATCGAGAGGAGGTGCAGCGAAGCAAACCGTAGGCGATGCCCCCTGATGGACACCGTAGCGAGGGAACACTGAGCCTCAGCGAAGTGCCGAACGCCGGGGCAAAGCCTTTTGGGTTACCTTTTCGCTGGGCCGGCATTCCGGCGTTTGGAAAAGGTGACTCGCTGTAAGAGCGAAACCGCCAGCAGCAGCTACTCAAAAAACGGATATACACCTGATTCCAAAAAACCAGTCGGCCCACAGGCCGATGCGGCCCAATAAACAAAAACGGCCCCTATATAAATAGAGGCCGTTCCCGCTACAACTCAAGACGTTATCGCAAGACAACTCTTATTTGCGGTCTTCCAGCTTGGTAATGTCACGCGACTCGTAGCCGGTGTACAGCTGGCGCGGACGGCCGATCTTGTACGGGCTGGAGAGCATTTCTTTCCAGTGGGAGATCCAACCGACAGTACGTGCCAGCGCGAAGATCACGGTGAACATGCTGGTCGGAATGCCGATCGCCTTGAGGATGATCCCCGAGTAGAAGTCGACGTTCGGGTACAGCGAGCGTTCGATGAAGTACGGGTCGGTCAGGGCGATCTCTTCCAGGCGCATGGCCAGTTCGAGTTGCGGATCGTTGTTGATGCCCAGTTCCTTCAGTACTTCGTCGCAGGTCTGCTTCATTACAGTCGCGCGAGGATCGCGGTTCTTGTAAACGCGGTGACCGAAGCCCATCAGTTTGAACGGATCGTTCTTGTCCTTGGCCTTGGCGATGAACTTGTCGATGTTCGAAACATCGCCGATTTCATCAAGCATGGTCAGAACGGCTTCGTTCGCACCGCCGTGGGCAGGGCCCCACAGTGCGGCGATACCGGCGGCGATACAGGCGAACGGGTTGGCACCCGAAGAGCCTGCCAGGCGCACGGTGGAAGTCGATGCGTTCTGCTCGTGGTCGGCGTGGAGGATGAAGATCCGGTCCATGGCCTTGGCGAGCACCGGGCTGATCGGTTTGATCTCGCACGGGGTGTTGAACATCATGTGCAGGAAGTTTTCCGCGTACGTCAGGTCGTTACGCGGGTACATCATGGGTTGGCCCATGGAGTACTTGTAAACCATCGCTGCCAGGGTCGGCATCTTGGCAACCAGGCGGATCGCGGAAATTTCGCGATGCTGCGGGTTATTGATGTCCAGGGAGTCGTGGTAGAAGGCCGAGAGGGCGCCGACTACGCCGCACATGACGGCCATCGGGTGGGCGTCGCGACGGAAACCGTTGAAGAAGGTTTTCAGCTGCTCGTGAACCATGGTGTGGTTCTTGACGGTGCTGACGAACTGGGCCTTCTGTTCTGCTGTCGGCAGTTCGCCGTTGAGCAGCAGGTAGCAGGTTTCCAGGTAGTCTGACTTTTCAGCCAGTTGTTCGATCGGGTAGCCGCGGTGCAACAGAATGCCGTTGTCGCCGTCGATATAGGTAATCTTCGATTCGCACGAGGCGGTCGACATGAAACCAGGGTCGAAAGTGAAGCGGCCCGTGGCCGTCAGGCCCCGAACATCGATTACATCGGGACCAACGGTGCCGGTTAAAATGGGCAGCTCGACGGGGGCTGCGCCCTCGATGATCAACTGCGCTTTTTTGTCAGCCATGTGGCCTCCTATTTATGCTTAACCATCAGACAGACCCCCCACGCAGGGCCCGCACCACTATAGTGAGATAAATTCGAATGTCAATTTGCCTAAAGTCTTGCTCCAGAAGGCTTTAAGCGCACTTTTTCCTCGAAATTGCCTGCCATTTACGCCTTTTATTCAACTTGTGCAATCAGCTATTGGGGGTAGGTGATTGCGTTGTCATTAGTAGCCTAACTGTCTATACTCGGCCACCGACCGCCAAGGGCTTTTGGGCCTGCTTTATTGGGGGTCGCATCCCTGGGTGGTGGTTACCTGACCAGTGCACTCCCCAACAACTTTGCCCTGATTGTTAGGGGCTCTTCAGTGTGAAAAAAAAGCCGTGAAAAGCCAACGACCTGTAAACCTAGACCTAAGGACCATCAAACTCCCCATCACCGGCGTTACGTCGTTTCTTCACCGTGTTTCCGGCATCATCCTCTTCCTGGGTATCGGCTTCATGCTTTATGCATTGGGCAAGTCTCTGGGTTCCGAGGAAGGTTTTGCCGAAGTGAAGGCATGCTTGACCAGCCCGCTGGCCAAGTTCGTAGCATGGGGCCTCCTGTCCGCTCTGCTGTATCACCTGGTAGCCGGTGTGCGCCACTTGATCATGGATATGGGCATCGGTGAGACGCTGGAAGGCGGCCGCCTGGGCTCGAAAATTATCATCGCCGTTTCGGTGGTGTTGATCGTTCTGGCAGGAGTTTGGATATGGTAACCAGCGTTACGAACCTTTCGCGTTCGGGCCTCTATGACTGGATGGCGCAACGTGTGTCTGCGGTTGTTCTCGCGGCTTATTTCATTTTCCTGATCGGATACCTTGCAGCGAATCCGGGCATTGGCTACGACCAGTGGCACGGCCTGTTCGCCCACAACGGGATGCGTATCTTCAGTCTGCTGGCCCTTGTTGCTCTCGGCGCTCACGCCTGGGTCGGCATGTGGACCATCGCGACCGACTACCTGACGCCAATGGCGCTGGGCAAGTCCGCGACCGCAGTACGTTTCCTTTTCCAGGCAGTATGCGGCGTTGCGATGTTCGCTTACTTCGTCTGGGGTGTGCAGATTCTCTGGGGTATCTGAGTCATGGCTAACATTCCAACGATTTCTTTCGACGCCATCATCATTGGTGGTGGCGGTGCCGGCATGCGCGCTGCGCTGCAACTGGCGCAGGGCGGTCACAAGACTGCCGTGATCACCAAGGTTTTCCCGACCCGTTCGCACACTGTATCCGCCCAGGGCGGCATCACCTGTGCAATCGCGTCCGCTGACCCGAACGATGACTGGCGCTGGCACATGTACGATACCGTCAAGGGCTCCGACTACATCGGTGACCAGGACGCTATCGAATACATGTGTCAGGAAGGCCCGGCTGCCGTTTTCGAGCTGGACCACATGGGTCTGCCGTTCTCGCGTACCGAGCAAGGCCGTATCTACCAGCGTCCGTTCGGCGGTCAGTCCAAGGACTACGGCAAGGGCGGTCAGGCTGCACGTACTTGCGCCGCTTCCGACCGTACCGGTCACGCACTGCTGCACACTCTGTATCAGGGCAACCTGAAGGCTGGTACCACGTTCCTGAACGAGTACTACGCTGTCGACCTGGTGAAAAACCAGGAAGGCGATTTCGTCGGTGTGATCGCGATCTGCATCGAAACTGGCGAAACCTCCTACATCCGCGCAAAAGCCACCGTATTGGCTACCGGCGGTGCAGGCCGTATCTACGCGTCCACCACCAACGCCCTGATCAACACCGGTGACGGCGTCGGCATGGCTCTGCGTGCTGGCGTGCCGGTACAAGACATCGAAATGTGGCAGTTCCACCCGACCGGCATCGCCGGTGCTGGTGTACTGGTTACAGAAGGTTGCCGTGGTGAGGGTGGTTACCTGATCAACAAGCACGGCGAGCGTTTCATGGAGCGTTATGCTCCGAACGCCAAAGACCTTGCCGGTCGTGACGTGGTTGCTCGCTCGATGGTTAAAGAAATCATCGCCGGCAACGGTTGCGGTCCGAATGGCGACCACGTAATGCTCAAACTCGACCACTTGGGCGAGGAAGTGCTGCACAGCCGTCTGCCAGGCATCTGCGAACTGTCGAAGACTTTCGCGCACGTTGACCCGGTGGTTGCGCCGGTTCCGGTTGTTCCGACTTGCCACTATATGATGGGCGGCGTTGCCACCAACATTCATGGTCAGGCGATCACCCAGAACGCCGACGGAGTGGATCAGATCATTCCTGGTCTGTTCGCTGTAGGTGAAGTGGCTTGCGTATCGGTTCACGGCGCCAACCGTCTGGGCGGCAACTCGTTGCTCGACCTGGTGGTATTCGGCCGCGCTGCCGGCCTGCACCTGGAAAAGGCACTGACCGACGGCATCGAATACGACGACGCTACCGAAGCCGATATCGAAGCTGCCCTGTCGCGCCTGAACTCGCTGAACAGCCGCACTGATGGCGAAGACGTAGCAACCCTGCGTCGTGAGCTGCAAAGCTGCATGCAGAACTACTTCGGTGTGTTCCGTACCGGCGAATACATGCAGAAAGGTATCGCTCAACTGGCCGATCTGCGTCAGCGTATCGCTAACGTGAAGATCAACGATAAGTCGCAGGCTTTCAACACTGCACGTATCGAAGCGCTGGAACTGCAAAACCTGCTGGAAGTGGCTGAAGCGACTGCCATTGCTGCCGAAGTACGTAAAGAGTCCCGCGGTGCGCACGCCCGTGAAGACTTCGAAGACCGTGACGACGAAAACTGGCTGTGCCACACCCTGTACTTCCCGGGTGACAAGCGCGTCACCAAGCGTGCCGTTAACTTCTCGCCGAAGACTGTTCCGACTTTCGAACCGAAAGTCCGGACTTATTAAGGGTGACCGCCATGTTGCAAGTCAGTGTTTATCGCTACAACCCTGATCAGGACGCTGCGCCGTTCATGCAGGAATTCCAGGTCGATACCGGTGGTAAAGACCTGATGGTGCTGGACGTGCTGGCCCTCATCAAAGAGCAGGACGAAGGTTTCTCCTATCGTCGCTCTTGCCGTGAAGGTGTCTGCGGCTCCGACGGCATGAACATCAACGGCAAGAACGGTCTGGCCTGCATCACGCCACTGTCCGCCGTTGTAAAAGGTAACAAGTTGATCGTTCGTCCTCTGCCAGGTTTGCCGGTTATCCGTGACCTGGTCGTCGATATGAGCATCTTCTACAAGCAATACGAGAAGGTGAAGCCTTACCTGCAGAACGACACGCCGGCTCCGGCCATCGAGCGTCTGCAGTCGCCAGAAGAGCGTGAAAAGCTCGACGGTCTGTACGAGTGCATCCTGTGCGCTTGCTGCTCGACCTCTTGCCCGTCCTTCTGGTGGAACCCGGACAAGTTCCTGGGTCCAGCCGCTCTGCTGCAAGCCTATCGCTTCCTGGCAGACAGCCGTGACACCAAGACCAACGAGCGTCTGGCTTCGCTCGATGACCCGTTCAGCGTATTCCGCTGCCGGGGCATCATGAACTGCGTCAACGTATGTCCGAAAGGCCTGAACCCGACTAAGGCCATCGGTCACATCCGTAACATGCTGCTTTCGAGCGGCGTGTGATTCAGCTGCTGTAACCGCTGTACCGTAGAGGCTGTGGCGCGGGCTTCAACCCGCGTCATGGCTATAACCAGAGCAGTAGTCACAAGCTGCAGCTCTTATTTTGAAGAAATGAGACAAGCAGGGGCATCCGGGCTGGTACCCGGACTATCAGTGTGATCCTAAGTGGCTTGTTTTAGTCGCTGCATTCGGACTTCTGCAAGTTTGCTCGGTGTCGACACCGATGGTGTTCCCCTAACCGAGGGTGACCAAGCATGCAAGAAAGCGTGATGCAGCGCATGTGGAACAGCGCCTACCTTTCAGGTGGAAACGCTGCCTATGTGGAAGAGCTTTATGAGCTCTACCTGCACGACCCTAACGCTGTGCCAGAAGAGTGGCGCACCTACTTTCAGAAGTTGCCTGCCGACGGCAACTCTGCCACTGATGTTTCGCACTCGACGATTCGCGATCATTTCGTGCTGCTGGCAAAGAACCAGCGTCGCGCTCAACCGGTTTCCGCCGGGAGCGTGAGCAGTGAGCACGAGAAGAAGCAAGTTGAAGTGCTGCGATTGATCCAGGCCTACCGTATGCGTGGCCACCAGGCAGCCCAGCTTGACCCGCTGGGACTGTGGCAGCGTCCTGCACCTGCAGACCTGTCGATCAATCATTACGGCTTGACCAATGCCGATCTTGATACGACCTTCCGTGCCGGCGACCTGTTCATCGGCAAAGAGGAAGCGAGCCTACGCGAAATTCACGAAGCGTTGCAGCAGACATATTGCCGCACCATCGGCGCTGAATTTACGCATATCACCGATTCCGAGCAGCGCCAGTGGTTCCAGCAGCGTCTGGAAAGCGTGCGTGGTCGTCCGACGTACTCCGCCGACATCAAGAGCCACCTGCTTGAGCGCGTGACTGCCGGTGAAGGTCTGGAAAAATACCTGGGCACCAAATACCCGGGCACCAAGCGTTTCGGTCTGGAAGGCGGCGAGAGCCTGATTCCGATGCTCGACGAACTGATCCAGCGTTCCGGTTCCTACGGTACCAAGGAAGTCGTCATCGGCATGGCCCACCGTGGTCGTCTGAACGTTCTGGTCAATACCTTCGGCAAGAACCCGCGTGAGCTGTTCGACGAGTTCGAAGGCAAGAAGAAGGTCGAGCTGGGTTCCGGTGACGTTAAATACCACCAGGGCTTCTCCTCCAACGTGATGACCGCCGGCGGTGAAGTTCACCTGGCCATGGCGTTCAACCCGTCCCACCTGGAAATCGTTTCCCCGGTGGTCGAAGGTTCGGTTCGCGCCCGTCAGGATCGTCGTAACGATTCGACCGGTGAGAAGGTTCTGCCGATCTCCATCCACGGTGACGCGGCATTCGCCGGTCAAGGCGTGGTCATGGAAACCTTCCAGATGTCCCAGACCCGCGGTTTCAAGACCGGCGGTACTGTGCACATCGTGATCAACAACCAGGTTGGTTTCACCATCAGCAACCCGCTGGACTCGCGTTCCACCGAGTACGCCACCGACGTTGCCAAGATGATCCAGGCGCCGATCCTCCATGTGAATGGTGATGATCCGGAAGCCGTGTTGTTCGTGACCCAGTTGGCCATCGACTACCGCATGCAATTCAAGCGTGACGTGGTAATCGATCTGGTCTGCTACCGTCGTCGCGGCCACAACGAGGCCGACGAGCCAAGCGGCACCCAGCCTCTGATGTATCAGCAGATCACCAAGCAGCGCACCACCCGTGAGCTGTACGCTGATCGTCTGACTCAGGACGGTACGCTTGATGCAGAGCGTGTTCAGGCGAAAGTCGACGAATACCGCAACGCGCTGGACAACGGTCTGCACGTAGTGAAAAGCCTGGTCAAAGAGCCGAACAAAGAGTTGTTCGTGGACTGGCGTCCGTATCTGGGCCACGCCTGGACTGCGCGTCACGACACTCGTTTCGATCTGAAAACCCTGCAGGAACTGTCCGCCAAGCTGCTGGAAATTCCGGATGGCTTCGTGGTTCAGCGCCAGGTTGCGAAGATCTACGAAGACCGTCAGAAGATGCAAGCCGGCGGCCTGCCGATCAACTGGGGTTACGCTGAAACCATGGCGTACGCGACCCTGGCGTTCGAAGGTCACCCGATTCGCATGACCGGTCAGGACATCGGCCGCGGTACGTTCTCGCACCGTCACGCTGTTCTGCACAACCAGAAAGACGCTGGCACTTACGTTCCGCTGCAGCACCTGTACGACGGTCAGCCACGCTTTGACCTGTACGACTCGTTCCTGTCGGAAGAGGCCGTTTTGGCGTTCGAATACGGCTACTCGACCACCACGCCGGATGCGCTGGTGATCTGGGAAGCCCAGTTCGGCGACTTCGCCAACGGTGCTCAAGTGGTTATCGACCAGTTCATCACCAGTGGCGAGCACAAGTGGGGCCGTCTGTGCGGTCTGACCATGCTGCTGCCACACGGTTACGAAGGTCAGGGTCCTGAGCACTCCTCGGCACGTCTGGAGCGTTACCTGCAGCTGTGCGCCGAGCACAACATTCAGGTAGCCGTACCGACCACGCCGGCGCAGATCTACCACTTGCTGCGTCGTCAGGTGATTCGCCCGCTGCGCAAACCATTGGTCGTGCTGACGCCGAAGTCGCTGCTGCGCCACAAGCTGGCCATCTCGACTCTGGAAGACCTGGCCGAAGGTTCGTTCCAGACCGTTATCCCGGAAATCGATGCTCAAGACCCACAAAAGGTCGAGCGTGTTGTTCTGTGTAGCGGCAAGGTCTACTACGACCTGCTGGAAAAGCGTCGTGCCGAAGGTCGTGACGATATCGCTGTCGTGCGTATCGAGCAGCTGTACCCATTCCCTGAGGACGACTTGATTGAAGTCCTGGCTCCGTACACCAACCTCAAACATATCGTTTGGTGTCAGGAAGAGCCGATGAACCAGGGCGCCTGGTACTGCAGCCAGCACCACATGCGCCGCATCGTTGGCAAACACGACAAATCTCTCGTACTTGAGTACGCGGGCCGTGATGCCTCCGCTGCACCTGCTTGTGGTTACGCATCGATGCACGCCGAGCAGCAGGAAAAACTGTTGCAAGACGCGTTTACCGTTTAATGCCTTCGCGCACTTGAAACCGAATTTAAGGAACTACAGATAATGGCTATCGAGATCAAAGCCCCCACTTTCCCGGAATCGGTTGCCGATGGCACCGTTGCCACCTGGCACAAAAAACCGGGCGACGCTGTCAAGCGCGACGATCTGATCGTTGACATCGAAACCGACAAAGTCGTACTGGAAGTGCTGGCTACTGCTGATGGCGTGCTGGGCGCAATCGTCAAGAACGAAGGCGACACCGTTCTGTCCGACGAAGTTCTGGGCTCCATCGAAGCGGGCGGTGCTGCTGCCGCTGCTCCAGCCGCTGCTGCTCCGGCCGCTGCTGCCGCCGCACCTGCTGCTGCCGAAGGCGAAGACGATCCTGTCGCTGCTCCGGCTGCTCGCAAGCTGGCTGAAGAGAACGGCATCAACATCGCTTCCGTTGCCGGCACCGGCAAGGGTGGTCGTGTGACCAAGGAAGACGTGGTTGCAGCTGTTGCTGCCAAGAAAGCCGCTCCGGCTGCCGCGCCTGCCAAGGCTGCTGCTCCTTCGGCTGCCGCTCCTGTGTTCGCCGCTGGCGACCGCATCGAGAAGCGCGTACCGATGACCCGCGTTCGCGCCACTGTGGCCAAGCGTCTGGTTGAAGCGCAATCGAACATGGCGATGCTGACGACTTTCAACGAAGTAGACATGACCGAAGTCATGGCCCTGCGTTCGAAGTACAAGGATCTGTTCGAGAAGTCCCATAACGGCGTGCGCCTGGGCTTCATGTCGTTCTTCGTCAAAGCAGCTACCGAAGCGCTGAAACGCTTCCCGGCTGTCAACGCGTCGATCGACGGTGGCGACATCGTTTACCACGGCTATGCGGATATCGGCGTTGCCGTTTCCAGCGATCGTGGCCTGGTAGTACCGGTTCTGCGTAACGCCGAGCTGATGAGCCTGGCTGAAATCGAAGGCGGCATCGCCACTTTCGGCAAGAAAGCCCGTGACGGCAAACTGTCGATGGACGAGATGACCGGTGGTACCTTCACCATCACCAACGGTGGTACCTTCGGTTCGATGATGTCGACCCCGATCGTCAACCCGCCGCAGGCAGCGATTCTGGGCATGCACAACATCATCCAGCGTCCTATGGCCATCAACGGTCAGGTCGTTATCCGTCCGATGATGTACTTGGCACTGTCCTACGATCACCGTCTGATCGATGGCAAAGAAGCTGTGACCTTCCTGGTGACCATCAAGAACCTGCTGGAAGATCCGGCTCGTCTGTTGCTGGATATCTGATAGAAGCAGTCGCGGGTTTCAAGTTTCAAGCTGCAGGAAAGGGCAGCTTGGCTTGGAGCGCGCGGCTTGAAGCTTTTCGCTAAAGAGGAATTTTTGAATGTCGCAGAAATTTGACGTAGTAGTGATCGGTGCTGGCCCTGGCGGCTACGTAGCAGCCATCAAGGCCGCGCAGCTGGGTCTGACCACTGCCTGCATCGAGAAGTACACCGACGCCGAAGGCAAGCAAGCCCTGGGCGGTACCTGCCTGAACGTCGGCTGCATTCCTTCCAAGGCGCTGCTGGACAGCTCCTGGAAATACAAGGAAGCGAAAGAAAGCTTCAACGTTCACGGTATCTCGACCGGCGAAGTCAAAATGGACGTCGCGGCGATGATTGGCCGCAAGGCTGGCATCGTCAAGAACCTGACCGGCGGCGTTGCCACCCTGTTCAAGGCCAACGGCGTTACTTCGATTCAGGGCCACGGCAAACTGCTGGCTGGCAAGAAAGTCGAAGTCACCAAGCCAGACGGTTCGGTTGAAGTCATCGAAGCTGAAAACGTCATCCTGGCTCCAGGTTCGCGTCCTATCGACATTCCACCGGCTCCGGTTGATCAGAAAGTCATCGTCGATTCGACTGGCGCACTGGAATTCCAAGCCGTACCTAAGCGTCTGGGCGTGATTGGCGCTGGCGTGATCGGTCTGGAACTGGGTTCGGTGTGGTCGCGTCTGGGTTCTGAAGTAGTTGTTCTGGAAGCTCTGGACACTTTCCTGATGGCAGCGGACACCGCTGTTTCCAAGGAAGCGCTGAAAACCCTGACCAAACAGGGTCTGGACATCAAGCTGGGCGCTCGCGTCACCGGTTCGAAAGTGAACGGCGACGAAGTCGTTGTCAGCTACACCGATGCCAACGGCGAACAGACCATCACTTTCGACAAGCTGATCGTAGCCGTTGGTCGCCGTCCGGTGACCACTGATCTGCTGGCTGCCGATAGCGGCGTGACCCTGGACGAGCGCGGTTTCGTGCACGTTGACGATCACTGCGCCACCACCGTACCGGGCGTTTTCGCCATCGGTGACGTGGTTCGCGGCATGATGCTGGCTCACAAGGCTTCGGAAGAGGGCATCATGGTTGTCGAGCGCATCAAGGGCCACAAAGCCCAGATGAACTATGACCTGATCCCTTCGGTTATTTATACTCACCCGGAAATCGCGTGGGTTGGCAAAACCGAGCAGGCCTTGAAAGCTGAAGGCGTTGAAGTTAACGTCGGCACCTTCCCGTTCGCCGCTTCCGGCCGTGCCATGGCCGCCAACGATACCGGTGGTTTCGTCAAGGTCATCGCTGATGCCAAGACTGACCGCGTATTGGGCGTGCACGTGATTGGCCCGAGCGCTGCAGAGCTGGTTCAGCAGGGCGCGATCGGTATGGAATTCGGCACCAGCGCTGAAGACCTGGGCATGATGGTTTTCTCCCATCCGACCCTGTCTGAAGCCTTGCACGAAGCTGCTCTGGCTGTGAATGGCGGCGCCATCCACATTGCCAACCGCAAGAAGCGTTAAGACACAATAAGAAACCACGGCGGTAACGGCCCGTCGTGAGCCTTGCGAGCAAGTCTCACCGCGGAATGTCCGCTGGACGCAGTCTTGCGTAGCTCAGCTACGCAAGCAGCAGTCACAGGTGGCGCGGCACTCATAAAGAGCGCAGCGCCGAATGCGCAGTACCTAACGAAGACGGTAAAAAGCATGAATCTTCACGAGTATCAGGGTAAGCAGCTGTTCGCTGAATACGGCCTGCCAGTTTCCACTGGTTACGCAGTAGACACCCCGGAAGCAGCAGCAGAAGCTTGCGACAAGATCGGCGGCAACGAGTGGGTTGTCAAAGCCCAGGTTCACGCCGGTGGTCGCGGTAAAGCGGGCGGCGTTAAGCTGGTTCGCAGCAAAGAAGACGCCAAAGCCTTCGCACAGCAGTGGCTGGGCAAGCGTCTGGTGACTTACCAGACTGACGCCAATGGCCAGCCAGTCACCAAGATCCTGGTTGAATCGTGCACTGATATCGCTAAAGAGCTGTACCTGGGCGCTGTCGTTGACCGTTCGAGCCGTCGCATCGTGTTCATGGCTTCCACCGAAGGTGGCGTGGACATCGAGAAAATCGCTCACGACACTCCAGAAAAAATTCTGAAAGCCACTATCGATCCACTGGTTGGCGCTCAGCCATTCCAGGGTCGCGAGCTGGCATTCCAGTTGGGTCTGGAAGGCAAGCAGGTTGCTCAGTTCGCCAAGATCTTCGTAGGTCTGGCCAAGCTGTTCAAGGATCACGACCTGGCTCTGCTGGAAGTGAACCCGCTGGTGATCAAGGCTGACGGCGATCTGCACTGCCTCGACGCCAAGATCAACATCGACGCCAACGCCATGTACCGTCAGCCTAAGCTGAAGACTTTCCATGATCCGTCGCAAGACGATCCGCGCGAAGCGCACGCTGCCAAGTTCGAACTGAACTACGTAGCGCTGGAAGGCAACATCGGTTGCATGGTCAACGGTGCTGGCCTGGCCATGGGTACCATGGACATCGTCAACCTGCATGGCGGCAAGCCAGCCAACTTCCTCGACGTAGGTGGTGGTGCAACCAAAGAACGCGTTACCGAAGCGTTCAAGATCATCCTGTCCGACACTAACGTCGCTGCAGTACTGGTCAACATCTTCGGCGGCATCGTTCGCTGCGACATGATTGCCGAAGGCATCATCGGCGCTGTGAAAGAAGTCGGCGTGAAAATCCCGGTTGTTGTTCGCCTTGAAGGCAACAACGCTGAGCTGGGCGCTAAAGTACTGGCAGAAAGCGGTTTGAACATCATCGCTGCTACCAGCCTGACCGACGCTGCTCAACAAGTTGTCAAAGCTGCGGAGGGCAAATAATGAGCGTCCTGATCAATAAAGACACCAAAGTTATCTGCCAGGGTATTACCGGTTCGCAAGGTAGTTTCCACACCCAGCAAGCCATCGAATACGGCACCAAGATGGTTGGCGGCGTAACTCCAGGCAAAGGCGGCACCGAGCACCTGGGTCTGCCAGTGTTCAACACCGTTAAAGATGCTGTAGCTGCCACCGGCGCTACCGCCAGCGTGATCTACGTTCCGGCTCCTTTCTGCAAGGATTCGATCCTGGAAGCGGCTTTCGGCGGCATCAAGCTGATCGTCTGCATCACCGAAGGCATTCCTACCCTGGACATGCTGGACGCTAAAGTTAAGTGCGACGAGCTGGGCGTAGTCCTGATCGGCCCTAACTGCCCAGGCGTGATCACCCCAGGCGAATGCAAGATCGGCATCATGCCAGGTCACATTCACTTGCCAGGCAAGGTCGGTATTGTTTCCCGTTCCGGCACCCTGACCTACGAAGCTGTGAAGCAGACTACTGACGCCGGTTTCGGTCAGTCGACTTGCGTCGGCATCGGTGGTGACCCGATCCCGGGTTCGAACTTCATCGACATCCTGAAGCTGTTCCAGGAAGACCCGAAGACCGAAGCGATCGTGATGATCGGTGAGATCGGCGGTTCTGCTGAAGAAGAAGCGGCTGCCTACATCAAGGCTCACGTGACCAAGCCGGTTGTTTCCTACATCGCTGGTGTGACTGCTCCTCCGGGCAAGCGCATGGGCCATGCTGGCGCAATCATCTCTGGCGGCAAAGGCACTGCAGACGAGAAATTCGCTGCGCTGCAAGACGCAGGCGTTAAAACCGTGCGTTCGCTGGCAGACATCGGCAAGGCCCTGGCCGAGCTGACTGGTTGGCCTGTCAAGTAAGCCTCGCGCTTAACTGACGCTTTACCAAACAAAGGTCACCTTCGGGTGGCCTTTGTCGTTTCTGGCATTCGAGGATTTATAGGCTTGCCCCCAATTACATGCAAAAACGCGACACGGAAACGTCGCGTATCGGATAGTTCGCCCTCTAACAGTGCGTTTGTGAACCAAATTCGTTAGGCTAGCAGCCATTTTTGCGTCTGCCGCCCACAAGGCATGCAACGCGCTATACAGGTCAGTCCCATACGGATCGACAGCATTTCCCTAATCCCACAGGGCAATTCCCCTCTAAATTCCGATTCAGTAGTGTGGTATTTCCTTAATGAAAGTTTTGAAAGGTCAGGACATCCTGGCACTTGGTTTTATGACGTTTGCCCTGTTCGTTGGGGCCGGTAACATCATCTTCCCGCCTATCGTCGGTTTGCAGGCCGGACCTCACGTCTGGATGGCCGCGCTGGGCTTTCTGATCACGGCGGTCGGTCTGCCGGTGGTCACCGTCGTCGCGCTGGCCAAGGTTGGCGGGGCGATGGATGCGCTGAGCAGCCCGATCGGCAAGATTGCCGGCGGCATTTTGGCTGCTGCGTGCTACCTGGCGGTCGGCCCGTTGTTCGCCACCCCGCGTACCGCGACCGTGTCGTTCGAAGTGGGGCTGGCGCCGCTGACCGGCGAAAGTCCGCTGGCGCTGTTCCTCTACAGCTCGGTGTACTTCCTGCTGGTGTTCTTCATCTCGCTCTACCCGGGCCGTTTGCTCGACACCGTTGGGCGTTTCCTCGCGCCGCTGAAAATCATCGCGCTGGCGGTACTCGGCATCGCCGCGTTTGTCTTGCCTGCCGGTGATATCGGTAGCGGTACGCCGGAATACGTGGCAGCACCGTTCTCCCAAGGCTTCATCAATGGTTACCTGACCATGGATACCCTGGGCGCGCTGGTGTTTGGCATCGTCATCGTTAACGCGATCCGCTCCCGTGGCGTCGAGTCGCCAGCCCTGATCACCCGTTACGCGATCATCGCTGGCCTGATTGCCGGTGTCGGTCTGGCGCTGGTGTATGTCAGCCTGTTCCGTCTAGGTTCCGGCAGCCACGAAGTCGCGGTCGGTGCCACCAACGGCGCTGCGGTACTGCACGCTTACGTGCAACACACCTTCGGTTCGTTGGGCAGCGGTTTCCTTGCGGTGCTGATCTCGCTGGCGTGTCTGGTGACGGCGGTCGGGCTGACCTGCGCCTGTGCTGAGTACTTCAGCCGTGTGCTGCCACTGTCCTACAAGACGCTGGTGATCATTCTGGCCGGGTTCTCGCTGCTGGTGTCCAACCTTGGCCTGACCAAGTTGATTGCGTTCTCCATCCCGGTGCTGACCGCGATCTATCCGCCATGCATCGTGTTGGTGGCCCTAAGCTTCTGCAAGGATTTCTGGCATGAACACGGCCGTATTCTTGGCCCGGTGATGCTGGTGTCGTTCCTGTTCGGCACCATCGACGCGCTGAAAGGCGCCGGTCTCGCTGACTGGATGCCTTCGCAGCTGTCTCATCTGCCGCTTAGCGAGCAAGGTCTGGCGTGGCTGGTGCCGTGCGTAATGACTCTGGTGGTCGCGGTAGTCTGCGATCGCGTGCTGGGCAAGCGCAGCGAAGCCATTGCCTGACGTTTCCTGACTCGCCACAAGCGGGTCTTGAACGCTTAAACAGAAATGCCCCGTATCAATCGATACGGGGCATTTTTTATGGGCGTCAGGCAGTGTCTTTTTTCCTGAGCTAACGTCGAAGGGTTGCTTAGATTCCGCATCTACATCACAAGGAACCGCATGTCGTTCATCCAAGCCAACCTGATTCACCTGCTCGCCGCCGTCTGGTTCGTCATCTGCTGGGGCGGCTACACCCGTTATGCCACCTGGAAGGCCCGTGATACAGCGTGCCTGGCCAGCGTACTGCACCTGTATCGCGAGGACTGGATGCGCCGTATGTTGCTGCGTGACAACCGTATCGCCGACGCCAGCGTGATCGGCAACCTGGAGCGCAACGCCTCGTTCTTCGCCTCCAGCACCCTGATCATCCTCGCCGGTATTCTCACTGTGCTGGGGGCGTCTGAACGGGCGGTGTCGTTGCTGGCGGACATTCCGATGGTGCAGCAGGCTTCGCAAGGCATGTCGGAGATCAAGTTGCTGTGTCTGGCGCTGGTGTTTGTCTACGCGTTCTTCACCTTCAGCTGGTGCATGCGCCAGTACAACTTTGCGGCGATCCTGATCGGCTCGGCGCCCATGATCGGTGAGCGTCAAGTCTCGGAGCAGGAGCGCAAGGCCTTTGCTTCGCGGGCGGCGCGGGTGATTTCGATGGCGGCCAACCAGTTCAACTTCGGCCTGCGCTCCTACTACTTCGGCATGAGCATGCTGGCCTGGTTCGTCAGCCCATGGTTGTTCATGATCATGAGCGCCGGCGTGGTCGTCGTCTTGTATCGCCGCGAATTTCATTCCGACGTTCTCGATGTGATGGTCTATACCCCTACAGAGGCGCCCATCCCCGAGGCGAACAAAGAGGCCGTTTGATGAGTATTCCGTTCTGGTGTGTGTTTATCAGTGCGCTGTTGATCTATATCGCGCGCATGCCGGTGGGCAAAGCCATGAAAGAGCAGGGCGGTTACAACAACCACCTGCCGCGCCAGCAGCAGGCGCAACTGACCGGTTATGGCGCAAGGGCGCTGGCGGCTCACCAGAACAGCATCGAAGCGTTCATCCTGTTTGCCGTGGGTGTACTGATGGCGCACACCACGCAAACCCAAGGGTGGTTGATTGATGCCTTGGCGATTATTTTCGTGATCGCACGGATTATCTACTTGTGGTTTTACCTGGCGGATCTACCCAAGCTGCGCAGCCTGGTCTGGCTGGTCGGCTTAGTGTGTTCGTTGTTGCTGATGATTAGTCCGACTTTTAGAACCGTGTTGCTCTAAGTCGACAGTACCGATAAATCCCAGGCAAAAGAAAACCCGCACTTGGCGGGTTTTCTTTTGTGACACCGAAAAGCAAATTATTGCTTCTTGGCAGCTTCTTCTTGTGCAGCCTGGTTCGATTCAGCCTGAGCTTTGGCAGCTTCGGCGTTTTCTTTCGCTGCGTCGTTCACTTTATCCTGAGCTTTGTTCATGTCCTGCTGAGCCTGTTCAGCATGTTGGTTGGCATCTTGAGCTTTGTCCTCGGATTTTTTATCGCAGGCAGCGAGACCGAGGGAAGCGGTCAACATCAAGGCAATAGCTAAAGTCTTACGCATGGGGTGTTTCTCCTTATGGAAAATAACTACTGGCCTTAAGAACTCAGCGCCGAGGGTTAAGTTCCTCATTTCTTTCAGATATATAAGTTTGTTTTGCAATGGAACTTTTGCTGTTCCGGTTACTACTCAAAACAGGCACTAACGAGAGTAATTATCAAATGGCTGAAAACCCCGTTTTTGAGCGCGCGACGCGTTTGCTTTCGGCATTGCGTCACTGTCAGGTACTGGGTTTGCAGGTGCACAGCGCCTCCAGTGAAGGACTTACAGTGATCCTGCCGTACAGTCCAAAAATCGTCGGCAACCCGCAAACCGGGGTGATTCATGGCGGGGCGATCACCTCGTTGATGGACACGGCCTGCGGGATGTCGACGTTGTGTGTGCTGCCGGTATTCGAAGTCTGCCCAACCCTTGATCTGCGCATCGACTACATGCACGCCGCTGAACCCCACAAAAATGTCTACGGCTTCGCTCAGTGCTATCGCGTTACGACAGATGTGATCTTCGCCCGCGGTTTTGCCTATCAGGATGATCCCGAACAGCCAATCGCTCATGTTGTTGGCACGTTCATGCGCATGGGCAAAAACATTAAAGGCGCCAAGGGTTTCGGCGGCGCCATCAAGAGTGAAGGCCAATGAGCAGCGACTTCAAGGATCAGTTGCAACTGGCCCACGCGCAGGGCGACTACGCGCCGTTGCTTAAGTTGATCCCCTATGCCGGTCTGATCGGCATCGAGTGCTCGCGGGTCGGTGATGAACTGCTGTTCAAGCTGCCGGCGAACAAGGACAACATTGGTAACCCTTTGTTGCCGGCGATCCATGGCGGGGTGATTGCAGGGTTTATGGAGCTGGCTGCAGCGCTGCATCTACTGATTTTTACCGGGGCGCCGGGCGTGCCGAAGATCATCGACTTCTCTCTCGACTACCTGCGTGCCGGGCAGTTTCGTGATACGTGGGCCAAGTGTCAGGTCTGTCGTCAGGGGCGGCGAGTGGCCAACGTCGCCGTCACCGCGTGGCAAAGCACAGAGAGCGAACCGATTGCCACCGCCCGTGCGCACTTCAAAATCGATGAGCCCTTGAAATCCTGAACACTGCCCCAAACTCAGATGACAACCCGCCGCAGACCATTCGGGTCGCGGCCAATGCCATCTGATTGGAGTTTGATGACCATGAGTGTGGAAACTCAAAAGGAAACCCTGGGCTTCCAGACCGAGGTAAAGCAGCTGCTGCACCTCATGATCCATTCGCTGTATTCCAACAAGGAAATCTTCCTTCGCGAATTGATCTCGAACGCCTCTGACGCTGTAGACAAGCTGCGCTTCGAAGCCCTGGCCAAGCCGGATTTGCTCGAAGGTGGCGCTGATCTGAAAATCCGTGTGAGCTTCGATAAAGACGCCAAGACCGTCACCCTCGAAGACAACGGTATCGGCATGAACCGTGACGATGTGATCACCCACCTGGGGACCATCGCCAAATCGGGCACCGCCGATTTCATGAAAAACCTGTCCGGCGATCAGAAGAAGGATTCGCACCTGATCGGCCAGTTCGGCGTAGGTTTCTACTCGGCCTTCATCGTTGCCGACCAGGTTGACGTTTACAGCCGTCGCGCCGGCACTCCTGCCAGCGAAGGTGTGCACTGGTCGTCGAAAGGCGAGGGTGAATTCGAAGTCGCTACCATCGAAAAACCTGAGCGCGGCACTCGCATCGTTCTGCACCTGAAAGCGGCAGAAGACGAGTTCGCTGATGGCTGGCGTCTGCGTAACATCATCAAGAAGTACTCCGACCACATCGCGCTGCCGATCGAGCTGCCGAAAGAAGTCACCGCAGCCGAAGGCGAAGAAACACCAGCTGTTGAATGGGAAACCGTCAACCGCGCCAGCGCCCTGTGGACCCGTCCTCGCACTGACGTGAAGGACGAGGAGTAC
The DNA here is from genome assembly GCF_014472415.1 of Pseudomonas sp. N40(2020). Classification (GTDB taxonomy): domain Bacteria; phylum Pseudomonadota; class Gammaproteobacteria; order Pseudomonadales; family Pseudomonadaceae; genus Aquipseudomonas. The sequence goes on from NZ_JACSZV010000004.1 coordinate 180,488, forward strand.
CAGGAATTCTACAAGCACATCGCTCATGACTTCGAGAACCCGCTGGCCTGGAGTCACAACAAGGTTGAAGGCAAACTCGAATACAGCTCGCTGCTGTACGTGCCGGCCCGTGCACCGTTCGACCTGTACCAGCGTGAAGCGCCGAAAGGCCTGAAGCTGTACGTGCAGCGCGTGTTCGTCATGGATCAGGCCGAGTCGTTCCTGCCGCTGTACCTGCGCTTCATCAAAGGTGTGGTCGATTCCAACGACCTGTCGCTGAACGTGTCGCGGGAAATCCTGCAGAAAGACCCGATCATCGATTCGATGAAGTCGGCGCTGACCAAGCGCGTACTCGATATGCTGGAAAAACTGGCGAAGAACGAGCCTGAGCAATACAAAGGCTTCTGGAAAAACTTCGGTCAGGTCATGAAAGAAGGCCCGGCAGAAGACTTCGCCAACAAAGAGAAAATTGCCGGTCTGCTGCGTTTTGCATCGACCAACGGTGACGACGGCGAGCAGATCGTCGGTCTGGCCGATTACCTGGCACGCGCCAAGGAAGGTCAGGACAAGATCTACTACCTCACCGGCGAAACTTACGCGCAGGTCAAGAACAGCCCGCACCTGGAAGTCTTCCGCAAGAAAGGCATCGAAGTGCTGCTGCTGACCGACCGTATCGACGAGTGGCTGATGAGCTACCTGAGCGAATTCGACGGCAAGAGCTTTGTCGACGTGGCACGCGGTGACCTCGATCTGGGCAACCTGGACTCGGAAGAGGACAAGAAAGCCGCAGAAGAGGTTGCCAAGTCCAAAGAAGGTCTGGTCGAGCGTCTGAAAACTGCGTTGGGTGATTCCGTGGCTGAAGTGCGGGTTTCCCATCGTCTGACCGACTCGCCAGCAATTCTGGCCATCGGCGAGCAGGATCTGGGTCTGCAAATGCGTCAGATCCTCGAAGCCAGCGGCCAGAAGGTGCCGGATTCGAAGCCGATTTTCGAGTTCAACCCGGCTCACCCGCTGATCGAGAAACTCGACGGCGAGCAGAGCGAAGAGCGTTTCGGCGACCTGTCGCACATCCTCTTCGATCAGGCAGCCCTGGCTGCCGGCGACAGCTTGAAGGATCCGGCCGCGTACGTGCGCCGTTTGAACAAGCTGCTGGTTGAACTGTCGGTTTGATCACGTTGTAGAAAAACCCGCTTCGGCGGGTTTTTTCATTCTGGTGTTTAACCAATCAGGAGTCAGAAATGAGCCAAGTCACTGTACGTTCCGTGGTCTATCAGATTGACGGTCAGCCTTATGAAGGTCGTTTGGCGTTTAATGCCGAGCACAAGGACGCGCGCCCGGGTTTGCTGATGGCACCGAACTGGATGGGCGTCAGCGCTGGCGCCGAGGAAATCGCTAAATCAGTGGCGGCCAAGGGCTACGTAGTATTGATCGCCGACGTCTACGGCCAGGCCGTACGTCCGCAAAACGCTGATCAGGCCGGTGCGGCGATGATGCCGCTGAAGGATGATCGTGCACTGTTGCGCAAGCGCATGCAGGCAGCGTTCGAGCAGTTGCAGAAGCAGGGTGAAGCGGCGGTCGATCTCTCGAAACTGGCGGTGTTCGGCTTCTGCTTCGGCGGTTGCTGTGCACTGGATCTGGCCCGTACCGGCGCGCCGGTGAAGGCGGCGGTTTCGTTCCACGGTACGTTGGACTCGCCGAATCCGGCGGATGCCAAAAACATCAAAGGCTCGGTGCTGGTGCTGCATGGCGCTTCCGATCCATTGGTGCCGAAGGAGCAGTTGCCGGCTTTCGAAGACGAGATGAACGCGGCGAACGTGGATTGGCAACTGCTGAGCTACGGCGGTGCCGTGCACTCGTTTACCGATCCGCACGCCAATGTGCCGGGCAAGATGATGTACGACGCGAAGACCGCTGCACGGGCATTCAAGTCGATGCATGACTTGCTGGATGAAGTGTTCAAGGGCTGATTGCCCTCAGATCAAAAGATCGCAGCCTGCGGCAGCGCCTACATTGATCCCGTGTAGGCGCTGCTGCAGGCTGCGATTTTTTGTTTCTAATGTTTTAACGCGGCAATTCGATCCGCTCACTTTCCCCTGGCACCGTCGGCCAATCCCCGGCCGCCCACTTGCGCCGTGCCTCATCAATCGCCGCCGGATCGCTTGCGACAAAATTCCAGTTGATCCGCCGAGGCCCGTCCAGTGGGGCGCCGCCGAATACCACGGCGTGAACGTCACTCTCTGCAAACAGGCTCATCTCTTCCCCGGCCGGCAACACCACCAACGCATGCGGCTCGACTGCTTCGCCGTTCAACTGCGCATCGCCGCTTAATACATACAACGCACGTTCCTCATGCTCGGTGGGAATCAGCAGTGTGGTCGCCGTTTGCATCTTCACTTCGGCATACAGCGTAGGAGAAAGCACCGGCACTGGTGATTTCAGGCAAAAGCCTGACCCGGCAATCATCCGAATCTGCACGCCGAGGTTATCGCTGACCGGCAAGGTCGCCGCCGGGTGATGACTGTAATGCCCGGGGCCTTGTTCGTGATCCTTGGGCGAAGCCAACCAGATCTGCAAGCCGTGCATCGTGAAGCTCTGATCCCACAGCGGTTCGGGCGTGCGTTCAACATGAGCAATCGCGCTGCCGGCGGTCATCCAGCTGACATCACCGGCGCTGACCACTTGATCGGAGCCGAGGCTGTCCTTGTGCAGGAGTTGGCCTTCGAACAAATAGGTGAGGGTCGACAGACCGATGTGTGGATGCTGTCGGATGTTCATGCCTTTGCCCGTCGGATAAACCGTCTCAAGCATGTGATCAACAAACACGAAAGGCCCGACGCTGCGGCATTTGGCTGACGGCAGCGGTCGCAGAATCGGCTGGCCTTCGACGTCTTCGGCGCGCGGGCGGATGATCAGAGGTTGCGTGTCCATGGTGCATTCCAGGCTGAGCGGGTGATGCCAGAAGCATAACCCGCCGCTGGCATCAGCATGGTTATTGGCTATCGAAGCCTTGTGGGGCGTGGGTTTCGATGCTGACTTCGCTGGTGGTCATCAGCTTGTGGATCGGGCAACGATCGGCCACGCGCAGCAATTCTTCGCGCTGGGCATCAGTGAGCACGCCTTTGAGGGTGAGCGTGACGTGCAGGGCGTATTTGCCTTTCTGCTCCTGGCTGTTGTCGCGTTTCACTTCGACACCCACGCCGGTCAGCGGGATGTCTTTTTTCTTCGCGTACATCTTCAGGGTCAAGGCCTTGCACGCACCGAGGGCGGCGTCGAAGTAGTCGTGCGGCTCTGGCGCCGAGCCTTCGCCACCGGCAGCAACCGGCACGTCGGCAAACAATTCGTGGTCATCGATTTGTACGGTGTGACGAAAACCTTCAGCGGAGACGGTATTGACGGTAACAGTCATGGGAACCTCACTGGCAGTAGGAAAAGTCGTTCGATCAAAAAAGACCTTGCAGTTATAGAGCATTCCCACCGGCGCGCGTTCCACTTTCCTGCGGGATGAACCCTTGTTGTCAGGGCGGGGTCTAGGCTATGCCTACTTGTCGGAGATTACTTGTGTCCCTGTATCGTTTGAGTCTCGCCTTTCTTCTGCTGTTTGCCGACACCGCCAGTGCCCGCGAATATACCTACAGCGATGCGCACCTGCATTACGTGGATTTTTTCCAGGAAACCGCCGGCATGCCGAAACTGCTGACGGCGATGAAAGAAAACTCCATCGAGCACGTGATGATTTCCGGCATCCCCGTGGCGAAAAAGTGGCACGAAGACGAACCCAAGCGTCCGCGCTATTACGCCGGCGATGATGCCGATGCCTATTGGTACAGCGCCACCGATGTGATCGTCGCCGATGCGATGCAAAAACTGACGCCTGAGCAGCGTCCGTACTTTCATCCGTTTCTCTCTGGCTTCAACCCCAACGACAAGAACTCCGCCGCGCATATCCAGCGCATGCTCGATCTGTATCCGGGGCTGTGGCAGGGCATTGGCGAAGTGTTTACCCGCCATGACGACCTCACGGCGCTGACCTCTGGTGATACGCCGCGCGCCAACAACGAGGCGATGACGAAGATCTATCATCTGGCGGCGGAAAATGATCTGCCGGTGATGCTGCATTCCAACATCACTTCCAAACGTGAGAAAAATCCGTTGTACCTGAAGGAAATCGAAGAGCCGCTGCGTAATCACCCGCACACACGCTTCATCTGGGCTCACGCTGGCACCAGCGCGGAAATCCATCGGCATCAAACACAGCTGGATTTTCTCCTGCCGACCCTCACGCGCATGCTTGAGGCGTATCCGAATCTGTTCATCGACTTGTCGTGGAGCATGCTCTCGCCGTATCTGCTGGACGAACAGGGCCAGCCGCGTCCGGAATGGTTGGCGCTGGTCAAACGTCACCCTGAGCGCTTCATGATCGGTTCCGATGTTGTAGGGCGGTTCAACAAGCTCGGTAAGGAAATGCACAGCTTCAAACCGTTTCTGGACGCTTTACCCGAAGACGTAGCGCGCAAAGTCGCAAAAGATAACTTTCTGGCGATCTTGCCGCGAACGGAGCTTAAGTCCGGCAAAACCACGCTGAATCGTTAATGCCGAGTGTTCGAAGTATTAAGGCCTTTTGATATCACCTTTTGGTCTTACGCAAATTTCAGCCGGGCCGATACCTTCTAAAGCAACCAGCTGCAGGGTTGATGCAGCGCTTTTGGAAGGAACCAGCGCAATGAGTATCCGTAGTCTCAATATTGCCCCGCGTGCGGGCGTCGGTTTTGGCTTGTTGGCCCTGATGGTGTTTGCCCTTGGGGCTTTCGCCCTGCTGCAAATGTCGAAAATGCGTGCCCAGTCCGACGAGGTCGACAACAACTGGCTGCCCAGCGTGATGGCGGTCGGCGAAATGAGTCAGGACATGCTGCGCCTGCGTGCACTGACCATGCGCCTGTTGCTCAACCGCGATGCGCAGGCACTGCAGCAGAATGTCGCCAAGCTCAATGAACTTCGGGGTGCGCTCAGTCAGGCTCAGCAGCGTTACGACGTGTTGATCGTGCTGCCCGAGGAGCGCCGACTGTTTGATCGCTTCAAGGTCGCCGAGCACAAATATCTTGAGCTTCAGGCGCAGGTCATGCAGTTGTCTGCTCAGAACCGGGTGGAGGAGGCGGCGGCCATCCTCAATGGCGAGATGAGCCCCTTGGCCGACGAGATTGCGGTCACCCTGCGTGAATTGGTCGAGCTGAATAAACATAATGCCAATCTCGCCACCGAGGCTGCGCGGCTGGTCTTCACCAATTCGCGTGTGTGGGTCGGGGTCATGATCGGCATAACGGCGATTGTCACCATCGGCCTGGCGCTGTTGCTGACCCGCAGTATCGTACTGCCGTTGGCGCAATCATTGGGCGTGGCGCAAGTGGTGGCGGGCGGTGACTTGACCGGCGACATCAGCATTTCCGGCAAGGATGAGCCGGCGCGGCTGCTGCAGGCGCTCAAGAGCATGCAGCACAATTTGCGCGACACCATTCGGAAGATCTCGGAGTCGTCGAGTCAATTGGCTTCGGCCTCGGAAGAACTGAGCTGCGTCACGGAAGACGCCACGCGAGGGTTGCATCAGCAGAGTCTGGAGATCGAGCAGGCAGCCACGGCGGTCAATCAAATGACCGCAGCGGTGGAGGAGGTGGCGAGCAACGCTGTGGCGACATCCGAGGCTTCGCGCGAGTCCGACCGCATTGCTCAGCATGGTCGTGAGCAGGTGCGGCAGACCGTGACTTCAATCGAATCCCTCGCCGACGACGTTACGGCCAATGCAACGCAAGTCGAAGATCTTGCACAGAAGGTTCATGGCATCAGTAAAGTTTTGGACGTGATTCGTTCGATTGCCGAGCAAACCAACCTGCTGGCGCTGAACGCGGCGATTGAAGCGGCCCGGGCCGGTGATGCCGGGCGTGGGTTTGCAGTGGTGGCGGATGAGGTGCGGGCATTGGCGCATCGTACTCAGCAGTCGACGCAAGAAATCGAGCAAATGATTGGCGGCATTCAGCAGGGCACCGATTCGGCGGTCAGTTCGATGCAGCGAAGCAATGTACGGGCGCGTTCGACGCTCGAGTTGGCAAAGGCAGCCGGGACTGCGCTGGAGGAAATCGCCTCGGCGTTCACCTTGATCAATGAGCGCAATCTGGTGATTGCCAGCGCCTCGGAAGAGCAGGCAGCCGTGGCGCGGGAGGTGGATCGCAATTTGATGAATATTCGTGATTTGGCGATGCAGACGTCGGCGGGCGCCAATCAGACCAGTGCGGCGAGCCAGGAGTTGTCGCGGTTGGCGGTGGATCTGAACAGTATGGTGGCGAAGTTTTCGGTTTGAGTGTGTGCTGATCCTGAGGTTGCCCTCACCCTAACCCTCTCCCGGAGGGAGAGGGGACTGACCGTGGGAGATTGGCAAGTTACGTCGACCTGAACATTCTTTGGTGAATCCACAATCGACTCGATCTTTCAGGTCGATGCATAGCGCCAGACATCTCGGTTGGCTCCCTCTCCCTCTCCCTCTCCCTCGGGAGAGGGCTGGGGTGAGGGGCGAGCCAGGCACAAATCTCCAGTCCAGCAGACGAAAAAAAGCCCCGCATTTTGCGGGGCTCTTTGCTATAGCGGTGAATCAGCTGCCTTTGACAGCCTTGCCGTTGACCGTGCCGTCCTGGAGCATGATGTTGTACTCCTTGCCGTCGGTTTCAACCTGTTGCAGGCGAACCAGCAGGTAATCCCAATCCTTGGCGAACCACAGGACGGTGATGCGCTTGCTTTGTGTCGGGTCGCGTACGCGCTCGACCTTGATGGCATCGATCTTGCCGGCCTTGGTCTCGACTTTTTCCGAGCCCAGTACGCGGAAGTCGTAGGTATCGACTTCGCCGTCATCGACCACTTGGTAGCTCATGGTCTTCTTGCCAGCGGCGACGTCATGTTGCAGTGCCAGCTGATAAGTGGATTTGTCGACCATGCCACGGTTCAGCGGGATCTTCACCGCGTCGCCACGGTCGGTGCCGGTGACCATTTTGCTGTTCCAGTCGAAATCCAGATCAGCCTTCTTGGCCTTGCCCAGACCGCCACGTTCAAAGTGGTAGGACTGTGGCAGCAAGGTGTCCTTGTCCAAAGTCAGGGTGCTTTCTTCACTCAGGCTGGCAATCATCATCGAGGCCTTGAAGCTGAGTTTCCAGACACCGTTGGCTTCCTTGGTCAGGCTGCGTTCGGCGGTGCCGCTCATGGGCAGCTGCTTCCAGTCGGCGGTGTAGCTGGCGGAGAACGGTTGAAGGTCTGCCGCCTGTGCGAAAGGCAGGGCGAGCAGTGCGCAAGCGAAGAGCAGGGCGCGACGCATAATATCTCCTAGTTTCGAATCAAGTGGCCGCTGGCCGCGAGTAACTGGCCGTCCAGTGAAGCACCTTGCTCACCGAGTGCCAGTCGCCCTTCGGCAAACCAGCATACGGCCAGCGGGTAGATCAGGTGTTCCTGAACATGCACTCGCTGCGCAAGAGTCTGCGGCGTGTCGTGCAACTCTACCGGTAATACTGCCTGTACGACCAGTGGCCCGCCATCGAGTTCCTCGGTGACGAAGTGTACAGAGCAGCCGTGCTCCTTGTCGCCGGCCTCCAGCGCGCGCTGATGAGTGTGTAACCCTTTGTATTTGGGTAGCAGCGACGGATGGATGTTGAGCAGGCGACCCTGATAGTGACGAACGAAGTCAGCGCTGAGAATGCGCATGAATCCGGCCAGCACCACGAGCTTGGGATTGAATTCGTCGATCAGTTCGATCAGGGCTGCATCGAAGGCCTCGCGACCTTCAAATGCCTTGTGATCCAGTGAGCGGGTGGCGATACCCGCGTCACTGGCGCGTTGCAGGCCGTAGGCGTCGGCGCGGTTGGAAATCACCGCAGCGATACGGACCGGGCTGTCGCCGGTCCGCGTGCTGTCGATCAGAGCCTGCAAGTTACTGCCGGTGCCGGACAACAGCACCACGACATCACAGGTTGCGGACATTAATGAGCCTTAAGGTTCTGCAGTTCAACCTGAGCAGCGCCTTCGGCAGCGACAGCGATCTGACCGATGACCCAAGGCTGTTCGCCGGCTTCACGCAGGGTGTTCAGAGTCACTTCAACGTGCTCCTGAGCGACGCAGATGACCATGCCGACGCCGCAGTTCAGCACGCGGTGCATTTCGGTCTCGTCAACGTTGCCTTTCTCTTGCAGCCAGTCGAAGACGGCAGGTCGAGTCCAGCTGGCCACATCAACAACGGCCTGGGCGCCTTTTGGCAGAACGCGCGGGATGTTGTCGAGCAGGCCGCCACCGGTGATGTGGGCCATGGCTTTGACGGCGCCGGTGTCTTTGATCAGCTTGAGCAGCGGCTTCACGTAGATGCGGGTTGGGGCCATCAGCAGGTCGCTCAGCGGTTTGCCGTCGAGCTGGGTGTTTTCGATGTCGGCGCCGGAGACTTCGATGATCTTGCGGATCAGCGAGTAGCCGTTCGAGTGCGGGCCGGACGACGGCAGGGCGATCAGGGCGTCACCGGTGGCGACTTTCGAGCCGTCGATGATTTCCGATTTTTCCACGACGCCGACGCAAAAACCGGCCAGGTCGTAGTCTTCGCCTTCGTACATGCCTGGCATTTCAGCGGTTTCGCCGCCGACCAGCGAGCAACCGGACAGTTCGCAGCCAGCGCCGATGCCGGTTACAACCTGGGCAGCGGTGTCGACGTTGAGCTTGCCGGTGGCGTAGTAGTCGAGGAAGAACAGTGGCTCGGCGCCGCACACTACGAGGTCGTTGACGCACATGGCGACCAGGTCGATGCCGATGCTGTCGTGCTTGTTCAGGTTCAGGGCCAGGCGCAGCTTGGTGCCGACGCCGTCAGTACCGGAAACCAGCACAGGTTGCTTGTAGCCGGCCGGGATTTCGCAGAGGGCGCCGAAACCGCCCAGGCCGCCCATGACTTCCGGACGCGCAGTGCGCTTGGCGACGCTCTTGATGCGTTCGACCAATGCTTCACCGGCGTCGATGTCTACACCGGCGTCCTTGTAGCTCAGGGAGGGTTGCTTGCTCATGATCCAGGCCTTTAGGGGGGATTCAGGGGTAACGACCGAGTCCAGCGGGGCGCCGAAGTCGATGGGGCGATTGCCTCACGCGAGTTTCGAGGTGCCCGGCTGTTGCCGGTCTGCGAAGGCGCGCGATTTTATCAGGCTTGAGGGGCAGCGGCCATCCTCACGCCGACGGGCAGGGGCATATCAGCGGAAATTTTTTGCAATTGAGGCATGTGGGTGCCTGTATAAGGTGTCGCAATTAACCGTCTATCGTTATGACTGTGCAAAAACTTACCGCCGCCGTGTGAATGTTTTGCAACGGCCGATGGTCACAGCCTTGCTCAACCGGTTCACGCGGCCTGTTCCAGCCGCTCCTGTCGACGGGAATTCTCCATGCGTTTTTGTAAATTGTTGTTTGTGGGTTGTTTGTCTGTGGTCAGCCTGGCGAGTCATGCCGAAAACCTCAAAGGCCTTTATCAAGTGCGTCAGCCGGTCAGCAGCCAAGCCCCGGAAGAGCGCGATCGCGCCACTCAGGCCGCGCTGGATACTTTGGTGCTGCGCCTGACCGGCGATCCCAAGGCGCCGCAAAATCCGGGGCTGGCGGCAGTTCGCAAGGACCCTCAGCAGATCATCAGTCAGTTCGGTTTTGATGCCGGGCCGCCAGAGGTGCTGAAAGTCGACTTCGACCCGAGCAGCACCGAACAGGCATTGCGCCGCGCCGGGTTGTCTTTGTGGGGCGCCAGTCGGCCGTCGATTCTGAGTTGGTGGCTGAACGATTCCACCGAAGGTTCCAGTCTGGTCGGTGATGGTCAGGCCGCCGCCGCGCCATTGCGTACTGCCGCTCAACATCGCGGACTGCCGCTGCGTTTGCCGCTGGCGGATCTGAGTGAACAGCTTGTTGCCACAGCACCTGCGCTGGAAGGTGTTGATCCGGCGCCGTTGCGCGGTGCGTCCGAGCGCTATAACGCTGACGCCTTGCTGGCCGTGCATGCCCGCGAAGAGGGCGGGCAGTGGCAGGCTAAATGGCGCTTGTGGCTGGGTGATCAAAAAGAGGCGGGCAGTGTGCAAGGGGCCGATCAGGCTGCCGTGGCTGACGCCGTGATGCTGGCGGTGGCCGAGCGCCTGGCGCCACGTTTTGTTGCCAAGCCGGGTGCTTCGGGTCAGCAGGCCCTGGAAGTGCAGGGCATGAATCTTGAGCATTACGCCGCACTGTTGCGGTTACTCGAACCGTTTGGCGTGCGTCTGCAGAGTGTCGATGGCGATCGCATCGTGTATCGGGTCAATGGCAGCGCCGATCAGATGCGCGCGCAGTTGTCGCTGGCGAAGTTGCAGGAGTTGCCCGCTGAAGCGCCGGTCCCGGTGGCCGCGCCGCAGCCTGCGGTGGCGGGTGCAGCGCCTGTAGCGGCTCCGGCCCCGACACCTGCTGCACCGTCGTTGCGGTTTCGCTGGTAAGTCTTTCTTTATATAGAAGCAGTAGGAGTGATACATGGCCGATACGCGGCGTTGGTTCTGGCTCGGTGGGGTTGTCCTGCTTTGCGCGTTTGTGTGGTTGCTGCATCCGATCCTCACGCCGTTTCTGGTGGCGCTGCTGTTGGCGTATCTGTTCGATCCGCTGGTGGATCGGTTGGAGAAGCTCGGTTTGTCGCGCACTTGGGGCGTGATCGCGGTGTTTGCCTTATTCACCCTGATCGTCACGGCGCTGATGCTGGTGCTGGTACCGATGCTCGCCAAGCAGTTGCTGCGTTTGTACGAACTGGCTCCGCAAATGCTCGACTGGTTGCAACACACCGCTGTTCCGTGGGCGCAGTCGAAACTGGGCTTGTCTGACGGGTTCTGGAAGTTCGACAAGGTCAAAGCGGCGATCAGCGAACACATGGGCCAGACCACCGATATCGTCGGTGTGGTGCTGAGCCAGGCAACCGCGTCGAGTCTGGCGCTGATCGGCTGGCTGGCCAATCTGGTGCTGATCCCGGTGGTGAGTTTCTACCTGCTGCGTGACTGGGACGTGATGATGGCCAAGATCCGCAGCCTACTGCCGCGTGATCGTGAAGAGCGAGTGGTAGCACTGGCTGGCGAATGCCATGAAGTGCTTGGGGCGTTTGTGCGCGGGCAGTTGCTGGTGATGTTGGCACTGGGCGTGATTTACGCGGCGGGGCTGATGATTGTCGGCCTGGAGCTGGGCTTGTTGATCGGCCTGATCGCGGGTCTGGCGGCGATTGTGCCGTACATGGGCTTTGTGATCGGCATCGGCGCGGCGCTGATCGCCGGGTTGTTCCAGTTCGGTGGCGATCTGTACCCGATGATCGGGATCGTCGCCGTGTTCATGGTCGGTCAGGCGTTGGAAGGCATGGTGCTGACGCCGTTGTTGGTGGGTGACCGGATCGGCCTGCATCCAGTGGCGGTGATCTTTGCGATTCTGGCTGGCGGTGAGCTGTTCGGTTTCACGGGTGTACTGCTGGCGCTGCCGGTGGCGGCGGTGATTATGGTGCTGGTGCGCCACGTGCACGATTTGTACAAGGATTCCGACATCTATAGTGGTGTCGACGAACCGGAGTTGTAAATTCATCATGGACGGCCCGGCATTGCGCCGGGTTGGCCCGTGTTTTGCGGGCACCACTGGCACGGCAGCGTCAGAGAATCTGCCATAAAACCAGTGTGTTAACGCAAACCTTTGATTTTGCTTGGACTCTGTCGCATTGTGCGCTCAGCTTCACGGGTATAAACTTCGCAAACTTTACACAGAGGCCACTAACGGTTCCTTGAGAACTGTTCAGTCAGCATGAAACCGATTCAGCTGCCCCTAGGTGTGCGTCTGCGTGACGACGCCACCTTCATCAACTACTACCCAGGCGCCAATGCCGCTGCACTCGGCTATGTCGAGCGCCTATGCGAAGCCGACGCCGGCTGGACAGAAAGCCTGATCTATCTGTGGGGCAAACAGGGCGTAGGGCGTACGCATCTGTTGCAGGCAGCGTGTCTGCGTTTCGAGCAGATGGGTGAGCCGGCTGTTTACCTGCCCCTGGCGGAGTTGATGGATCGCGGCGTCGAGATTCTCGACAACCTCGAGCAGTACGAGCTGGTTTGCCTGGATGACTTGCAGGTGATTGCCGGCAAGGCTGACTGGGAAGAGGCGATGTTTCATCTGTTCAACCGCCTGCGTGATAGCGGTCGGCGTCTGCTGATCGCGGCATCCACTTCGCCGCGTGAACTGCCGGTCAAACTGGCTGACTTGAAATCACGCCTGACCCTGGCGCTGATATTCCAGATGCGCCCACTCTCCGATGAAGACAAACTGCGTGCCCTGCAATTGCGTGCATCGCGTCGCGGTCTGCACCTGACCGATGAAGTCGGGCATTTTATTTTGACCCGTGGCACTCGCAGCATGAGTGCATTGTTCGACTTGCTTGAACAGCTCGATCAGGCCTCTTTGCAGGCTCAGCGCAAGCTGACAATTCCCTTCCTCAAAGAAACGCTAGGCTGGTAAATCCAAGGCCTTCAGCGGGTTTCGGCGTATTTCAGGCGCCAGAAAATCCGCTTTCCTGCACGTTGTGCAGGCCGCGTTTCGATTCAAATGGGCTTAAGCGCTTAGATGTAAACGAGAAACCGAGAAGTCACAAAAAGATCGATTGAATTTGCAAATGAGGTTGATAGCGGGCATAGTCTCGGCTTCTTTACAACTATCAGCCACGGTCGTGCCCATGCTAAAGCGCTTCGCACCCCTCGTGCCTCTCGCACTCGTCACCCTGTTGTACGGTTGTGCTGCTCATTCTCCAGTCCAAGAGCAGCCTCAACAGGTTAAAAATTCTGCCACTGCCCAGTCTTCCGTTATTTACCAGGAAGAGTTGGACACCGAAAAAGAACTGTCGGACTTCAACAAGAAGCCGTACGAGCTTCCGGTTCTGGCTGACAGCATCCTCGAACGCGGCATGTCCCTGATCGGTACCCGTTACCGTTTCGGCGGTACCTCCGAAGCCGGTTTCGATTGCAGCGGTTTCATCGGCTATCTGTTCCGCGAAGAAGCCGGCATGAACCTGCCGCGCTCCACCCGCGAAATGATCAACGTGGATGCTCCGCTGGTATCGCGTAGCAATCTCGAGCCTGGCGATCTGCTGTTCTTCGCCACCAACGGTCGTCGCGGTCGTGTCAGTCACGCCGGGATCTACCTGGGTGACAATCAGTTCATTCACTCCAGCAGTCGTCGCAGCGGCGGTGTTCGCATAGACAGCCTGGGTGACAGTTACTGGAGCAAGACCTTCATCGAAGCCAAACGTGCTTTGGCGAACGCTCCTACTGTAGTGACTGCTCGCAAGTAATCTTTCCGTTGTCGCCGCATTCGCGGCGACAAAAACGGCTTCCGGTAACGGAGTAGACCTATACTTTACAAGGTGAAGTTAAAGTCTTACTTGAAGTTTGCCGCGTAGCCGCTAGAATCCTGAATCTATATTGATGGCAAACCGCATGCGTGCCACGCAGGCGGTTTTGTTTTCTGTCCATTCGGCAGAGAAAGCCGCAGCCAGATCAGGATGTTCTGCTTATGACCATGTCGGCCCGCCTCACATTGATGTTCTTCGCAGCGCTACTCAGCGCCTGCGCCAGCCGTACGCCGCCGCCTGCGCCAGTGGTTCGCGCGCCGGTGGTGTTCGGTCCTTCCCAAGCCTTTTCTCCTGCTGCTGAAGACGTGCTGTTCCGTGCCCTCGGCCTGGTCGGCACGCCTTATCGCTGGGGCGGCAATACACCGGACTCGGGATTTGATTGCAGTGGGCTGATCGGCTTCGTCTACCGTGATGCTGCCGGTATTTCTCTGCCGCGCTCCACGCGCGAGCTGATCGTCATGCAGGCGCCGAATGTCGGTAAGGAAGGATTGCAGACCGGTGATCTGATTTTCTTCGCCACCAATGGCGGTTCGCAGGTCAGTCATGCGGGGATTTACGTCGGGGAAGGGCGCTTCGTGCATGCGCCGGCAACTGGCGGCACGGTGAAGCTCGATAGCCTGTCGAAGGCCTATTGGCAGAAGGCGTATTTGAGTGCCAAGCGGGTATTGCAGCCTGAGCATCTGGCGCGTAATCCGTAATTCAAGCAGCACATCACCCAATGTAGGAGTGAGCCTGCTCGCGAAAGCGTCGCGTCAGTCGACATCATCGTTGACTGAAACACCGCTATCGCGAGCAGGCTCACTCCTACAGTTGTTTTGGGGCAGGTCAAATTATTTGGTAGAAGAAACGCGCCAAACCTTGTTCCCCACATCATCCGCCACCAGCAAGCCACCTTGCTGGTCGATCACCACGCCTACCGGGCGACCCAGTGCGTTCTCGTCCTTGTCGAGGAAACCGGTCAGCACATCCACCGGTTGGCCCGTTGGCTTGCCTGCCGCAAACGGCACGAAAATCACTTTATAGCCGCTGTGCGGTTTACGGTTCCACGAACCATGCTGGCCGATGAACGCGCCTTCCTTGAACTGCGCCGGCAGGGTGTTGCCCTCGGCGAACGTCAGACCCAACGAAGCGGTGTGCGGGCCGACGGCGTAGTCCGGAGCGATGGCTTTGGCGACCAGGTCAGGATTCTGCGGCTCCACCCGCACATCGACGTGCTGGCCGTAATAGCTGAATGGCCAACCATAGAAGCCGCCATCCTTGACCGAGGTAATGTAGTCCGGCACCAGATCGCTGCCGATCTCGTCACGTTCGTTGACGGCTGTCCATAGCGCGCCACTGGTAGGCTCCCACGCCAGGCCGTTAGGGTTGCGGATGCCCGAGGCAAAGATCCGGTGATTGCCGGTCGCCCGGTCCACTTCCCAGATCGCCGCGCGACCTTCTTCCTGATCCATACCGTTTTCGCCGACGTTGCTGTTCGAGCCGACGGTGACGTACAGCTTGCTGCCGTCCTTGCTGGCGATAACGTTTTTCGTCCAGTGGTGATTCAGCGTGCCACCGGGCAGATCCGTGACCTTGATCGGCTGCGTCTTGATTTCGGTCGCGCCGGGTTCGTAATTGAAGCGCAGCAGGCGATCGGTGTCGGCGACATACAGGTCATTGCCAACCAAGGTCATGCCGAACGGCGAGTTGAGGTTTTGCAGAAACACCGTGCGGGTTTCAGCCACGCCGTCGTGGTCGGCGTCACGCAGCAACGTAATGCGATTCGGGCTTGGTACGCCGGCTCCGGCCTTGCCCATGACTTGCTTCATCACCCAGCCTCGAACGCCTTTGCTGTCGTCAGGTTTCGGCGGGGCGTTGGTTTCTGCCACCAACACGTCGCCATTGGGCAGCACGTAGAGCCAGCGCGGATGATCGAGGCCTTCGGCAAACGCAGCCACTTGTGTGCCTGACGCGGCAGTCGGTTTTGCGCCCTCGGGCCAGCCGATCGCCGGGGCGATATTCACCGTCGGGATCAGGGTTTTATTCGGTTCAGGCAGTTTCGGTGACGGGCCGGTGCCGTCGGTGACTTGCAGGCTGGAGGATTCACCACAGGCGGCGAGCCCTCCGGCGAGAGCGATGACGAGAGCGAGCTGGGACTTGTGCATTACTGATCTTCCCTATGAATGCATTGACCTAATCATAGAGAAGCGCGCAAGCCCGATGGTTCAACTGCTCAACCGCGGGCCTCTTTGAACAACACGGCGATGCCCGGGTGATAGTTGCCGGCTTCACTGCGCAACTTGCGATAGGCATAGGGGAAATACCAGGCGACGGCGCAGGTGTGTTCCTTCTGTAGGTCGTCGACCATGTCCTGCAGTTCTTCGGGGCTGGCGCTGTGCTGGGCTTTTTGCGGCGCGACAAACAGGCAGCCGAGCTTGAGGTCGCTGGCGAAGCTGATGCGTTTGGCGTCGCTGGTGATTTCCAGCAGGGCTTGGGTCAGGTTGAGGTTGTTGACCCGCGGCCAGCGTTGCGTGGCCTGAATGTAAGCGCGGTCTTCGCTGCCAGCGAGGAGCAGATCGGCGCGGGCATTGCGTTCGCCTTCTTCGTTCTGCTTGCGCGTGGCGGTCTGTTGCAGTGTCACCAGTTCGGCCATCCAGGCTGCCGCCGAGAGCAGCCCTAAATTGGCTTTTTCGTCATGCCAGTAGGGCGTGTCGCTGTCGCCGCGCACGGCGTTGTAACGGTCGATACAGTCAAACCAGCGTTCCAGCACCGGACGCAGAAATTCCAGGCGCGGGTTGCTGATGATCATGCCTTGCATGTGGCTCACCTTATTCTTGTGTGATGTGAGATTGTGGCTCTTTGATATCACTCTTGAGACTGTGGCACAAGATTGGCGTCAGATAATTGATCGGCGGCAGTTATTCGCCCGTTGGCCCCCTCTTTAATTGACGCTCCACCCCCAACCCTCTAACCTTCGCGGCTTGTTTCAGGTGCTCTGTGGCTTGCGTCGACAGAGTGAAACAGGGAAGCCGGTGAGGGTTGTCTTCAGAGCAAGTACGACCACGATCCCGGCGCTGCCCCCGCAACGGTAAATGAGTGAAAACTGCGTCTTGTGCCACTGCTCAACAGCGGGAAGGCGCGCAGTCCGGCGAACGCCGCTCATGAGCCCGGAGACCGGCCTGATCCATCCAGCGGCATCACGGTGGGCGATGCCAGGCTTTTTGCCGTCTATTCTTGTGCCTGCCCGCCGTTATCCAGCCTCAACGGAGAGCTCCCCCATGACTGATTCCCCCGAGCGTGACGAACGCCATCTGGCGCGTATGCAGCGCAAAAAAGCCGTGATCGATGAACGCATCGCCAACTCGCCTGACGAGTGCGGCCTGGTGCTGGTCCTGACCGGCAACGGCAAAGGCAAAAGCAGTTCGGCGTTCGGCATGCTCGCCCGCGCCATGGGCCACGGCATGCAGTGCGGTGTGGTGCAGTTCATCAAGGGTCGCCACAGCACGGGCGAAGAGTTGTTCTTTCGCCGCTTCCCCGAGCAAGTGCGTTTCCACGTCATGGGCGAGGGCTTCACTTGGGAAACCCAGGATCGTCAGCGCGACATCGCCGCCGCCGAAGCCGCGTGGGAAGTGTCCCGTGAACTGCTGCGCGATCCGTCGATCGGTCTGGTGGTGCTGGATGAATTGAACATTGCCCTCAAGCACGGCTACCTCGATCTTGATCAGGTGCTCAGCGACTTGCAGGCGCGTCCGCCGATGCAGCATGTGATCGTCACCGGTCGCGGCGCCAAGCCGGAAATGATCGAGATGGGCGACACCGTCACCGAAATGGGCATGCTCAAACACGCTTTTCAGGCTGGCATCAAAGCGCAAAAAGGCGTCGAACTTTGAATCAACCACGTCACTGCCCGGCGGTACTGATCGCCGCGCCGGCCTCCGGTCAGGGCAAGACCACCGTCACCGCCGCGCTGGCCCGTTTGCATCGCAATCAGGGGCGCAAGGTGCGCGTGTTCAAGTGCGGGCCGGACTTTCTCGATCCGATGATTCTCGAGCGCGCCAGCGGTGCGCCGGTGTATCAACTGGACATGTGGATGGTTGGCGAGCAGGAGAGCCGTCGCCTGTTGTGGGAAGCCGCCGCTGAAGCTGATCTGATTCTGATTGAAGGCGTGATGGGCCTGTTCGACGGCACGCCGTCGAGCGCCGATCTGGCGCGGCATTTCGGCGTGCCGGTGCTCGGCGTGATTGACGGCACGGCCATGGCCCAGACCTTTGGTGCGTTGGCGCTGGGCTTGGCGAAGTATCAGCCGGATCTGCCATTCGCTGGCGTGCTGGCCAACCGGGTCGGCACTTTGCGTCACGCACAATTGCTCGAAGGCAGCCTCACCGAAGGTTTGCGCTGGTATGGCGCGCTGTCCCGCGAGACCGGCATCGAACTGCCGAGCCGTCACCTCGGCCTGGTTCAGGCTAGTGAACTCAATGACCTCGATATGCGCCTGGACGCTGCTGCCGAAGCGCTTGCCAGCAGTTGCGAGGTAGCGCTGCCACCGGCCGTGGAGTTTGCCGCGCCTGAGGTCATCACTGCAGAGCCGTTATTGAAAGGTGTACGAATTGCCATCGCCCGCGATGAAGCCTTTGCCTTCACCTATGGTGCGAGCCTCGATCTGCTGCGAGCGATGGGCGCTGAGTTGAGTTTCTTCTCGCCGATTCGCGACACGCAATTACCTGAGGCGGACAGCCTTTACCTGCCCGGCGGTTACCCGGAATTGCATCATGTGGCGCTGGCGCAGAACACCGCGATGCTCGACGCGATCCGTGCACACCATGCGGCGGGCAAACCGTTGCTCGCCGAGTGTGGCGGCATGCTGTATCTGCTCGATTCGTTGACCGACGTTGAAGGCACTCGTGCTGAACTGGTGGGGCTTCTGGCGGGTGATGCGGTGATGCAAAAGCGTCTCGCCGCTCTGGCGCTGCAAGCGGTGGATCTGCCAGAAGGTTCGCTGCGCGGCCACACTTATCACCATTCCCTGACGACCACTGAATTGACGCCGATAGCCCGGGGCCTGAGCCCGAATGGCGGGCGCGGGGCAGAGGCGGTTTATCGGGAAGGGCGGATGACGGCTTCGTATGTGCATTTCTATTTTCCGTCGAATCCTGTGGCTATCGCTGCTTTGTTCGCGCCCGAACCCGGCACCGCTATCGCTGGCAAGCCAGCTCCCACAGGAGATTGCGTTTCTTCAGGTATTACATCGCCTACTGTGGGAGCTGGCTTGCCAGCGATGGGGCCATGACAGACAACGCATTTTCCGAAGCCGAACGCGCAGCGGTCTACAAAGCCATCGCCGAACGCCGCGACATGCGCCACTTCACCGGTGGCACCGTCGCGCCCGAACTGCTGAGCCGCTTGCTCGAAGCCGCGCACCAGGCGCCAAGCGTCGGCCTGATGCAGCCTTGGCGATTCATCCGCATCAGCGACCGTACCCTGCGCGGGCAGATCCAGAATCTGGTGGAAGAAGAGCGCATCCGCACCGCCGAAGCCCTCGGCGAGCGCAGCGATGAGTTCATGACACTCAAGGTCGAAGGCATCAATGATTGCGCGGAAGTGCTGGTCGCCGCGCTGATGGACGATCGAGAAAAACACATCTTCGGTCGCCGCACGCTGCCGGAAATGGACATGGCGTCGCTGTCCTGTGCGATCCAGAATCTTTGGCTGGCATCGCGCGCCGAAGGACTGGGCATGGGCTGGGTCTCGCTGTTCGAGCCGCAAGCGCTGGCTGATCTGTTGAAGCTACCGGCGGGGGCCAAGCCGTTGGCCGTTCTTTGTCTTGGCCCGGTCAAGGAATTCTATCCGGCGCCGATGCTGGTACTCGAAGGGTGGGCGCAGGCGCGTCCGCTCAATGAGTTGCTGTATGAAAATTTTTGGGGAGTGAGTCAATGAGTGTGGCGTTGTTGAGTGTCGCCGCAGTGGCGCTGGATGCGCTGCTGGGTGAACCGAAACGCTGGCATCCGCTGGTGGCGTTCGGCAATTTTGCCGGGCGCATCGAGCAACGTTTCAACGCCGGTGGCCGTGGCTGGCGCAGTCATGGCGTCACCGCGTGGGTGATCGCGGTGCTGCCGCTGACGTTGCTCGCCACCGCGTTTTCCTGGGCGCCGTACGTGGGCTGGATCGTCGAGATTCTCGCGCTGTATTGCGCCCTCGGCATGCGCAGTCTCGGCGAGCACGTCGAGCCAGTGGCCAAGGCGTTGCGCGCTGATGATCTGGACGAGGCGCGTAAGCGTGTCGGCTATCTGGTCAGTCGCCAGACCAGCGAACTCGACAGCACCGCCGTCGCTCGTGCCGCTACCGAGTCGGTGCTGGAAAACGGCAGCGACGCGGTGTTCGCTGCGTTGTTCTGGTTTGCCGTGGCGGGTGCGCCAGGCGTCGTCCTCTACCGTTTGAGCAACACCCTCGACGCGATGTGGGGCTATCGCAACGAACGCTTCGAGCGTTTCGGCTGGTGCGCGGCAAAGATCGACGACGTCCTCAACTATATTCCCGCACGCCTTGTGGCTTTGACCTACGCAGTGCTGGGCAAAACCCGACTGGCCTTGAAGTGCTGGCGCACGCAGGCGCCGAAATGGGACAGCCCCAATGCCGGCCCGGTGATGGCGGCCGGTGCCGGTGCGCTCGGTGTGGAACTGGGTGGCCCGGCGATTTACCACGGCGAATTGCATGAGCGTCCGCAACTGGGTGAAGGCGTTCAGGCCGATGCCGACTCTATTGATCGTGGCTGGCAATTGGTTCAGCGCGGCGTATGGTTGTGGCTGCTGATTCTCTGCGTGGGGGCTGAATTCTATGCTTGAGCACGGTGGCCGGCTGCGCAAGGCTGCACTCGATTACGGTATCGCCGAGGCCGACTGGCTCGATCTGTCCAGCGGTCTGGCGCCGTGGCCGTTTGCGATCCCGGAAATCCCGCTGCGCGCCTGGGCACGCTTGCCGGAAACCGATGACGGTCTGGAGCAGGCGGCGTGCGATTACTACGGCGCATCGCAAGTGCTGCCGGTGGCCGGTTCGCAGATGGCGATCCAGTTGCTGCCGCGTTTGCGTCGGGCCGGCAAGGTCGGTGTGCTGTCGCCGTGTTATGCCGAGCACGCCGAAGCCTGGCGCCGCAGCGGCTAC
This sequence comes from Pseudomonas sp. N40(2020), assembly GCF_014472415.1. Lineage (GTDB taxonomy): Bacteria > Pseudomonadota > Gammaproteobacteria > Pseudomonadales > Pseudomonadaceae > Aquipseudomonas. The sequence continues at coordinate 201,015 of NZ_JACSZV010000004.1, forward strand.
ATCGTGCGCGAAGTGCTGGAGCAGGAAGTCGAGTTCTTTCTCGATAGCCTCGACGTGCTGGTGGTGGTCAATCCGAACAACCCGACCGGCCTGAGCCTGACCCCGGCGCGCCTGCTCGACTGGCATGCACGACTGGCCCAGCGCGGCGGTTGGCTGGTGGTTGATGAAGCGTTCATGGACAACACTCCGCAGCTGAGTCTGGCTGCGCACACCCATCAGATCGGTCTGATCGTGTTGCGCTCGTTCGGCAAGTTCTTCGGTCTGGCCGGGGTGCGACTGGGTTTTGTACTGGCCGAGCGCAAGTTGCTCAAGCTGCTCGCCGAACAGGTCGGGCCGTGGGCCGTCAGCGGGCCGACGCGGGTGCTGGGCCAAGCCTGTCTGCAGGACACCGAAGGCCACACACGCCAGCGGATTCGCAGCGATGAGGCCAGCGAACGGCTGGCGCTTTTGCTGGAACGCTACGGTTTCAAACCGCAGGGCGGTTGCGCGCTGTTTCAGTGGCTGATCACCGAGCACGCGCAAGCGCTGCACGAATTCATGGCCCGACGGGGGATTCTCCTGCGCATCTTCCCCCACAACAGCAGTGTGCGTTTCGGCCTGCCCGCCAACGCCGCTGAAGAATCCCGTCTCGAACAAGCGCTGCAAGCGTTCGCCAAGGAAATCCAATGACAACGCTGATGGTGCAAGGCACCACGTCCGACGCCGGTAAAAGCACACTGGTGACGGCGCTGTGCCGCTGGGCGACCCGGCAGGGCGTGGCGGTGGTGCCATTCAAGCCGCAGAACATGGCGCTCAACAGCGCTGTGACCGCCGACGGTGGCGAGATCGGCCGCGCGCAAGCGGTGCAGGCGCAAGCCGCGAACCTTGAGCCGCACACCGACATGAACCCGGTGCTGCTAAAACCCAATAGCGATACCGGCGCGCAAGTGATCATCCATGGCCGCGCCGTCACCAGCATGAACGCCGTTGCCTATCACGACTACAAAGCCATCGCGATGAAAGCGGTGCTGGCCTCCCACGAGCGACTCAGCGCCGCGTATCCGCTGGTGATGGTCGAGGGCGCCGGCTCGCCGGCGGAGATCAATCTGCGTGCCGGCGATATCGCCAACATGGGCTTTGCCGAAGCAGTCGATTGCCCGGTGCTGCTGATCGCCGACATCAATCGCGGCGGCGTTTTCGCTCATCTGGTGGGCACACTGGAACTGCTCTCGTCGAGCGAACAGGCGCGGGTCAAAGGCTTCATCATCAACCGTTTTCGCGGCGACATTGCCTTGCTGCAACCGGGTCTCGACTGGCTGGAACAGCGTACCGGCAAGCCGGTGGTCGGCGTGCTCCCTTATGTGATGGATCTGCATCTTGAGGCCGAGGACGGCATCGATCAGCGCCAGACCGACAAGGCCGAGCAGGTGTTGAAAGTGGTGGTGCCGGTGCTGCCGCGCATCAGCAACCACACCGATTTCGATCCGCTGCGTCTGCACCCACAAGTGGATCTGCAATTTGTCGGCCCGGGGCAAGCGATTCCGCCGGCTGACCTGATCATCCTGCCGGGCTCGAAAAGCGTGCGCAGTGATCTGGCCTATCTGCGCGCCAATGGCTGGGAAACAGCGATCAGTCGCCATTTGCGTTACGGCGGCAAAGTGCTGGGGATTTGCGGCGGTCTGCAAATGCTCGGTGAGCAGGTGCACGATCCGCTGGGTCTGGAAGGCGCGCCGGGTTCCAGCGCCGGGCTCGGTTTGCTCGCGTTCGAAACTACGCTGGAAGCCGAGAAGCAACTGCGCAATGTGCGCGGGCGTCTGACACTGGAAGATGCCGAGGTCAGTGGCTATGAGATTCATGCCGGTGTAACCACCGGGCCGGCGCTGGAGAATGCAGCGGTGCAGCTCGATGATGGTCGTTGCGACGGTGCGCAGAGTGTTGACGGGCAAGTGTTCGGCACCTATCTGCATGGCCTGTTCGAGTCGCCGGCGGCCAGTGCGGCGTTGCTGCGCTGGGCCGGGTTGAGCGATGTGCAGGAGGTGGATTACCACGGGTTGCGCGAGCGTGATATCGAGCGCCTGGCGGATCTGGTGGAGAAGCATCTCGATACTGATCTGTTGCGTCAGCTCTGTGGGATTTGAGTTGCCTGTGCTGGCCTCATCGCGAGCAGGCTCACTCCCACAGGGTTTTGGGCCTTACACAAAATGCAAGGCTGCTCGAGATCCTTTGTAGGAGTGAGCCTGCTCGCGATAGCGCCAGTTGCCTCACCACATAACTTTCAGGATGTCCCCATGCTCCAACTGATCCTCGGCGGCGCCCGCTCCGGCAAAAGTCGTCTGGCCGAAAAACTCGCCACTGACAGTGCGCTGGCCGTGACCTACATCGCCACCAGCCAACCGCTGGACGGCGAGATGAACGACCGCGTCGCCCATCACCGGGCCCGTCGTCCTGCCGAATGGGTACTCATCGAAGAACCGCTCGAACTGGCCCGTGTCCTGCGCGAAAACGCCAGCGTCACGCAATGCTTGCTGGTCGATTGCCTGACCCTGTGGCTGACCAATCTGCTGATGCTTGATGACGCCGAGCGTCTCGCCGCCGAACGCGATGCCTTGCTCGACTGCCTGGCATCACTGCCGGGCGAAATCATTTTTGTCAGCAACGAGACCGGAATGGGTGTCGTGCCGCTGGGCGAATTGACTCGCCGCTACGTCGATGAAGCCGGTTGGCTGCATCAAGCTTTGGCTGAGCGCTGTCAGCGTGTTGTCCTGACCGTCGCAGGCCTGCCCCTGACTCTGAAAGGATCTGCGTTATGACCCAAACCTGGTGGCTGAACCCTTGCAAACCGGTGCATGCCGATATCGTCGAGCAAGCGGCAGCGCGGCAACAGCAACTGACCAAGCCGGCCGGTTCGCTGGGGCGGCTTGAGTCGGTGGCGGTGCAACTGGCCGGTCTGCAAGGGCAGGTGAAGCCGACGCTTGAGCAGGTCTGGATTGCGATTTTTGCCGGTGATCATGGCGTGGTCGCCGAAGGCGTATCGGCGTATCCGCAGGAAGTCACCGGGCAGATGCTGCTCAACTTCGTCAGCGGCGGCGCGGCGATCAGCGTGTTGGCGCGACAGCTCAATGCACAACTGGAAGTGGTGGATCTGGGCACGGTGACGCCGTCGCTGAACCTGCCGGGCGTGCGCCACCTGAACATCGGCCCGGGCACTGCGAACTTTTCGCAGGGTTCGGCAATGACGCAGGCCCAAGGTGAACTTGCATTGCAGGCCGGTCGCGACAGCGTGTTGCGAGCCAAAGCCGCAGGCGCGCAGTTGTTCATCGGCGGCGAAATGGGCATCGGCAATACCACTGCGGCCAGTGCGCTGGCCTGTGCCTTGCTCGATTGCCCTGTCGCGTACCTGACCGGCCCCGGCACCGGATTGAATGCCGAGGGCGTCAGCCATAAGGCGCAAGTGATCGAGCGCGCATTAGCCTTGCACACAGCTCAGCGTGGCGATGCCTTGCAGACTTTGTTCAACCTCGGCGGTTTCGAGGTTGCGGCGTTGGTCGGCGCGTACCTGGCGTGTGCGCAGGAAGGTATTGCGGTGCTGGTCGACGGCTTTATCTGCACCGTCGCCGCGTTGGTGGCGGTGCGCTTGAATCCGGCTTGCCGCGAGTGGCTGCTGTTCGGCCATCGCGGTGCCGAGCCGGGCCACCGTCATGTGCTGGAGGCGCTGAACGCCGAACCGTTGCTGGAACTCGGCCTGCGCCTGGGCGAGGGCAGCGGTGCGGCATTGGCGGTGCCGTTGTTGCGTCTTGCCTGTGATCTGCACGGGCAGATGGCAACGTTCGCCGAAGCCGCTGTGGCGGATCGTCCGGCATGACTTTGCATCTGGATCTCCTACGCCACGGCGAGACTGAACTGGGCGGCGGTTTGCGCGGCAGTCTCGACGATGCGCTCACTGAAAAGGGCTGGGCGCAGATGCGCGAAGCCGTGATCGCGGGCGGGCCTTGGGATCGACTGGTCAGTTCGCCGTTGCAGCGTTGCGCGCGGTTCGCCGCTGAGCTTGGCGAGCAACTGAATCTGCCGGTGCAACTGGACAAAGATCTGCAAGAGCTGCACTTCGGCGCTTGGGAAGGGCAGAGCGCCGCCGCGTTGATGGACACTGATGCCGAGGCGTTGGGGCTGTTCTGGGCTGATCCGTATTCGTTCACGCCACCGCAGGGTGAGCCGGTCAGCGACTTTTCTGCGCGAGTGTTGGCAGCGGTTGCGCGGCTAAACGCGGCGTATGCGGGTGAACGGGTGCTGTTGATCAGTCATGGCGGTGTGATGCGCCTGTTGCTGGCGCAGGCTCGGGGTTTGCCGCGTGAGCAATTGCTCAATGTCGAGGTGGGTCACGGCGCGTTGTTTTCACTCACGGTCGCCGTTGATGGTTCGCTCAAGGAAGGTCACTGACATGTTGCCGCTGTGGATCGCCCTGCAATTTCTCAGCAGTTTGCCGATTCGTTTGCCGGGGATGCCGGAGCCGGAACAGCTTGGGCGATCACTGCTGTTCTATCCGTTGGTGGGGCTGCTGTTCGGCGTGATTCTGTGGGCGCTGAACTTGGTGTTGGCCGGTGCGCCGTTGCTGCTACATGCAGCGTTGCTGTTGACGGTGTGGGTGTTGCTCAGCGGCGCGTTGCACCTTGATGGGCTGGCCGACAGCGCCGATGCCTGGCTCGGCGGGTTTGGTGATCGTGAGCGCACGCTGACGATCATGAAAGATCCGCGCAGTGGGCCGATTGCGGTAGTGACGCTGGTGTTGGTGTTGTTGCTCAAGTTCGCCGCATTGTTGGCGTTGATTGACCAGCAGCAGGCGGTGGCGCTGATCATCTTGCCGTTGCTCGGGCGGGCGGCGCTGCTGGGGTTGTTTCTGACCACGCCGTATGTGCGTGCGGGTGGGTTGGGGCAGGCATTGGCCGATCATCTGCCGCGCAGGGCGGGGTGGTGGGTGCTGGGAATCAGTGCCTTGGCTTGTGTGATCATCGCCGGGCTCAAGGCAATTGTTGCGCTGCTGGTCGCTGTTGGTGTGTTTGTCTGGTTGCGGCACTTGATGGTGCGGCGGTTGGGCGGGACGACCGGGGATACGGCGGGGGCTTTGCTGGAATTGCTGGAGATGGCGGTGTTGGTGGGGGTGGCGTTGTTTTAAAAGCAAAAGATCGAAGCCTTCGGCAGCTCGTAGATGGGATTGCGTACCCTGTAGGAGCTGCCGAAGGCTGCGATCTTTTTATCTGTAACTTGATTTAACACAGTCGCGGGTATATACACGCACCATGCTTCCTTCTCAGTGTTTATGCACCAACCTGCGTCGCGCCGCTCGTGGCGTCAGCAGGCATTACGACGGCGCTCTCGATGGCTTCGGGATCAACGTTGCCCAGTATTCTTTGCTGTGCAATCTGCAACGTCTGGATCAACCGAGCATTTCTGAACTGGCCGAAGCCATGGGCCTGGATCGCAGCACCCTCGGGCGCAATCTGCGCGTGCTCGAAGGCGAAGGGCTGGTGGCGCTGGCTGAGGGCGAAGACATGCGCAACCGCATCGTCAAGCTCACCGATACCGGTGTGCAGCGCCTGGCGGCAGCTTTGCCGGCGTGGGAAGCGGCGCAGCAGCGGTTGATCGACCGCTTGGGTGCCGAGAAGCGTGAGACCTTGCTCAGACTGCTGGACGAACTGGCATAGCGCCGGTTTTTTCGGATTCAAGCGGGTATATACCCGCGACTGGAGAATAACAATGACATCGATGTGGCGTACGTGCGGTTGGGTGTTGCTGGGGAGTGCGCTGATCCTGGCGTTGTCATTGGGCGTGCGGCACGGTTTCGGTCTGTTTCTGTCGCCGATGAGCGCGCAGTTCGGCTGGGGGCGTGAAGTGTTCGCCTTCGCTATCGCCTTGCAGAACCTGATCTGGGGCCTGGCCCAGCCGTTCACTGGTGCGCTGGCCGACCGTTTCGGTGCGGCGAAAGTGGTATTGGTCGGCGGTGTGCTCTACGCCTTGGGCTTGGTGTGTATGGGCTTGTCCGACTCGGCGGTGACTCTCTCGCTGAGCGCCGGTTTGCTGATCGGTATCGGTTTGTCCGGCACCTCGTTCTCGGTGATCCTCGGCGTGGTCGGTCGCGCCGTGCCACCGGAGAAACGCAGCATGGGCATGGGTATTGCCAGCGCTGCGGGTTCTTTCGGCCAGTTCGCCATGTTGCCGGGTACGTTGGGGCTGATTGGCTGGCTCGGATGGTCCGCCGCGTTGCTGGTGTTGGGCCTGTTGGTGGCGATGATCGTGCCGCTGGTGAGCATGCTCAAGGACAAACCGCTGCCGGTGCTCGGCCATGAGCAAACATTATCCGAGGTCCTGCGCGAAGCCTGTTCGCATTCCGGGTTCTGGCTGTTGGCGTTGGGCTTTTTTGTCTGTGGATTTCAGGTCGTTTTTATCGGTGTGCATCTGCCGGCGTATCTGGTCGATCAACACCTGCCGGCCACAGTCGGCACCACGGTGCTGGCGCTGATCGGCCTGTTCAACATCTTCGGCACCTACACGGCCGGATGGCTGGGTGGGCGCATGTCCAAGCCGCGCTTGCTGACGGCACTGTATTTGTTGCGGGCAGTGGTGATCGTGTTGTTCTTGTGGTTGCCGGTGACGACGACAACGGCCTATCTGTTCGGCATGGCCATGGGGTTCTTGTGGCTGTCGACGGTGCCGTTGACCAACGGTACGGTGGCGACCTTGTTTGGCGTGCGAAACCTGTCCATGCTCGGTGGCATCGTGTTCCTGTTCCATCAGCTCGGTTCGTTCCTCGGCGGCTGGCTGGGCGGAGTGGTGTATGACCGTACCGGGAGTTATGACTTGATCTGGCAAGTGGCGGTGCTTCTGAGCCTGCTGGCGGCTGCGTTGAATTGGCTGGTGCGCGAGCGTCCGGTCGAGCGCCTGCAAGCGAGCGCCGTATGAGCCGACTCTGGCCACGCATTGCCTCTATTGCACTCGGCACCGCCCTGCTGGCGCTGGTGTGGTGGGGCTGGCATCAGGGTGGTCTGGCCTTGATGCAGTTGGGCATGAGTATTTGCTAGAAAGAAGCCCGGCGAGTAACTTCATGGTTTGAAGACTTCTCAAGGATGCCCGACATGCTGATGCGCTGGTGTGCTGTTCCCGCGTTGCTGATGGCGTTGACTGGCCTGGCTCAGGCCGCTGACTGTCCGGAATTGTTGCAAGGCTCGCTGCCCAAATTGCGCGCCAAGGAATCCATCGATCTGTGTCAGCGCTATGCCGATAAACCGCTGGTGGTGATCAATACCGCCAGCTTCTGTGGTTTTGCGCCACAGTTCGAAGGCCTTGAGGCGCTCAATCAGCGCTACAAGGCGCAGGGGCTGGAAATGCTCGGCGTACCGTCAAACGACTTCAAACAAGAGTCCAAGGACAGCGCCGAGACCGCCAAGGTCTGCTACGCCAACTATGGCGTGACGTTCGCCATGACCGAGCCGCAAAAAGTACGCGGTGATGACGCCACGCATCTGTTCCAGGTGCTCGCTGCGCAGAGCAGTGCGCCGAAGTGGAATTTCTATAAGTACGTGGTCGATCGTCAGGGTAAAGTGATCGCCAATTTCTCCAGCCTGACCAAGCCCGATGATCCGGAATTTATTGCGGCGATCGAGAAGGCTATTGCTTCAAAACCACTGAAACCCTGATCGGCACCCATGAAAAAGCCCCGCCTCTGCAAAGAGAGCGGGGCTTTTTTGTGGGCGAGGGATCAGCCTCGCCCAACAGCATCAGAAGCGGTAAGTAGCGCCGACACCGAAACCGTTTGCCGAGTTTTCATACTTGGAGTTGTAAGTCTGGCCACGATCGTTTTCGTTGCGAATGTTGACCGACTCTTCCTTCAGGTACGAATAAGCGACGTCGATGGTCAGGTCTTCGGTCGGGCTCCAGCCAGCGCCGATGCTGAAGATGGTCCGGTCGCCGGTAGGGATGCGCGGCGAACGGTCGACGTTGTTGGTTGGCGACTGGTCGAAGGTCAGACCGGTACGCAGTACCCATTCCTTGTTCAACTGATACGAAGTACCGATTGCATAGGCCCAGCTGTCATGCCAGTTCTGGTCTTCGTTGATCTCGCCGAACTGGCCGGCCAGCGCCGGCTGTACGCCGGAGTTCTTGACGGTGATCTTCTCCAGCTGGCTCCAGCGGGTGAAGGTAGTACCGGCATAAACGTTCCAGCGGTCGTTGATCGCCTGGGTGACCGAGAGGTCGACGGACTCAGGTGTGGTGATCTTCAACGAAGCATCGTACTTCTGGCTCGGGTTCAGACCGGCCAAAGCCAGTACACCGTAGTTGACCTTGGTGTTGCCTTCGAGCTTGTAGTCGACTTTCGAGTGGTACGTCAGACCCACGCGGGTAGAGTCGGTGGCTTGTACCAGCAAACCAACGTTGTAGCCCAGTGCGGTGTCGTCACCCTTGATCTTGACCTTGCCGTCTGGCGCTGCCTGAGTGATCGACAGGTTGGATTCCAACGAACCGTCGATGCGGTTGATGGTCGGGCCGAAACCGATCGACACCTTGTCGTTGAAGGCGTAGCTGACGGTTGGCTGGAAGGTGATGACTTGTACTTCGGACTTGCTGCCAAAGTAACGGCCGGCAAAGCCGTTTTCATAATCAGTGATCAGGCCGAACGGCACATAAACGCCGAGGCCGAATGCCCAGTGATCATCAATCGGTTTGACGTAGAAGCCCATAGGTACAGCGGTGAAGGGCACCATGTCGCCTTTGTTGCTGCCGCCGTTGGGGCTGGAGCTGGCATTGCTGATATCGGTATGAGCATCGACAACTGCTACACCACCGGTAACTTGTTCGCGCTTGATGCGCGACATGCCGGCGGGGTTGCCATAAACAGTACTTGCGTCGTCTGCAGAAGAAGATCGCCCGGCAAAACCAGTCCCCATCCCACTGATGCTTTGTTCGTTGAGGGCAAAGCCGGCCGCGAAAATTTGAGTGGAGGCAAGGGTAACGGCAAGGCTAAGGGTGGTTTTGAGCATGACTTTTTTCATTATTAGAACTCCTGATGATCACCGGGGCGAAAATTACCAACATTTTCGCCTCAGCGCTATAGTCTGTATGCCTTGAGTTAGAGCGGTTTTGTAGGACAATCAGACCAAAATCACGGCCTGTTGAGCGATCTTGTGAAACTGCTCGGTCAGCAAGCGACCTGATTCAGCGGTGAAACACAAGTTTGCCAGGCGTATGTGAAGTCACGCAGACGACCCTGAGGCTGGAAGGTCTGACGCCAGATGCGCGCCATGCCGAGCAGATCGTTCGGTTCGGGGAGGGTGGGGTTTTGTTCTTCTACCAATAGCCAGGCGATGGCTGTGGCGTAACGCAGATTGACGGTCAGTTCCAGGTGCGGGCCGGTTAGAAAGGCATGTTGACTGGCGAGCCCGCGAACCAGGCTGGCACGCTCCGGATCGAGCGCGAGGTAATCATCCCAGAGTGCCTGATGACGATGCTCGGCGATGCGGTAGAGGCCGTGGCCATGGCGGTCATGCAGGGCGGATCCGAGGGCGGACTGGCTGGCGGCAATGCCCAGCAAAAGGGATTCGGCGGTTGCACAGTGACGTCCCAGATAAATCAGCGTAGGACGGATCACATAGCGACACAGTTCGCTGGCAGCGATACCCATAAATCCCTCGGATCTTGTTATTGGGCGGCGAAACCTGAAGGGGGCCTTGGCAGCGGTGGATCGACTCAGGCTCGCCGGAAGCGGATCACGCCGCTTGAGTTGAAGTGTAGTGTCATATTCGCGACGTAAAGGCCTGTTTTTAAAATATTTCCGGCTGCGAGTTATAACCCTTATATCCGATGGTGCTTATGCGCCAAGAGTAAAAAGTGAAACATCAGGCAATAAAAAGCCCCGCGTTTTAAGCGAGGCTTTTGCTTTTGCAGCCTTTGCGGCTCTCAGGCAATCAATGCCTGACGGGTACGGTCGATCACGGCCTGCAGCGGTTCGGCGCTGGAGTATTGATCGGGGTACAGACGCTCGCTGTGGCGGGCGATCCCGTGTTCATTGACTACGGTGAAGCTGAAGCAGCCTTTGCGAGCGGCCATGATCAGGCAGTTCATTGGAGCAAAAGCATTGGTTAGGGTGCGAATGGCATCCTGAGTATGGATTTGAGTAGACATAGTTATTAGGTGTTCCTACAAATGACACGGATAAGAACCGTGCAACGTTAAAACGTTCCAGTAATGTCGACCACCATTGGTCGAACAAAGAACCCGACTGGAACAAAGCAGCCAGTTTGAAGCGCTGATAATTTGGCGCGCTTGGGCTGGCAGGTAGGTACTTAGGAGGGCAGGCAACACATCAAGGGCAAAGGTTCTGGGCCCGGGGTGAAGATCCTGATCAATTTGCAGGTTGGTTCGGTCAGAGTAAGTAGCCTTCGCAACACCCTTTGCATTCATTCAAAGGCGGTGTCGTCGCAAGATTTACCTGGAAACCATCGAGGGGTCGTTCCCGCTTTTTTCGGTGAAGGCTTCTGTGAAGAAGATTGACCGTGGGGATGTGTTCGACCGGAATTGACTTTCAGCTTGGTACTAACGCCGCGGATACTAACGGATCGAAATGGGTAAAGCAAACTCTGCGGTGAAAAATATTGCAGGCGGGGGCCAGATCTGCCTTGCGAGACGCTGGACTGCCCCGAACTGGCTCACATCTTGACCGTTGGTCGGTGAAGGATTTTTTATAAAACCACGCGACAGAGCGGCTTATCCCCAGGGTTACTGCCAAAACGACTCGAAAAAGCGCATCGATATAACCGGGTAACAGGTACTTGTGCACATTAGTTGCGCGCGCTGTAACGGCGCTGTCACATCAATCCTGACTCCGATGGCTGCCTGTAACGAAAGTTTAAGTCAATGAAAAACATCGCTTTTTTTTGTTGGTGAAAAAATCGTCAGTTTGACTGCGAGCCCCATTCCACAAGGCTTTGCGACGGTTGGAGGGCGGTTGTCCACTGAGTTATCCACAGCTTCTGTGGATTGTCCCGAGCGCTTGCTCTAGGACGGGCGTGCCGGGTTATTTTTCGACTTTACCTGTAAGAAAAAGAGAGTAGAGTGGCGCGCCTTCCGATCTGTCCCACAGTGCTTTATGAAGTTTCGCTCAGTATCAGACTCTGTTACCTCAGAACCTCCCCGTGTTACCTCTCCTAAGCGATTTTCCGTGCGCGTTGCCGAGTGGCTGCTCGACAGCCCGCGCCTGAGCGACAGCCATAACGCCAAACACCTGGCCGGCCGCTTGCTCAAGCAACCGGCGCGCGAAGGCGTGGTCGCTGCGCAAAGCCGTCTCGGCCTGTTGATGTGCCGCGAGTGTGGCAATGCCCGGGATCGCCGCATCGGTCAGGATCTGTTACGCCAGGCCGCCCGCGCCGGCGATCACCGTGCGCAACAGGAACTTGGCCTCATCGAAGACTGAGCTGTCCAAGTTCTGACACCTTGGTTAACCTTCAGACTTTATCGGATCGGCAGGAGTGGCTATGGCTATGGACTTGACCAGCGTGCTGCTCGGTCTCGCAGGGGCGGGGCTGCCGCTGCTGGCGTTGGCCTGGCAACTGCAACGCCGGGCGAGCGACCGACAAGCCGAGGTGGCGTTGCTTGAAGAGCGGCTGGCCATGGCGCAACTGGCGCAGGACGGGCTCAACGCTCAACTCGATGCCAGCCGTGACGAAGTTGCCGATCTCGGCCAGGCCAACGCGGCCAAGCAAGCTGATCTGGCGGCCCTGCGCCGCGAAGTCGAGTTGCTGCAAATCGAGCGCGACGACGCCCGTGATGCCTCTCACGCCTGGAACCTCGAACGCGCCAACAAAGAGGCGGAACTGCGTCGCCTCGACGCTCAGGCGGCTTCGCTGAACGCCGAGCTGCGTGAACAACAGGAAAGCCATCAACAACGCCTCGACGACCTGCAAGGTTCGCGCGATGAGCTGCGTGCGCAGTTCGCCGAGCTGGCAGGCAAGATCTTCGACGAGCGCGAACAGCGTTTCGCCGAGACCAGTCAGCAGCGCCTCGGCCAGTTGCTCGATCCGTTGAAAGAACGCATTCAGTCTTTCGAAAAGCGCGTGGAGGAAAGCTATCAGGCCGAAGCCCGAGAGCGCTTCTCGCTGGCCAAGGAACTGGAGCGCTTGCAGGCGCTCAACCTGCGCCTGAGTGACGAAGCGACCAACCTGACCCGTGCACTGAAAGGCCAGAAAACCCAGGGCAACTGGGGCGAGCTGATCCTTGAGCGCGTGCTGGAACACGCAGGTCTCGAGAAGGGCCGCGAGTACCAGACCCAGGTCAACCTCAAAGGCCCGGATGGCGAGCGCTTCCAGCCGGATGTGATCATTTATCTGCCGGGCGACAAACAAGTGGTGGTCGACTCCAAGGTCAGCCTCACGGCGTATCAACAGTACGTTGCCGCCGACGACGACACGCTTGGGCAGATCGCGATCAAACAGCACGTGCTGTCCCTGCGAAATCACGTCAAAGGCCTCGCCGGCAAGGATTACAAGCGCCTGGAAGGCCTGCACAGTCTCGATTTCGTCTTGCTGTTCGTACCGATCGAAGCGGCGTTTTCGGCGGCATTGCAGGCCGAGCCTTCGTTGTTTCAGGAGGCGTTCGATCGCAACATCGTCATTGTCAGCCCGACCACGTTGCTGGCGACACTGCGCGTCATCGACAGCCTGTGGAAGCAGGAGCGCCAGAGTCAGAACGCCCGGGAAATCGCCGAGCGCGCCGGTTGGCTCTACGACAAGTTCGTGCTGTTCATTCAGGATCTGGACGAGGTCGGCAATCGCCTGCAACAACTGGACAAAGCCTACAGCTCAGCACGCAACAAACTGACAGAAGGGCGCGGCAACCTGGTCAGCCGCAGTGAGCAGCTCAAACTGCTGGGCGCACGGGCTAGTAAGAGCTTGCCGGCGGATCTGCTGGAGCGGGCGATGACGGATGTCGATGGGCTGGTTGAGTTGCCGGAATAAAGATCTTGTGCTTTTAAAGCGGCAAATACCGCCTCAACAGCGCCCGCAACGCCGCCGGTTTCACCGGTTTGGCCAGATAATCCAGCCCCGCCGCATGCACCTGCGCGACCATCTCTGGTCGCCCATCGGCACTGATCACCACACCCGGCACCGGCTCACCCAGACGCGTACGCAACCACGCCATCAGTTCGGTGCCGGTATCGCCGTGATCCAGGTGATAGTCGACCAACGCCAGTTGCGGCCGCACCCCGTCACTGAGCAGCGCCTCACATTCCTCGCGATTGCGCGCTGTCCAGACCTGACAGCCCCAGCGACTCAACAGGCTGTTCATGCCGATCAGAATGCTGTCTTCGTTATCGATGCACAGCACCCGGGCGCCGCTTGGCAACTTGCCGTTCAGCTCGACAGCAGCGCTCGCCGGCAGAGTCTGCGTGCGAGCCAGCGGCACACTGACACTGAACACGCTGCCGCGCCCTGGCCATGAACGTACACGCAGGGTATGGCCGAGTACGCGACACAAACCATCAGCGATCGCCAAGCCCAGTCCCAGGCCTTTTTCGGCGCGGGTCTGATGGCTGTCGAGGCGTTTGAACTCTTCGAAAATCACCTGCTGCTTGTCTTCCGGAATACCCGGCCCGCGATCCCATACCTCCAGACACAACTCCCCACCACGTCGCCGCACACCCAGCAGCACCGGGCCTTTGGCGTAGCGGAAAGCGTTGGTCAGGAAGTTTTGCAGAATCCGCCGCAGCAACTTGATGTCGCTGTCGATGCGCAAATGGCTGCCACGCACACGGAAGCTCAAACCTTGTTCCTGCGCCAGCGCCTTGAACTCGGCACCTAGGGTGTCGAACAGCTCATTGACCGCAAACGCCTTGCGATCCGGGTTGATCTTGCCGTTTTCCAGGCGGGAAATGTCCAGCAGATCACTGATCAGGTCTTCAGCCGAACGCAGCGAGCTGTCGAGGTGGTGAACCAGTTTCTGCGCCTCGCTGCTCAAACCGTCGTCCTGATGGGAGAGGGCGGCAGAGAACAGCCGCGCGGCGTTCAACGGTTGCATCAAGTCATGGCTGACTGCCGCGAGAAAGCGGGTTTTCGACTGGTTGGCGGCCTCGGCGGTGCCCTTGGCTTCGGTCAAGGCGACGTTGAGTTGCGAGAGCTCTTGAGTCCGCTCACTGACCCGTTGCTCCAGCCCCTCGTTGGCCTCGGTCAGCGCCTGCTCGGCTTCACGGAACGCGGTGATGTCAGTAAAACTCATGACGAAACCGCCGCCGGGCATCGGGTTGCCGATCAGCTCGATCACCCGGCCGTTGGGGAACAGTCGTTCAGACGTATGCGCGCGGCCCTGACGCATCCAGTGCAGGCGTCGGGCGACGTGGACTTCCGCTTCGCCGGGGCCGCACAAACCGCGTTCGGCGTTGTAGCGAATGATGTCGGCGATTGGCCGGCCGACGCTGATCAGGCCGTCCGGGTAGTTGAACAGCTCCAGATAGCGCCGATTCCACGCCACCAGTTTCAGCGACTGGTCGACCACGCTGATGCCCTGGGTGATGTTCTCGATGGCGCCTTGCAGCAGGGCGCGGTTGAACTGCAACACTTCCGAGGCTTCGTCAGCAATTCGGACGACATCCTCCAACTGCATTTCCCGACCTTCGATGGCGGCTTTTACTACCGCTCTTGTCGAAGAGGCGCCGAGGACACCCGCCAGCAATCGCTCGGTGTGGGCGATCCATTCACCGTCGGCGTTCTGATTCGGGTTGAAGCCTTTGCCTTGGCGGTAAGCGAAACGGATAAAGCTTTGCCGCGCGCGTTCTTCACCGACAAAGCGTGCTGCCAGTTGCAGCAAATCATCAATCTGCACCGCCAGCATCGAGCGCGCACTCGGCCGCGCGCTGATTTCCTGGCCGATGAAACGCCCGGCCTGCCAGTGCTCCGACACTCGTGTGCGAGACAGCACCGAAACCCAGGCGAACAACGTGAAGTTGCCCGCCAGCGACAGCACCACGCCTTGGGTCAACGGCGTGATTGGCAGATTCAACGGGTTGCTGTGCAGCCACGCCAGACCGGGGAACGTGTCCAGCGGCCAGCCGAGGCTGCGCGCGGCAATCGGCAGGATCAATGTGTAAAACCACAAGAAGGTGCCCGTAGCGAGACCGGCAAACACGCCGCGACGGTTGGCTTGTTTCCAGTACAGTGCGCCGAGCATGGCCGGGGCCAGTTGCGTCACCGCGGCGAAGGCGATCTGGCCGATGGTCGCCAGGCTGGCGGTGGAGCCGAGCAAGCGATAGGCGACGTAAGCCAGCAGCAGAATCACTACGATGCTGACTCGGCGCACCGACAGCATCCACTGGCGGAACACTTCAAACGGGCGCTCGGCGTTGTTGCGCCGCAATAGCCACGGCAACAGCATGTCGTTGGAGACCATGGTCGACAGCGCCACGCTGGCGACGATGACCATGCCGGTCGCCGCCGAAGCGCCGCCGATAAACGCCAGCATCGCCAGCGCCGGATGGGCCTGGGCCAGTGGGAGGCTGATCACGAACGAGTCCGGCAGCACATCGCTCGGCAGCAGCATCTGACCGGCGAGGGCGATAGGGACTACAAACAGCGCGGCCAAGGCGAGGTAAGCCGGAAACACCCATTTGGCCAGGCGCAGATCCTGCGGGTCGATGTTCTCGACCACCGTGACGTGAAACTGTCGTGGCAAACAAATGATCGCCATCATCGCCACGCCGGTCTGTACCACCATCGACGGCCAATTAATCGTTTCCTTCCAGTATTCCTCAAGGCGCGGGGCGAGCATCGCCTGATTGAACAAATCGTCGAAGCCGTCATACAGGCCATAAGTGACGAAGGCGCCGACGGCGAGAAACGCGAACAGCTTGACCAAAGACTCAAAGGCAATCGCCAGCACCATGCCACGGTGGTGTTCCGTGGCGTCGAGGTTGCGTGTGCCGAAGACGATGGTGAACAGCGCCAGCACCAGCGACACGATCAGCGCGGTGTCCTGGGCGCGGGTGCCCATCGCGTCGGCACCGGCGCCGATCAACAGGTTTACACCGAGGACGATGCCTTTGAGTTGCAGGGCGATATAGGGGAGGACGCCGACCAGGCAGATCAGCGCCACGACCACCGCCAGCGATTGCGATTTGCCGTAGCGTGCGGCGATGAAGTCGGCGATGGAGGTGATGTTCTCCTGTTTACTGATCATCACCATTTTTTGCAGAACCCACGGCGCGCCGACTAACAGCAAAATCGGCCCGAGGTAAATCGGCAGGAATGACCACAACTGTTCGGCGGCCTGGCCAACCGCGCCGAAGAATGTCCAACTGGTGCAATAAACCGCCAGCGACAGGCTGTACACCCAGGCACGCACTCGCGGCGGCAGCGGCGCACTGCGACGGTCGCCGTAGAAGGCGATGGCGAACATGATGGCCATATAGGCCAGGGCGACGACGGCGATCAGCCCGGTGGACAACGGCATGCAACACTCCCGACAGAAGACTCCCCGGCACTCCTGCCCGGGCGGACAGTCTCGCATGAGTGCGGCGGTTAGTCAGTGTCGACCAAGGTCGTGGCGTGGCGTGGCGTCGCAGGCGGGGAATCGGGTGGTTTTTATGGTGGCCGGGCGGGCCTTTTCGCGAGCAAGCTCACTCCCACAGAGTTCAGCATCGTTCACAAAATCTCTGTAGGAGCTGTCGAGTGAAACGAGGCTGCGATCTTTTGATCTTAAAAATCAAGATCAACAGATCGCAGCGTGCCGCAGCTCCTACATGGCTATTGAGTCAGGCCTGCTGTAATGCGATATCAATCAACCGATGCAGCTCTTCCACCTCCAGCGCCGACGCTGAAAACAGAATCCGGAACACCACCGGCGCCACCACCAGATTGATCAGCCGATCAACACTCGGCGCCGTTTCATCGGGGTGCCGTTCGATGATGGTCTGCAACTGCGCCCCGATAATCGTCACGCAATACCCCGGCGTCGCGCTCGCCTGCACGTCGCGCATCATGTTGCGGCCCGGCTCGGAACTCATCTCGTCGAGGTATTGCTCGGCCCACGCGCGGACATCGCTACGCAGGCTACCGGTTTGCGCCGGCTCGCTGTCGGGACGCATGCGAGCGAGGGCGACGTCGGCCAGCAACGCCGCCAGATCGCCCCAGCGCCGATAAATCGTCGATGGCGTCACCCCGGCGCGCGCCGCGATTTGCGGCACGGTCACAGTTGAACGCTCCTGTTCTTGCAGAAGCGCGCGGACTGCCGAGTGAATCGACTCTTGCACCCGGGCACTGCGACCGCCCGGGCGTAAACCTTCTTTAATAGCCATGCGGCAGACCTTAACACAAAGAATTTGCTTTAAGCGTTGGGCGGTAGCACACTCCGCAAAAGCAAAAAATTAGCTTTTGCGGAGTGTGCACATGAATAGTCCCGTTTCCCATCGCTTGAACCTGTGGTTTCTGGCGATCACCTTACTCAGTTTTCTCGCCGCTTCCACCGCGCCGACGCCGTTGTATCACCTGTATCAGGATCAACTGCACTTCTCGGCAGCGGTGCTGACCCTGATTTTCGGTGTCTACGCGTTGAGCCTGCTGGCGGCTCTACTGACCGTCGGTTCGCTCTCGGATCATTTGGGACGCAAACCGGTGATCTTCACCGCGGTGCTGCTCAATGCGCTGGCGATGTTGCTGTTTATCTATGCCGACAGCGTCAGTTGGTTGATCGGAGCGCGGGTGCTGCAAGGTTTTGCCACCGGCATGGCCACTGCGGTGTTAAGTGCGACGCTGCTCGATACTGACCGCCAGCACGGGCCATTGATTAATAGCGTTGCCCCGTTGCTCGGGATGGCATTGGGGGCAATGGGCTGTGGTTTGCTGGCCGAATTTGCCCCGGCGCCGTTGCAACTGACTTACTGGCTGCTGCTCGCGCTGTTTGTGGGGCAGGCGTTGTACGTCTGGCGCCTGCCGGAAAGCATTACGCCGCAAGTCGGGGCGTGGGCCTCGTTGCGGCCGACTTTGCATGTACCGGTTCAGGCCCGTGCCACGTTGTGGCGAGTGCTGCCGCTGAACACCGCGACCTGGGCGCTCGGCGGTTTTTACGCATCGCTGGCGCCATCGCTGGTGCGCACCGCCACCGGTTCCACCTCCAACCTGATCGGTGGCGCGACCGTGGCGGCGTTGACAGTGACTGGTGCGCTGATGATTTTCACCTTGCGTAATGGTGCCGCCACTCGGGCTTTGCAGATAGGTGCAAGCTTGCTGCCGAGCGGTCTGGTGCTGATTCTGCTGGGTGTGCACAGCGCCAGTCTGTCGCTGTTTTTCCTCGGTACGCTGGTCGCCGGTTGTGGTTTTGGTTCAGGCTTCCTCGGCGCGGTACGCAGCCTGGTGCCGCTGGCATTGCCCCATGAACGGGCCGGGTTGATGTCGGCGTATTACGTGTTGAGCTATCTGGCGTTTTGCTTACCGGCTCTGCTGGCAGGACATTTCACCCATAGCCTCGGACTGCTTGCCATGACCGATGTGTATGGCGGGGTACTCATCGTACTGGCCGTCGGTGCTTTGTTGCTCAGTCTGCGTCCGCAATCGGCCAAGGTGTGCGGCGCTCCATAACCGCAGCGCTTTCGGTTAGCCTTGCCCAGTCATTCTGTTCTCGGATCCACTCATGAAGATTATTCGCAGCAAGGCCTTCACCGCCGACCGAGCCTGGGGCGCACTCGATATCGCCAACATGAACGGCATCACCACACGTCTGCACTGGACCGATCAACCGTATAAATGGCACATCAATGACGGCGAAGAAGTGTTCGTGGTGCTCGATGGGCAAGTACAGATGCGCTATCGCGAAAACGGTGAGGAAAAGCAGACGTTGCTCGAAGTCGGGGACATCTTCCACGCCTCGGTCGGCACCGAACACGTCGCCCATCCGCAGGGCGCGGCGCGGATTCTGGTGATCGAGAGCGAAGGCAGCGTCTGACTGCTTATCTATAAAACAGATAACAGTTAGAGAAATTACCCGTTATATAGATATTCGATTCAGATCTACCATGGGCTCAACCTCAACAGAGGACAGGAGTTCATGATGACTTGCCCTAACAGCGTTAAACCCGGCATCAAGCCGTTCAGCCAACTTCAGCATCCGCGCGAAGTGATCCGCCAATTCACCCCGAACTGGTTTGCCGCCACCATGGGCACCGGCGTGCTGGCTCTGGCGTTGGCGAATTTACCGGTCGCGATTCCGGGTTTACACGCCGTGGCCGAAGGGCTATGGCTGTTCAACATTCTGTTGTTCACGTTGTTTACCGCTGCCTATGCCGCCCGCTGGATTCTGTTCTTCGATGAAGCGCGGCGGATTTTTGGCCACTCCACTGTGTCGATGTTCTTCGGCACCATTCCCATGGGCCTGGCGACAATCATTAACGGCTTTCTGCTGTTCGGCCTGCCGCGCTGGGGCAATGGCGTCATCCATCTCGCCGAAGTGCTGTGGTGGATTGACGTGGCGATGTCGCTGGCCTGTGGCGTGTTGATCCCCTACATGATGTTTACCCGTCAGGAACACAGCATCGACCAGATGACGGCCGTTTGGCTGTTGCCCGTGGTAGCCGCAGAAGTAGCTGCGGCCAGCGGTGGATTGCTCGCACCGCACCTGAGCGATGCCCACTCGCAACTGGTGGTGCTGACCACAAGCTACGTGCTCTGGGCATTTTCCCTACCGGTCGCGTTCAGCATTCTGACGATCCTGTTGCTGCGCATGGCCCTGCACAAACTGCCCCACGAAAACATGGCCGCATCGAGCTGGCTGGCCCTGGGCCCAATCGGCACCGGTGCGCTGGGCATGCTCCTGCTGGGCGCTGATGCGCCGGCCATCTTCGCCGCCAACGGTTTGCCGGGTATTGGTGAAATCGCTGCGGGCCTTGGTTTGGTGGCCGGGATCACGCTGTGGGGCTTCGGTCTGTGGTGGATGCTGATGGCGCTGCTGATTACCGTGCGCTATCTGCGAGACGGCATTCCTTTCAACCTGGGTTGGTGGGGCTTTACCTTCCCGTTGGGCGTTTATTCGCTGGCAACGCTGAAACTTGCCAGCACCTTGAACCTCGGCTTTTTCAGTGTGGTCGGCTGCGTGCTGGTGGCGTTGCTGGCGGTAATGTGGCTGATTGTGGGCAAACGGACGGTGCAAGGTGCGTGGCGTGGCGAGCTGTTTGTCTCACCCTGCATTGCAGGTTTGAAGAAATAACCTGAAAAGTTTAGGTAAGGTGTGGCCTGGATCGCGGTTCGAGATTCCAATACAAGAACCCAGGCCTCACTACCCAACATCAGGGAAACACGGAAGATGAGTCACCCCTCACAGTTCAACCTGCTGCGCACCCGGCGTTTCTTGCCGTTTTTCATCACGCAGTCGCTCGGTGCGTTCAACGACAACGTGTTTAAGCAGTCGCTGATCCTTGCCATTCTCTATCGGCTGACCATCGAGGGTGACCGCTCCATCTGGGTCAACTTGTGTGCGCTGCTGTTTATCCTGCCGTTCTTCCTGTTCTCGGCGCTGGCCGGGCAGTTCGGCGAGAAGTTCGCCAAGGACGCGCTGATCCGTCTGATCAAACTCGCGGAAATCGCGATCATGGCGGTAGGATCGGTCGGCTTCCTGTTCGATCATCTGTCGCTGATGCTGGTGGCGCTATTCGCCATGGGCACCCACTCGGCGCTGTTCGGGCCGGTGAAGTATTCGATCTTGCCGCAGGCGTTGCGTGAGGAAGAGTTGGTCGGCGGCAATGGGCTGGTGGAAATGGGCACATTTCTGGCGATTCTCGCCGGGACCATCGGCGCCGGGATCATCATGTCCTCGACCCACTACGCGCCGCTGGTGTCGATCGCCATCGTCGGCATTGCCGTGCTGGGTTATCTCGCCAGCCGCAGCATTCCCCGCGCAGCGGCGTCATCGCCAGAAATGCGCCTGAACTGGAATATTTTCAGTCAGTCCTGGGCCACATTGAAACTAGGTTTGGGCCAGACGCCTGCGGTGTCGCGTTCGATTGTCGGCAACTCGTGGTTCTGGTTTGTCGGGGCGATTTATCTGACGCAGATCCCGGCCTACGCCAAGGAGTGGATGCACGGCGACGAAACCGTGGTCACCCTGATTCTAACGGTGTTCTCGGTGGGGATCGCGCTGGGCTCGATGCTTTGCGAGAAGCTCTCCGGGCGAAAAGTCGAGATCGGTCTGGTGCCATTCGGCTCGTTCGGTCTGACTGTGTTCGGTTTGCTGCTGTGGTGGCATTCCGGTGGAATTCCCGACAGCGTCACCGGCCATAGCTGGACCGAAGTGCTTGGCTTTGGCCACACCTGGGCGGTACTGGTCGACATCCTCGGCCTCGGTATTTTCGGCGGTTTCTACATTGTGCCGCTGTATGCATTGATCCAGTCGCGCACCGCCGAGAACGAGCGGGCGCGGGTGATCGCGGCCAACAACATTCTCAACGCGCTGTTTATGGTGGTGTCCGCCATCGTTTCAATCGTGCTGTTAAGCCTGGCCAAGCTGTCGATCCCGCAACTGTTCCTCGTGGTGTCGCTGCTGAACATCGGCGTCAACGCCTACATCTTCAAGATCGTCCCCGAGTTCAGCATGCGTTTCATGATCTGGCTGCTCAGCCATTCCATGTACCGCGTCGAGCATCGCAACCTTGAAGCGATCCCGGATGAAGGCGCGGCGTTGCTGGTGTGTAACCACGTGTCGTTTGTTGATGCGCTGTTGATTGGCGGCGCGGTGCGTCGGCCGATTCGCTTTGTCATGTACTACAAGATCTACAACTTGCCGGTACTGAACTTTATCTTCCGCACGGCGGGGACTATTCCGATTGCCGGACGCAACGAAGACATCCAGATCTACGAAAAGGCCTTTACCCGGATCGCCCAATATCTGAAGGACGGTGAACTGGTGTGCATTTTTCCGGAGGGCAAGTTGACGGCCGATGGCGAGATCAACGAGTTCAAGGGGGGGGTGACGCGGATTCTCGAGGAAACGCCGGTGCCGGTGATTCCGCTGGCATTGCAGGGGTTGTGGGGGAGTTTCTTCAGTCGCGATCCGAACAAGGGCGTGTTCCGCCGGTTGTGGTCGCGGGTGACGTTGGTGGCGGGGGCGCCGGTGACGGTAGAGGCGGCAGAGCCGTTGAAGTTGCAGGGGTTGGTGGGGGAGTTGCGGGGCACTGTTAGATAGTTGTCGCCTGATCTGGCCTCTTCGCGAGCAAGCTCGCTACCACAGTTGGAATGCGTTCCCCTGTAGGAGTGAGCCTGCTCGCGATAGCGGTAGAGGCTTAAGCGCTGACCTTGAGCCCGATCAACCCGGTGATGATCAACGCCACACTGGCCAGCCGAATCAACGCCATTGACTCACCAAACAGAATGATCCCGGCAATCACCGTGCCCACGGCACCCACGCCGGTCCAGATCGCGTAGGCGGTGCCCAGCGGCAATTCCTTCATCGCAAGGCCGAGCAGGCCAAGGCTGATGGCCATGGCCGCAACGGTCAGTGCAGTGGGAAGTGGACGGCTGAAGCCATCGGTGTATTTCAGGCCGACGGCCCAGCCAACTTCGAACAGGCCGGCGAAAAACAGAATGATCCAGGACATGAGAGACCTCCATCGATTGACGGGGTCGTCCCCAGATTAAAAAACTCGATCGAGCCGCGAGGTCGTCCCCGCGTTGCGCGATAGAGTGCCGCGCATTAACCCGGGGATCAAGTTTCCCGATCAGTCCGTAGCTCGTTGAGCCAGCGCCTGTTCATCTTCTTTCTCGCTCATCCGCCGGAAATAAGTGGAGAGCAACGCTCCGGAAATGTTGTGCCAGACGCTGAACAACGCGCTTGGCACCGCAGCCAGTGGCGAGAAGTGTGCGCTGGCCAGTGCGGCACCCAACCCCGAATTCTGCATGCCGACTTCCAGCGCCAGCGATTTGCGCTGAGCCAGCGGCAATTTGAATAGACGTCCGGTGAAGTAACCCAGCAAGTAGCCGAAGCTGTTGTGCAGCATCACCACGGCCATGATCAGCAAACCGGATTCGGCGATTTTTGCCTGACTGGCGGCGACCACCGCAGTGACGATGATCACGATGCTGACCACCGACACCAGCGGCAATACATCCACCGCGTGACGCACCTTGTCACCGAGCAACCGTTGCGCCACCACGCCAAGGATGATCGGCAGCAGCACCACTTGCAGGATCGACCAGAACAGCTCCATGAACGATACCGGCAGCCACGCCGAAGCCAGCAGCCAGATCAGCGCCGGGGTCAGCAGCGGGGCGAGGAGGGTGGTGACGGCGGCGATGGCCACCGACAGTGCCAGATCACCGCGAGCCAGCCACGTCATCACGTTGGAAGAGGTGCCGCTTGGGCAGCAACCGACCAGAATCACGCCGACGGCGATTTCCGGGGGCAGGTGAAACACCTGGCAAAGCAACCACGCCACGCCGGGCATGATCACGAAGTGCGCAACCACGCCCAGCGCCACACGCCATGGATGGCGGGCGACAGCGGCGAAGTCGTCGAGTTTGAGCGTCAGACCCATGCCGAACATCACCAGCCCGAGCAGCGGCACGATCGCGCTTTTCAAGCCGAGGAACCACGAAGGTTGCAGGAAGGCCACGACGGCGAAAATCAGAACCCAGTAAGCGAAGGTATTGCCGACAAAGCGGCTGAGTGCAGCCAGTGCGCGCATGGCTTGTTCCTTGTTATGTGAAAGCGTTAGGAAGCTAAGCATACGGAGCTTGCAAAAAGATCGCAGCCTTCGGCAGCGCCTACAGGAAAATGCATTCCAAATGCAGGCGCTGCCGAAGGCTGCGATCTTTTTTCAGGCACCCTCTATAGAAGAAGGTGCTTGCGAGAGGCTTTAGATCCCTTGCGGAGTCTCTTCACCACCCAACGCTTCAACCAGCGCCGGCAGGAAGTCGCCGAACGTCAGCATCATCAGGGTGAAGCTGGCATCCAGTTGGCCGAGGGCTTCGTCGCCGCCATCCTGTTCCGCTTGATCCTGCAACAGATCTTCGAACTTCAGCCGTTTGACAGTCATCTTGTCGTCGAGCATGAACGACAATTTGTCCTGCCAGGCCAGCGACAGTTGAGTGACCACTTTGCCGGTACTCAGGTGCAGTTGGATTTCTTCGCTGGTCAGGTCCTGACGCTTGCAACGCACGATGCCGCCGTCTTCGTGGGTGTCGCGCAGTTCGCACTCGTCCAGCACGTAGAAGTCGTCAGCGGCTTTCTGCGTGGTGACCCAATCCGTCATCACCGCCGTTGGCGCCATCTTCACAGTCAGTGGGCGAACGGGCAGGGTGCCGATCACTTCACGCAAGGTCGACAGCAGGTCTTCGGCGCGTTTCGGGCTGGCCGAGTTGACCAGAATCAGCCCTTGCTTCGGCGCGATGGCGGCGAAGGTCGACGAGCGGCGGATAAAGGCGCGCGGCAGGAACGCCTGGATGATTTCATCCTTGATCTGGTCGCGTTCTTTCTTATAGACCTTGCGCATCTGCTCGGCTTCGATTTCTTCGACCTTTTCCTTGACCGCGTCGCGCACGACGCTGCCCGGCAGAATGCGTTCTTCTTTACGCGCAGAAATCAGCAGGAAATCACCGCTGATGTGCACCAGTGGAGCATCTTCGCCTTTGCCGAACGGCGCGACGAAACCGTAGGTGGTCAACTCCTGGCTTGCACATGGACGCGCCAGTTTGGTGGCCAGTGCAGTTTCCAGCGCCTCGGCATCGACAGGCAGGTCTTGGGTCAGGCGATAGATAAGCAGGTTTTTGAACCACATGGGGTGAGTCTCTCCTTTACACAAAGGGGGGCATTATTGTCTTCGCCGTGGCATAGGCCAACCCTTCTCTAAGCCTTTGGAAGGCCTGAGAAAATTATTTAAAAAAGTGCTTGCCAGAGGTTGGGTCGCTCCGTAGAATGCGCGCCACACCGAAGCGAAGGGTGATTAGCTCAGCTGGGAGAGCGTCTGCCTTACAAGCAGAATGTCGGCGGTTCGATCCCGTCATCACCCACCATTCGTTTCATGTGTTACGCGCAGCGGTAGTTCAGTCGGTTAGAATACCGGCCTGTCACGCCGGGGGTCGCGGGTTCGAGTCCCGTCCGCTGCGCCATATTCGGTAACCTGGAACGCTGAACGCCAGGTCACCACGGAAAAACCCGCGGAGGCGGGTTTTTTTCTGTCTCAAGTTTGTACGTTGTACCCGCGGGATGTGTCGTTTCATCGGTTTTCAGATTTTTTTGAAAAAACTTCAATTAAATCAACACTTTATGAAAGCTTGTGGCATAATGCGCCCCGTAACGAAGCGAAGGGTGATTAGCTCAGCTGGGAGAGCGTCTGCCTTACAAGCAGAATGTCGGCGGTTCGATCCCGTCATCACCCACCATTCGTTTCAAGCGTTTCGCGCAGCGGTAGTTCAGTCGGTTAGAATACCGGCCTGTCACGCCGGGGGTCGCGGGTTCGAGTCCCGTCCGCTGCGCCATATTCGGTAATCTGGAACACTGAACGCCAGATCACCACAGAAAGCCCGCCCAGTGCGGGCTTTTTGCTGTCTGGCGTTTGGGTTATTTTCGCTGCATATATCAATGTAATGCCTGCCAGACGTGCCACTTTCGGACAATGGGCAATGTTCTTCGCTTGCTCAAGGCCTTGAGCAAAAAATCAGCGCCGGCGCTGTGAGTCCGCAAATGTTTGTCGACAAAGCCGCCAACGCCGGAATCCTCAGCGTTCTTCTTCCGAGCAAAACCTGGCCGCGTGTCGGGAAGGTTGCGGCATCATCCGCTGTGAAGAACGTACCGGCCAGGCATTGATCATTCACCGTTGCGCTGGTGGCGATAGTCGCTGACCGCTTCGTACACCGCTTTACGCAGTCGGTTGATTCCGCCGATCGGGCGATGTGCTTCGATGCCAAACCATGGGTTGAACGAAAGGTTGTCGCATAGAAGATTTTGCTGTGGTGTATCGAAATCCTGAGGTGGCAGGGTGATGCGGGCCACGGATTCGAACGGTGCATCTTGCTCGCGCCACTCGATGCTGGTGTCCTCGATCGGCATGTATTTATTGGCATCCTGGCGCTGGATCTGCAGCACGTAACAAGCAGGCACGCGATCCGTTGATAACTGCTGATTCAGGGCGCCGCGCAGGAAGTTCGGCAAGTCGTGGTTCTGCTTGGGCAAGGTGTAGGTTGGGCAATTGTCCGGATCGAGCGTTACCCGAAATTTCACATTGGCCTCACCCAACTTGTAGGGCGATACCGAGAAGTAAGTCGTCCCGGTCGGACTGTCCGGCGGCGGCGACAGTGTTGCCAGCGCAATAAACAGATGGCGGATCTGCCAAGTGCGTGGATCCCATCCCGGAAAAAACGCCATGACCTTTTTACCGTCAGCCTGCGCCGCCACATTCTGACGATACTCGGCGACATCGCTGACAAAGAAGTTCGGGTGACTGAACATCACGAAGTCTTGTTCGCGCTGTTGCTGGCGGTTACCGAGCAGTTGCATGCCCGGCACGTCGAGCAACTTGATCGCCATGCCACGGGCGTCGCGCATGCTGTCGAACTGCGGATAGGCATTGCCATTGGACAGTCGAATCATCGCCTGCCAGGTTTTACCCGGCTCACTGAAGACACCCTGTCGCAATGACTGTGCCAGTTGCGGCAGAACCTGCACCTGCGCTTTCACACAACCATGGGCCTTGGCGTGAGCGTCGCGTAAATATCGAGTGCCTTCGCGGTGTTGATCGACGATGCGCACGGCCGTCTGGATCACATCCTGAGTCATGGCCGACTCGCCTGGCGGAATCTGCTCCAGTGCTGAAACCGGGCCACGGTGCTGCCAGGCAAACCACGCCGTGGCGACGGCCCAGCCGAGCAGTCCGATGGCGAACACGATCAACAACGTTTTGCCCAGCAATCGTCCCAGCCACAACCAGACTCTGGCCAACACAGGCAATTCTTTCTTGAAGGTCGAGATCATGGCAATTGCGCCTCGAGCGGGCCGCCCAGAACTTTCAGGTATTCCAGCAATGCCCAGCGTTCTTCGGGCTGCAACAGCCGGCCGATAACGCCATTGCCGCGCTCGCCGGCGCGGAATTCATGGCCGCTGTTGTGGTTGCCGGTAACCCGCGTGTCGAACACAAAACCATTGGTGAAGGCTTCAGTGCGGTAGCCCAGATGTCGCGGGTCGTATTCGAAGGTGCCTTTATAGAAGGTGGTGGCGCGCTCATCCTGCGGCGACAGCAATTGATAAATGCTTGGCACCGAACCGTTGTGCAGAAACGGCGCGGTAGCCCAGATGCCGGCCAGTGGGCGCGCCTTGTAGGCGACTTTTTCGCGAACGCCGATCGGCAGACCAAAACCGTCGAGCCCGGGTTTCTCCTCAGGCGTCACCTTCGCCTCGCGATAAGCGCGGTTTTCGACGAATGCGGTGACGTAAGCCAAGCCTTTAGCCACTGACAACTGGCTCAGATCGAGCGGTTGCGTCGGTGTTGGATGCAGCTTTACGTCCATCTTTTCCAGCTCTTTCAGATCCCATTGCAGCGCCGTCAGGTCGAAGCGGTGGGTGGCGATGTTATTGGCGGCGTTCGGGTCGGTGCCGATGATATCCACGGGCACCATGCGCAAATGCTGCACCCAGCGTTCGCCTTCCTGGGTTTTGCGTGGGACGTGGCAAGCGGCGCAGTTCTCTGTAAACAGCGCGCGTCCCTTGGCTGCCTGCGATCTGTCGACGGTACCAAACAGAGCTTCCGGCCAAGCGGGTGGTTGTAGGCGTTGCAGGGTTTCTTCGATCTTGTGCAGGTCGCGTACACGGACGCTGGAGGCGTAACGGTCATCGCCTTGCAACGGCTGACCGTTGGCGTTGAAGAACTGCAGCGTGGCACCCACCCCCAATGCCTCGCCGATGTTGCGCGCCATCGGTTGTTGCGCCGAACCGTTCCACTGCACCCAGTCGAACGTCCACATATCCCATAGCTGCGGGTAGTCCACCGGCGCGTTGGCCACGCGATAGTTGGCGGGGGAGATGGCATCGCCGAACGTCGCGTTGGCAATCCGCCCGAAGGCATCGGCGCGGCCCGGGCCTTCCTCGGTGGGGTAGAGGCCGCGATGCGTGTCGTTCCACGCGACTTTCAGAAAGGTGTACAGCGAGCTTTTGAAATCCTTGCGCAATTGCTCGTGGCGGGCGTCGTAGTCATCGCCCAGCACCTGTTGGGCAAAGCGTTCGAATTTCCATGGGTTGAGGTAAGTCGAGGTCAGACTGGCGACCAATGCCTGTCCGAAACTGCCACCGCGCAGCGTAGGAACACTCGACGGCAGTACGTGCAGTGCCGAACCACCGTCAATGCGCAGGGCCTGGCCGTTGAAGCGCAGTTCACCGGTGTGGCAAGCGGCACAAGTTATGTCCAGATATTGCTCGGTGCTCCCGGGATTCTGGTGTCGCGCAAAGCCGACGGGCAGGTTGCCGGGATTGCCCGGCGTGGCTTTCTGTTGCGGATCGATGAGAAAACCGAAGCGCGCGAGGTATTCGGGGGCGGCGAAACGTTGCTGCGAAAAGGGCAACTCCAGCGCCTGAAACCACTCATAGCGCAGCCCTTTGACTTGCGTGCCCTGGGGCGTGAAGTAATAGGTCTGTCGTTCTACTTCCGCCCACTGATTCAGGTAATGCACCTGCTGCGCGGGGGTGTAGAAGGGCATTTTCGGATTGGCCACGTAGTACAAAACCACCGCAAGGACGAGTCCCAGCAGCACGACGACCAGAGCCAGCACGCGGAATAAAAGGCGCAAGATAAACATCCTTGTCGAATTGTTGCGCTGTTATGCCTGAGCATGACCCTGCGTGGCAAGTGGCCATTACGCCAGATGTTGGGGGAATGTAAGTCGGTCGTTGTCGCGACCAGATGACATAAGCTTCATCATGGCTTTGCCCAAATGCGTTTTAATCCCTGAACTTATCGCAGGTTTACTGCTCTCATGCCGGTAGCCATTGGTCGTGGCGGCCTGATAAGCTCGCGGCTTTACTCGATTGCCCTTTCGGCGCATGAACAAGGAAATAGCATGAAACAGCATCGGTTGGCGGCGGCGGTAGCCCTGGTTAGCCTGGTCCTCGCGGGTTGTGATTCGCAGACCAGCGTAGAGCTGAAAACCCCGGCGCAAAAAGCTTCCTACGGTATCGGCCTGAACATGGGCAAGAGCCTTGCTCAGGAAGGCATGGATGATCTGGACTCCAAAGCGGTAGCCCAGGGCATCGAAGATGCCGTCGGCAAGAAAGAACAGAAGCTGAAAGATGAAGAGCTGGTCGAAGCCTTCGCCGCGCTGCAAAAGCGTGCTGAAGAGCGTATGGCCAAGATGAGCGAAGAGTCGGCATCCGCTGGCAAGAAATTCCTCGAAGAAAATGGCAAGAAGGCTGGTGTGACCACTACCGCTTCGGGTCTGCAGTACGAAGTCGTCAAAAAGGCCGACGGCCCACAGCCTAAGCCGACTGACGTAGTGACCGTTCACTACACCGGCAAGCTGACCAACGGCACCGTATTCGATAGCTCCGTCGAGCGCGGCAGCCCGATCGATCTGCCAGTAAGCGGCGTGATCCCGGGTTGGGTTGAAGGTCTGCAATTGATGCACGTTGGTGAGAAGTACAAACTGTACATCCCTAGCGATCTGGCTTACGGCGCTCAATCGCCAAGCCCGGCAATCCCGGCCAACTCGGTTCTGGTTTTCGACCTGGAACTGATGGCCATCAAGGATCCAGCCAAAGAAGGCGCCGCGGCCAAGTAATTAGCCAAGGCTTCGACAAGAACGCCTCGCTTATGCGGGGCGTTGTTGCATCTGGACCTTGGCAAGGGTAAACAGAGCGAACCGATGGCGGTCGGGGGAGTCATAGCCTTTGAGGTTGCTCGCTAGACGCCCTCAGCCGCCAAGTCAATGAAATATTGGGTTTTTTTATGTGAGTAAAAAACGCCCGATCTGAGCGTAGCCCTTATGAAACGGGGCTTTCAGCGCTGAAATGCAGCTCTGTTCACAAGGTTATCCACAATTTGTGTGGATAACATTTCAACGGGAGGAATAGATGAAAGCTCCGTGGAATTTCGCTCGATTCCTGCCTCTGGCCGGCCGTCTGCTGGCTCGCGGTCGCCTGCCGACGCTGCTGTTTGCCGTGGCCAGCAAAGGCGCCGCGCAAGGCAATAGACTCGGCAAACTCAAAGATGATCTTCGTATGCTTCAGGCCTTGTGCCTGGCCTACTGGCGCGGTGAGTACCGGGCGATCAGCCCGAAAGCCTTGGTTTCGGTGGTGGCGGGGTTGATGTATTTCCTCAGCCCGGTGGATGCTATCCCGGATTTTATCCCGGTATTCGGCATGCTAGACGACATCGCCGTCCTCGCCTGGCTGATGAAAACCCTCGACGATGAACTCAACGCCTTCCGACTTTGGCGCAACCGCTTGCAACCGGAAAAACTGGCAGTCGTCGAACGTCTGCCCGATACCCCCGAGCAACTGCAACTCCAGGGCCCGAAAAAGCCCTGATTGTCGAAGTCCGCTTACAGATAGATACCCCCCGCGACCTTGGCCGCTGTTAGGATTACACTTCTAAGGAAAAGTGCCGACTCGCTAAGTGTTGTTGTCCTACGGGGTAGTCATGGATATTCAGATAATTGCACGCGATGGCGAACCCGAATATGCGGTTTTGCCATGGGCTCAGTATCAGTCTCTACTGAAAGCAGCAGGCATCAACGAAACACCGTCGCGGCAGGCGCCAGCGCCGCTCGCGGCAACACCAGACCCGATTCTTCCAGGTCTGGATCAACTACGCAGTTTGCGCGAAGGGAAGGGCATCGCCATCGAGGCGCTGGCCCGCACGGTAGGCATCAGCCCGTCTTATCTGGCCATGATCGAAAGTGGCGAGCGTCTGCCCGACGCCGCGATTCGCCGCAGTCTGGCCTGGGAGCTGACGGTGCCAGGGTGGAGGGAAGAATCGTGAGCGTACGCATCAGTCGTCAACATTGGGACGGATTGCTGGGGGAGCTGGATCAGGCGCGCAGGCAGCGCCATCTGTTGACCTATCGGGCCTTGCTCGAACGTTTGCAATTGCCGACACCGGCGATGCAAACCTTGACGGCCGCGTTGGAGCATCTGGCCGCGCTGGATGCCAAGGCCGAACAACCATTACGCAGTTCGCTGGTGATAAGTCAGGGCGCCAGTCGCCTGCCGCGTACCGGTTTTTTTGAATGCGTCGAGCGCCTGGGGCGTTTTTCCGGGCCGTCCGATGGCGTCGCCGCAGCGTCATGGCATGCTTCGGAGGTCGTCAGAGTCTTCGAATACGAATACCCGGAATCGGCGGAGGCCTGAGTGTTTTTACGACTCAAGGCGCGAGCCGGTTACTGGCTGGCTCGCCGGCTGTTTCACTGGTCGTGGTTTGTTCGCCAGCCCCGAGGCTGGCGCTGGCTTGAAGGCCAGTTTGCGCGTATGGCTACCCTCGGCGATGTCGGCGCGCAAAGCTTCTACGGCCACATCCTGACCTTTCGCGGTGTAGGGTTGGGAGCGCGTGAAGAGGGCGTGCGACTGTTGCGGCTGGCGGCACTGGCCGGCGATGGCAAAGCGGCTTATCAGGTCGGGGTGATCAGCCTGACGGGTACACCGAGCAAAGCGCCGGACCCTGCTGAGGCTGCACGCTGGTGGAGCATGGCCGCCAAGGCCGGGCATCCGTTGGCCGAGCATAAGTTGAAAGAGCTGAGTGCGCGGGATTCAACGCAGTAAGTCTATCTGTGTCCGCTCAATAAACGTGGCGTGAGGGAAACCTCACGCCACGTTTGCGTTTTCGCCTGCCTGTTTGTTTTTTTTGGATAGATTGAGGATTAGTCCTACATCTATTGCCTACTCGCCTGACTTCTTTCCTGATTGATCCCCCGCACAGTTCCCGCGCCTAATTTTTGCGCGAGGGAACGTTCATGCTCGACCCGGTCATTCAGTCCACCCCGCACACAAGCGTGCGTTGATGGAAGCCATCACCCGTATCGAGCAAGCACTCGACAGCTTCCCTGACACCCTCAGTCTCTACCGCGAGCAGCTCAAACACTGGGCCAGCCGTGCCGTCGACACAGTCAGCCATGCCGCCGATCTGCCGTCACTGATGGGCATGGAGCGGATCATCCGTTTCGGCGAAAGAAGTACCGCCGTCAGCAGCAGCGACGACCAGTTTTTCTCCAGCGTCGTGCAGTGCCCGAAGGGCGGGCTGATGCTGATCGAGAGCAAGTTCGAGTCGGTGTATGACATCCCGCTCGGCAACATCGTGGTCGATGTGGTGGCAGTGGATAGCGGCGAAACGACGCCCATCACTCTGGATGCTCAAGGCAAGGGGGAGTTCAAGGGCACAGAGGGCAAGTTCTACCGGGTGCAAGTGCACGGTGCTGTCAGCCCGGAACAGGTTGAAGATCTTTTTGAGTCCTACGATGGCCTGACCCTGGAACTGGATGATTGGCTGCGTAGCGAATGGCAGGGGTTCAAGCCGCAGTGGTCGCAGTCGGTGGCGACGGCGGCGGGCAACGGCATGCTGGCCGGGAGCTGGGCGGCGATCGAGGGGGTGTGGGACAGCATTGGATTGTTGTCGGAGATTCTCCAGGATCCGGGCAAGTTTGCCCAACGGTTGGGAAGTGGCGCAACTGATCTGATCAATCTGGCAGCTACCGCGCCTGAGGTGATGGAGCAGCTTCAACTGCTGGTCAGTGACGAGGCGGCCCTGTGTTTGCTGCTACGCACGGCGAGTCTCTGGCTGGAGATGTTGCCGCCCAGTGAGATCGCCGGCAAAACTGCTGAAGCGGCGTCGATGATGATCGTGCAATTGCTGATCGATGTGCTGATCAGCGTTGTGCTGACTTTCGCCAGCGGCGGCGCAGGGATCGCGTATCTGACGCTGCGTCTGGCAGATCGCGCGGCTCAATTGCTGTCAGCGGTGACGCGGTTGGTGAAGGCGCTGTTTGCCATCGTCAACGGCTTCATCAAGTACGTTGATCAATACAAAACCGTTGCCGCGCGCGGCATAGCGGCCGGCGTGAAAAAAGGCCGGATGCAACTGCGCTGGAATGCCAAGCGCAACGCCTCGCTGAAGAAAGACGAACCTCACGACGATAAGCCCGATCAGGCTAAAAACCCCAACGGCGACAGCGCCGATTGTGTGCCGAGTACCTGCACCAACGGCTGCCCGGTGTCGATGGTTACCGGCGAGGAACTGCTGACCCTGACTGATGGCACGCTCAATGGATTGCTGTCGTTTGAGTTCACCCGGTTGTATCGCACCAGTGCCGCCGAAATCGATGTCGGGCTGGGGTTTGGCTGGAGCCATTCGCTGGCGCATCGGCTGGAGTTTGAGGGCGATTTTGTTGTTTGGGTGGATCACGAAAATCGGCGCACGCGGTTTCCGTTACCGAGTGTCGAGCGGCCGGCGATTCACAACAGTCTGTCGCGGGCGGCGATTTTTCTCGGGGATGAGCCGGAGGAACTGATTCTTGCGCTGGCGGGGGACACGGCGCGGTTTTATCACTTTCGGGCCGGGCGGCTGACGGCGGTCAGTGATGGGTATGGCAATCGTCTGCGCATCTCTCGGGATCGTCAGGATCGTATTGAGCGGCTGGATAACGGGGCGGGTCGATCGTTATTACTGCGCTACGACCGCCAGCATTTGGTGGCCGTCGATTACCAAACGTTTTGTGATGGTGGCTGGCACACAGAACAAACCCTCGTCAGTTATCGCTACGACGCTTATCAACACCTGATCGAAGCGTGTAACGCTGTTGGCGACAGCGAGCGTTACGACTACGACGATCAGCACGTCATCCTCCAGCGTCAGTTGACCGGTGGCGCGAGTTTCTTCTGGGAGTGGGAACGCTCAGGCAAGGCTGCCCGATGCGTGCGGCACTGGGCGTCGTTCTCGCAGATGGACACCCGCTACGTCTGGAATGACAACGGCAGCGTCGCGGTGCATTACGTCGATGGCACCGAAGAAACCTACGTCCACGACGACCGTGCGCGGCTGGTGCGCAAGGTCGAGGCCGACGGTGGCGAGCACCTCAAGGCCTACGACGACGCGGGGCGGTTGATCGCCGAGCAGGATCCCCTCGGCGCCGTCACCGAATACCGCTACGACGACGTCGGACGCCTGATTGCGCTGCTTCCACCGGACGACGAGCCGACGTCCTACGAATACCGCAACGGTTTCCTGCACAGCCGCTCTCGCGGCGAGGCGGTGTGGACGTACCGGCGCAATGCCCAGGGTGATGTTACCGAAGCGGTTGATCCCGACGGTCAGGTCACGCATTACCACTACGATGCGCGTGGGCAGTTGCTGTCGATCCGCTATCCGGACACCAGTCGGCATGTGCTGGTCTGGAACGCTCTCGGCCAGTTGGTCGAAGAAACCCTGCCCGATGGCGGTGTGCGGCGCTTTTCCTACGATGCGCTGGGGCGACGGAGCACGACTCAGGACGAACACGGTGCGCTCACGCGTCAGCACTGGGACGCCGTGGGCCGTCTGGTGCAGACGACGTTTCCTACAGGCGCGACGCGCGCCTACAGCTACGGCGCCTACGGTCAGGTCACCGCCGAACGCGACGAACTCGGCCGCATCACTCGCTTCGAATATGACGACGATCTGCATCTGGTCTCGCGCCGGATCAACCCCGACGGTACGCGGGTGCAGTATCGCTACGACCATGCGCAGCTGCGGCTGACGGAAATCGAAAACGAGTCCGGCGAAAAGTACCGACTGGACTACACGCCGACCGGACTGATCCGACAGGAAACCGGCTTCGACGGCCGGCGCACGAGCTACGCCTATGACCTCAATGGTCATCTGCTGGAAAAGACCGAATTCGGCGATGACGGCTCGACGTTGGTCACCGGATACGAGCGCGATGCCGCCGGCCGCCTGCTGGTCAAAACCCTGCCCGACGGGATCAAGGTCGAATACCGCTATGACCGCCTCGGCCGACTGACCGGCGTCGACGACGGTCAGAAGCATCCCCTGGCCTTCGAATACGATTTGCAGGACCGGCTGATCACCGAGCACCAGGGCTGGGGCACTTTGCGTTACGCCTACGACGCCTGCGGCCAGCTCAAACGCATGCGCCTGCCGGACAACAGCAAACTCGATTACCACCACGCCAAGGGCGGTGCGCTCAGAGCCATCGACCTCAACGGCGCGTCACTGACCCGCCACGTCTATCAGTCAGGACGCGAGCAACAACGCCAGCAAGGCCTGCTGCTCAGCGAATACACCTACGACGATCAGGGTCGCTTGCTCGCCCATGCCGTAGGCCATCAGCACGATTCGCTGTATCGCCGCGACTATGCCTACAGCGCCAACGGTAATCTCGAGCACATCGCCGACACACGCCACGGCCAACGCACCTACGGCTATGACGCTCTCGACCGTTTGATCCGCGTGCGCCACTCGCGCGACGAACTGCCGGAATCCTTCGCCCACGACCCGGCCGGCAACCTGCTGATGCAGGACCGGCCCGGCCCGACGCAGATCAAAGGCAACCGCCTGCTGATGCAGGGCGACCGCCACTACGACTACGACGCCTTCGGGAACCTGATCCGCGAACGCCGCGGCACCGCGCAGAAACTCGTCACCGAATACCGCTACGACTGCCAACACCGCCTCATCGGCCTGACCCGCCCCGACGGCAAAACCGCCAGTTACCGCTACGACGCCTTCAACCGGCGCATCAGCAAAACCGTCGACGGCGCCACCACCGAGTTCTTCTGGCAAGGCGATCACCTCGTCGCCGAAAGCAGCCAAACCCACCACCGCAGCTACGTCTACGAACCCGGCACCTTCCGCCCGCTGGCGCTGCTCGACGGCAAAGGCCCGAAGCGCGCCTGCCCGTTCTACTACCAACTCGACCACCTCGGCACCCCACAGGAACTTACCGACTACAGCGGCGAAATCGTCTGGTCGGCGCAATACGACGCCTACGGCAAAGTCGCCGCGCTGACCCTCGCCGCCGAGGAATACCTCGACCAGCCACTGCGGTTTCAGGGGCAGTATTTCGATGGGGAGAGCGGGCTGCATTACAACCGGCACCGGTATTACGACCCACGGCTGGGCCGGTATCTGACGCCGGACCCGATCAAGTTGGCGGGTGGGTTGAATCAGTACCAGTACGTGCCGAATCCGACGGGGTGGGTGGATCCGCTGGGGTTGAGTTCGAACTGTCCGCCGCCGAAGAAGCCGGGTTGTACGGTGCCCGATGGGGTGGGTGGTTCGGTTGTTGATGAAGGCGAGCCGCAGCTGCCGCGAATGACAGCGCAGGAACGGCGGGCGAAGATTGATGAGTTGGCAGAGGCGAATGCGAAGAGGCGAGTGAATGAATACGAGTCTTTGTACCAAATGCATACTGTCGCTAAACATAATCCGGAAATTCCGGATCACGCGCTCAAGCAAAGAGCCATTGATGGCAGTCATCCCACAATAAGTGGAGTACGGGAGAGGGTAAATTCGAGCTCTCAGTTCAAGAGTTGGCGGCTACAGCTCCATGCTATCAATGATGCTGTTTCCAGAATGAGCCGAACCCCTCCTGCTCCTACAGGATTTACACCACAGGGGGACCCGGTGGTGAGGAAAGAGATGCCCAATGGTGGCAGAGGATATAAGCCAAATAGAAGAGATCAACAAAATCCACGATATGTAGATGAGTTGAATTATTCTGAAGTGCGGTTTCGCAGACAAAATATTAATAGCCCTTACACAGCTTTCCCGGATTAGGAGTGTTTTATGTTGATGTCGCCTGGAGTGAATCTTCCGTTTACTCCCCAGCTTTCTTATTGGCTTGGTGGGATAGGAACCTATGATCTGGAGGAAACATTGGGGGCGGCCCTATCTATTTACGACCCCAATGACGCATTCGATAGAGAGGTTGTTATAAGGAAGTTTATTTTAGATGGCTTTTTTGGATATACGTATAGACATAAATTTTTGATGGTTAAAATTCTTGAAGAAGCTTTGAGTTCGCCATGTTTTGATTTTTCAAAATTATTTGAAGATGACTATGACTCGAATACATGTGTTGCGTGGGATGAAACGATGGTAGACGATCCGCGTGGCTTTTTTGAAGATATATATAGATTGGCAGTTGAGCAATGGCATGAGGAACTAAAAAAAGCACGTGCGGAGAATCAGTCGTCTTGGTAGGTCGAGGGCAAGCATGCTCCCACAGGGTTTTTGTTGTTTGAGGAGTCAGCGCTGGCCGATGGCCTGCGGCGAATGGACGTCTGTGGGAATAAGGCTATCCAGCAAATGCACGCTATACCCCGGAACATTCTTCGCATGATGCTTCGCCTGCGATGCCATTTCCGCAAGTTGGCCGGCGTCGAGTTGCGCGCAAGCTTCGGGATGCAAATGCACTACGCCGATGGACAGTGACAACAATGGGAATTCCTGGCGAATGCCTTGGCGGTTGGGGGCGATGAAGCAGCCGGCTTCGAGGTGTTCGGGGCGGTAGAAGCGACGGCATTGGCTTTGGAAGTCGTCGAGCAACTGGTTGAGGCGTTTGCGCCAGTCTTCGGGGCCGAGGACGAGGAGGAAGTCGTCGCCGCCGATGTGGCCGACGAAGTCGCGGGAGGGGTCGACGCGTTCGTTGAGGCACTGCGCCAGACACAGCAGGACTTCGTCGCCGCGGCCGTAGCCGTAGATGTCGTTGAAGGGTTTGAAGCTGTCGATGTCGACGTAGCAGATGATTGATTCGCGGGCCTGTTGCAGCAGGCGCGTCAGGCATTGCTGGATCGGCACGTTGCCGGGTAGTAGGGTCAGCGGGTTGGCGTAGCGGGCTTGCTGGATTTTCAGTTCGGTGATCAGTTTGAGCACGTCGATCACCCGACCGAGGCCGAGATAGCTGCCGTTGAGGGTGATGATGAAGTCTTCTTCGATCCGCTGACGGGCGCGGCTGGTGATCAGGCGACTGACCTGTTGCAGCGACTGGCTCATTTCCACAGCGAGGAAGTCGTCGTTCATCAGGCGGCTGATGGGTTTGCGCGCGAACAGGTCGGTGGCGAACGGTTTTAGCAGGGCATCCGAGAGAGAGTGGCGGTGGACGATGCCGCAAGGTTGGCCTTGTTCATCGAGTACTGCCAGTGAGTTGAGGTTGGCCTGGCGGCGGAAGGCTTCCAGCACGGTGGCGGTCGGCGTATCGCGTGGCACGGCGGGTTGGTCATTGAGAAGGGCGCTGAGGTCGCTGCCTTCGTCGTTCAGGGCCACGGTGCTGCTGTCGTGTTTAGGCATCAGGGCGCGTGCGTCACGGGGTGGCTGTTCCTGGGGGCGACCCAGCAAGTAACCCTGCACCAAGTCAACGCCCATTTCGGTGAGCACCGCCAGTTCTTCCGGCAGTTCGATGCCTTCGGCAATGACTTGCGCCCGGGAGGCTTTGGC
Organism: Pseudomonas sp. N40(2020); assembly: GCF_014472415.1. Lineage (GTDB taxonomy): Bacteria > Pseudomonadota > Gammaproteobacteria > Pseudomonadales > Pseudomonadaceae > Aquipseudomonas. The sequence continues at coordinate 239,407 of NZ_JACSZV010000004.1, forward strand.
AATCTGCAGGATCGAGCCGACGAATTCTCGCTTCAATGCATCCTGATGAATGCCATCAATGAAATGCCGGTCGATCTTCACGTAGTCCGGACGCAGCTCTGACCAAAGGCGCAGGCTCGAATACCCGGCGCCGAGGTCATCCAGGGCAATCGAAAAACCCATCGCTCGATAATGATGTAGAGCCGTTTGCAGCAACTGGAAGTCGTCGATTGGCGTCTGTTCAGTGAGTTCGATCACTACCTGACTCGGCGGGATGCCGAAGTCTTGCAGCAATTGCAGTGTCCGCCCTGGCTGATGCGCCGCTTCGAGCAAGGACTCCGGCGAGACGTTGAGAAACAGTTTGCCCGGCAGTTGCTGTTCGTTAAATCGACGGCAAGCGCTCTGGCGGCAGGCGATTTCCAGTTCGCTCAAGCGTCCGGCCTGACGCGCCACCGCGAACAGCGCGATGGGCGAGTGCAGAGGGCTATTGGACGGGCCGCGAGTCAGAGCTTCGTAACCGAGAATACGTCGCTCAGAGAGGCAGATGATCGGCTGGAACAGGCTGTGTAAACCGCTTTGAGTCAGTATCGAGCTCAAGGCACTCAGCTGTTCGGTCGTGGTCATGGCAATCTCTGGCGATAAAAAAAGGACTGGGAGCGCTCTCGATGAAGAGAGTGGCTCCCAGTCCTTTATTGCACGACAGAATGATGACTGTTTGATGACGATCCGGGGATCGTCAGCATTAAATTGCCATCACCTTACTTCTTGGCCACCTGATTGCTCAGTTTCAGGTAATCCAGCAGAACGCGCCCGGTTTCGCTCAGGTAGGCATCGTCTTCCGGTTTTACCTTGTCCTGCTCGGCTGCCGCGAGGGCGTCTTCGTCTTCTTTCTTCAGCTCTTTGAGCGGTTCTTCGCCCTTGGCCTTGCGACGGAGGTTCTCCATCACCAGTTGCTTGGCGTCGATGCTGGCGTGCTGGGCACGACGATCCGCTTCATTGAGGCTGACGGTTTTTTCTTCCATCAGCTTCTGCGCCAGTGCCAGCTTGTCGCGGATGAACACGAACTCGGCATCCTTGGCGGTGCGAGTGTCATGCTCGGACTTGAGCTGTGCCAGGAACGGCTTGAACGGATCGGCCGCAGGTTTGATTGCGGCCTTGATGGTGTCCCACGGCATGGCTTCCGGCAAAGCACTCTCACCGATTTCCTTGGTGTCGATCAGCGACGGGTAGTCGATGTCCGGCAACACGCCCTGATGCTGGGTGCTCTGACCGGAAACCCGGTAGAACTTGGCCAGGGTCAGTTTCAGTTCGCCATGGTTCAGCGGCTGAATGGTCTGCACGGTGCCTTTGCCGAAGGTCTGGCCACCGATGATCAGCGCGCGGTGATAGTCCTGCATGGCGCCGGCGAAGATCTCCGACGCCGAGGCGGACAGGCGGTTGACCAGCAGCGCCATCGGGCCTTTGTAGAACGCACCCGGGTTTTCATCTTCCAGCACGTCGACGCGGCCATCGGCGTTACGCACGAGTACGGTCGGGCCTTTGTCGATGAACAGGCTGGTCAGCTCGGTGGCTTCCTGCAGAGAACCGCCGCCGTTATTGCGCAGGTCGATGACCACGCCGTCGACTTTGTCTTTCTGCAACTCGGTCAGCAGTTTCTTGACGTCGCGAGTGGTGCTCTTGTAGTCCGGATCACCGGCACGGAACGCCTTGAAGTCGAGGTAGAAGGCCGGGATCTCGATGACGCCGAGTTTGTAGTCCTTACCGTCCTGCTTCAGGTTCAGTACGGATTTTTTCACGGCCTGATCTTCAAGCTTCACCGCTTCGCGGGTGATCGGCACAATCTTGGTGGTCTGGTCGTTCGGCGCATTGCTGGCCGGAATCACTTCCAGGCGCACCACGGTGCCTTTCGGGCCGCGGATCAGCTTGACCACTTCGTCCAGACGCCAGCCGACCACGTCGACCATCTCTTTGTTGCCTTGGGCAACACCGATGATCTTGTCGGCAGGGGCGACCTGTTTGGTCTTGTCGGCAGGGCCGGCAGGCACCAGACGCACGACTTTCACCTGATCGTTGTCGCTCTGCAACACAGCGCCGATGCCCTCGAGGGACAGGCTCATGTTGATGTCGAAGTTTTCCGCGTTATCCGGTGACAGATAGTTGGTGTGCGGATCGTAGGACATGGCGAAGGTGTTGATGTACGCCTGGAAGATATCTTCCGGACGGGTCTGATCCAGGCGCGACAATTGGTTCTTGTAGCGCTTGGTCAGGGTTTCCTGGATCTGCTTCGGCTCTTTGCCGGCGATCTTCATCCGCAGCACTTCGTCCTTGACGCGTTTGCGCCACAGGTCGTCAAGATCGGCGGTGGATTTGAGCCAAGGGGCGTCCTTGCGATCGATCAGCAAGGTTTCCTTGGTGGTGAAGTCCATCTTGTCGACGCCTTTGTTCAGCTCGGCAAGGGCGAAGTCCAGACGCGCCTTGACGCGATCCAGATAGCGCTTGTAGATGGTGAACCCGGCGTTGAGGTCGCCGCTTTTGAGGAAGTCGTCGAACTGGGTCTTCCACTTGTCGAATTCGGCGATGTCGCTGGCCATGAAATAGCTGCGCGACGGATCCAGCAGCTTGAGGTAGCTGTCGTAGATGATCACCGAGCGCGCATCGTCGAGCGGCGGCTTGCTGTAGTGGTGACGCTTGAGCAACTCGACGACGTTCAGGCTGGCGATGACTTCATCGCGATCAGGCTGCAATTTGTCCCAGCTGTTGGCTGCGAATGTATTGCCCGACACCGGCAACAGGCCGATGCCGATGAAAAGAGCGAGGGCGGTGCTGGGGAGCAAATGCTTCATGCTGATTCGACGCGGGGACAATTGATAACGCATATTAGGCCGTCTTTGAAGTCGCCGGTTCTACGAGAGCCGGTCGCATAATGCAAAAAGCCCGGCGCTACAGCTTCGGGCTCAGTCCAGACTCACTATGGAGGCACTGTGAAGGCATTGCAAGGCGTGGAAGGTCAAGTGGCATGGGTTGAAGAGCCGAGTCCTACGTGTGATGTAGGACAAGTCCGCATCCGAGTGGCGGCAGCCGGCCTCAATCGCGCCGATTTATTACAGAAAGCAGGGCTTTATCCGCCGCCCCCGGGTGCCAGCCAAGTCCTCGGTCTTGAGTGCTCCGGGGTGATCAGCGAGGTCGGTGCGGGCAGTTCGTGGCACGTCGGCGACCGGGTCTGCGCCTTGCTGGCCGGGGGTGGCATGGCCGAAGAGGTGGTCGTCGACGGGCGGCACGTGCTGCCGGTTCCCGAAGGCGTGTCGCTGATCGAGGCGGCGGCATTACCCGAGGTTTATGCAACGGTCTGGCTGAATGTGTTTCAGCTTGCGGCGCTCAAACCGGGTGAGAAAGTTCTCTTGCACGCCGGGGCAAGTGGAATTGGTTCAGCCGCTATTCAGCTGTGCAAGGCGTTCGGCAACCCGTGCTGGGTCAGCGTCGGCTCGACCGAGCGTTTGGCTTACTGTGAAGCATTGGGAGCCCAGGGCGGCGTAGTGCGTACGGATGATCTGGAAAGCCTGCGCGACTTCGGCCCGTTCGATGTGATTCTCGATCCGGTCGGCGGCAACTACTCGGCGCTCAATCTCAAGCTCATGGCGCTGGATGGGCGTTGGGTATTGATCGGTTTGATGGGGGGGCGTGAGGCGAAGCTGGATCTGGCCCAGGTGTTGGCCAAGCGCGTGCAATTGCTGGGTTCTACGCTGCGCAGTCGTGACGATCAGTTCAAGGCCGATCTGTTCAGTGACCTGAGTCAGCATGTGTGGCCGTTGTTTGCCGAAGGACGCTTGAGTCCGCAGTTGGCCAAGGCTTTCCCGGTGAAAGACGCCGAGGCGGCATTTGCCGAGCTGGCGAGCAATACCGTTTCCGGAAAACTGGTGTTGGTGATTGACGACAGCCTGAGCTGAAAGAAAGGCCAGATCAAAAGATCGCAGCCTTCGGCAGCTCCTACAGTGGAATGTGTACACCCTGTGGGAGCTGCCGGAGGCTGCGATCTTTTGCTTTTATTTCCAGAGATGGATCGGCCAGCCGGCCTTTTCGGCATGTTCAAGCAGCACCGGATCCGGATTGACCACGTGCGGGAAATCCACCTTCAGCAACAACGGCAGGTCATTGCGTGAGTCGGAATAGAAACTCGCGCCCTCCAGGTTTTCCTCTTCAGCATCCAGCCACTCAAGCAAGCGGGTGATCTTGCCTTCGCGGTAAGTCAGGGTGCCGACGGTATGGCCGCTGTACACGCCATGCGCGACTTCCAGTTCGATGCCGAGGACTTCGTCGATGCCCAACCGATCGGCAATCGGCTTGACCAGATGCGTGCCCGATGCCGAGATCACCAGAATCCGGTCCCCGGCCTTGCGGTGGGCGGCGATGGTTTTGGTCGCGTCGCTGAAGATGATCGGTTCGATGAAGTCTTCAACCCACGGGCCGACCAAGTGCTCGACTTCTTCTGGGGTACGGCCGATCAGTGGTTCGAGGCTGAAGTCCATGTAGTCTTCCATGCGCAATTTGCCATGGCTGTAGGCATCCATCAGCTCGTTGTTTTTGCGCATGTACGATTCGGGGTCGACCCAGCCCAAACGGCCCATCTGCTCGCTCCAGAGGGTGGCGCAGTCGCCGTGGATGAGGGTTTCGTCCAGATCAAAAATTGCCAGGGCCATCAGTGCAGTTCTCTCTTCAACGTCAGCAAAGTCATCAGGCTACCTCACACAGGGCCGTCGGATCGATGGAAAGTGCCAGACGCTGACCGTCGGGGTGCAGATCGGCGGCCGAACGGTTGAGCACATCCACCACCAACTCTACGCCGCGCGCTTCGACGCGATAGCGGATGACGTTGCCGAGCAGGCTGTGGCTGCGGATCTGTGCGTCGAGTTCGCCGTTCAGGCTCAGTTCGATGGCTTCCGGGCGAATGGCAATGCGGTGGTTGATCGGGCGCTGCAACAGCTTCGACGCGTCGTCTGCATCGAGCAGGTTGTAGTTGCCGATGAAGCCGGCGGCGAACACATCGACAGGCGCGGTGTACAGGGTTTCGGCGTCGCCGCTCTGTACGATTTTCCCCTGATTCATCAGGAAAATCCGGTCAGACATGGTCAGCGCTTCTTCCTGATCGTGGGTGACGAAGATCGTGGTCAGGCCGAGTTCCCGCTGGATCTGACGGATCTGTTCGCGCAGGTGCTTGCGAATCCGTGCATCGAGGGCCGACAGCGGCTCATCCAGCAGCAATAGGCGCGGACGAGTCACCAGCGAACGGGCGAGGGCAACGCGCTGGCATTGGCCGCCGGAAAGCTGATGGGGATAGCGACTGGCGAAGTCGTTCAGTTCAACCAGTTTCAACACTTCGGCAACGCGTTTATGGCTGTCGTCGGCATTGACCTTTTGCATGCGCAGACCGAAGGCGACGTTCTGTTCGACGGTCATGTTGGGAAACAGCGCGTAGCTTTGGAACACCATGCCGATGCCACGTTTCTGCGGGCTCAGCGGCACGATGTCGACGCCATCGAGCAGGATCTTGCCGCCATCGACCGGCGTCAGCCCGGCGATGCAACGTAGCAGGGTGGATTTGCCGCAACCGGACGGGCCGAGCAGGGTGACGAATTCGCCCTTGTTTATTTCGCAGTCGATGTCGCTGAACACCGTGGTGCCAGCGTAGTTTTTTTGAAGATGTTGGACGCTGACATAGCTCATTCGCTTTTGTCCTTGTTCAGAATGTTGGCGATCCAGGTCAGGACCAGCACGAATAAGAAGTAGGAGATGACCAGCGCACTGGTGAAGTGGCCGCTGCTGTTGCGCATGTTGTTCAGATAAACCTGCAGGGTTTCGTAGCGGGTGCCGACGAGGATGTTGGCGAAGACGAACTCACCGAACAGGAACGAGAACGACAGCAGCAACGCCACCATCAGGCCTTTGCGCAGGTTCGGCAGCACCAACAGAATTGCTGCCTGAAAGGTGCTCGCGCCGAGCAGTTGGGCGGCGTCCATCAGGTCGCGCAGATTGATCGCTTGAAGGTTGTTGGTGATCGCCCGGTACATGAACGGCAGCGCCACGGTGAAGTAGCAACCGATCAGAATCCACGGCGTACCAACCATCGCCATTGGCCCGGAACCGTAGAGCTGCAACAGGCCGACCGACGACACCACTGGCGGCACCGCGAAGGGCAGCAGGATCAGGATGTTCATCAGCGCATCGAGTTTGGGGAAGTGGTAATGCACCACAAACAGCAGCGGCAGGATCAGCACCACCGACAGCACCAACGCGCCGACGCACACCAGCAATGACTGGCCGAAGGCGTGCAGGAAGCGTGGATCGCTCCACAACTGGATGTACCACTTGAAGGTAAAGCCGCTGGGCAGAATGGTCGCCGACCAACTGCTGGCGATTGAGTAAATCAGTGTGCCCACAAGCGGTGCCAAGAGGATGGCGAACAGCAGGTAGACCACGACGCGGTGGTAGAGGCCGGCCGGGCCGGATTCAACGCGAGACATGGTAGCTCCTCTTCAACAGCAGTTGATGCACGACGGTCACGATGGTCATCAGCGCCACCAGCACCACGGCCAGCGCACTGGCCAGATTCGGATCCAGGGAGATATCGCCGGAGACCATCGCCGCGATGCGGATCGGCAGCACGTTGAAGTTGCCGGTGGTCAGTGCATACACCGTGGCGTAGGCGCCGAGGGCGTTGGCCAGCAGGATCACGAACGTGCCGAGCAGCGCGGGGGTCAAGACCGGCAGACCGATGTGCCGCCAGAACTGCCAGCCGTTGGCTCCGAGCAATTCGGCGGACTCGCGCCAGTCTTCGCGCAAGGCATCGAAGGCCGGGTAGAGCAACAACACGCCGAGGGGGATCTGGAAGTAGGTGTAAAGGATGATCAACCCGGTTTTCGAGTACAGGTTGAAGTCCTCGATGATCCCGGCCTGCTTCAACATGATGGTGATGCTGCCGTTGAAACCGAGCAGGATGATGAACGCGAAGGCCAGAGGCACGCCGGCAAAGTTGCTGGTCATGTTGGCGAAGGCATTCACGAAGTTGCGCAGTTTCGAGTCGACCCGGCGCAGGGAGTACGCACCGAGCACGGCGATGATGATGCCGAATACACTCGACCAGAAACTGATTTCCAGGCTGTACTGGATCGCCTGTCGGTAGAACTTCGAACTGAAGATCTTGCTGAAGTTTTCCAGGCCCCAACCAGACTCTTCCGATTGCAGGCTGTTGATCATCACCCAGATCAGCGGGGCGATTTCAAACACGATAAAGAACAGTGCGAAGGGCACCAGGCACAGTGCCGCCAGCCATTTGCCGCGAGTCATGGCATTCACTTGAGCAGCTCCCGGCACACAGGTTTGTCATGGGGCACGCCGAGCAGTTCGCAGACCGTGCCGCAGATTTCGGTCTGCTTCGGTGCAGCGTCTGCGTTGAGGCTGAAGGCGTCGCCGAGAACAAACAGCGGCACCTGGCGTTCTTCCGGCAGCAGGCCGTTGTGCGAGCGGTCGTTGTTCATGCCGTGATCGGCGGTCACCAGTACCTGATAACCGGCGTCGAGCCAGGCCTGTAAGTAGTCAGCGAGGATGATGTCGGCGAAACGCGCGCTGTTGCGGTATTGCGGGGTGTCGAGGCCGTGCTTGTGGCCGGCGTCGTCGATGTTCATCGGGTGAATCAGCAGGAAGTCAGGCGTGTGCCGCAGGCGCAGGTTTTCGGCGTCGGCGAACAGGTGTGAATCCGGGTAGTGATCGTTCCAGTAGAAGTGGCCGTGCTGGATCGGCAGTGATGGATCGTCAGTGTGGCGGTCGCGGGCGGCCACAAACGGCGAGCGGTTATACAACTCGCTGACCCAGTGATAGGCCGCCGCGGCAGTTTTCAGGCCGGCGTCACGCGCGTAGTGATAGATGCTGCGCTGGTTGGACAGGCGCGAGACGTCGTTGTGAACGATTCCGCTGTCGATCGGCGGCACGCCGGTGAGGATGCATTCGTAAAGTGGTCGGGACAGGGCGGGCAACTCGCACTCCAGTTTGTAGAGTGCGGCGCGTCCTGCGCCAACGTAAGCCTGCAGATGCCCCATGGCGTGACGCGCGACTTCGTAGTTGAGGCCGTCGAGCACGACAAGGATGACGTTGTGCTTCATAGGGGCGGTGACTCCGAAAACAAGGCTAGGACCGAACGTTGTAGGAGCTGGCGAAGCCTGCGATCTTTTGACTTTGCCTTTCAAGAGCAAGATCAAAAGATCGCAGCCTGCGGCAGCTCCTACAGATGAAGGATTACTTCATCTCTACGATGACTTCTTCGTTCCACTTCTGTGGCAGGCCTTTGGAGGTTTTCTCCCACGCATCGGCGTCCTTGATCGGCGTGACCTTTTTGTACTGCTCGTTCGGCAGCAGTTTGGCTTTCACGTCTTCCGGCAGTTGCAGGTGTTCGGCGCGGATCGGGCGGGCGTTACCGCGAGCGAGGTTGGTCTGGCCGGCGTCGCTGAAGATGTATTCGCGGGTCAGCTTGGCGGCGTTCGGGTTCTTCGCGTATTTGTTGATGATGGTGGTGTAGCCGGAAATCACCGAACCGTCAGACGGGATCAGCACCACGTAGTCATCCGGGTTGGCCATCTTGGCCTTGTAGCTCAGGCCGTTGAAGTCCCAGACCACGCCGACTTCGATCTCGCCTTTTTCCATGGTGGCGATGGTCGGGTTGGCCATCGACAGGCGACCTTGCTTGGCGATGTCTGCGAACAGCAGCAGGGCAGGCTGGATATTCTTCTCGTCGCCACCGTTGGCCAGCGCTGCGGCCAGAACGCCGTTGGCAGCTTGCGCAGCGGTGCTCACGTCACCGATGGAAACCTTGTATTTGCCGCCCTTGAGGTCAGCCCATTTGGTCGGTACTTCGGAACCGTGCAGCAGCTTCTTGTTGACGATGAAGGCGATGGTGCCGGTGTAGGCCAGTGCCCAGTTGCCGTCCTTGTCTTTAGCCCAGTCCGGGATCTGGTCCCAGGTGCTTGGCTTGTACGGTTGCACCACGCCTTGCTTGACCGCGATCGGGCCGAAGGCGGCACCGACGTCGCCGATATCGGCGCTGGCATTATCTTTTTCCGCAGCGAATTTGGCGATTTCCTGGGCCGAGCTCATGTCGGTGTCGATGTGTTTCAGACCGTATTTTTTCGCGAGGTCTTCCCAGGTGCCTTTCCAGTTGGCCCAGTCATCGGGCATGCCGACGCTGTTGACGGCGCCTTCCGCTTTCGCAGCGGCTTCGAGGGTTTTCAGATCAGTGTCGGCCGCCATAGCGGCGGTGCACATTGCAATGGTCGAGCCTAACAGTGTTGCCAGGAAAAGCTGTTTCATTCCGAAGCTCCTTGGTCGTGTTCAACGCTGCGATTGCGGTTTGTGTTGGTCTAGGTCAGCAATACCTGAGCCAATTTAAGGGGGCTGGATGACACTTTCATGTCGGTGGCCTTGCTTCAGGCCTTTTATTTGCCCGGTATCGGCGGCTGCCAGATAAGCGTAGACCATGCTCAAAGCCCCGTCGGGCAAGGGACTTGGCCGATGTATTGCAAGTCGTTAAGGCGACCGTTGAGCAGGTTTGTCATCTGTTGGTCATCTGCACTGCCTAGGCTTGCAACACTCGTTAACGGCTTGCAGGTCGTTCGGTTTTTGCCCTGAAACAGTGCTGGTCTAGTCCAGGTAGGTAACGTTGATGCGCGATGAGGCAACAAAAGCGGTGACAGCGATTGGCCAGGTGTTGCAGGAGCAACTTGACCACGGGCTATTGGCGCCCGGCAGCAAGTTGCCGGCCGAGCGCAAGCTCAGTGAGTTGTTTGGCACGACGCGGATTACTGTGCGTGAGGCGTTGTTGCAGTTGGAGGCGCAGGGGCAGATTTATCGTGAGGAGCGGCGGGGCTGGTTCGTTTCGCCACCGCGTCTGGCCTACAACCTGATGCAGCGCAGTCACTTTCACGCGATGGTCAGTGCGCAGGGGCGGGTGCCTTCGACCGAGGTGATTTCGGCTCGACTGCAACCGGCTTCGGCGGCGGTGTGTGCATGGTTGCAGTTGCCGGCGTTGTCGAGTGTGATTCAGATTTGTCGGTCGCGGCGGATTGATGGGCGGTTGGTGCTTTATGTAGAGCACTATTTGAATCCGCAGTATTTCCCGGGGATTTTAGAGTTTGATTTGAATCAGTCGATTACTGAGTTGTATGCGCGGCATTACGATTTGCACTATGGGCGGGTGCGGTTTGAGATTGTGCCTACGTCGTTGTCGGTGGATGCGGCGGCGGCTTTACGGGTGTCGGTGGGGAGTCCGGGGTTGCGGATTGCTCGGGTCAATTATGATCAGCATGAGCGGTTGATTGATTGTGATCTGGAGTTTTGGCGGCATGATGCGATTCATGTCGGGGTCGATGTCGTTTGATCGGTTGGGTGAATATCCGTTGCTGCGGTGATGGCTTCTTATGGTTTCGCCCTGACGGTCGACTCCCTTTGGCAAACGCCCCAAAGGAAGCAAAGGTCTTTACCCTGACGTTCGGCCCTCGCCGTGGCTCGGGTACCTTCGCTCCGGGATTGATCCGGGCGCATCGCTTCCGGTTTGCTTCGCTGCACCTCCTTTCGATGTGTTCGACTTCGTCGAACGGTCGCTGCGCTCCCACCCCCGGATCAATCCCTCCACTCAGCCTGCCGACGGGCCTTCAGATCAAAAGCTGCAGCCGAGCTAACGCTCATTCTGTTGAGTGGTGAAGAGCGGATGCGCTCGGCTTTGCTTTTCTGTGGGAGCGAGCTTGCTCGCGAAGGCGCCCCCACAGTCACTCCATCTCTATTTTGCTGCCCCAGCATTGGCATACAAATAATCCGTCGCCAACGATGCCAGTGTCCTCACGCCAACCACCAACGCCGACTCATCCACAAAGAACCCCGGATTGTGATTCGGCGCGGCCTTGCTTATGTCTTGGTCTCGCGGAGTCACGCCGAGAAACACAAACAGCCCCGGCACTTCCTTGGCAAAGAACGAGAAGTCCTCTGCGCCACCCACCAGCGGTGCATTCACCACGTCATCCTTGGCCGCCCACTTCAATGTCGGCAGCATTTTTTCGGTCAGTGCCGGGTTGTTGATGGTCGGGTCGTATTTTTCGATGATGGTGACGTCGGCTTTCGCACCACCGCTTTCGGCGATTTTCTCGACGGTCTGGCGTACGTCCGCATGCAGTTTCTGGCGGATGCCGTAGTCGTAGGAGCGGATGGTGCCGGTCATGTCGACGGATTCGGGAATGATGTTGTAACGGGTGCCGCCGTTGATGGTGCCGATGCTGACGACAGACGGGAAAGATGAAATGTCGGTACGGCGGCTGACCACGGTTTGCAGGCCGACGATGGTTTGGGCGCCGACGGTGATCGGGTCGATGCCGTCCCAGGGGCGGCCGGCGTGGGTTTGTTTGCCGAGGATTTTGATGCGCAGGTCGTCAGAGCTGGCGAGGGTGGCGCCTGGGCGGTAGGCGATCTGGCCGGCCGGGACGCCGGCCCAGACGTGCAGGCCGAAAACGGCGTCGGGTTTGGGGGATTTCATCACGCCTTCTTCGACCATCATTTTCGCGCCCCAGGTGTTCTTTCCATCGGGGATGAAGTCGCTCGGGCCTTCTTCGGCAGGCTGGAAATAAAACACCACGGTGCCGGGCAGAGTGTCGCGCATGCCTGTGAGAATTTTCGCCGTGCTCAGCAGGATCGCGGTGTGGGCGTCGTGGCCGCAGGCGTGCATCACGTCGACTTCTTTGTCGAGGTAGGTGCCTTTGGCTTTCGAGGCGAATGGCAGGTCGGCGACTTCCTTGACCGGCAGCGCGTCCATGTCGGCGCGCAGGGCCACGGTCGGACCGGGCAGGGCGCCTTTGAGGACTGCAACGACGCCGGTGCGGGCGACGCCGGTTTTCACCTCAAGACCCATGGCTTTCAGTTGTTTGGCGACCAATTCGGACGTGCGTTTTTCCGTGTTGCCCAGTTCCGGGTGGGCGTGGATGTCGCGACGGGTTTCCAGCAGTTCGGGCTCAAGTGCCTTGGCCTGCGTGGCGATTTGTTCGCGGGTGCTGTCCATCGTGGCAGCCCCGGCGTGGCCGGCGAACAAGGTGAACAGAACGGCTTGGGCAATACGTGTGAGCTGCATCGGGTTTCTCCTTGTTTATTGTTCTTGGCTTCCTGCCTGTGATCCGAACGTCGTGCCTAAGTGCTATTCCTTCGGCTGGCCACCACCGGCGGTGATCACTTGCACGCTCATGCGTGGCGTCGCCAGATCGAGCCCGGCTTCGTCCAGGTGACGTTTGAGCGACAGGTTGAAGGCTCGGGAAACTTCCCACTGCTTGATCGGTGCGGTCTTGAAGCGCGCGCGCAGAATCGCGCTGCCGGATTCGAAACTCTCTACACCCTGAATCTCCAGCGGCGACCAGATGTTGCGGCGTTGCAACGGATCAGTGCGCATTTTCTGGCCGACGTCGCGCATCAGTTTGATCGCGTCATCGATTTCCATGTTGTACGGCACCGCCACGCGGAAGATCGCGTAGCCGAATTCCCGCGAGTAGTTCTTGATGCTTTTGATTTCGCTGAACGGGATGGTGTGGACGATGCCGTCGATGTCGCGCAGGCGCACGGTTCGGATGGTCAGGCCTTCGACGGTGCCGAGGTGGCCGCCGACGTCGACGTAATCGTCGATGGCCAGCGAGTCCTCAATGATGATGAACAGGCCTGTGATCAAGTCCGCCACCAGCGACTGTGCACCGAAACCGATAGCCAGACCGATCACACCGGCACCGGCCAGCAGTGGCGTGACGTTCATGCCCATGTTCGCCAGGGCGACGATCAGCGCGATGATGAAAATCGCCACGAACAGCACGTTGCGGATCAGCGGCATCATGGTTTGCGCCCGCGCATTGGCCAGGCCTTTGCGCGAGCGGGTGAGTGCGTGGTGCACGGCGGTGTCGGCGAGGATCCAGATCAGCCAGGAGAAAACCAGTGTGCCGATCAGGCTGAACAGTTTGACGCTGACGTCATGCCCTTCGCCTTCGGCAAAACCGATCAGCGACTGGCCCCACACGCGCAGGCCGAGTTCGATGAACACCAGCCACACCAGCAAATGCGCGAGGGTATAGAAGAAGTTTTTCAGGCGCTCGGAATAGAGCGCGTGGCGTTTTGACCCGCGTTGCGGTTTCAGCGAGTGCCTGCGCACGAGGCCGTTGATAACCATGCACAACACCAACAATACGGTGCAGATCAGCGACTGGCGTAGCGCGGTGCTGGTGTCGCCGGCGGAGACGAAGGTGGCGAACAGCGAGATGCCGACCAGCACCAGCGCTGGTACGTACCAGAAGGTGCCGAGGATTTCGATGGTGTCGCTGAGGGCTCGGCGGGTCAGGCGTCGGGACAACGGCTGGTTGCGGATCAGGTGGGCGATCGGCCGGCGGAATCGCAGGATGAACAGCCCGGTCGACAGCGCAGCGAGAACATTGGCGATGGTCGCGGCGGTGTGCGCCAGATGCACGCCGAGGCTCTCGATCAGGCGCGGGTCGTTCAGCGCCTCCCCGAAGGCGGCGAAGCTGCCGATCAGCCACAACGGCCGAAACGCCTGATGGCGCAGGATGTACAACGCGCGATGGCGGTGGGGGCCGTCGAGCAGGGAAAAAGCGATCACGCAGATCGCCGAGAAGCAGGTGCCGACCACCAGCGCGTAGGCCAGCACCATCGCCAGGCTTTTGCCCAGAGACGACGGCAACGCATAACTCATGTAGACGGTGATCACCAACGCGATCAACCACGGCCCGAGCTTGCGCAATGCGAAGCGCAGCATGTCGACGGCCCTGGGGTGTTGCGGCAGTTCTTCAGTGAGTCCGAAGCGCATGCGCACCCGGTGACTGACCCAGATCAGCGCGGCGGCAAGCAGGCTCCAGACCATGAGAATCATGGCGAAGCCGAAAATGATCGGCAGCCATTCACTGGTCGGGAGCATCAGCGCTTTCAGTTCATCTTTGGCCAGATCGAATTCGTTGGACCAGCGAGTGACCGGGCTGCCAGCTCCGGAAAACTGCTTCTCGAAATTGGCCAGGGTGCCGCCAATCAACCCGAGCACGCCTTCTTCGGGAGAGGCCTGGGCTTTTTTCGTGGCATCGCGCAGTTTCTTCAGATCGGTCAGCAACTGTGCACGTTGCTTGTCGTTTTCCAGCGACTTGATGACTTCATCGAGGGACTGGCCCAACGGTTCCTGGGCTTCTGGCTGCGTCTTGGTGGTGTTGAGCAGGCCCGGCAGACCGACCGCGTGGGCGGGCGCCATGGGCAGCAGCGTCATCAGGCAGATGAGGAACAGGCAGGGTAGAGCAAAAAGACGAGCAAACACTAGGCGGTCAACCTCGCAAGGGGCGGATTCGCTGGAGTGTACGAGGCCGCATTAATCAATGCGAGCCGGGCGCGGATTTATTCGTTGAGTTTGGCGAGGATCTTGTAGACCACGGTGGCGAGTATCGTCAGCATGCCGATCCACATGGCGAACACCCCGGCGTTCTTGTTGCGGAAGTTGAAGCCGACGGCCAGCAGGACCATTCCGCTCAGGATGGGAATGAGCATGGCGTGGAAGGAGGACATCGAGATCATGGTGACTGCCTTGTCGGAAGGGATGATTTGAGTCTAGGTCGGTTTCCACCTGTAGGAGCTGCCGCAGGCTGCGATCTTTTGATCCTGTTTTTGATTTATAAAACACAAGATCAAAAGATCGCAGC
>NZ_JACSZV010000049.1 GCF_014472415.1 Pseudomonas sp. N40(2020)
CGGCAGCTCCTACAGAGGTCGTGTTAAGGATCTGGACAGTCGGGCTGACGGCGAAGTTTCGATTGATTGTCCGGGAACAGGTCAGCGCGGGAGGTGCGGATGCACAGTCAACGCCACCAGTTTGATCACGATGGGCCGTACGACGAGGATGCACAGGAATGCCACCGGCATCGCCAACTTATAGGCGTGCAACGTATTACTCAGGTAGTCGTTATCAATGCCGGAGTTGGAGGCCGTGATTACCAACGACATGAGGAACGCCATGATCGTCGCCATGTACAGCGCGAACACATAGGGTGTCGCACGCGCTGACAGCTTGCGCCGGCTGACGTACAAGGCATCGGAGCTGGTTCTTTGATTCATATGGCTTTTCCATCCATTGACAGGGAGCGGGCACCTTAGCAAAGCCGATTGTCCTCAACTAGACGTCTACCCGTAGGTACTTTATAAAGCAGAACTTACGAATCAACCCCTATTGCGCAGGCCATGGATGAATCTGTTAGCGGCAATTGCCAGTTTTATCAAAGTGGTGGAATCGGGCTCCATCGTCGGTGCCGCCAAGATCCTGGGCGTCAGTGCGGCGGCGGTAAGTCAGACCCTCAATCGTCTGGAGGCGCACCTCGGCGTGCGTCTTCTGCAACGCACAACGCGAAGCATGGCGCTGACGGAGAACGGCGCGGTGTACTACGACAAGGTCAAGCGCATCGCGGCGGATCTGGAATCGGCGCAAAGCTCAATCTGCACTGAGGAAACCGAACTACAAGGCCGAATGAGCATTGCCTCGACCTCTGCCTTCGGACGCCATGTGCTGGCACCTCTGATCGCCGGCTTCGCCGCACAACACCCGCGTCTGCTCATTGAGTTGTCGACCACCGACGGCAAGATCAACCACATCCAGGACGGCATCGATCTGAGCCTGCGGATCAAGCCACAACTGGAAGATGGCATCGTCGCGCGCAAGATCGTCTCCTTGCCCTTCATCTTCTGCGCAGCCCCTGCTTATCTGGAGCGCGCCGGCGTGCCGCAATCGCCGGACGATCTGCAAAACCACGCGTGCCTGGCATTTCGTTACCCGCTGGACGGGCGCTTTTTGCGCTGGAGTTTTCTGCGTGACGGCCAGCGTTACGACGCGAGCATCAATGCCACCGCCATCAGTGACGACATCGACGCGCTGGCGCAGATGGCAATCAGCGGCGCGGGGATTACTCGGCTGGCAGAATTCGTCGCTGCACCTTATCTGGCAAGCGGCCAACTGCTGCCGCTGTTCGAACAGCGCGATAACGCAACACACGCGGTGGTCGAGCCGATGGAGATTTACGCCTGTGTGCAGGAGCGTGCGGCGATGACCGGCAAGGCCAAGGCCTTCATGGATTATTTGACGGAGCATTTGAACGTACGCTGGCCGATAGAGGAAATTGTCGCCGGGGCGCTCGAAGACACTCGCTGAAACGCTCGGGTTGAGGCAAAGTCCACCTCGCCAATCGGCCCCATCACGGAAGATAAAAACAATGAAAAAAGCCCTCGGTTCTCTGCTGCTCATTTGCCTGAGCACCAGCGCATTCGCTGACGAAAACCCGATCGGTTTCCAGAGCCTCAAGTTGCCGGACGCGAACAATGAACGCCCGCTAGAAATGGTCGTCTGGTACCCCGCCGGTGCAAGCACTGCCACACCAAAACTGATCGCCGACAATCCGGCGTTTGTCGGTGTCCTGGCTGTCGACAATGCGCCACCCGTCAGCGGCGAGCATCCATTGCTGGTGCTCTCCCACGGTTACCGCGGCAATTGGGGCAATCAGGCGTGGCTGGCCAGTGCACTGGCGCATCAGGGTTACATCGTCGCGGCGGTCAATCATCCCGGCAGTACCACCCATGACCGCAGCCCTGAAGCGGCTGCGCAGTTATGGCAGCGACCCGTGGACATCAGCCGCGCCATCGATGCGGTGACGGCTCAACCGGAAAAGTTCGGCGCAGTCGCGCAGCGTCGTATTGCCGTCGCGGGCCATTCACTGGGCGGCTGGACCGGCCTGGAAATCGCCAGCGCTCGTTTCGACACAGAGCTTTATGCACGGGAATGCAAAGTCCATTCGCAACTGGCCAGTTGCTCGGTTTACCAACAGATGAATCCCGCCAGCAACCCGGCATCGAAGGCTCGACTGGCCGCCGATTTACGCGATAAACGCGTGACGGCCGTGGTTTCGCTGGATTTGGGCCTGTCACGCGGCTTCACCGATGACAGCCTCGCGGCGCTGCAAGTGCCGGTGTTGGTGATTGCCGCAGGCGTGCCGTCCCAAGACTTACCCGCCGAGTTGGAATCCGCCGACCTGGCCAAGCGTCTGCCGAAAACCTCCAGCCAGTATGTCGAGATCAGCGACGCCAGCCATTTCAGTTTTCTGTCGCTGTGCAAACCCGGCGCGATCGCAATGCTCGAAGAAGACGCCCCCGGTGACGGCATCATCTGCACCGATGGCGACGGCGGACGTCCACGCCCGGTGATCCAGGCGCAGACGATTGCGCTGATTACCGAGTTTTTGGACAGGTCTGCCGGCAACGTGAAATAACCGGACTTCACTGGCACCCGCCAACATTTTTCCATACGGTGTCTATCTCACTTCATCTCAGCCAGCAATCGACGAGGCCAATTTCATGAGTAAAGCGCCCTACGTTCCGCCCAAGGTCTGGAAAAACGAAGCGCCGTCCGGCGGCCAGTTCGCCAGCATCAACCGCCCGATTGCCGGGCCGACGCATGAGAAAACGCTGCCAGTCGGCAAGCACCCGTTGCAGCTCTATTCGCTGGCCACACCCAATGGCGTGAAGGTGACCATCCTGCTTGAGGAGTTGCTGGCGCTGGGGCATACCGCCGCCGAATACGACGCATGGCTGATCCGCATTGGCGAGGGCGATCAGTTCTCCAGCGGTTTTGTCGATATCAATCCGAACTCGAAAATTCCCGCGCTGCTCGACCGCAGCGTCGAGCCACCGGTTCGTGTCTTCGAGTCGGGTTCGATCCTGCTTTATCTCGCGGAGAAGTTCGGCGCCTTCCTGCCCAAGAATCCGGCTGGACGCACCGAAACCCTCAACTGGCTGTTCTGGCAGATGGGTTCGGCGCCTTATCTGGGCGGCGGGTTTGGGCACTTCTATGCCTATGCACCAGAGAAAATGGAGTACCCCATCAATCGCTTCACCATGGAAACCAAGCGGCAACTGGATGTGCTCAATCGGCGCCTCGCCGAAAGCCCTTACCTTGCCGGTGACAGCTACACCATTGCCGACATTGCGGTCTGGTCGTGGTACGGCCAACTGGTGCGCAACAATGTGTATTCGGCGGCGGAGTTCCTTTCGGCGCAGGAGTACACCCATGTACAGCGCTGGGCAGAGGAGATCGCCAATCGGCCTGCGGTCGTTCGCGGGTTGCGCGTCAATCGGACATGGGGCGATGAGGCGACTCAGGTGCCTGAACGTCATCAGGCCGATGACCTGAACTGACCCCTCTCCCACTCGTAACGCCATCTCAATAGCAGCGCCATTTCAGGCGCTGCGTTGATCCTCGATCCAGACCTCCTCAGCCTGCCAACACCCACCGACCGCTCTAGCTCGGTGGACTTCCCGATGTTGCGCACCCGCGCAGATGTGAAAATCTTGTTAACTATCTGAGCCGTACAGCTTTCTTCGAGCGGAACCATCTGACACACTAATGCGAATAATTCCTACAAGCACTTGCACTGGATTCGTTTTCGTATCATTTGGGGAAGCAGATTGATGTCGTTTCACACCATTCACCGCCGCTCGAATCTTTCACCTAACCTGTTGGCACTGGCTATCTGCGCGGCCAGCATCGCGCCTGCCATGGCTGACGAGGCTGCGACATCCACGCCTGAAAACGCCGTTGCACCGACGACGCTGGAACTCGGCGCGACCGAAATCGGCGCCACGCAGATGAGCAGCACCACTGAAGGTTCGCAGTCCTACACCACCGGCCCGATGCAGACCGCGACCAAGCTGTCGCTGACCCTGCGCGAAACGCCTCAGGCAGTGACCGTCATCACCCGCCAGCGCATGGACGATCAGGCGATGACCAGCATCAACGATGTGGTGCGGGCAACGCCGGGGTTATTCCTCAGTCAGGCCGGCGGTCCGGGCCGACAGACCTACAAGTCTCGCGGTTTCGACATCGATAACATCATGTACGACGGCCTGCCGAGTTCTTATTCGCCGTACACGATGGCGGTGCAACCGAACCTGGCAATGTTCGACCGGGTTGAAATCGTGCGCGGTGCGACCGGTCTCGTCACCGGTGCCGGCAACCCGTCTGCCGCGATCAACATGGTGCGCAAACGCCCGACATTCACGCCGCAAGTGACGCTGACCGGCGCAGCGGGCAGTTGGGATGATTACCGCGGCGAGATCGACGCCTCCGGCCCACTGAACGAAAGCGGCACGTTGCGTGGCCGTGTTGTGGGTTCCTATCAGGGCGCCGACAGCTTCCGCGACAAAGAAGAAAACGATCACGGTTTGTTCTATGCCATCGGTGAAGCCGACCTGAGCGACAGCACCACCGCGACCCTGGGTTTCTCCCGTCAAAACGAACAGACCAACTATTTCTGGGGCGGCTTGCCGATCGGCACCAACGGCCACCACCTCGATCTGCCCCGCTCCACCTACGGTGGCTCCGATTGGGAGAACAAGAAGCTGCAGATCGACACGGTCTTCGGTGAAGTCGAACACCGCTTCGACAACGACTGGAAACTCCACGTAGCCGGTTCGTCCTCGACACTGAACGGTGAATTCTCAGGCACTTACCTGTCGCGTTACGCCGGTCCTCTGGAAACCACGGCGTACCAATCGCACAACACCGACAAGCAGACCGCTTTCGATGCGTTCGCCAGCGGCCCGTTCGAAGCCTTCGGCCGCACCCACGAACTGGTCGTGGGTGCCAGCAACCGTGTCTACGATGCGACCTCCAAGGAATACGATCCCTACACCACCGCGTGGCCAATCGGGGCGCCGAAACCCGATTTTGTGCGTGACGGCAAAACCCGCAACGTCACCACACAAGATGCCGTTTACCTGACCACCCGCCTGAGTCTGGCCGATCCGCTGACGCTGATCCTCGGCAGCCGCCTGGACTGGTATGACAACGATGACCGCACTGGCGATGGCGACTACAAAGTCACCCGCAACCTGACGCGATATGCCGGCCTGATCTACAAACTCGACGACCACTACTCCGTTTACGCCAGCTACACCGACATCTTCACGCCACAAACCCAGAAAGATCTCTCCGGCAAGCTGCTGGAGCCGATCGTGGGTGAAAACTACGAGGTCGGCATCAAGGGCGAATATTTCAACGGTGCACTTAACGCCAGTCTGGCCGTGTTCCAGATGGATCAGACCAACCGCTCAACCCTGTCGGCAAATCAGTTGGGTTGCCCGGTCATGACCTGCTACAACGCATCTGGCAAAGTCCGCAGCCAAGGCATTGATCTTGAACTGCAAGGCGCACTCACGGAAAACTGGCAGGTCGGCGCCGGCTACACCTACACCCGCGCCCACTACATCAAGGACGCAGACCCAGCTAACAATAATCAGCGTTTCGAAACCGACACGCCTGAGCACTTGTTCAAAGTCTCCACCCTGTACCGCCTCCAGGGGCCACTGGAAAAATTGCGCGTCGGTGGCAACGTCTACTGGCAAAGCCGCATGTACAACGACATCGCGCTGACCAATGGCAGCTATCGCCTTGAACAGGGCAGTTACGCGATTACCGACTTGATGGCTGGCTACGAAGTCAATAAACACCTGGATCTGCAGGTCAACGCGAACAACATCTTCGATCGTGTCTACTACTCCGCCATCGGCACCGACGTCACGTGGGGCTCTACCGAAAACTACGGCAATCCGCGCAGTTACATGCTGACCGCCAAATACAAGTTCTGAGTGGTTTAACACCCTCGGCACAGCCGCAAAGGGCGCCCGGGAAATCCGCTGCACCCTTTTTTGCCTCACCAATTAGTCATGTTCGGCAATTAGAGATAGTCTCTGAGCGAGATCATTTCGAAGTGCCGCCCCATGCCCCCTCCAGAATTTGCCGCAGACATCGACGCCATCCGCAGCATTGACGCGGTGCCCGTGATCCTGAGCATGGTCAAACACCTCACTGGCATGCGCTTCGCTGCGGTTGCTCGCGTCACCGATAAGAACTGGGTGGCGTGCGCAGTCGACGACTCGATCGATTTCGGACTCAAGCCTGGCGGCGAGCTGGTCCTCGAATCGACCATCTGTCACGAGATCCGGAAACACCAACAGCCGGTGATTTTTGGCCATGCCAGTGCCCACCCGGTGTTTTCACAGCATCACACGCCAAAAACCTATGGACTGGAGAGCTATATTTCCATTCCGATAGTGAAAGCCAACGGTGATTTTTTCGGCACGCTTTGCGCCATCGACTCGGTCCCGGCGAATCTTGAAGAACCCGCCATCGCCAAGACGCTCACGCTCTTTGCCCAACTGATTGCCATGAGTCTCGACACTCAAAGCCATCTTCAAGCCACCAAAACCGCTCTGGACACGGCCAATGAGCTTGGCAGGCTGCGCGAGCAATTCATCGCGGTACTGGGGCATGACCTGCGCACGCCACTGAGCGCCATTCGCATGAGCGCCGACCTGCTCGAAAGCAAAACCGAAGACAAGCGTTCGCTCAATTTGCTTGCGGCGATCCGCCACAGCTCTGTGCGCATGGGCGTGCTGATCGAGAACATCCTCGACTTTGCCCGGGGACGGCTGGGCGGCGGGATTCCGGTGCAACGAAAGTTAGTGGACGACTTGCAGAAGACGTTGCTGCTGACACTCGAAGAAGTCCAGGCTTCCCATCCGCAGGCAACGTTCGTGCATGCGCTGGACATACCGGCAGGCATCTATTGCGATGCTTTGCGCATCAGCCAATTGCTCTCCAATTTACTGGGGAACGCGGTCACTCATGGGTCAACCGGCACACCGATCATCCTCAACGCCTGTTCCGAGAACAACGAGATTGTCATCTCGCTGACCAACCAGGGCACGCCGATTCCAGCGCAGTTGATGCCACTGTTGTTCGAGCCTTTTTCCCGATCCGAAGCCGGGCAGCGCGATGAGGGGCTGGGATTGGGGCTCTATATCGCGTCGCAGATCGCGACGGCGCACAACGGCAGCCTGAGCGTCACATCAGACATCCAATCGGGAACCCGCTTCATAGCGCGATTCCCGGCTCAGTTCAAATGGGTTTGAGCTGACGCCCGCCGCTTAGGTCACCAAACGACGGACAAAAAAAGCCCCGCGACCGAATGAAGGCGCGGGGCAAAGAATTGGTTGGTTGCGGCCAACCAAAGGAGCTCTGTCAGATACGTTTACCGAGCGAAATCAGATGCAGTCCTGAGCTGCCCGTTCAAAACTCGATGGCATGAAGTTCGAGGCCAGCAGGTGACGCTCGTAGAGAAACACCTTGCCGCCATTGCCGGCCTTGTAGGCTTCCAGCACGTTGTCCGCCGCCACCTTGCTCGGCACCACGATCCGGTAGCTGCGCTGGGTTTGCGAGACGGTCGGGTTCATCGCACTGCCCTGCAGTTTCGGCACAACACAATCGGCGTATTGCGCCGGCGTCTTGCTGGTCTGCAAGGTCAGCGTCGGGTCGTTCGGTGCGGAGGCGCAACCGGCGAGCAACAAGGAAGCAAAAGCCATGGCAGGCACGAATAAAGGACGCATCGGTGTAATCCTGAAAATAAAGGTTCGGTTCAACCGGCAACGGTCCAGCTTCACGGCGCCGCCGTTGCCATTTATGTTTTAAGTGTTCAGCTTGCCGACACCAGCGCTTTCAGCGAGCTGTCGAATTGCTTCAGTGCGTTGAGTTGCAAGTCGCGTTGCTTCTCGATCTGTGCGGCGATGTGCGGCGCTGCCTGGTTCTGCACCCAGGCAGAAGGCAGCTGCTTTTCCACGGCACCTTCGGCCTTGCCGATGTATTGCAGATCGGCGTCGTAGAAACGAGCGGTGAAACGCGCTTCGACCAGGCTGTTGCGTTGGGTCATCAGGCGGTTGAAGGTGTCGAGCTTGACCACCACATCCGGATGAGCCTGGACCAAGGCATCAAGGCTGTCGTAAACGGTCACGGACAAGAACTGCTGTTGCAACGAACTCATCAACCAGTCAATCGCCAGTTCCGGATCGGAACTATTGACGAAGGCTTCACGAATCCGCGAGTCCAGCGCATCTTTCGCGCCGTTGACCGCCATGTCATGGTAGCGCTCGAGGTATTGCAGGTTGTCCAAGGTGTTTTCGCTGTACAGCACACCGACGGTTTGCGAATGCTGCAACGTCGCGCTGCTTCCGGTGATGGTTTGAAAGTGACACGACCGGGCGTCATCTGCGTAGGTCGGTGCAGCGGCAGCACCCATCAGCAGGGCGACGAGGGCCAGTCGAGTCAGAGTTTTCATCGCGCAAATTCCTTGGCTGCGTGTTCGATGGAGGCGATTTTCCGCCGATTGCCGACAAAGCAGAACTTGCGTTTCTTGATGGTCACTATTACTTCTAGCAATAGTTGCCCGACGTGCAGACTGATACACACTCAATCACAACTAGAAAAAGATGAATGAGGAAGCCTCCTTGAGAACGTTTGACTTGATCCGCGACGCCGTTCTGCCCGATTTCCGCGAGCGAGTGGCTGAATACCTGGTCCAGTACGAAAGCGTGTTGCTGAACAAAGACGGCGCCGATCCACAGCTGATTCGCGACACGGCCCATCAGTTGCGCGGTTATCTACGCGGGCTGAACACCACGCGGGTATTGGGCATGGCGTATTGGGAAGAGCTGGATCGACGGGTTGTCGATACATGGCTTGCGCCCGAGCAATAACGGATCGGCGCGGCGCCGAATGCCGCATGCGCCTGACCGGCCTCACCACACCAGGATGACCACACCCATGTCCAGCCTCGACACCTCACTGCAAGACAGCGCCGCGCCGCAAGGCGTTTGTTACGGCTGCGGCGGCAGCAATCCGCACGGCCTGCATATAAAGAGTTATTGGCATGAAGACGGCGTGCACGTTCTCGCGGAGCATGTGCCGGACGCCAAATACTGCGGCTGGCCGGACCTGGTCTACGGCGGGCTGATCGCCATGCTGGTCGACTGCCACTCCAACTGGACGGCAATGGCTTATCACTACCGTGCAGAGAACCGCGAACCCGGCACCCTGCCCCGCATCGACTGCGTTACCGGCAACCTGGGCATCAAGTTCATCAAACCGACGCCAATGGGTGTAACGCTGACTCTGCGGGCGAAAGTCGAAGGGGAAGTCGGGCGCAAGACTCGGGTGATCTGTGAGGTCTTCGCAGGAGAAGTGCTGACGGCGGTGGGTGATTCGGTTTTTGTGCGGGTCGATACCGGGGAACTGGCTAACGCGGCGCACGGGCGCTAAGGCCTGATAGCCAGACCTGGCGCGAGATACGCCGCCACCCATGTTCCTGCGTGACCGCAAGATTACGTTCACTCGAAGTGGCGAGGAAATTTGCCCCTCGCCACAGCTGATGGCGATCAAGCCGTGGCTTTAGCCCGCGCCGAATGCAACTTCTTGTAGCTCTCGATCAGGCGCAAATGCCGATCCAGGCCTTCCAGCTTCATGCTCGTCGGCGTCAAGCCGTAGAAGCGCACGCTACCGTTCACCGAGCCAATCGCCGCGTCCATCCGCTCGTTACCAAACATGCGGCGGAAGTTGGCTTCGTAGTCGGCCAGTTCCAGGTCTTCGTCCAGTTCCATCTCCAGCACCACGTTCACGGCCTGATAGAACAAGCCGCGCTCGACGGTGTTGTCGTTGTATTGCAGGAACGCTTCAACCAGGTCTTTGGCCTGATCGTACTTTTGCAGGGCGAGGTAGATCAGCAGGCGCAGTTCGAGGATGGTCAACTTGCCCCACGGCGTGTTGTCGTCGAACTCGATGCCGATCAGCGTGGTGATGTCGGTGTAGTCGTCCAGCTCGCTGTTTTCCAGGCCTTGGGCCAGGTTACGCAAGCCGACTTTGCTCAAGCTGTGCAGGTTGAGGATGTCGGCACGAAATTGCAGGGCTTTGTTGGTGTTGTCCCAGATCAGGTCATCGACCGGATAGATCTCCGAGTAGTCCGGCACCAGAATGCGGCAAGCCTTGGCGCCGATGTGCTCGTAAACCGCCATGTAGACTTCTTTGCCCATGTCCTCAAGGATGCCGAACAGTGTCGCGGCTTCGTCGGCGTTGGAGTCTTCGCCTTCGCCTGAGAAGTCCCACTCGACGAATTCGAAGTCGGCCTTGGCACTGAAGAAGCGCCACGACACCACACCGCTGGAGTCGATGAAGTGCTCGACGAAGTTGTTCGGCTCGGTTACGGCCTGCCCCGAGAAGGTCGGCTGCGGCAAGTCGTTCAGGCCTTCAAAACTACGGCCCTGCAACAACTCGGTCAGGCTGCGCTCCAGCGCGACTTCAAGGCTTGGGTGCGCGCCGAACGAGGCGAATACACCGCCGGTACGCGGATTCATCAGGGTCACGCACATCACCGGGAATTCACCGCCCAGAGACGCATCCTTGACCAGTACCGGGAAGCCCTGCTCTTCCAGGCCCTTGATGCCGGCCAGAATGCTTGGGTATTTCTCCAGCACTTCCTGCGGCACGTCCGGCAGCGCCATTTCCCCTTCGAGGATTTCGCGTTTGACCGCCCGCTCGAAGATTTCCGACAGGCACTGCACCTGTGCTTCAGCCAATGTATTACCGGCGCTCATGCCGTTGCTGAGGAACAGGTTTTCGATCAGGTTGGACGGAAAGTACACCACTTCCTGGTCGGACTGGCGCACAAACGGCAGCGAGCAGATGCCGCGCTGGGTGTTGCCGGAGTTGGTGTCGTACAGGTGCGATCCGAGGAGATCGCCTTCGCGGTTATAAATCTTGAGGCAGTATTCGTCGAGGATCTCGGTCGGCAGCGCATCTTTCGGGCCGGGCTTGAACCAGCGCTCGTCCGGGTAATGCACGAAGTTTGCGTTGGCGATGTCTTCGCCCCAGAACTGATCGTTGTAGAAGAAGTTGCAGTTCAGACGCTCGATGAACTCGCCCAGCGCCGAGGCCAGTGCGCCTTCTTTGGTCGCGCCCTTGCCATTGGTGAAGCACATCGGCGAATGCGCATCGCGGATGTGCAGCGACCACACGTTGGGCACGATGTTGCGCCACGAAGCGATTTCAATCTTCATGCCCAGGTCGGCGAGAATGCCCGACATGTTGGCGATGGTCTGCTCCAGCGGCAGATCCTTGCCGGCAATGTAGGTGCCTGCTTCCGAACCCGAATGCGGCATCAACAAGGCTTGCGCATCGGCGTCGAGGTTTTCCACCTCTTCGATGATGAACTCAGGGCCGGTCTGCACGACCTTCTTTACAGTGCAGCGGTCGATGGAGCGCAGGATGCCCTGGCGATCCTTGTCGGAGATGTCCGCCGGCAGTTCGACCTGAATCTTGAAAATCTGGTTGTAGCGGTTTTCCGGGTCGACGATGTTGTTTTGCGACAGGCGAATATTGTCTGTGGGGATGTTGCGGGTGTCGCAGTACAACTTCACGAAGTAAGCCGCGCACAACGCCGACGATGCCAGGAAGTAGTCGAACGGCCCCGGTGCCGAGCCATCGCCTTTATAGCGGATAGGCTGATCGGCGATCACCGTGAAGTCGTCGAACTTGGCTTCAAGTCGAAGGTTGTCGAGAAAATTGACCTTGATTTCCATGCGGGATTACCAGAATACGGCTAAACGAATGGCGGCCATTATCCGGTTTTTGAGCGGGAAGTCTTGTGCTTTCGGGAATGGCCGCTGACCGGCGCCATGCCATCTGCACGGGCCTCGCACTGTGCGCCCGTGCCCATTTCTGCACATAAATTCGAGCAAAAACTCAACACGTTCACTACGCTTTTACAGATTCGGACCACTGCACCACGAAGAATCTGAACGTCGCGCCCACGCCATTGTTCTAGATTCAGAAGACTGCGGATCAAGGACGAGCGAATGGATATTTCCAGTTATGCGACGCCTGCTCCACCCCGGCAAAGTGTGGTCACCCGACGCCTTGCCATTGCCGTCGGCGCATTGTTCGTCACCGGGGTGATGGCCGCGACTGTCGCCCTGCTCGGAATTGCCGATAAGCTGGACAGCGAAGAAATCAACAAAATCAAGTTCTATTCAGCCCGCGCCCTGGAAAACCGTATCACCGCGTCGAAGAACTACATCACCAGTTATGCCTACTGGACAACGGCCTATGAACGCCTGAGCAACCAAGTCGACACAAACTGGGCATACACCGAGCAGAATCTGGGTAAAACCCTGTTTACCAGTGACGGTTATGACGGCGTATTCGTACTCAATCGCGAGCGCACCAAATACACAGTGGTTCGAGGGCAAATGCTTGAGGCCGATCTCTCGGCCTTCCTCGAAGTCAGCGCCACATCGCTGCTCGATAACGTACAAACCCAGGCCGACCTGACCCAACCCTTCACTACTTATTCTCTGTTTGAAGGCTGGCCAGCGCTGGTGTCAGCGGCGGCAATCATTCCCAACGATCAAAGGCCGGTAGATGCTGCGCAGCAAACCTCTGTGCTGGTATTCGTCGACAAGCTCACTCCCACCAAACTGCGCAAGATCGGCAGTGAGTATGGCCTGAGCAACCTGACGCTGGCGCTGGATGAAACGATTGATCCGGCCCGCCCCCGGGTGCCGCTGGACAGCACCGGTTACAGCTTGATTGCCGATATGGAGCGGCCGGGACAACAGTTGTTGGGGTCATTGCTGCCTACCCTCGGCGCGACGATGGTGGTGTTAATGCTGCTGACCGCCTATTTCTTTCGGCATGCCTTGCGCTCATCGCAATACGTCGACCAAAGCTTCGCCGTCATGCAGACCTCGAACGAGGCATTGGAAGCCGCCAACCGCGGGCTGGAAGCCAGTGAAGAACGCTTTCGCGCGGTGGCGGAAGCCGCTTCGGACTGGATCTGGGAGGTCGATCGGGATCTGTCGCTGACCTACTTGTCCGCGCGGTTCAGCGAAGTGACCGGTTATCAGCAAACCTTCTGGCTGGGGCAAGATATTGGTGAATTGCTGTTTTGCGACACCACGCCACTGCAATTGTGGCTAAGGAAACTGCCCGAGGAAGGCAACACCAGCGACCTGCGTTGCACCTACCGCGACCACTCCGGCCAGCAGCGTCACTGTCGGCTGTCCGCCCGCTCGATCTTCGACAAGCATGTCGTCATTGGCTATCGGGGTACCGCCAGCGACATCACCGATGAAGTCGCTGCCCATGCGCAGATCCAGCACCTGTCGATGCACGACGCCCTGACCGGACTGCCCAATCGCAACAAGCTGGCGCGGTATCTGGATGACGCACTGTTGCTCAAAGAGCACTCGCCAGCGTTATCGCTGTTGATGATCGATCTGGACAACTTCAAACCGATCAACGACTCCCTCGGCCATCCCGCCGGTGATGCGGTGCTGCAAGAAGTCGCCGTGCGCCTGCGTGAATGCACCCGTGACAACGACATCGTCGCGAGGCTGGGTGGTGACGAGTTTGTGGTGGTGCTCAACGGCATGGACAGCCATCACGAAATCGACAAGTTCTGCACCCGCCTGATCGGCAGCCTGCACCAGCCGGTAATGTTCGAAGACTATCCGCTGCACGTTGGCGCCAGCATCGGCATTGCCTTGAGCCGCCGCCACGGCTTCGCGCCGAGCGAGCTGATTCGCTACGCCGACATCGCGCTCTATCAGGCCAAATCCGACGGCAAGAACACTTGGTGCTATTTCGAAGCGCACATGAGCGACCAGATCCAGACGCGCCGGCAAATGGAAGATGATTTGCGTCATGCACTCAAGCACAACGAATTCGTCCTGCACTATCAGCCACGCTACAAGATTGACGGCAAGCAGATCGTCTCGGTCGAGGCGCTGGTGCGCTGGCAGCATCCGAGCAAAGGCCTGCTAGGACCGGACCTGTTTATTCCGCTGGCCGAGCAGACTGACCTGATCGTCCCTCTTGGGCGCTGGGTGTTGCGTGAAGCCTGCGAAACGGCGCTGACCTGGCCGGAAGACATTTTGCTGTCGGTGAATCTTTCCCCGGCGCAATTTGCCGTGAGCGATGTGGTTCAGGATGTCCGCGAAGTGCTGGTCGATACGCGTTTCCCGGCCAGTCGCCTGGAACTGGAGATCACCGAGAACGTCATGCTCAACGACACCGACGGCGCGCTGACCACCATGAACGCGCTGAAAGAACTGGGCGTGCGCCTGAACATGGACGACTTCGGCACCGGCTATTCGTCCCTCGGCTACCTGCGCGCCTACCCGTTCGACGGGATCAAGATCGACAAGCGCTTCATCGCCTCGATCAGCAGCGGCGCCAATGATCGGGCGGTGGTGCAAGCCATCATCGGCCTGGGCAAAGCCATGGGTCTGAACGTTACCGCAGAAGGGGTCGAAACCGAGGAGCAACTGGATATCCTCGGCAAGGATCAATGCAACGAAGTACAGGGTTATTTCATGAGTCGCCCGATCGACAAGGTGGCCTTCGCGCGTCTGTTGCAAACATCAAGAAGCGCACAGCCGAAGCAAAAGAAAGGCCGCGTCACGAGCGGCCTGAATCTTGAGGGTTTATAAGGTGAATCAACGCTGAGCAATAGCGCTGATATCAACCGTGGCTTCGACCTTCGTCGCGGGTGAACACACTGCTCGCATCCCTCACCAACTGACGCCATTCGGCGCTGGTGATCAGTCCCTGCTCCTCCATCTCATCAGCTGCCTTGAGCAACTCGTCGTACTGTTCTTCCGGGTCCATCCGCGGTTGCGACTGCGTCGCCAGTTTGCGCCATGCCGCCAGTAATTCTTTCTTGCGCTGATCGAACATAGGGGTATCTCGTGATGGACTCACTCGGTAGAAAGACACGGCGTCACGGTGGTTCAGTGAAGTCGACGGATGGAAACCCGAGAAAAGCAAATTCCCATGTGTTTCCTTCGTTCTTTATTACGTCGCACTGTTCATTGCCCGTCCCTGTCTGGAGTTTTCTCGATGCCCGCGTCCAAATCCCTGCCCACCGCATTGTTGGGGCTGGCCCTTGCCTGTCCGGCCATGGCCGAGACTCAAGGTCTGGAATTGGGGCAGGTGCTGATTTCGGCGCAAGACCGCAGCGGCACGGACGCGGCTGTTGATGACGCCAAGGCCCGCCTGGATCAGGTGCCCGGGGGCACGAGCGTGGTCGACATGCGCCAACCGTTGCAGGGTCGCGTGGCCAGTAATCAGGATGTGCTGGCCTATCAGCCGGGGGTCTATGCGCAGTCGGCCGGTAACGAAGGCGTGAAGATTTCGATCCGTGGTTCGGGCATCAACCGGGCGCCCGGCGCGCACGCCTCGGGGCTGTACACCATGCTCGACGGCCTGCCGCTGACCGGTCCCGGCGGCACGCCTTATGAATTGCTCGAACCCCTGTGGGTCGACCACGTTGAAGTGCTGCGCGGCGCCAATGGCTTTGATCGCGGTGCGCTGGCACTGGGCGGCGCCGTCGATTACGTCAGCCACACCGGCTACGACGCGCCGAAACTGCAAGTGCGCTACGCCACCGGCAGCCATGGTTATCAGCAGCGCCAGGTCAGTTCGGGACAAGTGCTGGGCGACTTCGATTATTACGTGTCGCTGACCGATTCGAACGCTGACGGCTATCAGGATCACACCGCCAGCGAGAGCAAAGGCCTGATCGCCAACTTCGGCTATCGCTTCAACCCGAATCTGGAAACGCGCTTCTATATCCGCTACCGCGAGACCGACAACGACCTCGCCGGCCGCGTGACCAAGCACACCATCGAGCACGACCCACGAGCGGCCAACCCGGCTTACGTCTCGCGCGATGACAGCCGCAAGCAACCGGGCAGCACCTTCATCGGCAACAAAACCACGTTCTACATTGATGACGATTCAAGCATCCAGACCGGCCTCGTCTACCACGACTATCCGATGGACCTGCGCGAAGGCCCGAATCGTCTGAAGGTCGCCTACACCGACGTCAGCGGGACCTTCGATTACAAGCGTCGTGACACTTTGTTCGGCATGGAAAGTCGCAGCACCGTTGGCCTGCGCGTGACCAAACACCTGCCCAACGACGGCGCCAGTGAATTTGTGCGCATCCCCACCGCGCCAAACACCGCCGCCTATGCACCGGGCACGCGCATGCGCAACTTCACTTATCAGGGTTCGGACACCGTTCTGCATTTTGGCAACGACCTCGAAATCGCCGACGACCTGTGGCTGACCACCGGCCTCGCCGCCATCTATACCCGCCGCGAAAGTGCAGTCACCTACCCCGAAGGCGGCGGTAAAACCAGCATGAACGACTGGGACTACGCGCCCCGCCTCGGCCTGCGCTACCAGATCACGCCTGACGTGCAAGTGTTCGGCAACCTCAGCCGCTCGGTCGAAGCACCGCACCCGT
Source organism: Pseudomonas sp. N40(2020) (assembly GCF_014472415.1). Lineage (GTDB taxonomy): Bacteria > Pseudomonadota > Gammaproteobacteria > Pseudomonadales > Pseudomonadaceae > Aquipseudomonas. The sequence goes on from NZ_JACSZV010000049.1 coordinate 16,488, forward strand.
GGTCGCTGATTTACAGCTCCAACGTGCGCTTCCCGGCTGGCAACGGCGCCGCGACCGGCACTCAGAAGGACCCGATCAAACTGCAAAACCAGACCGCCACCACCCTCGAACTCGGTGGACGCGGCGACAGCGCACTCGGCGAGTGGAGCCTGGCGTGGTACTACGCGCAGGTGCGTCACGAATTGCTCTCGGTACTGCCGGACGCCAACGCGGTAACGCCCTACGAGCTAAACGCCAGCCCGACCGTGCACCAAGGCATCGAAGCCAGTTTGACCAGCAAACTCTGGTCAGCCGCCGACGGCCGCCAGTTGAGCCTGCGTCAGGCGTACACCTTCAGCGACTTCCACTATCGCGATGATGATCGCTTCGGTGACAACCGCTTGCCGGGCTTGCCGATGCATTACTACCAAGGTGAGCTGCGTTATGACTGGCCGCAGGGGTTCTTTGCGGCGATGAACACGCAATTGGTATCCAAAGTTGCCGTGGACTACGCCAATAGCTACTACGCCGATCCTTACGCACTGTTCGGCGCAACGCTGGGCTACAACGCACCCAAAGGTGACTGGCAGACCTGGGTGGATATGCGCAACCTGACCAACAAACACTATGCGGCGACGGTCACGCCTGGGTATGACGACAAGGGACTGGATGCGGCGCGGTCTACGCCGGGTGAAGGGATGGGAGTTTATGTCGGGGTTTCGTGGAGTTTGCTGTGAGGCTACGAGGAATTCCCAACGCAGGTGTGAGCCTGCTCGCGATGGCGGCAGAACCTGCACAATTGCCGGCTTTCACGACAGATCGTCGATTTACGCGATCACCTCAATCCGTGTAATCCCTACCTGCTCCGCCTGCTTGAGGATCTCCTGGGGCGTCGAATCGGCCGTGGGCATGATCAGGCTGTTTTCCGCATCGCCAAGATGCAGCTCCAGAAGATGCATCGCGGCCTCGTGATCGGCCAGTTGTGGTTGCTTGAGTTCGAACACGTGGGAGCGAGGCTCGCCGTTGAAAAGGTATTCCAGGCGATAGGTGTGCATGGTGTCATCCGTATGAGAAAAGAGGGGCACTGAATATCCTGACGTCTCAGTCAGGCTTTTAGTTCAACGGCATGAAGCGCAGGACGCGAGCAGAGAAATCTCATGCTCAATCCAAACTTTTCGCGCCACGGGGCGTCCTCTGCTTACACTCTCAAACAGCTGACCCAAACTAAGGACTGCCGATGACTTTTTTTATTTTCCTTCTGGCCTGCGCGGCTGCCGCGACCACAGGCGTCATGTTCAAACCCGGCGAATGGTACGAATCACTCAGCAAACCCTCGTTCACGCCACCCAACTGGGCGTTCCCGGTGGCCTGGACGCTAATCTATCTGTTACTGGCCTGGGCCGGATACCGACTGAGCCTGATCCCGGGAAGTCAGACGGTGCTGGCGCTATGGGCGGCGCAGATTGCGCTGAATACCTTGTGGACTCCGGTGTTCTTCGGGGCGCATCAGGTTTTTGCCGCGATGGTGATCCTGACGTTGCTCTGGTTGGTGGTCGCGGCGATGGTGGTGATGGCCTTGCAACTTGATCTGGTCACCGGCCTGATCCTGTTTCCTTATCTGGCGTGGCTGTGTGTGGCCGCGGCGTTGAATTTTTCCATCTTGATCAAGAACCGCTGATGACCGATTGCAGCAGCAAAGTGCCGTGGCCACAGGGCGAGCGCGAGTTGGCGCAAGTGCGTGACTTCAACCGGAAGCTCGCCTGGTTGCCGCGCTTTAAAATCCGCAATCGCGTCTTGCCACGGATGATTCAGGCGCTGCTGCGCGTCAGTCAGATCGGCGGCGCGAGCAAGTTGCGCAAGCACGGCCTCAAGGCAGAGCGAAAGTCGATTGCCGGGGGCAGCGTGCGGATCATTCGTCCCAAAGGGTGCGCGAAAGGCGTTGTGCTGGATTTCCATGGCGGCGGCTGGGTGATCGGCAACGCGCAGATGAATGACAATTTCAACATTGCCATCGTCAACGCCTGCGACGTGACAGTTGTCTCGGTGGATTACCGGCTTGCGGTATCGACGCCCATTGAAGGGGTGATGGAAGATTGCATTGCTGCTGCTCGCTGGTTGCTCAATGAGCACGAGTTTGCCGATCTGCCGGTAATTGTCGTTGGCGAATCGGCCGGAGCGCATCTGGCGGCGACATCGTTGTTGGCGCTGAAACAATCGCCCGACTTACTCAGTCGGGTAAGCGGCGCGTTGCTGTATTACGGCGTCTACGACTTGACCGGAACGCCGAGCGTGCGCGCGGCGCCGCCGGAAACGCTGGTGCTGGACGGCCCCGGTATGGTCGAGGCGCTGCGCATGCTCACGCCAGACTTGAATGACCAACAACGCCGGCAACCACCGTTGTCACCGCTGTACGGTGACTTCAGCGGATTCCCGCCGGCACTGATGTTTGCCGGCGAACTCGATCCGCTGCGCGATGACACCCTCGACATCGCCGAACGCTGGTCGCAATCGGCGCCTGTCGAGGTGTACCTGCTCCCCTCTTCGCCCCATGGTTTTATCCATTTTCCGACAGCCATTGCTGACAGCGTGCTGGCTTACAGTCGGGAATGGATTTCGGCTCGCATCGGGGGGCAAGCGGCGATATCGGATCATTGATCTTTCCCCCCACAACAAGTAAAAAACCCCTTCCCCTTTCCACCCATGCAAGGAGCAGCGGATGCTCGAACTCACCACCGAACGCCTGGACCTGCGCACCCTGGTCGAATCTGACTGGCCGTTGTTCCTCAGGCTGCATTCCGAGCCGCAGACCATGCAGTATGTGTTCGGTGAAATTGCCGAGGAGCAAATTCGCAAGGGCTTCGAGCATCGGTTGCCGGCGTGGGGGCCGCAGTCGGATCACTGGTTGTGCCTGGTGGTGATTGACAAGGCCAGTCGGCAGGAACTGGGTGTGACCGGGTTCTGTATTCTCTCGCCGGGACATGCCGAAGTGGGTTGCCTGCTGTTGCCGGAGCATCAGGGCAAAGGCTTTGGCACCGAGTCGCGCCGGGCGATCATCGACTATGCCGCCGCCATCGGCCTGGACTCGCTGGAGTCGACCGTGACCGACGGTAATGTCGCATCCTGCAAGGTGCTGGAGAAATGCGGTTTTGTCTTCGAACGCCGTGTGCCGCTGGCCTATCAGATCGGTGACCGGTGGTTTGATGACCTGATCTACCGCTATCAAATCAGCTGACCCTTTTATCTGCGAACTGCCAGGAGGCTGGCACATCTGTGGGAGCGGGCTCGCTCCTACTGATGTGCCTCGGGGGATCAAGCCTTGGGCTGCGTACCCAGAATCGTCACCCGTTCGCCGTAGCGCGAATGCGGGAAGTAATCCCAGACCGCATGGTGCTGGGTGCAGCGGTTGTCCCAGAACACCAGGGTGTTCGGCGCCCAGCGTACGCGGCAACTGAGGACTGGCTCTCGAGCCACCAAATCAAACAGCATGTTCAGCAGCGCCTGACTTTCGCCACCGGACAACTGCACGATGTGCGAAGTGAACCCGGAATTGACGAATAAAGACTTGCGCCCGGTTTCAGGGTGACGAACCACCACCGGGTGCTCAGTCCTCGGCAGGTTGGCCGGCGCCTGATAGCCCTTCCACGGAATCGCCCCGTCATGGATGGCGGTCAATTCACCGAGAAACTGCTGCATTGCCGGCGACAGCATTTCGATCGCCAGGTGCATGTTGGCAAACAACGTATCGCCACCGGTGCCGATGGCCGGGGTTTCCTTGATGTACAGCATCGAGCCCAGGGACGGCGCGACATCGGCCGTGCCGTCGGTGTGCCAGGTTTCACCGGCGACGTAGCGTGATTGGGCATTGGCGCGGATCTCCACCAGTTCCGGGTCATCGCCGTCAATGTCCTCCACCGGCAAGGCACGCAGTTCGCCGAACAGACGGCCGAACGCCTTGTGTTCTTGCACCGTCAAATGCTGATCGCGAAACACCAGCACGTGGTTTTCCAGAAAAGCCCGGCGGATTTCTGAGAGCTGATCGTCATTCAGCGGTTGCGAAAGATCGACGCCGGCGACCTCTGCGCCAATGACCGGCGTGATCCGGTCGACGGTGATGTGCTGATACGGCGCGCGCTGTTGTGCGGCGATGCGCTCGATTGCCTTGAGTGCCAATTGATCCATGTTCCCTCACCTTTTTATTGAAGCGCCCTATACCCACTTCCCCAGCGGACGAGTGCGATAACGATTATTGCGACACGCTCTCTCGCAGCGAGCGCGGGCGCATATCGATCCAGTGTTCATTGATGTATTCCAGGCAGATCTGGCGTTCACCGCGCATCCCCGCCTCGCTCCAGCCGTTGGCCATCGGCTTGCCCACGGGCCACAGGGAATACTGACCTTGGCCATTGATCACCACATCGAATTGCAGCTGTGCGTCACTCATGTCGTTCTCCTGTTGAATGGGATTGCAGCGTTGCCAGACCAATCACCTCGGCCAGCAACCGCGCCCAGCGGCCGGCCACGATGCCGTAGTGATCGGTGTCGAGTAATTGCCAACTGAGCAACTGCGGCAGCAATGCCTGCCAACGGCGGTGCAGGTCATCCATGCTCCAGGCCTTGCCCAAGCCATAAGGGTTAGGTTGCCCGGCGATGAACATCCGCACCGCCGTCGCAGCCAACATTGGCGGCTGGAAGTCAGCCATGCTGTTCATGTTGTTGCGGCAGCAGACTGTCAGCCGTTGCAGATAGGCCTGTCGTTCTTCGGACATTGCCTGCCCTTCGACATTCGGCCAGCGCTGGGCAAACTCGCGCTCGAACACTTGCTCGATTACCTGCTCGTCAATGCCGGCCAGTTCCGCCCCGGCATCCGGTGCGGGTGGGTCGATCAGGTACAGCAGCGGTTGGCGGAACCCGGCAACCTGCGCCTGATGACACAGCGACTGCGCCACCCACGCGCCGAACGACCACCCGGCCAGCCGCCAGGCGCAGCCTTCAGGGATGTGAGCCTTGATCGCCTGCAAATACAACTGCGCACGCTCGGCAACGCTGATGTTTGGCAACCCCGGCACACGCAACGCCGGGTCGGCGATCACGCACACTCCCAGGTCCGCAGGCAGTGCCGAAACCAGTTCCCGGTAGGCCTGAACATCGCCACCCACCGGGTGAATCAGGTACAGCCACTCGCGACCGGCTCCGGCATGCCACTGATCAATCCGCACCGCGTCGCTCCAGCTTGGCTGCGTGACGCAAGGCACCTCCACCGCGCTCGCCTCCACCAGGCCGAGCACCTCGTTGAGGCTGACCTTGTGACTGAACTGCGACAGTTGGAACACCTCACCGGTGGCCGCTTGCAGTTCGTCGATCAGGTCCAGCAACGTCAGCGAATCCGCCCCCAGGTCGTACAGCGAATGGTCGTCATCCAGATCGGCAATGCCGAGCCATTTGCACAGGCACTCACCCAGACGCGCCCGCAGATCCACGCCTTGCGGCGCCTCGGACGGAGCGCCCGCGACGCCATGACGAACCGGATAAAACCGCCGCGAGATGTCGATGCCCGTCGTTGAAACGAGCAACTGCGGCAACTGCGTGGCCATCGCCAGATCAAACACCCGGCAACCTTCCTCGGCCGACAGGCCGACCGTCAGATGCTCCTGATGCGCAACGTCTGCGCTATTGCTCGTCGTGGCCATGCCGATGTCACGCCAGATGTCCCAGTTGATCCCCAGGCGCAGGCAAGCGCTCGCAGAATCCGGACGATAGTGGACGAAGCCGTCGAGCACCGCGCTGGCCGCCGCGTAGTCCAGATGCCCGGCACCGCCGAACAGCGCTGACATCGACGAGCAGTACAAGACAAAACCCGGGGTCAGACGCTCGATCAAGGCTTCGACCGCGAGCATGCCGCATGTCTTGGCCGCCATGGCCTGGGCCATTTGCCCGGCATCGCGGTGGCGAATCAGGCTGCCGGCACCGACGCCCGCCGCATGAATTACCCCACTGATTCGCCCGTAACGCTTGGCCAGTTGATCGAGTATCTGTGGCCACCGAGCAAGGTCAGCGATGTCCGCCTGAATGCAGTCGATCCGCGACGCATAAGCCGCCAGAGACGCCGGCAATTCGCCTTGACGCGAGAGCAGCACCACCCGCCGACCCGGTGCCTGCAACAAGTGTTCGGACAAGGTACGACCGATCCCGCCCGAGCCGCCCAACACCAGGAACGTGCCCTCCTCCGGCAAAAGGTTGGAAGACGTTGCCGAGGTCGGCAATGGCTGGGGTAGCAATCGTGGCTGCCACAGATAACCGTTGCGAATCGCCATGCGCCGGGGCAACGACGCCGGGTCGCTGAGCAACGCTGCCAGCTCACCGGCCTGCGCATCGAGGTGCGGCGACGGCCAATCCAGCCAGTGACAACGCACCGGATACTCCTGAGGCACCACTTCGGTAATCCCCGCCAATGCGGCCAGTTCGGGGCGGCGTATCTCATCGTTCACCGGGCACGCCTGCCACGACATCAACCACAGCCGAAGACTCGGCGTGCGCGCGGTTTGTCCCCAGGCCTGCATCAGGGCGCTGACCGTGTCCAGACAGGCCCACTGCGATCGGTCGAGACTTTGCTCATCGACCGCGCCCGCCACCGACAGCGGCAAGGCGTGCAACCAGTCAAGTTCGACGAACGACGCTTCGGCCACCTCACCGAGCAATCGACTCAAGGCCTCGGCGTCGAGCGGGTCAAGTTCGAAACGATCCGTGCCGAGTCGCTTGAAGCCATTGCCGGCGCGCACCTGAACCACGCGTCGATAGACCGCACTCAGGCTCTCCAACAATGCAGCGCCGGGTGCGTCATGGCTACAAAGAATCGCGACTTCACGGGTGGCACCCGCTGCCATCGCGCCCAAGCGCCGGGTACGAACCCATTGCCGTTGGTGGAACCAATCCGCCAACGGTTGGCGCTCAAGGGTTGGCAACGGCGGCGCAACGGTTTCAGCCACGACCGAGGGCTGGAAGCGATAGGTCTGAAGATCGAACGATGACGGCGGCAAATCCCAGGGTGGCGGTGCCGAGCGCCGCGACCACTGAATGCTCGCCCCTTCGTACCAGGCGGCCAACAGCTCAGGCACCGCATGATCCGCGGCATTCAGCTGTACGCCCGAAGCACTGACTTCCTTGATCGAGGCACACTGCAACGGGATGTCGTCACCGGGCTGGCAAAGCATCGCAAAGCGCCAACGCAGTTGCTTGCGACCGCTTTGCAGATACCGCAGCAGCGCGGCGTGCCGGTCGGGATACGCCAGCAGATAGTCTTTGATCGTGGCGATATCGCGCAGCAATTCGCCTCGGCTGTGAGCCGAGATCAGCAGCAGTGGCAGGGTTTCTTCGCTCACGTCCGGCGCCAAAGGTGCGGCACCGACAATCACATGGGCGTTGGTCCCGCCAATTCCGAAGCTGCTGACACCGGCCAGACACCGCCGCCCCTGCGGCCACGGCCGGGACGAAGTGGGTATATAGAACGGCGAATGCTCAAGATCGATCTGCGGGTTGATCCGGCCAAAGCCAAGGTTCGGCGGCACCACGCCATGGAACACCGCAAGACTGGCGCGAATCAGCCCGACCACGCCGGCCGCCGCGCCCAGGTGACCGATCTGGCTTTTCACCGAAGCCAGCGCGCAACTCTCGGCAGGCGCCTCGCCGAAAGCCTGGGTCAATGCCGCGACCTCGATCGGATCACCCAGCAACGTGCCGGTGCCGTGGGCTTCGATGTAGCCGATGTCCGCCCCGGTCAGTCCGGCGCGACTCAGCGCCTCGCGAATGACCGCACTCTGCCCGGCCACCGACGGTGCGGTGTAACTCATCTTGGCCCGACCATCGTTGTTCAACGCGCTGCCCTCGACCAGCGCATAAATCCGGTCGCCATCTGCCCGGGCCCTGGCCAGTGGCTTGAGTACCACAACGCCATAACCACTGGCGCCAATGGTTCCGCTGGCATCGTCGCTGAAAGGACGGCACAGACCATCGGCGGAAAAGATGTGCTGTGAGCGATGACGATAGCCATCGGTCAGCGTCGGATCGATCAGCACGCCGGCCGCCAGCATCACGTCGCTGTCACCCTGTTGCAGCATCGAACTGGCCAGGTGCACAGCGATCAACGAACTGCCGCACGCCGCCTGCACGCTCAGGGCCGGGCCATTGAGATCAAGGTGATAAGCGGCTTTGGTCGCGAGAAAATCCTTATCGTGATGCAACGCCATCTGGAAACCGTCAGGCAGATCGCCGTCAGCGGTTTCACGGAGCATCTGCTGGAAGTATGTGGTTTCGCCGCAACTGGCGATCAGGCCGATACGCGGCCCCTGCGCCGACGGCACGATGGCCGCGTGTTGCAGGGCTTGCACACACGCCATCAGCAGATGCCGCTGTTGCGGGTCCATCAGGCGTGCTTCCTGGCGGCTGATGCCGAAATACTCGGGGTCGAAGTCGAGCATGCCGGCCAGTTGACTGCGGGCACCCACCAAACCTTCGCTCGCACTGAAGCGCTCGATGCCCAATGCGTTGCCCTGCACCATCGTCCAGAACTCGGACAGGTTCTGCGCGCCGGCCACATTGACCGACATGCCGATAATTGCCATCGGTTGATGACCCGCATCGACCTGGCGCACGCGCTCCACGACAGCCATCGGTGCCTTCGACAGATGTGCTGCCAAGCGCCGTACGGTGACGTGTTCAAACAGATCGGCCATCGCCACCTGATGCGACAACGCCTGGTTATACCGAACGTGCAAACGCATCAGACCGAGGCTGGTGGCGCCGGCCTCGAAAAAGGTCTGCTCCGGCTCGATGTCACGCCCGATCACTTCCTGGAACAGCTCGCTCAGTTGCCGCTCCAGCGCACTCAACGGCACGCCCGGCGGTGGCGCATTGCGCCGTTCCAGCGCTTCGCCCATCTCCGGCAACGCCTTGCGGTCAATCTTGCCGCTGGGGGTGCGTGGCCAGACGTCAATCCGCCGGTACTCATCAATGCGCACATGGGCCGGCAGTTGCCGCGCCACCTGACGATCCAGTTGTGCGCAGGTTGCTGGCTCGCCGTCGAGTTGCAGCCACGCGGTCAGGCGCGGCGGCTCGGCTTGAACCGCCACCACCGCGTTGACCACCTGCGGCACCTGCATCAGCGCCGCCTCGATCTGCCCAAGCTCCAGACGATGACCACTGAGTTTGACCTGCTGATCATCGCGTCCCAGATAATGCAAACAACCCAGAGCGTCCGCCCGCGCCAGATCGCCGGTTCGATAAAACAGGCGACTGCCACCCTCGCCGTCTGCCAATTCGACAAACCGCGCGGCATTCAACGCCGGGTCGGCCAGATAACACCGGGCAACCATCGGCCCCGCGACCAGCAGGTAGCCACTGCAGCCGTTCGGCACCGGGCGATCGTGTTCATCGACCAACAGCAATCGGGCATTACCGACCGCTTGGCCGATCGGAGCGCGCAGCGGCCAGTCGCGGGCCACGGCCGGCAAACGCAAGGCGCTGACCACATGGGTTTCGGTCGGCCCATAGTGATTGAACAGCAAGGCTTGCGGCATGCCACTGAACCAATTGCGCAATGCGTCGGTACAGAGCAGTTGCTCCCCGGCAGTCACCACTTCGCGCAACGCCCCCGGATAAATGCCACCGGCCACGGCGGTTTGCGCCAGATGCTGCAACGCCACATACGGCAGGAACAGCCGCTCGATCCGCGCCTCGACCAGATATCCCAGCAGCGCCTCGGCATCCTGACGCCAGCCCGGCGTGATCAGGTGATAACAACCGCCACCGCACAGGGTGCTGAAGATCTCCTGAAACGACACGTCGAACGACAGCATGGAGAACTGCAACGTCACTGCTTTGGCCGGCAACTGCCCCTCGTTGCGTTGCCATTGCAGCAAGTTGCATAGAGTACGCTCCGACACCTGCACACCTTTCGGCGTACCGGTGGAGCCGGAGGTGAACAGCGTGTACAGCGGGCGTTCACCGCCGTGGCGTGGGCGTTCGAATGGCCGAACATCGGCATGCAGGTCAACCCGATGCAAGGCAAACCGCCCCGCATTCAGATCATCCAGCCTCGCCTCGGTCGCCGCGCTGAACAGCAGACAATGCGGTTGTGCCTGCGCCAACACTTGGCGCTGAATCGCCACCGGGTACGCAGGATCCAGCGGCACGGCGGTCAGGTTGAGCTTGGCCAGCGCCAGCAATGCGACGATGTGCTCCACCGAAGCCTCGAGGAACAGCACGACCTGCAATGGTGTATTCCCGAGCGGTAACGGATGGCGTTCGATCAAGCTTGCCGCCAGGGCATCGGCCAGCGCATTCAACTCGCCATAAGCGAGGCGCTGCTGCCCCTGCACCAGCGCAATGGCGTCGGGTGTGCTGTGCGCCTGATGTTCAAACCAGTCCGCGAGCGTGTTGAACGCCTGTTCGCTGATCGGGCCTTCGCTGGCCGCTGGCAAACCGGATCGATAAGGGTCGAGCAGATCGTCGAGGGTGGCTGCCGGGGATTCCAGCAGTAGATCCAGGCCACGGCGGAACAGCGCGTTTACCGCGATTATTTGCTCGGCATCGAAGTAGCTGCACTGATATTCCCACCAGCACTCCAGTTGCGAGCCGGCGCCCACCATCAGCAATGTCAGCGGGCATTTAGCGTGCAACTCCTCGCTGAATTCCAGCTTGGCACGCAGGCCTGAATCGGCCAGCGCGGCGTAATCGGTGTTTTCCAGCACAAACATGAAATCGAACAGCGCGGTGCTCGACGACAGCCGCAGGTCTTCCACCAGATCAGCCAGTGCGACGTCCTGCAATGCCAACACCTCGCGCACGGTGGCGGCCTGCTTGCGCAACTGTTCGCCCAGCGGCGAAGACTGATCCACGGCGGTGGGAATCAGCACCGTGTTGGCAAACATGCCGACGGTATCCTCGAATTCCGCCAGTGGCCGGTTGGCGACCGGGCTGGCAATACGCGGCCGCGCAACCCCGGTCAGGGCGTAGAGGCTCCAGGCGAAGACACTGAACAGCACTTCGAAACGGGTCAGCCGCTGTTGCGTGCAGAACCGTTCGAGGGCGGCACTGCGCACGTCGCCCAGCGGTTCCCGGTAAAGCCTGGCGTGTGGGCTGACGGCGCGCATCGGCAAAAGCGCTGGCGAGGGTTCTTCCTGACGTCGGTGCAATTCGGCCAGGGCGCGGCGCTGATCGCGATAATACGGATCGACACTCAACTGCCGCTGCCACTGGCCAAATTCCAGCGCGGTCAGGCGTGCTGGCGGTTCCGGGCTCTCGCGGCCTTGCACGCTATCGGCATAGAACTGAATCAGATCGTCGAACAACAGGTTCACCGACCAACCGTCGACGATGATGTGATGCAGATTCAGCAACAGCCGACAGCTGCCATCGGCAAACGGCAACAGCCACGCCTGAAACAGGTTCGGTGTGCTCAGGTCGAACGGCGTGCCGAACACCAGCTCCGCGAACGCCCGCCAGTTGTGTTCGCTGAAATGCCCCACCGCAAAGGTGCGGCAGACCGGGCCCTGCTCGGCAATCAACTGGTCAAGACCTTCAGCACCGGACACAAACGCCGTGCGCAATCCCGGATGGCGAATCACCAGACGCTCCACGGCCTCGGCCAGTGCCGCGACCTCCACGCCCGGCGCCAGATGCAGAATCAGCGGCACGCTGTACGCCGTCGAGGTGGGCGAACGTTGTTGCAGCAACCACAAGCGACGTTGTTCCGCGGTGGCGGGCAAGCGTCGGGCAGTGCTGATGGACGGCGCGGGTGGATAGATCGAGTCGCGGGTCAGCTCAGCGGTCAGCTGTTCGGCCAGCACCGCGAAGGATTCGTTGAGCAACGTGCCGACAGCGATCTCGCGCTGCCAACGACTGCGAATTGCCGAACGCAGACGCATGGCCTTCAGCGAATCGCCGCCACTGCTCAGCCAGTCATCCTGCGCACTCAGCGTCGGTTGCCCGAGCAGTGAGCGGGCCTGCGATAACAGCCATTCCAGCGCCGGCGAAACGCTGCCGTCTTGCGTGGTGGCCGCTGGATGCCATGGGCTCAGTGCCTGCGCGAGCAAGTTATCGCGATCTATCTTGCCGTTGGCAGTCAACGGCAGACGCTCCAACAGGAACAACTGATGCGGGCGCATGTACGGCGCCAGTTGTGCCCGCAGATGGCTTTCGAAGGCGTGATAGTCCAATTCACCGCGCGGCACGATGAACGCCAACAACTGATGATCTTCCGCCGCATTGCGCCGGGTGCAGACGTACACCTGCGCCACGCCCGGATGCTCAAGAATCCGTTGCTCCACCTCCGCCGGCTCGATTCGAAAACCGCGAATCTTCACTTGGCGATCGACCCGCCCCAAGTACTCCAGCAAGCCTTTGGCGTTGCGCCGCACCCGATCGCCAGTGCGGTAATGCACCTGGGCACCGCCATCGATTTCGGGTAACCGCACAAACTGGCGTGCAGTTTCTTCGGGCCGGTTGCGATAACCCCGGGCGACACCGCTGCCACTCAAATACAGTTCGCCCACCTCACCTGCGGCCACCGGCCGTTGCCGGTCATCCAGCACCTGCAGACCGGTGTCCGGCAACGCACGTCCGATGGGCACCAGGTCGCCGACAAAGTCGCGCGGAATCGGCCAGCACACGGCGAACGTGGTGCATTCGGTGGGACCATAGACGTTGAAAATCCGGCAAGCGCTTTCAGGGTTGGCCCGGTACCAGGCACGCACGGCGACGGCGCTGATTTGTTCTCCACCGATCAGCACCTGACGCAGGCTGGAAAAGCACGCGGGCCACTCGGCGATCAAGCTGTTGAACAGCGAAACCGTCATGAACAGGTTGTCGACCCGGGTTTGCTCCAGAACTTCGGCCAGACGTCGTGCATCCAGCGCGTCTTCATCGGCGATCATCACGCAGCAGCCGCCGTTGAGCAGCGGTGCCCACAGCTCGAAACTGCACGCATCGAAAGCCGGGTTGGACAGGCAGGCAAAACGATCCGCCGGACGAATCTCGATGTAGCCTTCGCTGTGCGCCAGACGCAGCAGACCGCGCTCGCCAACCTCCACCGCTTTCGGAGTGCCGGTGGTGCCCGAGGTGTAAAACAGGAACATCACCTCGGCGAACTCTTCAGTCAGTACTTGCGGCGGATGATCCGGCTGGTCGAGCAATGCCTCGGCACTGGTTTGCCATAGCGGCGATGACAATGCCCACAGTTGCTCCTCGCCCAAGGTGATCAAGCCGACACAGGCCGCGTCGGCGCACATCACGTCGCGCCGCTTGAGCGGGCTGGCCCGATCCAACGGAACCACCACGGCGCCGAGTTTCAAAGCGCCGAGGATGGTCGCCAGCCATTGCCAGGAGCGCGGCATGCACAGCGCCAGCGACTCGCCGGGTTGCACGCCCCGCGCGTGCAATCCTTTGGCGATGCGCTCGCTGGCACTGGCCAGTTGCGCGTAAGTCAGCTGCACCGATTGATCGATGACCGCCAACGCCTGTGGATCTCGCTGCACCTGCGCGGTAAAGCGTGCGAGCAACGTCATCTGATGGGTAGCGCTCATCATTTCGCCTCCTGCGAATCGCAACGTTGCAGTTCCTGCCTGATGATCTGCGACACCCGATAGATTTCTGCACTTTCGAGCATGTCCCAGTGGCCGCCGCTGACCAGTTTCGCCAGATAGCCGCTACCAGCGCGGCGGCGCCAAAATCCGCGCAGCTCATGCAATTGAGGGCGGCTGAAATCTTCCCGCGCCTGAATCAGCACGACACGCCCGGCGCTTGGCGCGCACTCATAGGCGGCCATGGCCAAGCGGTTATGGTTGTAAAGATGGAAATAGCGTTCGACTTGCGCGTCTTCGATGCCGGGATACATGCCGTTGAAGCGCACCAGTTTGTCGCGGAACTCGGCCATGTCCACCGTACCGATCTGCTCGCGAAAACCCGGATCGTCGCTGCCCTGAGTATCGAGCAACACCACGCTCACCTGACGATGCCCGGCAGCCGTCAACAGCCGCGCCATTTCGTAGGCCACCAGGCCACCGAACGAGAGCCCGGTGAGCACCAGCGGCTGATTGACCAGCGGTTCGATCAGGCGCAGATACGCCTCGGCCATCGCTTCGACCGTCGGCTCGGTGCTCTCTCCCGGATTCAGCCCCGGCGATTGCACACCGTAGACGCCGGCGTCATCCGGCAGCACTTTGGCCAGGGACAGGTAACAGAACGCCGTACCGCCCGCCGGGTGAATGCACACCACATTGCTCCGGCCGGCGCCCCGGCGAAATTCGATCAGATTGCTTTGCGCGGCGGCCGGGTTGGCCCCGATCCGCAGCCAGCCGCCCAACGCTTCGATGGTCGGGTAGCTGAGCACCACGCGCACCGGTACTTCCACCGCAAACATCTGGCTGATTTCATGGGCCATCTTGATCGCGGCGATGGACGTGCCGCCGACGTTGAAAAAGTTGTCGCGAATGCCGATCTGCGGCGCCAGCAACAGGCTTTTCCAGATCTGGTACAACGCCAGTTCGATGTGATCGCGCGGGCTGCTCAGGTTGACCTGTCGATCGGCCAGGTCCTGATCCGCCAGTGCCGTCAACGCTGCGCGATCCACCTTGCCATTGGCGGTCAGCGGCAAGCTGTCGAGCCACAGATAGCTGCCGGGGACAACCGCTCTGGGCAGCGTCGCCGCCAGATGCGCATGCACCGCCGTCTCGTCCGGTTGCGCGGCGACCACGCAGCAAGCCACCAGCCGCTGATCCTGCGCCGTCTCGCCGACCATCAGCACCACAGCGCTGCGGATACCTGCAAACGCTTCGAGCCGAGCCTCGATCTCGCCAAGTTCCAGGCGAACGCCGCGCAACTTGACTTGAAAGTCGTTGCGGCCAAGGAATTCGAGTTGTCCGTCCGCGCGATAACGCGCCAGATCACCACTGCGGTAGAGCCGATCACCCGCCACGAACGGACTGTCGATAAAGCGCTCGGCACTGAGTTGTTCCAGCCCCAAATAACCCCGAGCGACGCCGACACCGCCGATGTGCAAGTGCCCGGTAACGCCCACAGGCACCGGCGCATAGCGTTCATCGAGCACGTAAAAACGGTTGTTGGCGATGGGCCGGCCGATTGGCAGTTTCAGCGCCGGCACGTCGGCGCCGGGCTGCAACGTCCAGATGCTGTTGATCACCGTGGTTTCGGTGGGGCCATAGACGTTGTGCAGGCGCACATGCGGCAGGCGCTCCTGGAAACGCCGGGCCAGGGCTGGCGGCAACTCACCGCCACCGCTGAATACATCGGTGAGCGAAGCACACAGACTGACCTCTTCGACCTCCAGAAACAGCTCAAGCATTGCCGGCACAAACACCAGTGCCGTGACCTGCTGTTCGCGGGTTTCCCGGGCCAGATACGCCGGCTCGTAATGGCCGCCGGGCCGCGCTATCACCAGACGCCCGCCGGTTGCCAGCGGCCAGAATGTCTCCCAGGCCGAGGCGTCGAAACCGAACGGGATCTTGTGCAGCATCGCCCCTGCTTCGCCGCAGACCTGCAAACACCACAGCAGCAGATTGCTCAGGCCACGGTGGGCAACCATCGCGCCTTTGGGCAAACCGGTGGTGCCCGAGGTGTAGATCACGTAGGCCAGATGATCAGGCGTGACGCCGACACTGTGCGGATCGAGATTGTCCGCCGACAACTGCGCCCAACTCGCGGCGTCGTCCTTGAGGTCCAGCACCGGCGCTTCCCAGGTTGAACCTTGCAGGGCTTGACGCAAAATTCCGTGCGCCGAACCGAGGGTCAGCAGCACCGCCGGCGTACTGTCACCGAGCATATGACTCAGGCGCCCCAGCGGATAATCCGGGTCCAGCGGCACATAAGCGCCACCGGCCTTGAGCACCGCCAGCAATGCCACGGGCAACGCCAGCGAGCGCTCGATGCACACCGCCACGCGCACATCCGGGCCGACACCCAGGCTGAGCAAATGCCGCGCCAGGCGGTTGGCCTGGGCATTCAGTTCGGCGTAACTCAGCGACTCGCCTTCGAACACCACCGCGCAAGCCTGCGGGTTGCGCGCGACTTGTGTTTCGACCAGACGATGAACGCAGTCGACCGCTTGCGTCAGCGGAGCCGCGTGATTGAAGTCGAGCAGAATCTGCTGACGCTCGGCTTCGGCCAATAACGGCAGCGCACCGATCGGTTGCTTGGCGTCCGTTGCGATCTGTTCGAGCAGATGCCGGTAATGTCCGCTCAGGCGTTCGATGGTCGCGACGTCGTACAGGTCGGTGTTGTATTCCACCAACAAGTCCAGACGCCCTTCGCGCTCGCCCCATTCAAACGCCAGATCGAACTTGGCCGTGGCACTGCTGGTGCTGTACGGCGCCAGTGCCAGCCCGGGCATTTGCACGGCGCTGCCGGGGGTGTTCTGCAGCACCAGCATCACCTGAAACAGTGGCGAATGACCGGTATCACGCTGTGGGTTGACCGCCTCAACCACGCGGTCGAACGGCACGTCCTGATGGGCGTGGACGTCGAGCATCTGGCCGCGCACCTCGCGCAGCAGTTCGGCGAAGGTCTGCTGCGGGTTAAGGCGTTGACGCAGCACCAGCGTATTGACGAAGTGACCGATCAGCGGCTCGATTTCCGCACGGTTGCGGTTGGCGAATGGCGTGCCGATGCACAAATCCTGCTGGCCGCTGTGGCGCCACAGCAACACGGCCAACGCACCCAGCAGCACGTTGAACAGCGTGCCCTGCGTCTGCCGGGCCAGCGCCGTGAGTTCGCGCAGCGTGCCGCCATCGACGGACGAGCTGAAAGTCGCCCCGACATAACGCTGCACCAACGGTCGCGGCCGGTCGGCGGGCAAGGTCGACAGCGCCGGCGCATCGGCCAGGGCGCGGCGCCAGTAGTCGAGTTGATCGTCCAGCATCGCTCCGCCCACGCGCTGTTGCTGCCAGCAGGCGTAGTCGGCGTATTGCACCGGCAGCGGCGCCAGACTCGACGCCTCGCCACGCTGATAATCGCCATACAACACGGCGACCTCATGCAGGATCACGCCCATCGACCAACCGTCCGCGATGATGTGATGCACGCTGTAAAGCCACAGGTATTCGTCGTCGGCCAGGCGCAGCAACGACGCGCGCAGCAACGGCCCGCGGGCCAGATCGAACGGCGCACGGGCCTCCTGCTCGACGGCGCGGCTGACCTGCTGCTCACGCTCGCTGGCAGGCACCTGGCGCAGATCTTTCACCAGCAACGACTGCGCCAGTGGCGGATGCACCACTTGGCGCGGCTCGCCTTCCACGCGGCAGAAAGTGGTGCGCAGGATTTCGTGGCGACTGACCAGTTCATTCAGCGCGCGCTCCAGCAGCGCAACGTCCAGATGCCCCTTGAGCGTCACTGCGCTCGGCACGTTGTAGAACGGATTACCGGGTTCCAGTTGATCGAGAAACCACAGTTGCCGCTGTGAAAACGACAACGGCCAGGCTGTTTGCTCGCCGCCACGACGGGGAATCGCCGCGCTGTCCTGGCCACCGAGCAAGGCAATCAGTTCCTGCTTGTGTTGCTTGAGCGCCTGGGTCAGCTCTTCGGTGAGAAAACCCCGGGGCGCCTTGCAGCGCAGTTTGTCGCCATCCACATCGAGCACCACGCCATGACGAGCGAACAGCGCCAGCAATTGATCGGCATTCATACTTCGAATTCCTCCATGTCATCGTCGTCAAGGCATTCAGTCACCGGTACCGGGGCATACGCCTCGACCGACGCGCGGTGTTGCTCATCGGCCGTGCGCAAACCACCGATCATCGAGTAGATCAGCTCATGGCTCGGCCCGAGGTCGAACAGCGCCGCCAGCGACTGCTCCTCGACCGAACCGATCCCGCACAGGCCCAGGCCTTGCTCGACGGCGGTCATGCTCAGCAACTGCGCCATGGCGCCACTTTCGATGTGGCAGAAGTCACGGCTGCGCTCGCCATACAACGGACGAATCGCCGCCATGTCGGCGATGAAAAACAGCGAGAATGCAGCGTTCTCGTACACCGGACGATTGACGAAATAGTCATAGGTGTCCGGGTCGAGCACACCGCTCTGCAGCGCGAGCAAGCGATGCTGGCGGGGATCGTAGTAATACGCGCCACCGGGCACGCCCAGCACGCGATCCGGCTTGACGTACAGGTATGTCTGCATCGGATACAGCCCGCCCGCCGACGGGAACTGGTATTTCGCCTCCCCGTCCAATTGCCCTTGCGCCAACGCCGCCAACCATTGCACGAAAACCTCGCCGGCAATCGGCTGCGGGCTGTACTGACGCACCGAGCGATACTCGCTGAAGCGCCGGGCGAACGTCGGGTCTTGTGGCAAGGCCAGTTCCAGCGTCGGCAAGGCTTGAGCGAACTCACGCCGCCCGCGCTGCTCAGCCTTGAACTGCGCCCGCAACTGCGGATCTTCGATGACTTGCGCAGGGGTGTCCGCTGGTTGCTGAACGCTGCCGATGACCTCTTGGCGAACCCGGCTCTGGCGGTACATGCCGAGCAGATGCTGAAGTGTCGGCTGGGCCAGTAGTTGCGCCACGTGCGGGCGGAACTGCAAGGCGCTGGACAACGCATTGCTGATCCTGACGATATCGATGGAGGTCGCGCCAAGGTTCAGCAGGTTGGCGTTGGCGGCAATCGCAGCGCGCTTGAGCACGCCCTGCACGATCTCCACCAGGCGCTGCTCCTGCGGGCCATCGACTTGCAGTGCCGGCCCTTGTTCCTCGATTTGAGCCGGCTCCGGCAGACGGCTCTTGTCGACCTTGCCATTGGACGACAACGGCCAGGCCTCCACGAAAGTGAACGACGACGGAATCATGTAGGCCGGCAGCTTATCCGCCAGGTATTCGCTGAAGTCCCGAGCTTGCAGCTCCGGATCAGCCTTTAGCACGTAACCGGCGAGGCGCTTCTCTCCCAACGTGCTGCCCAGGATGCGCACCACGGCGCTCTGCACGCCCGGATGGCGGTTGAGAGCAGCTTCGATCTCGCCCAGTTCGATGCGATAACCCTGAACTTTGACCTGATTGTCTTCGCGGCCGAGAAACTCGATGTTGCCGTCCGGCAACAAACGCCCCAGATCCCCGGTGCGATACAGGCGTTCGCCGGTCAGTGGATGGGCGAAGAAGCTGCCGGCACTGAGCTTTTCATCGCGCCAGTATCCCTTGGCCAGACCGATTCCGCCGATGTACAACTGCCCCGCGACCCAGGTCGGACGCACTTGCAGCGCTTCGTCCAGCACGTAAAAACGCTGGTGATCGAGGGCCTTGCCATAAGGGATGCTGCGCCACGACGGATCAACGTTTTGCACGGCGTAACCGATCGACCAGATCGACGCTTCCGTCGCGCCGCCCAGACTCATCAACTGCAAGTCCGGCTGCAAGGCCCAGGCCCGTTCGGGCAAGGTCAACGGGATCCAGTCGCCGGACAACATCGCCAGGCGCAGGTGGGCGGGCAATGCACCACCCTCGCCCTCCACATACTCAAGCAGCATGCCGAGCAGCGCCGGCACCGAGTTCCACAAACTGACCCGGTGACGCTCGATCAACGTCAACCAGTGCGCCGGGTCGAGCGCCAGCTGCGGTTCGAGCACAACCACCGCCGCGCCCACCGCCAGGGTGCCGAAGAAGTCATAGACCGAGAGATCGAAACTCAGCGACGAGATGGCCAACACCCGATCCGTCGGGCTGACGGCAAAGCGCCGGTTGATGTCGAGCAACGTGTTGACCGCACCGCGATGATCAATCACCACGCCTTTTGGCTGGCCGGTGGAACCGGAGGTGTAGATCACGTAGGCCAGATCGCTGCTGGCCAGCTCTACCGGTCGCAAAGCAACGACTTCAGCAGTGACAGCGTCGGTCACGGCAATCGCCGTCACTTGCGCCGGCCATTCGATCTTGTCGATCAGTGCCGTTTGGGTCAGTGCCAGACTCGCCTCGGCCCGCTGCAGAATATGCCGCAGGCGCTCCGCCGGCTGAGTGGGTTCAATGGGCAGGTAAGCGCCACCGGCATAGAGAATCGCCAGGGTCGCCACCACTTGCTCCCAGCCCCGTTCCATCACCACCGCGACCAACTGATTCGGCACCACGCCCTGCGCTTGCAGCGCGGCGCCGAGTTGCCGAGCCTCTGCACGCAGTTGGCGGTAAGTCAGCTGCCGCGAGCCGATCACCGCCAGCGCATCGGGCGTGGCGAGCGCCTGACGTTCGAACAGTTCGTGCATCAGGGGCAGCGTGTCGTGGCTGTCGACAGGCGCCGGCAGCCGCGCTTGCGGCAGCAGCTGCGGTGTGTCCGCGTCCCATGCTTGGGGTTCGCACAGACGATCGAGCAGCGCGTTGTAGGCGACGAACATCTGCTCGATCAGGCCTTCGGGAAACAGTTCGTCGATGCTGTCCCAGTTGAACAACAGGCGTCCTTCCAGTTCCAGCAACGTATGGTCGAGCCACACTTGCGGGGTCTGGGTGATGCTGTGCATGTGCCGGGCGTTCAACGCGTCCGCCAGATTGAACTCGGCCAGTTCCGGCGCTGCTTCCGACAATGTGCTGTTGAACACAATCGGCATCGCCGTCTGCTGCACGCCCCGGGCCTGCGACAACTCACGCAGCACCCGTACACCGCTGACCGCCGAATGATCGATGTCTTGCCACAACCGCGCCTGCACGGCACGGGCCTTTTCGGTAAAACTCAGCGCCCCGTCGATCGCCACTTCCAGCAACACCAGCGAGGTGAAGTCACCAATGATTTCGTCGACGTCCGGGTGCAACGGCATGCGATTGAACAGCGGCAGGCTCAAGGTGAAGCGTGGCGTACGACTCCACAATGCGAGCACTTCGCTGAACGCTGTCAGGAGCATCACCGAAGGCGTCACCGCAAACTGTTTGGCCACCTCTTTGAGCCGGCTCCACTGCGCCGCTGACATGTCGCGGTCGCGCCGCGTGAAGTGTGGATTGGCAATGCTCTCGGGCTGACGCACCAGCGGCAGATCCGGTGCCGGTGCCAGGGTGGTCACCCGTTCACGCCAGTAACTCAGCGCTTGCTCGTAACGGCTGGCGCTGCGCAGTTGTTGCTCGGCCAGCACATAGTCGCGGAACGTCAGGCCCGGTTCCGCCAGATCAAGGGTCGGATCGACGTAGAACGCCATCAATTCGCGCGCAAGAATCTGCGTGCTCGCAGCATCGACGATCAGCGCGTCCAGGCTGA
Organism: Pseudomonas sp. N40(2020); assembly: GCF_014472415.1. Classification (GTDB taxonomy): domain Bacteria; phylum Pseudomonadota; class Gammaproteobacteria; order Pseudomonadales; family Pseudomonadaceae; genus Aquipseudomonas. Next base: position 37,685 of record NZ_JACSZV010000049.1, read on the forward strand.
TGTGCAAATGGGTAATGCCGTCATCGAGCAGCGACACACTGAACTCGAACAGCGGCCAGCGACTGGCATCCAGCACCTGATGGGACTGGCGTTCACGAGTCGCTTCCAGCGTGCGCTGTGCCACCTCGGCCGGCAGACCGCGCAGGTCGCTGCGCGGCATGCAATACGTCGGCACCTGCGCCAACACCTGCTGCGTGCCGTCACTGAGGAACACCACGCGCAGCATGTCGTGACGCTGGATCATGCGATTCAACGCCTGCTCGAAACGTTCAGCATCGAAGTCGGGAATGCGCAATTCTTCATAGCCGTGGGCACTGACCCCACCAAGGCTGACCGTGGCCTCACGACCGAACCAGTAGGCTTGCTGGATATCGGTCAGAGGGAATGGCTCATGTCGGGCGCCGCGATCCGGTTCGATCTGGCTGAAGGCAGGCTCGATATAAGTGTCGGCATCACGTGCGCCGTGTACGTGCGCCGCCAGGTCCATCAGCACCGGCTTCTGGAACAGGCTGCTGAGCGACAACTGCGCGCCCATGCGCTGATTGATCGCGTAGATCATCCGCGTCGCCAGCAACGAATGCCCGCCCAGGTCGAAGAAGTTATCGTGGATACCGACCCGCTCGCACTTGAGCACCTCGGCCCAGATGTCGGCCATTTGCCGTTCGATATCGTTACGCGGCGCCACGTATGCGGCCCCGGTGCTGCGCTCCGGCGCAGGCAACGCTTGCCGGTCGAGCTTGCCGTTGCGGGTCAGCGGCAGTTGCGACAGCCTGACCCACGCGCTCGGGATCATGTGTTCGGGCAAGTGCCGTTGCAGTTCGGCACGCAGCACCTCACTGCTCGCGGAGCCGACCACATAAGCCACCAGACGCTTGTCGCCGGCCACGTCTTCACGCAACAGCACGGCGGCTTCCTGCACGCCGGGTTGCTGCTGCAACAGGCTGTCGATCTCGCCGAGTTCGATGCGGAACCCGCGCAGCTTGACCTGTTGGTCGATGCGTCCCAGGTATTGCACGTTGCCATCGGGCTGGAACTTGGCTTGGTCGCCGCTGCGATACATCCGCGCGCCGGGCTCGTCACTGAACGGATCAGGCAGGAAGCGTTCGGCGGTGAGATCCGCGCGGTTCAGATAACCTCGGGCCAGGCATGCACCGGCGATGTACAACTCGCCTGCCACGCCGACCGGCACTGGATTCAGATGCTCATCCAGCACGTACAGCCGCGCATTGGCGATGGGGCGACCGATAGGCGGCGCATCCGGCCAGGCCTCGACCTCGCTGCACGAAAGGCTGAATTGACTGACCACATGGGTTTCGGTCGGCCCGTATTGGTTGTGCAATTGCGCGCCACCGAGACCTCGGACAAAACCGCGCAACTCATCATTGATTTGCAGGGCTTCACCGGCCGTGATGATCTCGCAGCCGCCGGCCGGCATCGGTGCATCGGCCTCGGTCAGGCCGGCGAGTTGCTGCAACACGGCGAACGGCAGAAACGCCCGCTGCACACCTTCAGCCACCAGCGTCGGACGCAACGCGGCAAGGTCCTTGCGGCTGTCTTCGGTCATCAGCAACAGGCTGCCACCCTGGCAGAGCGTGCTGCAGATTTCCTGGAACGACACATCGAAGTTCAGCGAGGCGAATTGCAGCACACGCTGCGGCGTGGTGGCCTGGTCGAGTTGCCAGGCGATCAGGTTATCCAGCGCGCGACGGCTGTGCGCCACGCCTTTGGGGCGTCCGGTTGAGCCGGAGGTGTAAAGCACATAGCCGAGGTTTTCCGGGTTCACCGCTACCTGTGGCTCGTGGCTCGGATGCTGCGCCCATTGCTGCGCATCAGTGTCCAAGCAGCAGATTTCCATCTCATCGCTGACGGACAATCCGGCAAGCAGGCTGGCCTGCGTCAGCAACAGGGTCGGCGCGGCATCGCTGAACATGAACGCCAGCCGTTCACTCGGATAGGCCGGATCGAACGGCACGTACGCCGCGCCCGCCTTGAGGATCGCCAACAGGCCGATAACCATCTGCGGCGAGCGTTCCAGGCACAGGCCGACTCGATGCTCGGGGCCAATGTTTTTCTCGATCAGGTAATGGGCGAGCTGGTTGGCGGCGCGGTTCAATTCGCCGTAGCTCAGTTGCTCGCTCTCGCAGCGCAACGCCACAGCGTCGGGCATCTGCCGGGCCAAGGTTTCGAAGCGTGCCACGCAACCGGGTATCGACGAGGTATCGCGGTTGGTGCGGTTCCAGTCGTGAACGATTTTGCGCTGCTGTTCGGCGCTCAACAGGTTGATCATCGCCAGCGGCTGATGGCTGTCCTCGACCATCTGCTCCAGCACCCGGCGCAGGTAATCGCCAAACTGCTCGACGGTGTCTCGATTGAACAAGCCCGAGGCATATTCCAGGCCACCGACAATCTGGCCGTCGCGCTCACTGAGTGCCAGTTGCAGATCGAACTTGGCCACGTGATGACCACTCTCGACCGGAGTGACCTCCAACCCGCTCAACAGCAGGTCCGAATCCTGATCCTGCTCCCAGGCAAACAGCACCTGAAACACCGGACTGTGCGCCAGGCTGCGCGGCGGGTTGAGCAATTCCACCACTTGCTCGAACGGCAGATCCTGATGTTCCTGGGCCTCCAGCGCCACCCGCCGCGCCTGTTGCAGCCATTGCGCCACTGACGGTGTGCCTGAGCGAGTCATGCGTAGCGCCAGGGTGTTGACGAAGAAGCCGATCAGCCCGTGCAACTCCTGCTGAGGCCGGTTGGCCGATGGCACGCCGATCACCACATCGCTCTGCCCCGCCAGGCGCGACAACAGCAACGAAAAACCGGCCAGTAAAGTCATGAACAATGTGGTGCCTTGCTGCATGCCCAAGGTCTTCAAGCGAACGGTCAAGGCCTCATCGAATACCAGCGGCACATAACCGCCGAGGTAGTCCTGCACGGGCGGACGCTTGTGATCGGCTGGCAACTCCAGCAGCACTGGTGCACCCGCTAGCGTTTCGCGCCAATAGCGGTTTTGGCGAGCCAGTTCGTCACCGCACAGCCACTGCTTTTGCCACACGGCATAATCCACGTACTGCACGGGCAATGCCGGCAGCGGATCCTCGCGATCCTGCAACGCCGCTTCGTACAACTCGCCCAGTTCGCGGGTAAGCACGCCCATCGACCAGCCATCCGAAATGATGTGGTGCTGGGTCAGCAACAGCACGTGATCGTCTGCCGCCATCCGCACCACGCTGACCCGCATCAACGGGCCACGGCTCAGGTCGAACGGCTTGGCGCCCTCTTCATCGATCAATCGGTTGAGACGCTCTTGCGCGTCAGGCCCCTGAAGGTCAATCACCGTCAGCCGGATGCTGTGTGCTGGTGGCGAAACCCGTTGCCGCCCTTCGCCTTCAACGGAGAGGAAAGTGGTACGCAGCGCCTCATGGCGCGCCACCAGTTGATTGAAACTGCGTTCAAGTGCCGCCACGTCCAGTGAGCCACGCAAGCGCAGGTTCAACGGCATGTGATAAGCCGCGTTACCGCCCTCCATTTGTGCCAGAAACCACAAGCGCTGCTGAGCAGACGACAACGTTTGCGCGTCCGACCGTGCAACAGCCGTAATGGCTGGACGAGCCGCAGCCTGACTGGCTTGCAGCCGTTTGGCGAACTCTGCGAGCACGGGTGCAGCGAACAGCGCTGAAGCTGTCACTTCCAGCCCAAGATCGTGGCGAACTCGGGCCAGCACCCGCATCACCAACAACGAGTGGCCACCCAACGCGAAGAACTGATCCTGACGACCGACCCGCTCGACGCCGAGCACTTTGGCCCAGATCGCAGCGAGCGCAATTTCCAGCGAACCTTGCGGCGCCTGGTAATCCTGTTGATCAAATGCTTCCACGTTCGGGGCCGGTAAATTGGGGCGATCCACCTTGCCGTTGGCAGTCAAAGGCAACGCATCGAGACGCACGAACGCTGTCGGCACCATGAAATCCGGCAGGCTCAATTGCAGTTGCTCACGCAGTGAGCGGGAGGTCAGCGCGGTGGCTGCGTCGGCGCAGAAATAAGCGACCAGTCGCGGCTCATGCGCGCCGTCCTGACGCAGCAGCACCACGCTTTCACGCACGCCCGGTATTTCCGCCAGGCGAGTTTCGATTTCCCCCAGTTCCAGGCGCAGGCCGCGCAATTTGGCCTGGGAGTCGTTGCGCCCAAGGAACTCCAGTTGCCCATCGGCCCGATATCGCGCCAGATCACCCGTGCGGTACAGACGCTCGCCCGTCACGAACGGGCTATCGACGAAACGCTCGGCGGTGAGTGTCGGCAGGTTCAGATAGCCTCGCGCCACACCGATGCCACCTATGTGCAACTCACCCGCGACACCCACGGCGACAGGCGCACCTTGAGTGTCGAGCAGGTAAATCCGGGTGTTGGGCAGCGCCCGACCGATGGGCAGCACGCCATCAACCTGGCTTGCGTCGCTGAGTTCAAAACAGGTGCTATCGATGCTCGCTTCGGTGACACCGTAGGCCTGGACGATTTGCACACGGTCACCACAAAGCCTGCGCAATTGCAGTGCGCTGTGGGCGGTCCAGATGTCCGAGCCGCAGACCACGGTGCGCAGGAACGACAGGTCGTGACCATTTTCTTCGACCCAGGCCAGCAAAGGGTTGAGCAGCGCTGGCACGAAGTCGGCAAAACCGATATGCGCTTCGTTCATCAGGCGATACAGCGCCGGCGGGTCAATCAGGGTTTCCCGAGGGCACAACACCAGCGTGCCGCCAAAACCCAGCGCCCGAATCAGATCGGCACTGAACACGTCGAATGAAAAACCCGCCATTTGCAGGTGATTGATTGGCTCTTCCAAGGCATAGAGTTGCGCCCATGCAGCACTCACTGCCATGAGCCCTCGGTGCTCGACCATCACGCCTTTCGGGGTGCCGGTCGAACCAGAGGTGTAGATCACGTAGGCCAGATGCCGTGGTGTCAGGCCGACAGCGTGCGGATCGGGATTGTCTGGCGAGAGCGAAGCCCAATGGCTGGAATCGGCCAGATCAAGGATGGTCGGCGCAGTGACCGAATGCTCGAGCGCCGCCGACAATGCAAGCTTCGCCGCGCCGTGGGTGAGCACCACCGGCGGTGCGCTGTCAGCCAGCATGTGTGCCAGCCGCGCCTGCGGATACGCCGGATCCAACGGCACATAAGCGCCGCCGGCCTTGAGCACCGCAAGCACGCCAATCAGGGTGTCGAGCGAACGCTCAAGGCACAACCCGACGCGCACGTCCGGCCCGACCCCGAAACTGCGCAGGTGATGGGCCAGGCGATTGGCGCGGGTATTGAGATCACGGTAACTGATCGCCTCTGTCTGCCAACGTGCCGCAATAGCATCGGGATGGCGCAGCACCTGCGCTTCAAACAGGCCGTGCACGCACATGTTTTCATCGAACGACTGCGTCGCGCTGTTCCAGTCGTGGATCAGTCGCTGGCAGTCGGAATCGGTCAATGCCGAAGCGGCTGGCGATTTTCTGGATGAAAGGTCGGGCTGCGCAGGCGTCGTCCCGCGCAAGGAAGTGTTGTCGAGCATCGGAGGCTACCGTCCATGACTACTTTATTTTTGTGATCAGACGGCGACAGTACGTCCCCGTCAGTCAGGCCCCGGCCTCAAGTGCCGGTTCGGTGATTCGAATTCAGGGAGATGGCGCGGCGCGTGCGTGCAGAGCTAAGTCCGACGCGGGCACACACATGAAATCCGGGGGAGATGAGCAGGCGAAAAAAACCGCAACGCGGTCAGCACAAACAGCTGGAGAATTGACTGGCGCACTGGCGAGATCGTTCGCCTTGGCCATAACATCGTCGATTGCAAACCGCGTGACCAATTGAAACCTCGCCTTCCATTTGAGGGTCAACGACGAGGAACAACCTGTGCGGGGATAACAGCGCCAGGGTGGTCCCGATCGGCTGCGATTACCGGGTCTGTGGACACGCGGCAATCTTCTGGCGCCGGGCTTATGACCCGAAACGCCGTCGGATAATAACCCTGTTTTTTACTGGCGAGGCAAACAAAATGTAGGAAATTTGCGAAATAAGTATCGGACGCTTCCTGCGCCATCGCGCTTTTGAATGCTCTCCGAACTTTCCTGCGGGCAAAACAAAACCCCAACTGCTTTCGCAATTGGGGTTTCGGAATTTAATCTTGACGATGACCTACTCTCACATGGGGAAACCCCACACTACCATCGGCGATGCATCGTTTCACTGCTGAGTTCGGGATGGGATCAGGTGGTTCCAATGCTCTATGGTCGTCAAGAAATTCGGGTACTGAGTCGCGGCCGGCTGGCCTCGCCTCAGCAAATTGGGTATGTGACAGCTGTCGGTGTTTTGTGAACATCGAACTTTCGGTTCGTTTCGTCTTCACACACCGCAACTTGGCCTTTCGACGCAAATTGCTTGGGTGTTATATGGTCAAGCCTC
>NZ_JACSZV010000050.1 GCF_014472415.1 Pseudomonas sp. N40(2020)
ATCTTTTGACCTTGTAAACAGCAAGATCAAAAGATCGCAGCCTTCGGCAGCTCCTACACAGAGCGCGGCATTGTTCAGAGGAGCTTGTGTTCCATCGCGTACTTCACCAGTTCCGCCAGCGAGGTGATGTTGAGCTTCTGCATCAGCCGCGCCTTGTGGGTGCTGATGGTCTTGCTGCTCAGGGCCAATTGCTGGGCGATGTCGTTGACGTTGGCACCCTGGGCCAAGCGCTCGAACACCGAGAACTCGCGCTCGGACAACAATGAATGCAACGGCCGCGCATCGGTCAGGCCGACCTCGAAGACCATGCGGTCGGCCAGATCCGGGTCGATGTAGCGCCCACCCGCCGCGACTTTGCGGATGGCCGTCAGCAACAGCGCCGGATCGCTGTCCTTGGTCGCATAACCCGCAGCGCCAACCTTCAAGGCGCGAGCAGCCATTTGCGCCTCGTCGTGCATCGACAACACCAGAATGGCCGGCGGATTGTTCAGCGCACGGATTCGCGGGATCGCTTCCAGGCCGTTGACGCCTGGCATGGAGATGTCCAACAGCACCACTTCGCAGGGCACATGGCGCAGGGTTTCGAGCAACTGCTCACCATTGCTCGCCTCTCCCACGACTTGCAGGTCCTTGGCCAGGCCGATCAATTGCTTGATGCCTTCACGGACGATGGTGTGGTCTTCGGCTACCAGTACACGGATCACGTTGTTCTCCAGATTCAGTCAAACCTCATCCACCGGCACCCAGACATTCAGACTGGTGCCCTCCCCCGGCTCACTCTCAAGCACCAGGCGCCCCCCCATGATCAGCACCCGTTCACGCATGCCCACCAAGCCAAACGAAGTCGGCCGACCGGCAGCGGCGACAAATCCTACGCCATCATCGCTGACCGTCAGACACAATTCATCGCCTTCCAGCACCAGCGTCAGTTCTACAGTATGCGCCTGGGCATGACGCATGACGTTGGTCAGCGCCTCCTGCAGGATGCGGAACAGCCCAATCGCCTTGGCATCGCTGAGCGGCGGCAGATTGTCCGGCACCTGCACCAGACACGGAATCTGCGTGCGCGCCTCGAACCGGCGCGCCTGCCACTCAATCGCTGACGCAATCCCCGCATCGAGAATCGGCGGGCGCAATGCGGTCGCTACATCACGCACCAACTGGAACAACTGGGCGATCAGGCGCTTCATGCTATTCAACCTGTCGTGCAGACCGGGGTCGAGTTGCGCGTAGGCCAGTTCGCACATCGATGTCTCCAGTTTCAGCACCGTCAGCATCTGCCCCAGCTCATCGTGTACTTCCCGGGCAATCCGCGCCTTCTCTTCTTCGCGCACGCTCTCAAGGTGTGCCGACAGCTCGCGCAGTTGCTCACGCGATGCCGCCAGCTCCAGCTCGATGCGCTTGCTCTCGGTAATGTCCCAGACGATGCCGTCCCAGACATAAGCGCCATCTTCAAGCTGCCGGGTGATCGCCTTGATCTCGGCCCAGCGCTGCTTGCCCTGTCGTGTGAGAATTCGCCCCTGCCACGACCAGTCGCTGTCGGTGTCCAGCGCCTGATCCTGGGTGCGGTGATAACTGGCCTTGTCGTCCGGGTGCACCAGACTGCGCAGACCCATGTCGCGGTGGGCAATAGCGGCCGGCGCGTAGCCGACCAGACTTTCGCTGCCCTCACTGATGTAGGCAAAGTCGATCTGCCCGGTCACCGGCGCCCGCTCCAGGCGGAACACCAGGCCCGGCACATTGGCGGCGATGCCTTGAAGGCGCGCTTCACTTTCCTGCAACGCCGCGAGTGCGCGACGGCGCTCGGTGACGTCGTTGAGATAGACCACCAAATACTCGCTGTCGCGAAAACGCAGGAAACTCAGCGATACATCCGCCGGCAAAACACTGCCATCGGCGCGCACACAGCTTGTCTCAAAACTCAGCGGCCCTTCTTCACTGGCACGCGCGCGTTTCCACAGATTGAGCCAGCGGTCCATGTGCAGACCCGGTTCGAAATCGATCAGCGGTCGCTCGATCAGCCCGCCCGAGGGGTAGCCGAGCATGTTTTCCGCCGCCCGGTTGGCGTAGCGCACATGGCTGTCCCAGTTGACCCAAAGAATGCCGACGGTGCTTTGATCGATGGAAAACTGCGTCAGGCGCAGCGCTTCTTCGCTGGCGGCGCGCAGGGCGATGTCTTCCCGCGCCGCGAGCAGGCGTTGTTCGAGGCTGTGCTGCTGGCGCCGCTGCCAGAACACGATCGCCACGCAACTGAGCAGCATGACCGCGAACAACAGACTGAGGTTCTGCCAGAACCCCGGCGATTCCGACAACCGTGGATATTTGGGTTGCAGCCATTGATTGTGCAGGCGCTCCAGATCCTTGGCCGGGATCGAGCGCAGCGCGCTCTGGACGATGCCGGCCAGCTCAGGCCAGTCCCGGCGTGAAGCGACTCGCAACAATTGCGGCAGGCCGATATCGCCGACCACAACCAGTTCAGCGAACTCCGGTTCTGCCGACAACCGCCCGAGTTGCGCTTCATCGACCACCGCGTAAGACGCCTGCTGACTCAACAACAATTGCAGCGCTTGACGCTCCAGCGGCACGCCTTGCAGGTTCAGGTGTGGATAGTTGCCGCGCAGATAGTCGGCGGTGGTGCTCGGCATGCGCACGGCGACGCGGGTCTGGCCATCGAGTTTTTCCAGATCCACCACACCCCCGGCCTTCTGGTCGCTGACCACCAGTTGCGGCACACGCATGTACGGATCGGAAAACTGCCACAAACGAAGGGCGCTCGGTGTCTGGGTCAGACCAGGGGCGATGTCGATCTCGCCATCGCGTGCAGCCGCTTCCAGTTGCGCCAGATCCTGAAAATTGCGCCAGCTCAATTCGACATTAAGGGCTTTGGCCAGCAATTTCATCAGCTCGACGTTGGCTCCGGACAGCCGCTGCAAACGCCGATCGTATTGCGCATACGGCGCCTGCAGCACCAATCCGACCCGCAATTCGTTGTGTTGCGCGAGCCATTGCTGCTCGCTCGCTGACAACTGCGCAACGTGTGCCGGTGGCGCAGGCGCCGCCCAGCCCATCAAGGGAAGCCACAAACAGCCGATAACCCACAGGCAGCAAAATCGCTTCATTGAAGTCTCATACACTGACAAATTCTGACCAACCCATTAGGCTGCCGGGATACTTTCTGGCCTGGAATAACCGATGCCCTCTGTCTACCGCCTGGCAATGCCAGCATTGTGCCTGTCGCTGATCCTGCCTTGTGCGTTTTCTGTCCACGCGGCCGACCCGGCCCCTGCCGCCCCTGCGGAAAAATCCGCCGAAGAAAAACCGGCCGAGCGCCAACCACTGCTTGAGCGTAGTCAGGAAGAGGCCGCGGCACTGGAACGTAAAGTCCCGGCGCAAGAACAGCAACAGCTTCAAGCCGGCAGCGACACTTTCCTCGCCTTGTGGAAACCGGCCAACACCGCTGAACCGAAAGGCGCGGTGATTATCGTCCCCGGTGCCGGCGAAACCGCTGACTGGCCACAAGCAATCGGCCCGTTGCGGAGCAAATTGCCGGACGCCGAATGGAGCAGTCTGAGTATCACCCTGCCCGATCTGCAAAGCGATGCCATCGCTCCGCGCGTAATTGAAGCCGTTGCTGCGCCGAAAGCCCCCGAAACAGGCAGCAAGGACGCCACCACCGCGCAGCCGATCGAACAAGCAGCAGGCGGTGAGGCCGAAGTCGCCGACCAGGTGATCGCCGAAACGACTGAAGAACAGTCCAAAGCCGATGCCGAACGCATCTTCGCGCGCATCGACGCCGCCATTGCGTACGCCGAACAGCAAAGTGCGCGGCGCATTGTCGTGCTGGGTCATGGAACGGGCGCGTATTGGGCGGCGCGTTTCTTGAGCGAGAGGCAAACGGCGCAGGTGGAGAAATTCGTCATGGTCGACGCGCAAGCACCGGCCAAAGCCAAGCCGCCGCTGGCGGAACTGACCCCGACGCTGAAACTGCCAACGGCTGATATTTTCTACATGGACAAAGCGCTGGATCGCAACGCGGCGCTGGAGCGCATGCAGGCGAGCAAGCGCTTGAAGACGTCGGCGTTCAGCCAAGTGGCGCTCAAGGCGTTACCGGATAACAAGGCTGAGCAGGAACAGTTGTTCCGTCGGGTGCGTGGCTGGTTGAGCCCACAGAACACAGACTGACCCAAAAGCAAAAGATCGTCCGAAGGCTAAGGCCGCGATCGGACGATCTTTTGATCTTAAAACCGCCTAACGAAAATCCCGCCGTTCACGAATCAACGTGTAGGCATTGTGCAACTCGCGGGTCTTATCGGTCGCCTCTCGCACCTGCATCGGCGTTGCACCGCTGCCGGCAATCTTGTCCGGATGATGACGGCTGAGCAGACGTCGATAAGCTCGTTTGATTTGCGCCGGTTCGCTGCTCGCCGACACACCGAGCAATCGCATCGCTTCCTGATAGCTTACCGCCGCACTGACGATGGGCCGTTTGCCGGGCTCGTAATCACTGGCCAACGCCTGCACCTGATGCGTCGTCCAGCCCAGCCATTTACCCCACTGCGCCAACAATTCCCGCTCGCTGACGCCGGCACGACCATCGGCCCAGACCATCCGCCAACACGCGCGCAACACGCCTTCGGCCGCATGCGGCTGCGCACTCAGGCGCCGTAGATAACCGCGAAGATTATCGTCCCCGGACTTGCCGCGATTGAACGCCGCAATCGCCCGGCGCGTCGCCGGCTCGCTCATCTCCAGCGCGCGCATCTCATTGCGCGCCTGCTGGATATGCCCATCGGTCACACGTCCGTCACTCTTGGCCAGACGCCCGAGCAACACGAACAACAATTCGTCGTTGCGCAGCATCGGCCGACCACCGAGTTTCTCCCGCAGATGCCCCCAGCTCTGCAAATGCAGACGCCGATCCAGCGCCTGCCCCAACAAAGCCCCAAGCATGGCCCCCGGAATGCTGGCAATCGCAAAACCCGCTCCGGCTCCAATCAGAGTCCCTGGCCACAACATATCAGCGACTCGCTTCTATCAAGGTTTCAGCTTCGGCCAGACGCTCATGCGTGCCGACATCCACCCAATGACCTTTCAGGCGCTCGCCCGTCACCTGCCCATCCGCTATGGCCTTGCGCAGCAGCGGTGCCAGTTTGAAAGCGCCGTCGGCGCAGCCGTCGAACAGTTGCGGATGGATGACGGCGATGCCGCTGTAGGTCAGGGTGGCTGCAGTCGGCTGGCCGTCGATGACCTGACCGTCTACCAAAGAAAAATCACCTGTCGGGTGATGCGCCGGATTATCCGCCAGCACCAGATGCGCCAGACCGGTGATCGGCTGGTGCAGCACGCTGAAATCGTAATCGGTCCAGATATCACCGTTCACCACCAGGAACGCATCATCGCCGAGCAACGGCAGCGCACGGAAAATCCCGCCGCCGGTTTCCAGCGGCTCGCCTTCCGGCGAGTACTGGATGCTCAGACCAAACTGCGAACCGTCGCCCAGGTAATCCTCGATCTGCTGACCGAGCCAGGCATGGTTGATTACGATCTCGCTGAAACCCGCCGACGCGAGGGCATGCAGGTGATATTCGATCAACGGGACGCCGCCGGCACGTACCAGCGGTTTCGGCGTGGTCAGGGTCAGCGGGCGCATGCGCTCGCCTTTGCCTGCCGCCAGAATCATTGCTTTCATGCCGTCGCTCCACCACGCAGGCTGGTGAACAGCACTTGCAGTTCGGCCAGCTCAGGACGACGGGTGATCACTGCTTCTATATAGGAGAAGAAGCGCGGTACGTCGGCGAGGTAACGCGGTTTGCCATCGCGATGGCAGATGCGAGCGAAAATGCCGATGACTTTCAGGTGACGCTGCACGCCCATCAGGTCGCTGGCGCGCAGGAAGTCTTCGAAGTCCGGCTGCACGGGAATGTTCATTGCCGAGGCTTGCTGCCAGTAAGTTTCCAGCCAGCCACGGACGCGCTCTTCTGGCCAACTGAGGAAGGCGTCCTTAAACAGGCAGGTCACGTCGTAGGTCACCGGGCCGTAGACCGCATCCTGAAAATCCAGAACACCAGGATTCGGCTCGCTGAGCATCAGGTTGCGCGGCATGTAGTCGCGGTGCACCAGCACTTTCGGCTGGGCCAGGGCACTGTCGATCAGCAGGTCGCTGACGTGTTGCCACTGTTGCTGTTGGGTCGAATCGAATTCGATACCCAATTCACGCTTCACGTACCACTCGGGAAACAGTTCCAGCTCACGACGCAGTAATGCAACGTCGTAACTCGGTAACGGTGCGACCATCGGCAACTGCTGAAAAGCCAGCAGCGCTTGCAGGGCATCGCTGAACAATGCGTCGGCATTTTCGCCATCGATCACGTCCAGATAGGTCTTGTTGCCCAGGTCATTGAGCAAAAGAAATCCGCGTTCGAGGTCTTCGGCATAAATTTTCGGCACATTTATTCCGGATTTCGCCAGCAAAAAGGCGATATCCACGAACGGTTTGCAGTTTTCCTGGGGCGGCGGCGCGTCCATTACGACGAAACTGCGACCCGCGCCTTCCCAACGGAAGTAACGGCGGAAACTCGCGTCGCTACTGGCCGCGGTCAACGTGGCCGGGGGCACGGCGCCCCAGCCCTGATCTGCAAACAGGATTGCCAACTGTTCATCGAGCCAAACTTTCAGGTGTTGCAAGCGTACATCTTGGTCAGGCATTGCAAGGGTCTCCGACGGCGCTAGCCGTCAAGCGGGTCATGCTTTATTATCCAGCATCTTTTTCAGACCATCGAGAGGCGTGCGGCCCACCACCGCGGGCAGATGGCACGCAGGAAGCCCGGACTAATAAGATGGCATTGAAATCCCCCGCGTTTCGTAAAAAATTTCCGTTGTTGGTAACCGGCAGTCTGCTGGCTATGCAACCTCTGGCCAGTCAATTCGTTGTTGCCGCCGAGCAGTATGACTGCTCCGTCTCGGCTTCGGGTGGTTGGGACTGTGCGCCCAAGACGCCGGCGGCTGCATTGCCACCGCGTCCAGTGCATGACGGCAGTGCCGTCAGCGCCACCGGCGAAGCCCCGAGCGACAATGGTTCGGTTGCCGACACTGGCGCCAAGCCAGCGCTGGTCACCGAAGCCAAAGGCCGTGGTTTGAAATCCCGTAGCGAAGACTTCAGTCACCTCGACTGGGTTCCGCGCGAGAAGCTCACCGCCGCCCAATTGGCCGAGACGGGTCCTTACTGCTCTGGTGCTTATATCGAACCGATTCGTCCTGGCATGAATGACAAGACGAATAAAAGCGATGCTCCGACCTTTATCGGCGCAAAAGCTTCGCGCTATAACACCGATGATCAAGTCGGTACGCTGGCCGGTGATGTCGTCCTGCGTCAGGGCAGCATGCAGGTCGAGTCCGACGAGGCCAGCCTGTACCAAGCCGAGAGCCGCGCCGAACTCAATGGCGATGTACGCATCCGTGACAACGGCGCACTGATCGTCGGCGACCACGCCGATGTGCAACTCGACACCGGTGAAGCCAAGGTCGACAACGCCGAGTACGTGATGCACAAGTCGCGCATTCGCGGTAACGCGCTGTACGCCAAGCGTGCGGAAAACGCGATCATCCGTCTCAAGGACGGTACGTACACCACGTGCGAACCGAACAGCAACGCCTGGCAGCTCAAGGGCAACAACATCACCTTGAACCCGGCCACCGGCTTCGGTACCGCGACCAACGTGACGCTGCGCGTAAAAGACATTCCGATCCTTTACACGCCATACATCTACTTCCCGATCGATGACCGTCGCCAGTCGGGCTTCCTGCCGCCGACCATCGGCAGCGGCAGCGACACCGGCTTCATGCTGGTCACGCCGTACTACTTCAACCTGGCGCCTAACTACGATGCCACGTTGTACCCGCGTTACATGAGCAAGCGTGGCATGTTGGTGGAAGGCGAGTTCCGTTACCTGACCAAGTCCAGCGAAGGCCAGTTCGGCGCTGCGTACCTGAACGATGACGACACCGAACGCAGTAAGCAGACCGACTACGAAAAAACCCGTTACATGTACAACTGGCAGCACAAGGGTGGTCTCGACTCCCGCGTGCTCACCGAAGTTGACTACACCAAGATCAGCGATCCGTACTACTTCCAGGATCTGCAGACCGATCAGATTGGTGTGAAGTCCAGCGACTTCGTGAATCAGCAGGGCGCGGTTACCTATCGTGGTGACAGCTACACCGCTCGCTTGAATGCTCAGCAGTACCAGTTGGCGACCGTTTCGAACATCACACCGTATGGCCGTCTGCCGCAGATCACCTTCAATGGTCAGCTGCCGTATCATCCGGAAGGGTTGAATTTCGATTACGAGACCGAGCTTGTGCGGTTTGATCGTGATTTGAAAACCGGCAACTTCATCGACGAAAATGGCACTGCGTCACCGCGCCTGGATACAAACGTTACAGGCCTGGCACGCGCTAACGGCGACCGATTGAATCTGAAGCCCGGTGTAAGTCTGCCAATGAACTGGACCTATGGCTTCTTAAAGCCATCGCTCAAGTATCAGTACACCCAGTATCAACTGGATCTGGACGGTACCGGCAAGTCGCAGATCGTCGCCCAGCAGAACGCAGCAACTGCGGCAGGTACTGACTACGTCGGCGGCGAGTTTGGCAGCAATCAAAACCGCGGCGTACCAATCGCCAGCATCGACAGCGGTCTGTACTTCGACCGCAACACGTCGTTCTTTGGCAAAAACTACCGTCAGACTTTGGAACCGCGCCTGTTCTACCTCTATGTACCTGAGGAGAATCAGGAAGACATTCCAGTATTCGACACCAGCGAATACACCTTCAACTATGCATCGCTGTTCCGCGACAACCGCTTCTCCGGCGCCGACCGTGTCGGCGACGAGAACAAACTGTCGCTGGGCGTAACCAGCCGCTGGATTGAAGACGATGGCTTCGAGCGTCAACGCATCAGCGTCGGTCAGGCCCTGTACTTCAAGGATCGCGAAGTTCAACTGCCAGGTATCGATGCAAAAACCCGTGACGACGCGAAATCCAACGTCTCGCCTTACGCACTGGAATACGAATACCGCTGGAACCGCGATTGGCGCACCACGGCCGACTACAACTGGGATCCGGACAGCCGCAGCCCACGTTCCGGCAGTGCGATGTTCCACTACCAGCCTGAAGACAACCCGAACAAGGTCATCAACGCCGGCTATCGCTATCGCAATGACCAGGTTCGTTACGACCAGAACACCGGTAAATGGTCGGTGGGTGGTGGTGACTACGGCACGCCGGGCACGCCTGGCTACGTGAAGGACTACTACAAGATCCAGCAGCATGACTTCTCGGTCATCTGGCCGATCGTTCCACAGTGGAACGCCATCAGCCGCTGGCAGTACGACTACAACCGTAACCGTACGCTGGAAGCCTTCGGTGGTTTCGAGTACGACAACTGCTGCTGGAAACTGCGCCTGATCAACCGTTACTGGGTTTCCTATGACGAGTTCAGTCAGGAAGCTCCGCAAAACGAAAAAGGCGACCATGGCGTCTTCCTCCAAATTGTTCTGAAGGGACTCGGTGGCCTCACTGGCGCCAAGGTAGAGAGCTTCCTCGACAAAGGCATTCAAGGTTATCGTGAACGTGAAGACCAAGCTTTCTGATTGTCTGCGCCCGCTGATGCTGGGCGCGTTGTTCCTGGGTACTGCGGCCAACGCCGCAGTACAGTCCATCGATAAAGTGGTAGCGATCGTCGACAACGACGTGGTCATGCAGAGCCAACTGGACCAGCGCGTCCAGGAAGTTCAGCAGACCATCGCCAAGCGTGGCGGCGGCTCGCCACCTCCAGGCGTACTGGATCAGCAGGTGCTCGAACGCTTGATCGTCGAAAACCTGCAATTGCAGATCGGCGAACGTTCCGGCATTCGTATCACCGATGAAGAACTGAACCAGGCTGTCGGCACCATCGCACAGCGCAACAACATGACTATTGACCAGTTCCGCGCCGCCCTGGCTCGCGATGGCCTGTCTTACGACGACGCCCGTGACCAGATCCGTCGCGAGATGATCATCAGCCGTGTGCGTCAGCGCCGCGTAGCCGAACGCATTCAGGTGTCCGAGCAGGAAGTGAAGAACTTCCTCGCTTCCGACCTGGGCAAGATGCAACTGTCCGAAGAACTGCACCTGGCCAACATCCTGATCCCGACCCCGGAAAGCGCCAACTCTGAAGCGATTCAGAATGCTGCCCGTCAGGCCATGGAGGTTTACCAGCAGCTCAAGCAAGGTGCCGACTTCGGTCAATTGGCCGTGGCCAAATCCGCCAGCGACAACGCACTGGAAGGCGGCGACATGGGCTGGCGTAAAGCTGCTCAACTGCCACCGCCGTTCGATCGCGAGTTGAGCAGCATGGCAGTCGGAGACGTGACTCAGCCGGCACGCACTCCAGGCGGTTTCATCATCCTGAAGCTGTTGGCCAAGCGCGGTGGCGAAGCCCAGACCCGTGATGAAGTGCATGTGCGCCACATCCTGGTCAAGCCGAGCCCGATCCGCGACGAAGCCAAGACCAAAGCCCTGGTTCAGTCGTTGTATGAGCGCATCGTGGCAGGCGAAGATTTCGCCACCCTGGCGAAAAGCTACTCCGAAGACCCGGGTTCTGCCCTCAACGGCGGCGACCTGAACTGGATCGACCCGAACGTATTGGTGCCGGAATTCCGCGAAGTGATGGCCAAGACCCCACAAGGTCAGCTGTCCAAGCCGTTCCAGACTCAATACGGCTGGCATGTTCTGGAAGTCCTTGGCCGTCGCGCCACCGACAGCACCGAACAGGCTCGCGAACAGCAGGCCATGACCGTACTGCGTAACCGCAAATACGACGAAGAGCTGCAAACCTGGCTGCGTCAGATCCGTGACGAAGCGTACGTAGAGATCAAACTCCCTGGTGCAGACCAGGCAGCGCAGTGAAACCCAAGCGTTTCGCGCTGACACCCGGCGAACCAGCCGGCATCGGTCCCGACCTATGCCTGCTGCTCGCCTCGCAAGCCCAGCCTCATCCCCTGATTGCCATCACCAGCCGCGACCTGCTCCTTGAGCGGGCCGCGCAGCTGGGGCTGGCTGTCAATCTGCTCGACGTCGGGCCCGATCACTGGCCGGTCGCTCCGGCGCCCGCGAACAGTCTTTACGTCTGGGACACCCCGCTCAGCGCCCCTGTGGTCGCCGGGCAACTGGACAAGGCCAATGCCGCGTTCGTCCTCGAAACCCTGACCCGCGCCGGTAACGGTTGTCTGAACGGCGACTTCGCCGGGATGATCACCGCTCCAGTGCACAAGGGCGTGATCAACGAGTCGGGCATCGCGTTCTCCGGGCACACGGAATTCCTGGCTGATCTGACCCACACCGCACAAGTGGTGATGATGCTCGCCACTCGCGGCTTGCGCGTTGCACTGGTCACCACCCACCTGCCGTTGCGCGAGATTGCCGATGCAATCACACCGGAGCGGCTGGAGCGGGTCACGCGCATTCTGCACGCCGACCTGCAAGAAAAATTCGGCATTGCCCGGCCACGCATCCTGGTGTGCGGACTCAACCCGCACGCCGGTGAAGGCGGACACCTGGGTCATGAAGAAATCGACATCATCGAACCCACCTTAGAGCGCCTGCGCGGCGAGGGCATGGACCTTCGTGGCCCGCTGCCTGCCGACACTCTGTTTACCCCCAAATATCTGGAGCACTGCGACGCAGTGCTGGCGATGTACCACGACCAGGGCCTGCCCGTGCTGAAGTACAAAGGCTTCGGCGCCGCCGTCAACGTGACCCTTGGCCTGCCGATCATCCGCACTTCGGTCGACCACGGCACCGCCCTGGATCTGGCCGGCAGCGGCAAGATCGATACCGGCAGCCTGCAAGTCGCCCTGGAAACCGCCTATCAGATGGCCGAGACCCGTTTATGACCGAGCAATACCAACACAAGGCGCGCAAACGCTTTGGCCAGAACTTCCTGCACGATGCCGGCGTTATCGACCGCATCCTGCGTTCCATCAGCGCCAAGTCCGAAGACCGCCTGCTGGAAATCGGCCCGGGCCAGGGCGCACTGACCGCCGGTCTGCTCAACTCGGGTGCGCAACTCGACGTGGTGGAACTGGACAAGGACCTGATCCCGATCCTCAACCAGCAATTTGCCGGCAAGAGCAACTTCAACCTGCATCAGGGCGATGCGCTGAAGTTCGACTTCAACACACTCAACGCCGCGCCGAACAGCCTGCGCGTCGTCGGCAACCTGCCGTACAACATCTCCACACCGCTGATTTTTCACCTGCTGAACAACGCCGGCATCATTCGCGACATGCACTTCATGTTGCAGAAGGAAGTGGTCGAGCGCCTGGCCGCAGGCCCCGGTGGTGGTGACTGGGGTCGCCTATCGATCATGGTTCAGTACCATTGCCGCGTAGAGCACCTGTTCAACGTTGGCCCGGGCGCGTTCAATCCACCGCCGAAAGTGGATTCGGCCATCGTCCGCCTGGTGCCACACGCGGTGCTGCCGCACCCGGCCAAGGATCATCGCCTGCTCGAGCGCGTTGTGCGTGAAGCGTTCAACCAGCGCCGCAAGACCCTGCGCAACACGCTCAAGCAATTGATGAGCAACGCCGAGATCGAAGCTGCCGGCGTCGATGGCAGTCTGCGCCCGGAGCAACTGGATCTGGCTGCCTTCGTGCGCCTGGCCGACAAGCTCAGCGAACAAGTCCCGGAAACTCCCGCCGCCGACTGACCGGCGATGAACGCTATCGGGCAGGACGCCACTCTGGTTTACTGCCCGATACTTGCCTAGACTGATTCCCCATCAGCTACGCCCCGCGTTCCGCTTCGTTTAAGGCCCTTTGCATGTCCGATTCCCGTTACCACGTCGATGTCCGCGTCGTTACCCACTATCTGGCAGACCAATCGCAACCCGAGCACAACCGCTTCGCGTTCGCCTACACCATCACCGTGCAAAACAATGGCGAGCTCCCTGCCCGGCTGATGTCGCGGCACTGGGTGATCACCGATGGTGATGGGCATGTCGAAGAAGTGCGCGGCGCCGGTGTCGTGGGTCAGCAGCCGCTGATCAAATCTGGCGGTGAGCACACCTACAGCAGCGGCACGGTGATGACTACCAAGGTCGGCACCATGCAGGGCACCTACGAAATGGTCGCCGACGACGGTAAGCATTTCGATGCCATCATCAAACCCTTCCGCCTCGCCGTCCCCGGAGCCTTGCACTGATGGCGACGTATGCCGTCGGTGACCTGCAAGGTTGCCTCGAGCCGCTCAAGTGCCTGCTCAAGCAAGTCGCTTTCGATCCGAAGCTCGACAAGCTCTGGCTGGTAGGCGACCTGGTCAACCGCGGCCCGCAGTCTCTGGAAACCCTGCGTTTGCTCTATGGCATGCGTGAGTCGCTGATCTGCGTGCTCGGCAACCATGATCTGCATCTGCTGGCGGCCAGTAAACATATCGAGCGTTTGAAGAAGTCCGACACCCTGCGCGAAATCATCGAAGCCCCTGACGGCCCCGTACTGATGGAGTGGCTGCGCCAACAAAAGCTGATGCATTACGACGAGCAGCGCGATGTCGCCATGGTCCACGCCGGCATCCCGCCACAATGGTCACTGCGCCGCGCCTTGAAATGCGCCGCTGAAGTTGAAACTGCTTTGCGCGATGAAAACCTGCTTCCCGCCTTCCTTGACGGGATGTATGGCAATGAGCCGTCGAAATGGGACAACGACCTTAAAGGCGTCTCCCGTCTGCGAGTCATCACCAACTATTTCACGCGCATGCGTTTCTGCACCGCCGAGGGCAAGCTCGACCTCAAAAGCAAAGAAGGCCTCGATACTGCGCCGCCCGGCTACAAACCGTGGTTCCAGCACAAGGAGCGCAAGACCCGGGGCCTGCGGATCATCTTTGGCCATTGGGCTGCCCTGGAAGGCAATATCCATGAGCCTGGCATTTCGGCGCTGGACACCGGTTGTGTCTGGGGCGGCAGCCTGACCCTGATGAACGTCGACAGCGGCGAACGCGTGTCGTGCAAATGCGATGAGCACGGTGGCTTAGCACCGACAGTCGCACCACCTACCCCCGAAACTTTGCCGGTCAACGCCCTGCGTTAGACTGTGCTTTCAGCCGAGCTACAGGAACCCGCCATGAGCGAATTCAAACGAATCCCCCCGGAACAGGCCCAGGCCCTGCGCGAGCAAGGCGCCGTGGTGGTCGATGTACGTGACCCGCAAACCTACGCCGCACTGCATATCGCCGGCTCCAGGCATCTGGATAACGTTTCCATCTCGGATTTCATCCGTGCCGCTGACCTCGACGCACCGACTGTCGTAGTCTGCTATCACGGCAACTCCAGCCAAAGTGCCGCAGCCTACCTGATCAGTCAGGGCTTCTCCGACGTCTACAGCATGGATGGCGGCTTCGAGCTCTGGCGTACGACTTACCCTTCGGAAACTGCGCAAGGCACCTCCGAATAATTTTTTTGTCATGCGCAGGCCCCGGCTTCCGTGGGCCTGCGCACGGCAGACGAACGGTCTGCCACAACTAATTACGTATCTCGCCTTTACCTCCCGAATTCCCAACTATCCTTAAGCCCAGGCCATCCAAATCAGGGGAGAGCCGGTACACCGGCGCACGGGTCATCGGGAGTGACTTTCAAGGTTGTCGACCGCGAAAGTGTTCTGGGGGGTAAACAAGTGGCCACAGCGGCTGCTTGCCAGCATCGACTGAGTGATCCGGCGTCGGCTCCACGTATCGAGCGAGGTGACGTCATGAGTATCTTTAGCCACTTCCAACAACGCTTCGAATCTACACGCCAGGAAGAACTCTCGCTGCAAGAGTACCTGGAGCTGTGCAAGAAAGACCGCAGCGCTTATGTTTCCGCCGCCGAGCGTCTATTGCTGGCCATCGGCGAACCGGAACTGCTCGACACCTCGACCAACTCCAGGCTGTCGCGCATCTTCTCCAACAAGGTGATCCGTCGCTATCCGGCCTTTGAAGACTTCCACGGGATGGAAGAATGCATCGACCAGATCGTCTCGTATTTCCGCCACGCAGCCCAAGGCCTGGAAGAGAAGAAACAAATCCTCTATCTGCTCGGCCCCGTCGGCGGTGGTAAATCGTCCCTGGCCGAGAAGCTGAAACAACTGATCGAGAAAGTCCCTTTCTACGCGATCAAAGGTTCGCCGGTGTTCGAGTCGCCATTGGGTCTGTTCAATGCCACCGAAGATGGCGCGATCCTTGAGGAAGACTTCGGCATTCCACGGCGCTACCTGAACACCATCATGTCGCCATGGGCGACCAAGCGCCTGGCCGAGTTCGGTGGCGACATCAGTCAGTTTCGCGTGGTCAAACTGTATCCGTCGATCCTCAATCAGATCGCCGTGGCCAAGACTGAGCCAGGTGACGAGAACAACCAGGACATCTCCGCACTGGTCGGTAAGGTCGACATCCGCAAACTCGAGGAATACCCACAGAACGACGCCGATGCCTACAGCTATTCCGGTGCGCTGTGCCGGGCCAACCAGGGCCTGATGGAATTCGTCGAAATGTTCAAGGCACCGATCAAGGTGCTGCACCCATTGCTGACCGCAACCCAGGAAGGCAACTACAACAGTACCGAAGGTCTAGGCGCGATTCCGTTCACCGGTATTCTGCTGGCCCACTCCAACGAATCGGAATGGCACACCTTCCGTAACAACAAGAACAACGAGGCCTTCATCGACCGAATCTACATCGTCAAGGTGCCGTACTGCCTGCGAGTCAGCGATGAAGTGAAGATCTACGACAAACTGCTGTTCAACAGCTCCCTGGCCAAGGCCCACTGCGCGCCAGATACCTTGAAGATGCTCGCGCAGTTCACCGTGTTGTCGCGCCTCAAGGAGCCGGAAAACTCCAATATCTATTCGAAGATGCGCGTGTACGACGGTGAGAACCTCAAGGACACCGACCCTAAAGCCAAGTCGATTCAGGAATACCGCGACTCGGCAGGCGTGGATGAAGGCATGAACGGCCTGTCGACCCGCTTCGCGTTCAAGATCCTCTCCAAGGTATTCAACTTTGATCCACATGAAATCGCCGCCAACC
The DNA here is from genome assembly GCF_014472415.1 of Pseudomonas sp. N40(2020). Taxonomy (GTDB): domain Bacteria; phylum Pseudomonadota; class Gammaproteobacteria; order Pseudomonadales; family Pseudomonadaceae; genus Aquipseudomonas. Next base: position 16,096 of record NZ_JACSZV010000050.1, read on the forward strand.
CGGTGCACTTGCTCTATGTCCTGGAGCAGCAGATCGAGCAGGAACAGTTCCAGGCTGAAACCCGCGAACGTTATCTGCGCTACCTGAAGGAATACCTGGCACCGCGTTATATCGAATTCATTGGTAAGGAGATCCAGACCGCGTACCTGGAGTCTTACAGCGAATACGGCCAGAACATCTTCGACCGCTACGTGCTGTATGCGGATTTCTGGATTCAGGATCAGGAGTACCGCGATCCGGAAACTGGCGAAATCCTCAACCGCGTCGCGCTGAACGAAGAACTGGAGAAAATCGAAAAACCGGCCGGCATCAGCAATCCGAAGGACTTCCGCAACGAGATCGTCAACTTCGTACTGCGCGCCCGGGCTAACAACAATGGCAAGAACCCGACCTGGCTCAGCTACGAAAAACTGCGGGTGGTCATCGAGAAGAAAATGTTCTCGAACACCGAAGATCTGCTGCCGGTCATCAGCTTCAACGCCAAGGCGAGCAAAGAGGATCAGCAGAAGCACAACGACTTCGTTACACGAATGGTCGAACGCGGCTATACCGACAAACAGGTAAGGCTTCTGTCCGAATGGTACCTACGGGTCCGGAAATCGCAGTGAAGCAGCTGCAAGCTAACAGCTACGAGCTGCAAGAAAAAAGCGCATGAGCCTGACGTTCGGGCAATGGCGTCTACTTGCAGCTTGCAGCTCACAACTTGAAGCTGCCCGGAGGGCCACGTATGAGCTATGTGATCGACCGACGTCTCAATGGCAAGAACAAGAGCACGGTGAACCGCCAGCGGTTCCTGCGGCGTTACCGTGACCACATCAAGAAGGCTGTCGAAGAGGCGGTCAGCCGGCGCTCCATCACGGATATGGAACACGGGGAACAGATCAGCATTCCTGGTCGCGACATCGACGAACCGGTGCTTCACCACGGCCGTGGCGGCAAGCAGACCGTGGTTCATCCTGGCAACAAGGAATTCACTGCCGGCGAACACATCGCCCGCCCACCGGGAGGCGGCGGCGGACGCGGACCGGGCAAGGCCGGCAACTCCGGCGAAGGCATGGATGAGTTTGTCTTCCAGATCACCCAGGAAGAATTTCTGGAATTCATGTTCGAAGACCTCGAACTGCCGAACCTGGTGAAACGCAACCTGAGCGGCACCGATACCTTCAAAACCGTGCGCGCGGGGATCAGCAACGAAGGCAACCCTTCGCGCATCAACATCATCCGCACCCTGCGCTCAGCCCACGCACGGCGTATCGCCCTGTCGGGCAGCAGCCGCGCGAAACTGCGTGAAGCCAAAGAAGAACTGGCGCGCATCAAGCGTGAAGAGCCTGACAACTTCGGCGATATTCAGGAACTCGAGGCAGAGATCGAAAAACTCAGCGCGCGCATTCATCGCGTACCGTTCCTCGATACCTTCGACTTGAAATATAACCTCCTGATCAAGCAGCCCAATCCCAGTTCCAAAGCAGTGATGTTCTGCCTGATGGACGTCTCAGGCTCCATGACCCAGGCGACCAAGGACATTGCCAAGCGCTTTTTCATCCTGCTGTACCTGTTCCTGAAGCGGAACTACGACAAGATCGACGTGGTGTTCATCCGTCACCACACCAGCGCCCGGGAAGTGGACGAAGAGGAGTTTTTCTATTCACGGGAAACCGGCGGGACCATCGTTTCCAGCGCCCTGAAACTGATGCAGGAGATCATGGCCGAGCGTTATCCCAGCAACGAGTGGAACATCTATGCGGCTCAGGCTTCCGACGGCGACAACTGGAACGACGACTCGCCAATCTGCCGCGACATCCTCATCAACCAGATCATGCCGTTTGTGCAGTACTACACTTACGTGGAGATCACCCCGCGCGAACACCAAGCCCTCTGGTACGAATACGAACGCATCGCCGAAGCCTTTTCCGACACGTTTGCCCAGCAGCAACTGGTCTCGGCCGGGGATATCTATCCGGTCTTCCGTGAACTCTTCCAGCGCAGGTTAGTGACATGACCGCCAAAGAGCAGAAACGCCAACCCATTTCCACCGGCTCCGAATGGACGTTCGAGCTGATCCAGACTTACGACCGCGAAATCGCCCGTATCGCGGCCGGCTATGCGCTGGATACCTACCCCAACCAGATTGAAGTCATCACCGCCGAGCAAATGATGGACGCTTACGCCTCGGTGGGCATGCCGCTGGGCTACCACCACTGGTCCTACGGCAAACACTTCCTCAGCACCGAGAAATCCTACAGCCGCGGACAAATGGGGCTGGCGTACGAGATCGTGATCAACTCGGACCCCTGCATCGCCTATCTGATGGAAGAGAACACCATCTGCATGCAGGCGCTGGTGGTGGCCCACGCGTGCTACGGTCACAACAGCTTCTTCAAGGGCAATTACCTGTTTCGCACCTGGACCGACGCCAGTTCGATCATCGATTATCTGGTGTTCGCCAAGCAGTACATCATGCAATGCGAGGAGCGCCACGGCATCGATGCAGTCGAGGATTTGCTCGACTCCTGCCATGCGTTGATGAACTACGGTGTCGACCGCTATAAACGCCCCTACCCGATTTCCGCCGAGGAGGAACGGCGGCGGCAGAAAGATCGCGAAGAACATCTGCAGAAGCAGATCAACGACCTGTGGCGCACCATTCCAAAAGGCGCAGACAAATACAGCGACAAGGACAATGCGCGCTTCCCGGCCGAGCCGCAGGAAAACATCCTGTACTTCATCGAGAAGCACGCGCCATTGCTCGAGCCGTGGCAGCGGGAAATCGTGCGGATTGTGCGCAAGATCGCCCAGTATTTTTATCCACAGCGCCAGACCCAGGTGATGAACGAAGGCTGGGCGACGTTCTGGCACTACACGCTGATGAACGACCTGTACGACGAAGGCCTGGTCACCGACGGTTTCATGATGGAATTCCTGACATCCCATACCAGCGTGGTGTTCCAGCCTGGTTTCGACAGCCCCTACTACAGCGGCATCAACCCCTACGCGCTCGGCTTTGCCATGTACCGCGACATCCGGCGCATGTGCGAAGAGCCCACCGAGGAAGACCGTCACTGGTTCCCGGAAATCGCCGGGACTGACTGGCTGTCGAGCATCAAGTTCGCCATGAGCAGCTTCAAGGACGAGAGCTTCATCCTGCAGTACCTGTCACCAAAGGTGATCCGCGACCTGAAACTGTTCAGCATCCTCGATGACGATCAAAAGGATGATCTGCTGGTACCGGCGATCCATGACGAAACCGGCTACCGAATCATCCGCGAAACCCTGGCAGCGCAGTACAACCTCGGCAATCGCGAACCCAACGTGCAGATCTACAGCATCGATCGTCGCGGCGACCGCTCACTGACCCTGCGTCACCAGCAACACGATCGCAAACCATTGGGCGACTCCACCGAAGAAGTCCTGAAACACTTGCATCGCTTGTGGGGCTTCGACATTCATCTGGAAACCCTGCAAGGCGACCAGATCATGAAAACCCATCACGTACCGCCACGCAGTGAACACAGCGAAGGGGATTACGGTCGGCTCGATCTGGCCGTCATTCATCTTTGATCCGGTTCTGGCCTCCGAAAGTCCGACGCAAGGGTTATCCTGTCGGGCCAACGGAGGTTTTTTATGCAGATTTATAAGGTCGGCGGCGCGGTGCGTGATCGCTTGCTGGGCAAACCGGTCACTGATATCGACTGGGTGGTAGTAGGCGCTACTGCTGACGAGATGCTTGCCAAGGGGTTTCGTCCGGTGGGTGCGGACTTCCCGGTATTTCTTCATCCGAAAAGTGGCGAGGAATACGCCCTCGCCCGCACCGAGCGCAAAAGCGGTCGCGGCTACGGCGGTTTCACGTTTCACGCCAGCCCCGAGGTTACGCTTGAAGAAGACCTGATCCGCCGCGACCTGACCATCAACGCCATGGCCGAGGACGATCAGCACAATCTGACCGATCCTTATCATGGCCAGCGCGATCTTGAGGATCGGGTTCTGCGTCACGTGTCCCCGGCATTCGCCGAAGATCCCCTCCGAGTATTGCGTGTTGCCCGCTTTGCCGCTCGCTATGCAGGGCTCGGTTTTACCGTCGCACCAGAGACACTGGAACTGATGCGCCAACTCAGTGAGTCCGGCGAACTGGAAGCTTTGACGGCTGAGCGCAGCTGGAAAGAAATCTCCCGTGCACTGATGGAAGATCAGCCTCAGGTGTTCATTCAGGTACTGCGTGATTGCGGCGCGCTGAAAGTACTGATGCCGGAAGTCGACGCTCTGTTCGGCGTGCCTCAACCGGAAATCCATCATCCAGAAATCGACAGCGGCATCCACACCCTCAGCGTGCTGGAGCAATCAGCGCTGTACAAACAACCGCTGACCGTTCGCTGGGCGTGCCTGCTGCATGATCTCGGCAAGGGGCTGACGCCAGAAGAGGAATGGCCGCGACACATTGCCCATGAGCATAAGGGACTGAAGCTGATCAAAGCGGTCAACGAGCGTTTCAAGGCGCCGAAGGACTGTCAGGAATTGGCGCTACTGGTTTGCCAATATCATACCCATGGCCACCGCGCCCTGGAGTTGAAGGCTTCAACGCTGCTGGAATTGTTGCAGAGCTTTGATGTGTATCGTCGGCCCCAGCGCTTTGAGGAATTTATTGCCGCGTGCGAGATGGATGCACGCGGGCGCAAAGGTCTGGAGCAGAGAAGTTATCCACAGGCGGATTATTTGCGCGGCGCGGCGAATGCTGCGCGCGGCGTACCGGTGCAGCCATTGCTGGAGAAGGGATTCAAAGGCCCGGATCTGGGCGAAGCACTCAAACGTGAACGGCTCAAGGCGTTGAAGGCTTACAAAGAAAACGCTTGAAGCAAGATCTAAAAATCGCAGCCTTTGGCAGCACCTACATGTAAACGGGAATCCCTGTGTAGGAGCTGCCGAAGGCTGCGATCTTTTGCTTTTAAAGATTCAGAGGTGTGAGCTGCTCGCCCCGCCACTCAAACCCCACCGGCGCCAACACCTGATCAATCTGCGCCTCCGCCCACAGCGTGGCGAAGCTTTTTCCCACACCGGGATGCACCCGATCCGGCGCAATCAGCGACAGCGGCCACAACACAAAAGCATTTTTCAGAATTTCGGCTCGCGGCAGGACCAATCCGTCGAAGTTTCCCACAAGATCGCCGTACAGCAGCACGTCGATGTCCAGCGGCAACCCCTTGCGATCCGGCGCATAGCGACCGTTATCCGCCTCGATAAATTTCAAGCGCCGATCCAGCTCCATCAACGGCAGGTCGGTATACGCCGACACCACAAAGTTGAAGAACGGCCCACTCTTGATCCCCACCGGCTGGCTTTCGAACACCGCCGAACAGCGGATATCCACCAGAAACGTCGCCAGCGCATCAAGACCGGCGCACAAATGGGTTTCACGCTCGATATTGCTACCAAGCCCGAGATACACCTGAGTCAGCGACATCCGCGCTCGATCTCCACGCCCACTCCACCCTTGGCAGCCGGCACGGCGCCGGGCTTGGTCAGCTTCAAACGCACCCAGGTGATGTTGAATTCAGTCATCAGCACTTCGACCAGGCGCTCGGCGAAAGTCTCGACCAACTGGAACTGTGCCTGCTCGGCAAAGGCCTGGATGCGCGTGGAAACGCTGGCGTAATCGAGCGCAAGGGTCAGGTCGTCACCGGCGGCGGCCGGGCGATTGTCCCAGGCGAAGCTCAGATCAAGACGCAAGCACTGTCGGATGCCGCGCTCCCAGTCGTAGGCACCGATAACGGTGTCAACTTCCAGGCCCTCGATAAACACTCTGTCCAAGCACTTTTCTCCGCTGCACGACAAGGGCGCAATGCGCCGTTAGAATCAGGGCGTCCTCGCCCGGAATAGTTAGCATGTTTTGGTTACTGGCGACTCTCGCCTACCTGCTCGGCTCGCTGTCCTTCGCCATTTTGCTCAGCCGCCTGACCGGAAACCCGGATCCGCGAATGAGTGGCTCGGGCAATGCCGGCGCCACCAACATGCTGCGCTTGGCCGGCCGCAAACTCGCGATCCTGACCCTGCTGGGTGATCTGTGCAAAGGCTTGCTGCCGGTGCTGATCGCATCGGCTGTCGGCCTCTCGCTGCAGGATCAGGCCTGGATAGGCGTATGCGCCGTGATCGGTCACCTGTTCCCGCTGTACTTCCGCTTTCGCGGCGGCAAAGGCGTCGCCACTGCCGCCGGCATGCTGCTGGGCCTGTATCCGCCGGCTGCGCTGTTAGCGGTGTGCGCATGGCTGCTAACGTTTTACCTGACCCGTACCAGCTCACTGGCGGCGCTGATCGCCACGCCACTGACCCTGCCGCTGCTCGCCTGGCAAGAGCCAAAGGCTTTGCTGCCGATGAGCGCCTTGACGCTACTGATCGTCTGGCGCCACCGCGGCAATCTACGCGACCTGTTTGCCGGGCGCGAACGGCATTTTTAAATGCCGGCCTCCCGCACTGCCCATTACAACGCCGACAACTGCTCCATCGGCCAGCGCGCCTGCACGCTGATCGCCAGACTTTCCTGCTGACCGGCCTGCAAACGCTGGCAACCGGCAAACGCGATCATCGCGCCATTGTCGGTGCAGAACTCGGGACGGGCGTAAAACACATCGCCCTTCATGTCGCCGAGCATTTTCTCCAGCGAAACACGCAAAGCCTTGTTTGCGCTGACGCCACCCGCGATGACCAGACGCTTCATGCCCGCCTGTTTCAGGGCACGCTTGCACTTGATAGTCAAAGTCTCCACCACGGCCTGCTGGAACGCCAGCGCGATGTCGCAACGGGCTTGCTCGCTGTCGTCACCGGCGCTGACGCATTGCTGCCAAGTATTGAGGGCGAAGGTTTTCAGACCGCTGAAGCTGAAATCCAGCCCCGGGCGATCACACATCGGACGCGGAAAAGTAAAACGTCCTGCAGCGCCCTTCTCCGCCAGCTTGGCAATTTCCGGTCCGCCTGGGTAATTGAGGCCCATCATCTTCGCGGTTTTGTCGAACGCTTCACCGGCAGCATCGTCGAGCGTCTCGCCAAGCAAGGTGTATTGGCCGATGCCATCGACCTGAACAAGCTGCGTATGACCGCCGGAGACCAACAAAGCGACGAACGGAAATTCCGGTGGTTTTGGCTCCAGCATAGGTGCCAACAAATGACCTTCCATATGATGCACGCCGAGTGCCGGAATGCCCCAGGCAAACGCCAGCGCTTGAGCACAGGAAGCACCAACCAGCAGAGCGCCAACCAGGCCAGGACCCGCGGTATAAGCGATCGCATCGATCTCGGTCGGCACACGGTCAGCCTCGGCCAACACCTGACGAATCAAGGGCAGCATGCGCTTGACGTGATCACGCGAGGCCAGCTCAGGCACCACACCGCCATACACGCGATGCAGGTCGATCTGACTGAACAGTGCGTCGGCCAGCAGCCCGCGTTCACTGTCATATAATGCGACGCCGGTTTCGTCGCAGGAGGTTTCTAATCCCAGTACTAGCATGGGTTTTCGCCTTGTTTAGGCTGACTTCGAAGGCGCGCATAATAGTCGCCGCGTGATGCCCCGGCCAGCGGTTTTCGATCAGAGGCTTTGCATTCCGAGCGATGAGGGGTTAACATCCGCAACCCTTAAAAACCGACGTCTTCAAGTGCTCTTTTGCCGCGAGGATGTTGACCCCGGTAATGAATGAAGGTAGCTCTGGATGCCAGCCGTCAAAGTTAAAGAGAACGAACCCTTCGACGTAGCTCTGCGTCGTTTCAAGCGCTCCTGCGAAAAAGCCGGTGTACTGGCTGAAGTTCGTAGCCGCGAATTTTACGAGAAGCCAACTTCTGAGCGTAAGCGTAAAGCAGCAGCCGCTGTTAAGCGTCACGCCAAGAAAGTTCAGCGCGAACAGCGCCGCGCCGTTCGTCTGTACTAATACACAGACGTTCGTAGCAAGCTTCTTGCCTAAGCCCGGCTCTCAGCCGGGCTAATGGCATTTGCGTAAAACGCTTGATGCTTCACCGTCAAAGCCGCACATGCGACCAAGACAAATCTGCTTCACGCGTCAGACCTGGCTCTTTTGCCAGCGGTGCACGTCTTTTCTGACGAGCCTTTAAAGGCTACTGACGAGCACACCCACTGATTCCTCTCACGACGATCAGCCCAAGGCACCTGCATGCGTGCCCGCTTTATTGAGCTATCCGAGGCCATTAACCGGCCGTCAGCGGATTCAGCGCAACACTTTCAAATAGTCGAAGGCTGATTGGTACTAACGTCAGTGGATTTTCGGCAGATACACTTCCCGACAGCGATTACGCAGACGACACCGGTCGAGCCGCACATTTTGCGTGCTTCAAACAACGACCCGCGTCCGGCCGCCCTTCGCATCGGACTCATTACAGCGCAGACGACGAGAACGCGATGGCCGGGCTGATTCCCCAGAGCTTTATTGACGACCTCCTGAACCGCACCGACATCGTCGACGTGGTCAGCTCGCGTGTGCAGCTAAAAAAAGCAGGCAAAAACTACACCGCCTGCTGCCCGTTTCACAAAGAGAAAACCCCGTCTTTCAGCGTCAGCCCCGACAAGCAGTTCTATTACTGCTTCGGTTGCGGCGCTGGCGGTAATGCCCTCGGCTTCCTCATGGACCACGACAACCTGGACTTCCCCCAGGCAGTCGAAGATCTGGCGAAAGCCGCCGGCATGGAAATCCCCCGCGAAGAAAGCGGCCGCGCGCACAAACCGCGACAACCGACCGATTCGCCGCTATACCCTTTGCTCACTGCAGCCGCCGACTTTTATCGGCAGGCACTCAAGAGCCACCCATCGCGCAAAGCTGCGGTGGATTACCTCAAGGGCCGCGGCCTGACTGGCGAGATCGCTCGGGATTTCGGCCTCGGCTTTGCGCCACCCGGCTGGGACAACCTGTTCAAACACTTAAGCAGCGACACTTTGCAACAGAAGGCCATGGTCGACGCCGGCTTGCTGATCGAGAACGCCGAAACCGGCAAACGCTATGACCGCTTCCGCGATCGCGTGATGTTCCCGATCCGCGACACGCGCGGGCGCATCATCGCTTTCGGTGGCCGCGTGCTGGGCGATGACAAGCCGAAGTACCTGAACTCGCCGGAAACTCCGGTTTTCCATAAAGGCCAGGAACTTTACGGCCTCTATGAAGCGCGCAAGAACAACCGAAACCTCGACGAAATCATCGTCGTCGAGGGTTACATGGACGTCATCGCCCTCGCCCAACAGGGCTTGCGCAATGCCGTCGCGACGCTGGGTACCGCGACCAGCGAAGAACATTTGAAACGTCTTTTCCGCGTCGTTCCGAACGTATTGTTCTGCTTCGACGGCGACCAGGCTGGCCGCAACGCCGCATGGCGCGCGCTGGAGGCAACACTTCCATGCCTGCAAGACGGGCGCCGTGCGCGATTCCTGTTTCTGCCTGAAGGCGAAGACCCGGACACCCTGGTTCGCGCCGAAGGCACCGATGCGTTCAAGGCCCGAATCAATCAGCATGCGCAGCCGCTGGCAGATTATTTCTTCCAGCAACTGACCGAAGAAGCCGACCCGCGCTCGCTCGAAGGCAAGGCCCACATGGCCACCCTTGCCGCACCGTTGATCGACAAAGTGCCAGGGGCCAATCTGCGCATCCTGATGCGTCAGCGCCTGACCGAAATCACCGGCCTGAGTAGTGAAACCGTCAGCCAGCTCGCTCAAAGCGCGCCGCAGGAAGCACCGCCCGCCTATGATCCGAGCATCGATTACGACGCAATGCCGGACTACAGCGACTACCATCAGCCGCAGGCACAGGATTTGTACGTGCCGCAGCAGGAATGGACGCCGAAGAAACCCGGCGCCGGCGGCAAGAAATGGGACAAGAAGCCTTGGGACAAGAACGGCAAGCGTGGCGGCGATCGCGATCAGCAGCGTCCACGGACGCCGATTGGTGTCGAGTCACCAACCCTGACGGCACTGCGCACACTGCTTCATCACCCGCAATTGGCCGAGCGCGTCGAAGACGCCGGGCACATAGCGGACGAAAATCAGACCAACGCGCAGCTGCTGGTAGCGCTGCTCGAAGCCGTACAGAAGAATCCCAAGCTAAACTCATTTCAACTGATCGCGCGATGGCACGGCACTGAACAGGGCCGATTGCTCAAGGCGCTGGCAGAAAAGGAATGGCTGATTGATGGAGATAACCTTGAACAACAGTTTTTCGACACCATTACTAGCTTGTCAGCCCGCCAACGCGAGCGAAATCTGGAACAGTTGCTCAGGAAAGCGCGTCAAAGCGAACTGAGTATTGAAGAGAAAAATCAACTGCGCGACCTTCTAAGTCGCAATGTTTCCGCATCAAACCCGACCTCAACTGGCGCGTGAGGTCATAGCTCAGGTATAATCCTCGGCTTGTTTTTTGCCCGCCAAGACCTTCAGTGGATAGGGTGTTATGTCCGGAAAAGCGCAACAGCAGTCTCGTATTATTGAGTTGATCAAACTGGGTCGTGAGCAGAAGTATCTGACTTACGCCGAGGTCAACGACCACCTGCCCGAGGATATTTCAGATCCTGAGCAGGTGGAAGACATCATCCGCATGATTAACGACATGGGGATCCCCGTACACGAGAGTGCTCCGGATGCGGACGCCCTTATGTTGGCCGACGCCGATACCGACGAGGCCGCTGCGGAAGAAGCAGCAGCCGCGCTGGCAGCGGTAGAGACCGATATCGGTCGCACCACTGACCCTGTGCGCATGTACATGCGTGAAATGGGTACGGTCGAGCTTCTGACTCGTGAAGGCGAAATCGAAATCGCCAAGCGTATCGAAGAGGGCATCCGTGAAGTGATGAGCGCAATCGCGCACTTCCCTGGCACGGTTGACCACATTCTCTCCGAGTACACTCGCGTCACCACCGAAGGTGGTCGCCTGTCCGACGTCCTGAGCGGTTATATCGACCCGGACGACGGCATTGCGCCGCCTGCGGCGGAAGTGCCGCCGCCGGTCGATCCGAAAGCCGTCAAGGCTGACGACGCCGAGGACGACGACGAAGCCGAATCTTCCGATGACGAAGAAGAAGCCGAAAGCGGTCCGGATCCGGTCATCGCTGCCCAGCGTTTCGGCGCTGTGTCCGATCAGATGGAAATCACCCGCAAGGCGCTGAAAAAGCACGGCCGCAGCAACAAGGCAGCGATTGCCGAGTTGCTGGCACTGGCCGAGCTGTTCATGCCGATCAAACTGGTACCGAAGCAATTCGAAGGCCTGGTCGAGCGTGTTCGCAGTGCCCTGGATCGTCTGCGTCAGCAAGAGCGCGCGATCATGCAGCTGTGTGTACGTGATGCACGTATGCCACGCGCCGATTTCCTGCGTCAGTTCCCGGGCAACGAAGTCGACGAAAGCTGGTCCGACGCTCTGGCCAAAGGCAAGAGCAAGTACGCCGAAGCCATTGGCCGTGTTCAGCCGGATATCATCCGTTGCCAGCAGAAGCTGACGGCGCTGGAAACCGAAACCGGTTTGACCATCGCTGAGATCAAGGACATCAACCGTCGCATGTCGATCGGTGAGGCCAAGGCCCGCCGCGCGAAGAAAGAGATGGTTGAAGCGAACTTGCGTCTGGTGATCTCGATCGCCAAGAAGTACACCAACCGCGGCCTGCAATTCCTCGATCTGATCCAGGAAGGCAACATCGGTCTGATGAAAGCGGTGGACAAGTTCGAATACCGTCGTGGTTACAAGTTCTCGACTTATGCCACCTGGTGGATCCGTCAGGCGATCACTCGCTCGATCGCCGACCAGGCCCGCACCATCCGTATTCCGGTGCACATGATCGAGACGATCAACAAGCTCAACCGCATTTCCCGGCAGATGTTGCAGGAAATGGGTCGCGAACCGACCCCGGAAGAGCTGGGCGAACGCATGGAAATGCCTGAGGACAAGATCCGTAAAGTATTGAAGATCGCTAAAGAGCCGATCTCCATGGAAACCCCGATCGGTGATGACGAAGACTCCCATCTGGGTGACTTCATCGAAGACTCGACCATGCAGTCGCCAATCGATGTCGCCACTGTCGAGAGTCTGAAAGAAGCGACTCGCGAAGTCCTGTCCGGCCTCACTGCCCGTGAAGCCAAGGTACTGCGCATGCGTTTCGGTATCGACATGAACACCGACCATACGCTCGAAGAAGTGGGCAAACAGTTTGACGTAACGCGTGAGCGGATCCGTCAGATCGAAGCCAAGGCGCTGCGCAAGCTGCGCCATCCGACGCGAAGCGAGCATCTGCGCTCCTTCCTCGACGAGTGATACCAGAACCCCCGGCCCAGGCCGGGGGTTTTGTTTATATGGCAGATTAAATTCCTCGCACCACCCCTCCCCCGCATACCCCGTCTACACTCGAAACAATCACCCCCGTGCCATAACGAGAGCGTTATGCCCAGACTGGCGTCCGTGCTTTTTTTGCTGTCACTGATGATCTGGACCGCAACGGCTGACGCGCTGACTCTGACCGATGAAGAACGTAGCTGGCTGGCGGCTCACCCGGACTTGAAACTGGGTGTAGATGCGTCGTGGCCGCCCTTCGAGTTTCGCGACGACCAGGCACGCTATCAGGGCCTGGCGGCTGACTATATCGACGTGATACGCCAGCGACTGGCGATCAAACTTACGCCCATCGAGCCAGTGAGCTGGACGGTGGTACTGGAGCAGGTCAAACAGGGCAAGATCGACTTGCTGCCGGGGATCATGTCCACACCCGAGCGCCAGACCTATCTGTCGTTTACCCGGCCCTACCTCGACTTCCCGATCGTCATCCTCGCGCACATCGGTGGCGCGCAACCGCGCAAACTCGACGATCTGTACGGCCTGAAGATCGCCGTGGTCGAAAACTACGCGCCCCATGAACTCCTGCGTACCCACCACCCTGACCTGAATCTGGTCGCCATGCCCAACGTCAGTTCAGCCTTGCAGGCACTGGCGACCGACGAAGTGGACGCCGTGGTCGGCGACCTCGCCTCTAGCGTCTGGAGCCTTCGCCAACTCAAGCTCGACGGCCTCTACGTCAGCGGCGAAACCCCGTATCGCTATCAACTGGCGATGGCCGTACCGCGCGATAACAAGATGCTGGTGGGCATTCTGGACAAAATTCTGGCAGACATGACCCCTGCTGAAATCAGCAGTATTCAAGAACACTGGGTCGGCAACGTCCTCGACTATCGGACATTCTGGAATGATCTGCTTGTTTATGGCCTGCCCGGCCTGCTGTTACTGATGATCGTGCTGGCCGTGGTGATCCGCATCAACCGGCGCCTGAGCTCAGAGATTGCGCGACGCATCGACCTCGAACAGGAACTGCGCAGCAGCGAGTACCACTATCGGGGCCTCGTGGAGAGCCTGTCCGCCATCGCGTGGGAAGCGCGGATGAGTGACTTCACTTACAGCTATGTGTCGCCGCACGCAGAAGACCTGCTCGGTTATCCACTGTCGCATTGGCTGATTCCGGGCTTCTGGCGCAACATCATTCACCCGGCGGACCTGACCCGCGCCCAGAGCTTCTGCGATCACGAAGTACTGGCCGGGCGCGATCACAGCCTCGATTACCGGGTGATCACCGCAGATGGTCGCTGCCTGTGGGTGCGAGACATCGTCAGCCTGATCGAACACGGTCATGAACCGGTGATGCGCGGGTTGATGATCGACATCAGCGAAACCAAGCGCACCGAAGAAGCGCTGCGACTGTCGGAGCAGAAGTTCGCGTCGGTATTCCAGCAATGTCCGGACATCCTGGTGATCGCGCGCTTGTCCGACGGCTGCCTGCTGGAGGTCAACAAAGCCTTTGAAGAACAGATCGGCCTCAAAGCCGAAGACGTCATCGGCCAGACCGCCACCGACCTGAATATCTGGGGCATACCCGGCGTGGGTCCGGGGCTGTTGCAGCGTTTGCAGGCCGGCAGCATCCGCAACCTGGAGATGCCCTTTCGTCGCAATAATGGCCAAGTGTTCACCGGCCTGATTTCCGCCGAACCGTTTGACCTCGACACCACGCCAGCGTTGGTCGTAGTCGTGCGCGACATCACCCAGCTCAAAGAAACCCAACAGCAACTGCAAACCTCGGAAGAGAAATTCGCCAAGGCATTTCATGCCTCGCCGGACGGCTTGCTGCTGTCGCGCCAGAACGACGGCTTATTGCTGGAGGTCAACGAAGGTTTCAGCCGCATCACCGGGTTCAATAGCGCCATGTCGGTGGATCGTTCGACGCTCGATCTGGGGATCTGGGTCAACCTCAACGAACGCAAACAGATGCTCGACCTGTTGCACCGCGATGGTTTCGTCCGCGATTTCACCTGCCATATCCGCCGCAGCGACGGGCAGATTCGGCTCTGCGAAGTATCCAGCCGCCCGCTGCCGATCGGCGAAGAAGACTGCATGCTGACCATCGCCCGCGACATCACCGAACGCCACCTGATGCAGGAAAAGCTGCAACAGGCCGCGACCGTATTCGAGAGCACCGCCGAAGGCGTGTTGATCACCGATACCCAGCAGCACATCAGCGCGGTCAATCGGGCCTTCACTGAAATCACCGGTTACAGCGAAAGCGAAGCCCTCGGCCACACCCCGCGCCTGCTCGCCTCGGGGCTGCACGACAGCGCATTTTATGCCGCGATGTGGCACCAACTGACCGACGAAGGCCACTGGCAAGGCGAAATTTCCAACCGGCGCAAGAACGGCGAGCTGTACCCGAGTTGGCTGACCATCAGTGCCGTGCGCAACCGCGACAAATTCATCACACACTTTGTCGCGGTGTTCGCCGACATCTCCAGCCTCAAACACGCGCAGGCCAAACTCGACTATCAGGCTCACCACGACCCGCTCACCGGCCTGCCGAACCGCACGCTGTTCGAAAGCCGCTTGCTGATGGCACTGAACGGTCAGCAGGAGAATGGCGGTCAGGGCGCAGTGCTGTTTCTCGACCTCGATCGCTTCAAGCACATCAACGACAGCCTCGGCCATCCGGTTGGCGACCTGCTGCTCAAAGGCATCGCCGTGCGCCTGAAAGAACAGTTGCGTGACATCGACACCGTCGCCCGACTGGGCGGCGACGAATTCATTATTCTGCTGCCCGGCCTGCAGCAAGCCAGCGATGCCGACAACATCGCACTAAAACTGCTCAACTGTTTCGGCGCACCGTTCCAGGCTGGCGAGCACGAGTTTTTCATCAGCGCGAGCATCGGCACCAGCCTGTACCCGCGCGACGGTTGTGACGTGGCCACCTTGGTGAAAAACGCCGATGCGGCGATGTATCGCTCCAAAGCCAAGGGCCGCAACCGCGTCGAGAGTTACACCCGCGACCTCACCGCCCAGGCCAGCGAACGCGTGGCACTGGAGCACGAGCTCCGCCGGGCCATCGAACGTGACGAATTGCGCCTCTACTACCAACCGAAAATAAGCCTCGACGACCACAGCCTGGTCGGCGCCGAAGCGCTGATCCGCTGGCGTCATCCGACATTTGGCGATGTGCCGCCGGAGCACTTCATCCCTCTGGCCGAAGAAAACGGGATGATTTTGCAGATCGGCGATTGGGTGCTGGAGACCGCCTGCCGACAGATGTTCGAATGGAACCAGATCTACGAAAGCCTCGGGCCGCTGTCGGTCAACCTCGCCGGCGCCCAACTGCGCCAGCCGAATCTGCTCGGGCGCATCGAGCAACTGCTCAAGGAAAACCGCCTCAGGCCGGATTTACTGCAACTGGAAATTACCGAGAATTTCATCATGAGTCAGGCCGAAGAGGCCCTGGCGGTGTTGCACCAGCTCAAACACCTCGGTGTGCAACTGGCCATCGACGACTTCGGCACCGGCTATTCCTCACTCAGTTACCTCAAACGCCTGCCGCTGGACATCCTCAAAATCGACCAGTCTTTCGTCCGCGGACTGCCCGACGACCCCCACGACGCGGCGATTGTCCGCGCCATCATCGCCCTGGGCCGGAGCATGCAATTCACCGTGATCGCCGAAGGCGTGGAGACCCAGGCGCAACAACAATTCCTTGCCGCCGAAGGCTGCGAACAGATCCAGGGCTACATCGTCAGCCTGCCGCTTCCGCCGGAAGAATTTGCCGCAACGTTTCTGCGTATTGCCGTATCGGATTTTTCGGATAGCACAGCCGAGAAACCGTCGCTATAATCCGCGGCCTACTGAGGGCCTATAGCTCAGTTGGTTAGAGCAGAGGACTCATAATCCTTTGGTCCACGGTTCAAGTCCGTGTGGGCCCACCAAATTTGAAAGCCGCGCTTAATGCGCGGCTTTTTCTTGGGTGATGGTTTGATACGGTTCGACTTCGCAGGACGACTTCCGCGAAGGCTGTAGGCAAATTCTGAAGCTGTGTTTTATGGCGACTTGGTGCCTGTTGGGCATTTCTTCGACGGGATACTCTCCGGACATCGCTGCTGATCAGCGGTCGGGATTGGAAACCCGTCGAATCAAAACGCAACAGCCCTCTTTTATGGCAGCTGTGCGTGGGACGTCTTCGGACGTGCCGGTTCCTTGGTTCCCGGTTTTCCAACCTGCGCACAGCCGCCACCTATTCGCTTGGAAACGTGTAGGACGGCTCCTCGAACCAAGGAGTATCACCATGCCTGACACAAAACTGCCCCACCCTTCAGACCTGAAAACCATCGGCCTCACCCCCTTCATCTACTGCTCCAACCAACCCCTCTTCCACGTCAGCGCCGGCGTCCCGATTGGCGATGCTTTATCCCAAGCCTCCGACCTGCTGTTTCTGGTCAAAGCCTTCGCTGAAGACGCCGCCTACGACAAAAAAACCGACCGTCATGCCTGGGGCGCTTATTTCCTCACGGCGATGAGCAAAGCGGTAATTGATGATGTGGTGAAGGTCATTAGCTATCCAAAACAAACTTCATCGAAATAAGCAGAGTATCCGCGTAGCTTTTTCGAGTTTGCTCGTCGTCGATTCACTCTCCCTGTGGGTATATTTTCGGAAGATAACCCCGGGTTCTGTAGGAGTTTTCCGAAGCTATGTTTTCATTCAGTTTTCTACCTTGTTGGTTTTTAATCCGAAGAAGTAACCTCCGGACGCCGTTATTCGCCCGGGATTACTTTCATGATTGTGACTGCAGCGCCACTGATAAAGGAAGCGGCTGGCCAGCAGACATGGATCGACCTTGCTTTACCCGATCTGCGAACGCTGGCCAGGGAGCTTCGCTCAGCCGCAATCGATGAGATAAAAAGAGCTGAAGACGCAGACGGAGCCCTGAAAATTCTCTTGGCTTACTTTGGTTTCGTCGACGAGGCATTACTGGCTATCACCATCCTCACACCCATCGGAAACATTGCGGTCAGGAGAGACAAGCTCGCTCATATTGTCGAAAAACGCCCAGACTCTCGAGAGCGGTATGTCCGACATGCTATCGATACGCTAACTGGACCTTTCGAAGTTTGGCGAATTCTTTACGATAACGGCGAATATCGGTTGGCATTCATCAACGCCTACGAGGCAAAAAATGACATGCTCGTCGTGGTCGATGTCAGAAACGGACATGTTCTCTGGAACTTCATGCATGCGCCGGCCAGAGCAATGAACAAGCATCGCCAAGGCAAACTTTTATACAAGCGATACGTTCTTGAAGACAAAGAAAAAGGGCAGCTATGAGGCTGCCCTTGAGTATTTGAATCCTGATATTGGCATCCTCAGGAAATGGGATGAAGAGGTCTCACCTTACACCGATGTTGCAGCATCGCTGAGGTACCTACGTCTGCTAAAGCCCTGCAAGGCAGCAGATTTCGCGCTCTTGTCGGTATTTTTGATAAAGACACCTGGCAAGTCAACCCATTTTTGGATTGCATGTATTCAAGGCATTTGGAGCGGGCGAAAAAATTCTTGAGGGTTACAAAACCATTCGATTATCCGCTCGCAAGCGATTCACTGGTTGAGCCTGTAACATGCCAAGTCTGAGACCCGCGCCCCATGGAGCCGCCCTTGCCAGACATCCGCCCACCCGCGCTTGACGAAATCGACCGCCAGTTGATCGCCGCCCTGCAAATCAACGCCCGCGAAAGCGTAGCGATGCTCGCCCGGCAGTTGGGCATCGCCCGCACCACCGTGACGTCTCGGCTTGCGCGGCTGGAAAAGGCCAAAGTGATCACCGGTTATGGCGTGCGTTTGGGGCAACGCGTGGTTGATGGCGGGTTGCAGGCGTATGTCGGGATCAAGGTGCAGCCGCGTTCTGGCAAAGAGGTGTTGCGCCGCTTGAGTGCGATGGCGCAGGTGCAGCAGTTGTGTGCGGTGAGTGGCGAGTTTGACTATGTGGCGTGGTTGCGCACCGATTCGCCGGAGCAACTGGATCAGTTGCTGGATCAGATCGGGAGTGTGGATGGGGTGGAGAAGACGACGACTTCGATCATCCTGAGCAGCAAGATTGATCGGGGGCAGCCGGTTTGATCACACGTGACGGAGAGGGCCTCATCGCCAGCAGGCTGGCTCCTACAGTGTTCGAAATGAAGCCCTGAATCGTCACTTTGATCAAAATAATGGCAAAACGACGACACTTTGCGTCTTATTAACGTGTTCTACGCTCCCTAGAATGGCTGGCATCTTTTCCTATACTCAGACGCCTATTCAGCGTCGGGTCGCCAGCAAGGTCAGCCATGAACAAGAACAATCGCCATCCTGCAGACGGTAAGAAGCCAATCACCATTTTTGGCCCGGACTTCCCGTTCGGCTTTGACGACTGGATAGAACACCCGGCCGGTCTCGGCAGCATTCCTGAACATAATCATGGTGCCGAAGTGGCGATTGTCGGCGCAGGCATTGCCGGACTTGTCGCCGCCTACGAACTGATGAAGCTTGGCTTGAAACCGGTGGTGTACGAGGCTTCCAAACTCGGTGGTCGTCTGCGTTCCCAGGCATTCAACGGCACAGACGGTATCGTCGCTGAACTCGGCGGCATGCGTTTCCCGGTATCGTCCACCGCGTTCTATCACTACGTCGACAAACTCGGACTCGAAACCAAGCCCTTCCCCAACCCGCTGACGCCGGCCTCCGGCAGCACCGTGATCGATCTGGAAGGCAAAACCCATTACGCACAGAAACTGGCGGATCTTCCTGCACTGTTTCAGGAAGTGGCTGACGCCTGGGCAGACGCACTGGAAGCTGGCTCGCAGTTCGCTGATATCCAGCAAGCCATCCGCGATCGCGATGTACCGCGCCTGAAAGAGCTGTGGAACACCCTCGTGCCGCTGTGGGACGACCGCACGTTCTACGATTTCGTCGCCACTTCCAAAGCCTTCGCCAAACTGTCGTTCCATCACCGCGAAGTGTTCGGTCAGGTGGGTTTCGGCACCGGCGGCTGGGACTCTGACTTCCCCAACTCAATGCTGGAAATCTTCCGCGTAGTGATGACCAACTGCGACGATCATCAGCACCTGGTGGTCGGCGGCGTGGAACAAGTGCCACAAGGCATTTGGCGTCATGTGCCGGAACGCTGCGTGCACTGGCCAGAAGGCACCAGCCTGAAATCCCTGCACCGTGGCGCGCCGCGCTCCGGGGTGAAGAAAATCGCCCACGCCCCCGATGGCCGCTTCGCCGTCACCGACAACAACGGTGACACCCGCGAATACGCCGCCGTGCTGACCACTTGCCAGAGCTGGCTGCTGACCACGCAGATCGAATGCGACGAAACCCTGTTCTCGCAAAAGATGTGGATGGCGCTGGACCGTACTCGCTACATGCAATCGTCGAAAACTTTCGTGATGGTCGACCGGCCGTTCTGGAAGGACAAGGACCCGGAAACCGGCCGCGACCTGATGAGCATGACCCTCACCGATCGCCTGACCCGTGGCACCTATCTGTTCGACAACGGCGACGACAAGCCGGGGGTGATCTGCCTGTCGTACTCGTGGATGAGCGATGCGTTGAAGATGCTCCCGCACCCGGTGGAAAAACGCGTGGAACTGGCGTTGAACGCGTTGAAGAAGATCTACCCGAAAGTCGACATCGCCGCGCGGATCATCGGCGATCCGATCACCGTCTCGTGGGAAGCCGATCCGCACTTCCTCGGTGCGTTCAAGGGCGCCTTGCCCGGCCACTATCGCTACAACCAGCGGATGTACGCGCACTTCATGCAGGACGACATGCCCGCTGAGCAACGCGGGATTTTCATCGCCGGCGACGACGTGTCGTGGACGCCGGCGTGGGTTGAGGGCGCGGTGCAGACGTCGCTCAACGCGGTGTGGGGGATCATGAAACATTTCGGCGGTTCTACACATAAAGAGAACCCGGGCCCGGGTGATGTGTTCAAAGACATCGGCCCTATCGCCCTGCCCGAGTAAGAGGAATCCCTGATGCGTGTAGCCCTTTACCAATGTCCGCCGCTGCCACTGGACCCCGCCGCCAACCTGCAACGCCTGCATCAGTTGGCGATGGAGGCCAAGGGCGCCGACCTGCTGGTGCTGCCGGAAATGTTCATGACCGGCTACAACATCGGCGCCGAGGCGATCAGCACTTTGGCCGAGGTTTACAACGGTGAATGGGCACAGCAGATCGGCCGGATCGCCAAGGCTGCCGGCCTGGCGATTGTTTACGGATACCCCGAGCGTACTGCTGACGGGCAGATCTACAACGCCGTGCAGTTGATCGACGCCCACGGCGAACGCCTGTGCAATTACCGCAAGACGCATCTGTTCGGCGATCTGGATCGGTCGATGTTCAGCCCCGGCGAAGACGCATTTCCCGTGGTTGAACTCAATGGCTGGAAGCTCGGATTCCTGATCTGCTACGACCTGGAATTCCCGGAAAACACCCGACGTCTGGCCCTGGCAGGCGCCGAGCTGATTCTGGTGCCGACGGCGAACATGATCCCGTTCGATTTCGTCGCAGACGTGACCGTCCGCTCCCGCGCCTTCGAAAACCAATGCTACGTGGCCTACGCCAACTACTGCGGCCATGAAGGTGACATCCACTATTGCGGGCAAAGCAGTATCGCTGCGCCGGACGGCAGCCGTATCGCCCAGGCCGGACTGGACGAGGCCTTGATTGTCGGCGAGCTGGATCGGCAGTTGATGACCGCCTCCCGCGCAGCCAATCGCTACCTCAGCGACCGTCGC
The DNA here is from genome assembly GCF_014472415.1 of Pseudomonas sp. N40(2020). Taxonomy (GTDB): domain Bacteria; phylum Pseudomonadota; class Gammaproteobacteria; order Pseudomonadales; family Pseudomonadaceae; genus Aquipseudomonas. The sequence continues at coordinate 37,179 of NZ_JACSZV010000050.1, forward strand.
CCCGAGCTTTACGGCGCGCTGAACAAGCGCTAATCCGCTAGCATTGGCACTTCACTGTTCTGGAAGTGCCCATGCCCGCGCCGACCCACCCTCGTCCCCACTCTGAAACCCTGGCCAATGGCTTGCGCGTGACCCTGCGTCATGTACCGGAGCTCAAGCGCAGCGCCGCCGCCTTACGGGTGGCCGCTGGCAGCCATGACGTGCCGTTGGTGTGGCCGGGGCTGGCGCACTTCCTCGAGCATTTGCTGTTTCTCGGTACTGAGCGTTTTCCTGCGAATGAAGGGCTGATGGCCTACGTGCAGCGTCATGGCGGGCAGGTGAATGCCAGCACTCGGGAGCGCACCACTGACTTTTTCTTTGAGTTGCCGACGCAGTCTTTCGGTGCAGGGCTTGAACGTCTGTCGGACATGCTCGCCAACCCCCGTATGAATCCGGACGATCAGTTGCGGGAACGGGAAGTGTTGCAGGCGGAATTTGTCGCCTGGTCGCAGGATCCGACGGCTCAGCGGCAGTTTGCGTTGTACGAGGGATTGTCGGCGGAACATCCGTTGCGCGGTTTTCATGCTGGGAACCGCGACACGCTGCAAGTCGAGCAACCGTCGTTTCAGCTGGCGCTGACAGATTTCCATCAGCGCTTCTATCGCACCGCGCAAATGACCCTGAGCCTGGTGGGGCCGCAGCGTGTTGACGAGTTGCGCAGCTTGGCAGAGCAATTTGCTGCGATGCTGCCGGTTGGGGATAAAACACCGCAGGCAGCCACCTCGCCATTGGCGCTGAAAAGTTATCAACAGGTCGGCGAGCAGTACTGCAATCTGTTGTTTGCCTTCGACGCGCTGCCCGACGCCTCTGCCGAGGCAATGGCGTTTCTCTGTCATTGGCTCAACAGCGCCAAACCGGGTGGTTTGCTCGCGTACTTACAGGCCAGAAATCTGGCCGACAGCTTGAAAGCAGCGCCGCTGTATCACTTCTCCCGGCAAGCCTTGTTGCATCTGCAGTTCAGCGCGCCTGCCGGATCGTTGAGCGCGATTGGCGAACAAGTCTGCGATTGGCTGAGTTTCTTTGCACGGCAGGATTGGGCACCGCTGCGTAAGGAATACGCAGCCCTGCTTCAGCGTCAGCAGCAAGTCAGCGGCGCGTTGCAGCTGGCGCGTATCGATATCGAACGGCTCGAAAGTGGCCTGACCGACGCCGGCGTGTCGGCCCTCCAACAGATCCTTCGTGAAATCGGCACTGTGGATAACTTCAGCAGCCACTGGCGCCTGCCTGAAGCCAATCCGTTCTTGCGTGCGAATGAACCACTGGCCAACGCCGGATTGATCCGCGGCCAGACCAGCGCCCACCGTGGGTTGCGCACGTTCGCTCAGGATCGTTCGCGCGGGCGTCGCGAACGCTCGCCCATGCAGTTCAGTCAGGCATTGCCGGACAACGGTGATGAAGGCGCGATTTATCTGCGCTGGCAATTGGAGACAGCAGCCAATGCTGACCTGCAAGCGCAACTGCATCGCAGCTTTCGGGAAACTCAGGACGACGCACGTCAGGCCGGGGTCGAATTGTCGCTCGGCACAACCGGCAACCAATGGCTGCTGAAACTCACCGGCCTGCAAGAGCCGATGCCCATCGTCCTGGAGCATGCGCTGAAATGTCTTACGCGAATTGACGCCGATGCTGTGCGAGGCGAGCCAGAAACGCCGTTGATGCCGATCCGCCAGTTGCTCAAGGCGCTGCCTGTACATTGTTTGGCCTCAACGCCAACTTGCGCCGATGCCAAACATCTGTGGACAACTTCCCGCTGGGATGGCCTGGCGCTAGGCCTCAGCGCGCAAACCCAATCTGCCATGGGGCTGGCCCTGAGCCGTATTCCTGGCATCCCTGATAATCAATTGCCTGCTCCGTCGACCATCAACGGCCAACACCTGTGGAGCCACATCGACACCGCGTCCAGCGAACACTCGCTGCTGCTGTTCTGCCCGACCGCCAGCCGCGAAATCGCCGACGAAGCTGCATGGCGCCTGCTGGCGCAGCTGTGCCAGACGCCGTTCTATCAGCGCCTGCGCGTCGAATTGCAGTTGGGTTACGCGGTGTTCAGCGGTGTGCGGCAAATGCACGGGCAGACCGGGTTGCTGTTCGGCGTGCAATCGCCAACAGCCACACCGGAAGCATTGCTCGGGCAAATTCAGCAATTCCTCCAAGGCATTCCGGCGCTGATTGAAACCCTGGATGACGCCAGTCTCAGCCAACAACACCAATCGCTCATCGATCAGTTCAATGACACAAATCTGTCGACCAAAGACTCCGCCGAACTGCTGTGGCAGGCCAGACTCGCGGGCCATTCGTCGGATTATCTGCCGCAATTGTTCGCCGCGATTGGCCAACTGGATCGTCCGGCATTGCTGGCAGCCGCACAGCGCTTAAACAACGCCGAAGGTGGCTGGCTCTGCCTTGCCAGCGACGCTATGCCCGGCGAACCATGGCAAGCGGCAAACTGATCATTACTCAGGCTGCAAGGAGCTTTCTCAAAGATTCACAGGCAATCATGTTGAAATTTTGAGTAACATAGCCGCCTAACTATTTGGAACATCCCTGCGCTGCCGTGGACTATACCTATGGACAGCGCTATCCCACCCACCGAAGGAGACACCCTATGTCCTGGACAAAACCGGCTTACACCGACCTGCGTATCGGCTTCGAAGTCACCATGTACTTCGCCAGCCGCTGAGTTCTGCCCACGCAGACTTGCAGTGCAACGCCTCGGCTCGCCGGGGCGTTTTATTTTCAGCGTTGAAATGATGGAGCGTTCATGTTCGTCCAGATTCTGGGTTCGGCCGCCGGTGGCGGTTTTCCGCAGTGGAATTGCAACTGCGTCAATTGCGCCGGTTTTCGCGACGGCAGCCTGAATGCCAAGGCCCGCACTCAATCGTCCATCGCGATTTCCGATGACGGCGTGAACTGGGTGCTGTGCAACGCCTCGCCAGACATCCGCGCGCAACTGCAGAACTTCGCTCCGATGCAACCGGGCCGTGCGCTGCGCGATACCGGTATCAGCGCGATCATCCTGATGGACAGCCAGATCGACCACACCACCGGCCTGCTCAGCCTGCGCGAAGGCTGCCCGCATCAGGTCTGGTGCACGGACATGGTTCACGAAGACCTGAGCACGGGTTTCCCGCTGTTCACCATGCTCAAACACTGGAACGGTGGGCTGGACTGGAACCGTATCGAACTCGATCAAAGCTTCACCGTCGCTGCGTGCCCGAACCTGCGTTTCACTCCCCTGCCATTGCGCAGTGCCGCGCCGCCGTATTCGCCGCACCGCTTCGATCCGCACCCGGGCGACAACATCGGCCTGATCGTCGAAGACCTGAAGACCGGCGGCAAACTGTTCTATGCGCCGGGGCTGGGCAAGGTTGACGCGCCACTGCTGGAAATCATGGCCGGCAGCGATTGCGTGCTGGTGGACGGCACAATGTGGGACGACGATGAAATGCAGCGCCGTGGCGTCGGCACCCGCACCGGTCGCGAGATGGGCCATCTGGCGCAGAACGGCCCTGGCGGCATGCTCGAAGTGCTGGAACAGCTTCCCGAGCAACGCAAGGTGCTTATCCACATCAACAACACCAACCCGATTCTCGACGAGGATTCGCCGGAGCGCGCGGAACTGGCGCGGCGTGATGTTGAAGTGGCGTATGACGGTATGAGTATTGTGCTGTAGCTGATGGCCTCATCGCTGCATTGGTATCTACACATCTCTAAAGTCTTCGGCTGGCCACCCAGCCGATGGCTTCTTTAGCGAAACCCGCCAGCTCCTGTGGCGTGTATTGCTCCAGCGTCTCGCACATCGCCAAAAGCATGTACA
>NZ_JACSZV010000051.1 GCF_014472415.1 Pseudomonas sp. N40(2020)
GAGCACGAGGCCTGCGGCCTCGCGTTTGAATTCAGTGGAAAAAGAACGACGTTGTTTGGTCATCAGACACCTCTATCTGGCGAGCATTCTCGCCTAAATGGGTGTCCGGTTTCATTAGACCACTACACACCCTGCCTAAGGATGACCAGCATCTAACCCATCGCGCCTTAATCTCAGCGGGAAAGCTCCGTCCGTACGACCAAAAGCTACGGCAGTTCCGATAATACCACTAAGCGAGGTTTATCGGAACTAGCCACGTGTGGCTCTATCCTCGTTTTTTAGGACAGAAAATGTCGCTCAAGAAGGAGATAGGCGCCGCGATACGGTCTATTCGAACCGTGCGTGGGGCCGACTACGGGGATTTGGCCGAAGTCAGCGTAAAGGCCAACATCAACAAGCTTGAACAGGGCATGAGCAACATCACACTGGAGAAATTCGTTGAACTGTCCAAAGCCCTTCAGTTCGATTCCGTCGCTCTCTTGGCCATGTGTGTTGCCATGCAAAATGAGGAGCACTACTCGCTGACCCTCAGGCGAGCGGAAGATCAGCTCGATGCATTTCAAGCGGAAGGCGGAATGGAGCTTTTTAGTAGTCAACTCATTGGCAGGGAGTTGCTTCAACGGCCCCGGGGCAAGCCTAAGAAGACCAAAAATGAAGAGGCCGTCAGGGAACTCAAGGCAGCAGGGTATAGCCAGGCAGAGGCGGTGGAGAAGCTAGGGTTGGCTAAGTCGACCGTGAACCGGTATTGGAAGTCTTAGAGTTACCTAGTGTTCAGGAGATTCACTGCCGAGCCGCTAATATTGGCTAGAGAGGTCATGCAGATAATCACAGTTGAGCTGGAAGCGTCCTGATTTACAGGTGTCCTTCAGAATCAAAAACACATGCGTGTTAGATCCCGAACCTCCCGGGTTATTTCGTGAATCCATCCACACCAGTCGCTACGGCCAGACCTCTCAGAACTCCAATTACAGGGTGGACGTCAGAGATTCTGGCAGCCTTCCCTCGTTTGACACATTCGACGCTCAGGTCACCTTTTTTCACAACAAATTGCCGCTGTCCATTTGGTCATGCTGTGATATGGACACAACCCTTTTTCCTGAAGCCCAGTAAACATAAGGGTTTGATGGCGTCTGTCTGTACGTTGTATAGGGGGTAGAGTGATTCACCTTGAAGCATGTGCATCAGCGGCGTGGGCAAGCGGTTTTGCGAAATGGCCGAGACCGCTACGGCGTCCGTTGGCGACAACACCGCCGCCAATGCGAAAGCCACGGGCAGCGGAATCGTTGGCAGTAACCAGTGAATGAAATACCCGGCGCCCACCACGGTGAACAGCACCAGCCCGACTGCCAGTGTCAGAATCGGCCCACGCAGGTGCCAGAGCTCACGCTTGGGCATGCGCCATCCGTCGGAGAACAACAGCGGTGGCAGGAATAAAAACAGGAAAAGCTCCGGGTCCAGCGCCACGTGCAGACCAAGCGTTGGCCAGGCCAACAGGGCGCCGGCGGCGATTTGCACAAGGGGCAGCGGCAACGGGATGACCCGTCCGACCAGACGCGAAACGCTGACCAGCATCAGCAGGATCAGGACGGTGTAAGCAGTTTGCATAAAGCGAAAATCTCAGACGATCGACAGCGTTGAACTGCCATATTAGCCGCTTAGGCTGTGCCTGGCCTTTGCACCTATGTCGCAGCCCTCTGAAACTCGGCTCCCACAGGTTTTGCGTATTAGCTGAAGGGTCATGGCATAATCCCACACCATTTTTTTCCAGCACCTGTAAAGGGGGCGATTCCTTGACCGATTCAAGTAAAACGTTGCACCTTTTCGGCATCAAAGCCTGCGACACCATGAAGAAGGCGCGCACCTGGCTCGATGAACACGCTGTCAGCTACGACTTTCACGATTACAAGACTGCCGGCATCGACCGTGAGCACCTGACTCAATGGTGTGACGAGCACGGCTGGCAAACGGTGTTGAACCGTGCAGGCACGACCTTTCGCAAACTCGGCGACGAACGTAAAGCCGATCTCGACCAGTCGAAAGCCATCGAACTGATGCTCGCTCAACCCTCGATGATCAAGCGCCCGGTGCTCGATCTCGGTGACCGAACCCTGATTGGCTTTAAGCCAGACATCTACGCGGCCGCGATCAAATAAGCAGCCCGTCACTTTTTTGTAGAGGTATTCACATGTCCAATTCCCTGTTCAGCATCGCTTTCGGTGTCGGCACCCAGAACCGCCAAGGCGCGTGGCTGGAAGTGTTCTACGCACAGCCACTGCTCAATCCTTCGGCCGAACTGGTCGCTGCCGTTGCACCGATCCTCGGTTACACCGAAGGCAACCAGGCCATCACTTTCACCACCGCACAGGCTGCGCAACTGGCTGAAGCCGTCAAAGGCATCGACGCCGTTCAAGGCAAGCTGCTGACCCGTCTGGCCGAGAGCCACAAGCCGCTGGTTGCCACGCTGCTGGCTGAAGATGCGCAGCTGACCTCGACACCTGAGGCCTACCTCAAGCTGCACCTGCTGTCCCATCGTTTGGTCAAGCCGCACGGTCTGAGCCTTGCCGGTATCTTCCCGCTGCTGCCGAACGTAGCGTGGACCAGCCAGGGCGCAATCGACCTGAGCGAACTCGCCGAACTGCAACTGGAAGCCCGTCTGCGCGGCGAGCTGCTGGAAGTGTTCTCGGTGGACAAGTTCCCGAAAATGACCGACTACGTGGTACCGGCCGGCGTGCGTATCGCTGATGCTGCGCGTCTGCGTCTGGGCGCCTACGTGGGCGAAGGCACCACCGTGATGCACGAAGGTTTCATCAACTTCAACGCTGGCACCGAAGGCCCGGGCATGATCGAAGGCCGCGTCTCCGCAGGCGTCTTCGTCGGCAAGGGTTCGGATCTGGGCGGCGGTTGCTCGACCATGGGCACCCTGTCGGGCGGCGGCAACATCGTGATCAAGGTTGGCGAAGGCTGCCTGATCGGCGCCAACGCCGGTATCGGCATCCCGCTGGGCGACCGCAACACTGTCGAGTCGGGCCTATACGTGACCGCCGGTACCAAAGTAGCGCTGCTGGACGAGAACAATAATCTGGTCAAAGTCGTGAAGGCGCGTGAACTGGCCGGTCAGACCGACCTGCTGTTCCGTCGCAATTCGGAAACCGGTGCAGTGGAGTGCAAAACCCACAAATCGGCGATCGAACTGAACGAAGCGCTGCACGCTCACAACTAAGTGCTGTAAGCACTTGGGGGAGCGAGCCTGCTCGCTCCCACAAGGTTTGGCGTAATCCCGCCCCTCTTCACCAGGGCTATGAACCGTGATGATTCCCTCCCCCTGGCGTGCCGATTTCCCGGCCATCGCCGCCCTGCAACGGCAAGACCAGACCTATCTGGACAACGCCGCCACCACGCAAAAACCTCAGGCCTTGCTCGACGCGCTGGCGCATTACTACGCCAACGGCGCAGCCAATGTGCATCGTGCGCAACATCTTCCCGGTGCCCATGCCACGCAAGCGTTCGAAGACAGCCGCCTCAAGGTGGCGCAATGGCTAAATGCCGGTGACAGCGGGCAAATCATCTTCACCCACGGCGCCACCAGTGCGCTGAATCTCCTGGCCTATGGCCTGGAGCACCTCTTCCATACGGGCGATGAAATTGTCATCAGCGCCCTGGAGCATCACGCCAATCTGCTGCCGTGGCAGCAACTGGCGCAACGTCGCAATCTGAACCTGGTGATCCTGCCGCTGGATGACGACGGTGTGATCGACCTCGCTGCCGCCGTACATCTGATCGGACCGCGCACTCGTTTGCTGGCAGTCAGTCAGTTGTCCAACGTGCTGGGTGCGTGGCAACCGCTGCCGGCGCTGCTGGGCATGGCCAAGGCGCAGAACGCGCTGACCGTGGTCGATGGCGCCCAAGGCGTGGTGCACGGTCGGCATGACGTGCAGGCTCTCGGTTGCGACTTTTATGTGTTTTCCAGCCACAAGCTGTACGGCCCCGATGGCCTCGGTGTTCTGTTCGGGCGCAATAAAGCGCTGGAACAGCTGAAGCCGTGGCAGTTCGGCGGTGAAATGGTGCTGGAAGCCAACTATCACGATTCGCGCTTCCGCCCTGCCCCGCTGGGTTTCGAGGCGGGCACGCCGCCGATTGCCAGCGTGATCGGCCTCGGTGCGACCCTCGATTATCTTGCCGGGCTGGATCAGGAAGCCGTGTCCGCTCATGAAGCGGCGCTGCACGACTATCTGCTGCGCGGCCTCGCTGCCCGCAATGGCATTCGTCTACTGGGCAAGCCGCAACTGGCCCTGGCCAGTTTTGTCGTCGAGGGCGTACATAACGCCGATCTCGCGCATCTGCTGACCGAGCAAGGCATTGCCGTGCGCGCCGGGCACCACTGCGCCATGCCGTTGCTGAAAAGCTTCGAGCTGGCCGGGGCAATTCGGGTGTCGCTGGCGTTGTACAACGATTCCGAGGATCTGGAGCGTTTTTTCGAAGCGCTGGATCAGGCGCTGGAGTTGTTGCGATGAGCCTGCCGACTGATGCCGCCGAGGCGCTGCAAACCTTTCAGAATGCTGCCGGTTGGGAACAGCGGGCGCGATTGCTGATGCAGTTCGGTGATCGTCTGCCGCCGCTGAGCGACGCGGATAAATGCGATGCCAACCGGGTGCATGGCTGTGAAAGCCAAGTGTGGTTGCTGGGCGAGTTGCAGGACGGCCACTGGCAATTCAGCGCCAGCAGTGATGCGCGGATGATTCGCGGGTTGGTGGCATTGCTGTTGTTGCGGGTCAACGGGTTGTCGGCGACTGAATTGCAGCAGGTGGATTTGCCGGACTGGTTCAGCCAGCTGGGGCTTTCGCGGCAGTTGTCGCCGTCGCGCAGCAATGGACTAAATGCGGTGCTCCAGCGGATGAATGAGTTGGCGAGTTAATCGTCATCGCTGGCAAGCCAGCTCCCACAAGGTTCTATGGTGTTCACAAATGCAGTGAACCTACCAAATACCTGTGGGAGCTGGCTTGCCAGCGATGAGGCCATCAGCCCCGGCATCAAACCTGAGGTTTGACTCGATCCGCCGGCCGCCGAACACCCGCCACAATCTTATCCACAGCCTTGGTCGCCGCAACCATGCCGAACGTCGCCGTCACCATCATCACCGCGCCAAACCCGCCCGCGCAGTCCAGCTTCACGCCATCACCGACAAAACTCTTCTGCAAACAGATGCTGCCATCCGGTTTCGGGTAGCGAAGTTGTTCCGTGGAAAACACACAGGGCACGCTGTAATGGCGGGTCACGGTGCGCGAGAAACCGTAGTCACGACGCAGCGTAGATCGCACTTTCGAAGCCAACGGGTCGTTGAACGTGCGGTTCAGATCGCAGACCTGAATCAGCGTCGGATCAATCTGCCCGCCCGCACCGCCAGTCGTGATGATCTGGATCTTGCGGCGTTTGCACCACGCGATCAGCGCAGCCTTGGCGTTGACGGCGTCGATGCAGTCAATCACGCAGTCGATGTTCGGCGTGATGTATTCGGCCATGGTGTCGCGAGTGACGAAATCCGCCACCGCATGGACGGTGCAGTCCGGGTTGATCCCGCGCAGACGCTCGGCCATCACCTCGACCTTAGGTTTGCCGACGGTGCTGTCCAGCGCGTGCAACTGGCGGTTGGCGTTGCTCACGCAAACGTCATCCAGATCGAACAGGGATATTTCGCCGACGCCGCAACGGGCAATGGCTTCCGCCGCCCAGGAGCCGACGCCACCGACGCCGACGATCGCCACATGGGCCGCGCGCAAGCGCTCCATGCCTTCGATGCCATACAAACGGGCGATGCCTGCAAACCGCGGATCTTCTGTACTCATGACCATTACCCCAAAAACCGGCGCGCATTATAGGGCTACGCAGCGACAAGTTTTAACCTTCGATCTACAAGTGTAAGAACTTAAGTCAAAGCGGATTGCCCAATGTCAGGCAATTCCCTGTCTGTTGTACGACTTGCGAACTACCGGTGTAGGATGCGCGCCCCATTGGCGTATAGCCTACCGATCCTCCGTTCCACAGCCTTTGGAACCCGAAACAGCTATGTCATCGCGTAAATTTGGTCTCAACCTGGTGGTGGTTCTGGCAATCGCCGCCCTGTTCACCGGCTTCTGGGCGCTGATCAATCGCCCGGTCTCCGCGCCCAACTGGCCGGAGCAGATCTCCGGTTTCTCCTACTCGCCGTTCCAGCAGGGCCAATTCCCGCAGAAGGATCAGTACCCTTCCGACGAAGAAATGCGCCGTGACTTGGAGATCATGAGCAAGCTGACGGACAACATCCGCATCTACTCGGTCGATGGCTCGCTGCAAGACATCCCGAAACTGGCGGAAGAATTTGGTTTGCGCGTGACCTTGGGGATCTGGATCAGCCCCGACCAGGAGCGCAACGAGCGGGAGATCACTCGCGCCATCGAACTGGCGAACACCTCGCGTAGCGTGGTTCGCGTGGTAGTCGGCAACGAAGCGATCTTCCGTAAGGAAATCACTGCCGAGCAACTGAGCGTGCTGCTTGATCGCGTACGCGCAGCCGTCAAAGTACCGGTGACCACCTCCGAGCAATGGCACGTCTGGGAAGAACACCCGGAGCTGGCCAAGCACGTCGATCTGATTGCCGCTCACGTTCTGCCGTACTGGGAATTCGTCCCGGTCGACAAGGCCGGCCAGTTCGTTTTCGACCGGGCCCGCGATCTGAAAAAGATGTTCCCGAAAAAACCGCTGCTGCTGTCCGAGGTGGGCTGGCCGAGCAACGGTCGAATGCGCGGCGGCGCCGATGCGTCGCCGGCGGATCAAGCGATCTACCTGCGAACTTTGGTCAACAAGCTCAACCGCCAGGGCTTCAATTACTTCGTGATCGAAGCGTTCGACCAGCCGTGGAAAGCCAGTGACGAAGGTTCGGTTGGCGCGTATTGGGGCGTGTTCAACGCCGCGCGTCAGCAGAAATTCAACTTCGAAGGCCCGGTGGTGGCGATCCCGCAATGGCGTGTGCTGGCGGTCGGCTCGGTGGTACTGGCGCTGTTGTCGCTGACCTTGCTGATGATCGACGGTTCGGCGCTGCGCCAGCGTGGCCGGATCTTCCTGACCTTCATCGCATTCCTTTGCGGGTCGGTGCTGGTATGGATCGGTTACGACTACAGCCTGCAATACAGCACCTGGTTTAGCCTGACAGTGGGCTTCCTCCTGGCGCTGGGTGCGCTCGGGGTATTTATCGTGTTGCTCACAGAGGCCCATGAACTGGCCGAAGCGGTGTGGATTCACAAACGCCGACGGGAATTCCTGCCCGTGGAGGGCGACTCCAGCTACCGGCCAAAAGTGTCGATCCACGTGCCTTGCTACAACGAGCCGCCGGAAATGGTCAAACAGACCCTCGACGCCCTGGCCGCTCTCGATTATCCGGACTACGAAGTCCTGATCATCGACAACAACACCAAGGACCCGGCGGTGTGGGAACCGGTGCGCGACTACTGCGAAATCCTCGGCCCGCGCTTCAAGTTCTTCCACGTCGCGCCATTGGCAGGTTTCAAGGGCGGCGCGTTGAATTATCTGCTTCCGCACACTGCCAAGGATGCCGAAGTGATCGCGGTGATCGACTCCGATTACTGCGTGCATCCGAACTGGCTCAAGCACATGGTGCCGCACTTCGCCGACCCGAAAATTGCCGTGGTGCAGTCGCCGCAGGATTACCGCGACCAGAACGAAAGCACCTTCAAGAAGCTCTGTTACGCCGAGTACAAAGGCTTCTTCCATATCGGCATGGTCACCCGTAACGACCGCGACGCGATCATCCAGCACGGCACCATGACCATGACCCGTCGTTCGGTTCTGGAAGAATTGGGCTGGGCCGACTGGTGCATCTGTGAAGACGCCGAACTGGGTCTGCGCGTGTTCGAAAAAGGCCTGTCGGCGGCGTATTACCACGACAGTTACGGCAAGGGTCTGATGCCGGATACGTTCATCGACTTCAAGAAGCAGCGTTTCCGCTGGGCTTACGGCGCAATTCAGATCATCAAGCGTCACACCGGCAGCCTGCTGCGCGGCAAGGACACCGAACTGACCCGTGGCCAGCGTTACCACTTCCTCGCGGGCTGGTTGCCGTGGGTGGCGGACGGCATGAACATCTTCTTCACCGTCGGCGCACTGTTGTGGTCGGCGGCGATGATCATCGTGCCGCAACGGGTCGATCCGCCACTGTTGATCTTCGCGATCCCGCCATTGGCGCTGTTCGTGTTCAAGGTCGGCAAGATCATCTTCCTGTATCGCCGCGCGGTGGGCGTGAACCTGAAAGATGCATTCTGCGCGGCACTGGCGGGTCTGGCGTTGTCGCACACCATCGCCAAAGCGGTGTTGTACGGCTTCTTCACCAGCAGCATTCCGTTCTTCCGCACGCCGAAAAACGCCGACAACCACGGCTTCTGGGTGGCGATTTCCGAAGCGCGGGAAGAGCTGTTCATCATGCTGCTGTTGTGGGGCGCGGCGCTGGGGATCTACCTGGTGCAGGGTATTCCAAGCAACGACATGCGCTTCTGGGTGGTCATGTTGCTGGTGCAATCGTTGCCGTACCTGGCGGCATTGATCATGGCGTTCCTGTCGTCGCTGCCAAAACCTTCGGCGGCACTTGAGCCAGCACCGGCCGTCTAAATCCTCATCGATGCACTAAACGGCGGCCAATGGTCGCCGTTTTGCTTTAAGATAACCGCCATTTTGCGCGCCTTGCCCCCAGATTCCGGAGTTCTCCATGACGGCCCACGCCGACCTTTCGCCGACCCTCCAACTCGCCATCGACCTGATCCGCCGTCCGTCCGTGACGCCGGTCGACGCCGATTGCCAGAAGCAGATGATGCAGCGCCTGGGTGATGCCGGTTTCACCCTGGAGCCGATGCGCATCGAGGATGTGGATAACTTCTGGGCCATCCATGGCAACAACGACGGCCCGGTGCTGTGCTTCGCCGGTCACACCGACGTAGTGCCGACCGGCCCGGTGACTGCATGGCAGATCGACCCGTTCAACGCCATCATCGATGAACACGGCATGCTCTGCGGCCGTGGCGCGGCAGACATGAAAGGCAGCCTGGCGTCGATGACTGTCGCCGCCGAGCGTTTCGTCGCCGACTACCCGAACCACAAAGGCAAAGTCGCGTTTCTGATCACCAGCGACGAAGAAGGCCCGGCGCACCACGGCACCAAGGCAGTGGTTGAACGTCTGGTCGCGCGTAACGAGCGTCTGGACTGGTGCATCGTCGGCGAACCGTCGAGCACCACGCTGGTGGGTGACGTGGTCAAAAACGGCCGTCGCGGCTCGCTTGGTGCCAAGCTAACCATCAAGGGTATTCAGGGCCACGTGGCCTACCCGCATCTGGCGAAGAACCCGATCCACCTGGCCGCGCCGGCGCTGGCCGAATTGGCCGCCGAGCACTGGGATCACGGCAACGACTTTTTCCCGCCGACCAGTTTCCAGATTTCCAACGTCAACTCCGGCACCGGCGCGACCAACGTGATTCCGGGCGACCTGGTGGCCGTGTTCAACTTCCGTTTCTCCACCGAATCCACCGTTGAAGGCCTGCAGAAACGCGTTGCCGACATCCTCGACAAGCATGATCTGGACTGGCACATCGACTGGGCGCTGTCCGGCCTGCCATTCCTCACCGAGCCGGGCGCACTGCTTGACGCGGTGTCGGCGAGCATCAAGGACATCACCGGCCGCGAGACCAAGGCGTCTACCAGCGGTGGCACTTCCGATGGCCGCTTCATCGCGACCATGGGCACTCAGGTGGTTGAACTGGGCCCGGTCAACGCGACCATTCACCAGGTCAACGAGCGCGTACTGGCGGCCGATCTCGACGTACTGACCGAGATCTACTACCAGACCCTGATCAAGTTGCTTGCCTGATGCTTGCGTGCCCGATTTGCAGTGAGCCGCTGAACGCGGTGGACAACGGCGTGGTCTGCCCCGCCGGGCATCGTTTCGACCGTGCGCGTCAGGGTTACTTGAATCTGTTGCCGGTGCAGCACAAGAACAGCCGCGATCCTGGCGACAATCAGGCAATGGTCGAGGCCCGCCGCGACTTCCTGAACGCTGGGCATTACGCGCCGGTGGCCAAGCGTCTGGCGGAGCTGGCAGCGAGTTATGCGCCGGCGCGCTGGGTCGATATCGGCTGTGGCGAGGGTTACTACACTGCGCAGATTGCCGAGGCCCTGCCGGATGCCGATGGCTACGCGCTGGACATCTCCCGTGAAGCGGTCAAACGCGCCTGCAAACGCAATCCGCAACTGACCTGGTTGATCGCCAGCATGGCCCGCGTGCCGTTGGCGTCGGGCAGTTGCCAGTTTCTGGCCAGTGTTTTCAGTCCATTGGATTGGGAAGAAGCCAAGCGTCTGCTCAGCGTAGGCGGCGGGCTGATGAAGGTCGGCCCGACCAGTGGCCATCTTATGGAGTTGCGCGAACGTCTATACGACGAAGTCCGTGAGTACACCGACGACAAGCATCTGGCCCTGGTGCCGGAAGGCATGGCGCTGGCGCACAGCGAGACTCTGCAGTTCAAGCTGACGCTGACCGAACCACAGGATCGCGCCAACCTGCTGGCAATGACGCCCCACGGCTGGCGCGCTAGCGCCGAACGTCGCGCGGCAGTGATCGAGCAGGCCGAGCCGTTCGAGACCACCGTGTCGATGCGCTACGATTATTTCGTTCTTCAATAACTTTTGGTCTCGGGCAAATGCCCGGGGCCGGCTAAATCCGCGAATGGATTTTTCAGACCCGCAGTGAGGACATCCATGCGCCAACCGGATATCGAGATTTACCTGAAAGACGCCGACGTCGACCACAAGGCCATTTCGGCCTGGCTGGGCGAAGCGCTGGGCCCGTGCAGCGACTGGGTGCAGAAAGGCCAAACCTACAAGTGCAAGGCAGGCAAAGTCCCGGTGACCTGGCTGCCGAAAGCCGTGGGTAAGTGGAACAGCCTGTTCCTGGACAGCGACCAGACCCCATGGGATGACGACATCGCCTGCGCCCGCGCCGCGTTTGCTGCGCTGAACGTCGAAGTGCGTTGTGCGCCGGGGACGTGGGTCGAGGAAGAAGGCGAGGAAACGGCGGATCGCTGGATGCGCATCAGCGCCGATGGTGAAGAAGAAATCACCTGGAAGACCGCCTGACGCTGATCGTTCCCACGCTCTGCGTGGGAACGATCTTCGGGTGATTACAGGCCTACAACATCTTCCGCCTGCAAACCCTTCTCGCCAGTTATCAGGGCGTACTCGACCTGCTGGCCCTCGGTCAGCGACCGATGCCCTTCGCCGCGAATCGCGCGGTAGTGCACGAACACGTCCACCCCGTCTTCGCGCTGAATGAAGCCGTAGCCCTTGGCGTCGTTGAACCACTTCACGTTGCCGATTTCACGTGTTGCCATCTGTTCATACTCCTTTTTTATTATTGAACAGGCTTTTCGCAGGAAAGCCTTTGAGGAACGTCAGCCTGCGTCCGACGTCCATAAAAGGGCCCCGGCGACAGAGCGCCGAGTATATGACAGGCACGAAAACTCTCAACCGGAGTTTAGTTCGCCGCTTTTTTGCCGATTTTCGATGAATCCGTCACACTAGCGCCCACCCGAGCAAACGCTCGGTTTTATCAACTCACGCAGAAGCCGTATGACCCGCTCCCCGTTCCGCCGTCTTGTGTTTGGCACCTTGCGCCGACTGTTGTACCTCTGGGTTCGCTCGGAGACGATCAACCAGTCGTCGTTCACCCTCAACCTCGACCGCAGTCGTCCGGTGTTCTACGTCCTGCAAAACCCATCGCTGACCGATCTGGCCGTGCTCGATACCGAGTGCACCAAGGCCGGTCTGCCGCGTCCGGTTTTGCCGGTATCGGTGGGTTCGTTGATCGAACCGGCGGCGTTCTTCTACCTGACGCCGGACCCGGACTGGCTCGGCCGTCAGGACAAGCGCGGTGCCCCGCCAACCCTGACCCGCTTGGTCAGCGCCCTCACGCAGAACGCCGCCGAAGACGCGCAGATCATTCCAGTCAGCGTGTTCTGGGGTCAGTCACCGGACAGCGAAAACAGTCCGTGGAAGCTGCTGTTCGCCGACAGCTGGGCGGTCACCGGGCGTCTGCGCCGGCTGCTGAGCATCATGATTCTCGGGCGCAAGACTCGTGTGCAGTTCTCCGCGCCGATCCACCTGCGCGAGCTCATCGAACACAACAAGGGCCACGAGCGCACCGTGCGCATGGCCCAGCGGATCCTGCGCGTACACTTCCGCAACCTCAAAGCGGCGGTGATCGGCCCGGACATTTCCCACCGCCGCAATCTGGTCAAAGGCCTGCTCAACCAGCCATTGGTCAAGCAAGCGATCCTCGACGAAGCCGAGCGCGAGAACATATCCCCGGAAAAGGCCAAGGCCCAGGCCCTGCGCTACGGCAACGAGATCGCCTCGGACTACACCTACACCGCGATCCGCTTCCTAGAGGTGGTGTTGAGCTGGTTCTGGAACAAGATCTACGACGGTATCAAGGTCAACCACATCGAAGGCGTGCAGAAGGTCGCCCAGGGTCACGAAGTGATCTACGTGCCGTGTCACCGCAGCCACATCGACTACCTGCTGCTCTCGTACTTGCTGTTCCGCAACGGCCTGACCCCGCCGCACATCGCCGCCGGGATCAACCTCAACATGCCGGTGATCGGCAGCCTGCTGCGTCGTGGCGGCGCGTTCTTCATGCGCCGCACGTTCAAGGGCAATCCGCTGTACACATCGGTGTTCAACGAATACCTGCACACCCTGTTCACCAAAGGCTTCCCGGTCGAGTACTTCGTCGAGGGCGGCCGCTCGCGTACCGGGCGTATGCTGCAACCGAAAACCGGGATGCTCGCGATCACGATGCGCAGCTTCCTGCGTTCGTCGCGCATGCCTATCGTGTTCGTGCCGGTGTACATCGGTTACGAGCGCGTGCTGGAGGGCCGTACCTACCTCGGCGAACTCCGTGGCGCCAGCAAGAAGAAAGAGTCAATCTTCGATATTTTCAAAGTCATCGGTGCGCTGAAGCAGCGCTTCGGGCAGGTCGCCGTCAACTTCGGCGAACCGATCAAACTGGCGGAATTCCTCGACGCCGAGCAACCGGACTGGCGCCAGCAGGAACTCGGCCCGCAGTACAAACCGGCGTGGCTCAACGAAACCACCAATCGCCTCGGCGAGAAAGTCGCGCAGCATCTGAACGAAGCGGCGGCGATCAACCCGGTCAATCTGGTGGCGCTGGCGCTGCTGTCGACCACTCGCCTGGCGCTGGACGATCGTGCCATGGCGCGGGTGCTGGACCTGTATCTGGCGCTGCTGCGCAAGGTGCCGTACTCGCCACACACGACATTGCCGGAAGGCGATGGCCGCGCGCTGATCGAGCATGTGAAGGACATGGATCTACTGGCCGAGCAGAACGACGCACTGGGCAAGATTCTCTATCTGGACGAGCAAAATGCCGTCCTGATGACCTACTACCGCAACAACGTGCTGCACATCTTCGCCCTGCCGGCGCTGCTGGCGAGTTTCTTCCAGAGCACATCGCGCATGAGCCGCGAACAGATCCTGCGCTACACCCGCGCACTGTATCCGTACTTGCAATCGGAGCTGTTCATCCGCTGGAGCCTAGACGAAATCGACGCGGTGGTCGATCAATGGCTGGAAGCGTTCGTCGAACAAGGCCTGCTGCGTTTCGAAAAAGAGGTGTACCTGCGCCCTGCGCCGAGTTCGCGGCATTTCGTGTTGCTGACCCTGCTGTCGAAAAGCATCGCGCAGACCCTGCAACGCTTCTACATGACCGTGTCGCTGCTGCTCAACGCCGGCCAGAACACCGTCAGCGCCGAAGAACTGGAAGACCTCTGCACGGTCATGGCCCAGCGCCTGTCGATCCTGCATGGCCTCAACGCCCCGGAGTTTTTCGACAAGAGCCTGTTCCGCCACTTCATCCAGACCCTGCTCGACCTCGACGTGCTGCGCCGCGACGAAGCCGGCAAGCTGAGCTACCACGAACTGCTCGGCGAACTGGCCGAAGGTGCGGCCAAACGCGTGTTGCCGGCGGAGATTCGTTTGTCGATCCGTCAGGTGGCGCTGCATCGCAGTGAAGATGCGGCCGATCAGGTCGCCACACCGCCCGAAGCTTGATGAACAACCTGTGGGAGTGAGCCTGCTCACTCCCACATTGAAAGGAAATTTTCCATGAAAAAACTGACCATTCTCGCTGCCGCCACACTGCTCAGCGCCTGCCAGTCGACCACACCCGCCGGCAAGGCCAGCCTCGACGGCGAAGTGTTCTACCTGCAACGCATTGCCCTGCCACCGAGCGCCACCTTGAGCGTGAGCCTGCAAGACGTTTCACTGGCCGACGCGCCAGCCGTCGTACTCGACCAACAGAAAGGCCCGGTCAAAGGCCAGGTGCCGCTGCCCTTCCACTTGAGCTACGATCCGGCCCAGGTCAAACCCGGCCATCGCTACTCGGTCAGCGCACGCATTGAGGTCAACGGTGAGTTGCTGTTCATCACCACCGAAAACCACGCCGTGCAACTCGACGGCAACGACCCGCAGCCGCTGAAAATCCGCGTCGACGCCGCTCGTTAATTCATTTTCTGGAACAAGGAAGCTGCCATGCTCCGCCCTACCCTTCGCTTCGCCGGCCTGTGCGCGGGCCTGATGATCTCCGCCAGCGCCATGGCGCTGTCGCTCAACGACCTTTCGCAACAAGACGCCACTGGCGGCCTC
This sequence comes from Pseudomonas sp. N40(2020), assembly GCF_014472415.1. GTDB lineage: Bacteria > Pseudomonadota > Gammaproteobacteria > Pseudomonadales > Pseudomonadaceae > Aquipseudomonas. Next base: position 14,752 of record NZ_JACSZV010000051.1, read on the forward strand.
AAGGACGCCCTGACCCAAGGCGCGCAAATCGCCGTCAAACAACTCGGCGCGCCTGGCGGTTTCAGCAATAACCCGGAGGTAAAAATCGAACTGCCGGGCAAACTCGGCAAAGCCGCCAGCAAGATGAAAGCCTTCGGCATGGGCGCCCAGGTCGAAGAACTGGAAACCGCCATGAACAAGGCTGCGGAAAGCGCCGTGACCCAGGCCCAGCCGATCCTAGTCGACGCAGTGAAGAAAATGAGCGTGGCCGACGCCAAAGGCATCCTCAGCGGCGGCAACGACTCGGCCACCCAATACCTGGACAAATCCAGCCGCGAACAGATCCGCGCCAAGTTCCTGCCGATCGTCAAGCAAGCCACCGACAAGGTCGGCGTGGCGCAAAAGTACAACGCCTTCGCCGGCCAGGCCGCGACCTTCGGCGTAGTAGACGCGAAGAGCGCCAACGTCGAAAACTACGTTACCGAGCAAGCGCTCAATGGCCTGTTCGAAATGATCGGCAAACAGGAAGAAACCATCCGCCAGAACCCGGCCGCTGCGGCGACGAGTCTGGCGAAGAAGGTGTTCGGCACTCTCTAAGCTGATACAAAACGGGAGCGTGATATTTCGCTCCCGTTTTGCATTCCGTCTGCTGGAGGAGCGCGCAAGAAAAATACCCACTCACGGCCGATTTTCCGCTTTTCGAAAACCTGCAATTCGACCAGACCGTTGAGCGTCGCAACCGCCGTGGTGTAGGCACAACCAAGGTGTTCCTTGACGTTGCTCGCCGTAAACTCCTTCGCCACCCCGCTCTTGGCCACCTGATAAACCGCTCGCTGCTTCTGCGTCAGCCGATCAAAAAAATCCGAACTCACCAACCAGTGCTCAAAGGCCTCGGAATACGCGACGCTTTTGCGATAGACCTGCGCAAAACCGGCCACCGCTCGAAGAATCACCGAACACTGGTACTCGATGAAATACGTCAGATCCATTTCATCGTTTTCGGTATGCAGGTATGAACGCCCATATTTCACTGGAGCGTTGCGCAGCAGCAGACTGATCGCAATGTAGCGAAACGCAGCGAACTCATTCTTGAACATGAACCAGTAAAACAACGCCCTGGCTACCCGCCCGTTTCCGTCACGAAACGGATGCTCATAGCCCAAGGCAAAATGCAGCGTGATCGCCTTGATCAAAGGGTGCAGATAGTTTGCCTGCTGAGGCAAGCCGTTGGGCTGGTTGATCCAATCCGAAAGTCTCTGAAGGCGCGAGACCAAACCGAAAGCGGGTGGTGGTCTGTGCACGGTATTGCCCTCGCCGTCCTGAACGACCACTTCATCATTCGTCCTGAAAAGACCGGGGTCGTACTGCTCGTCATCAATCCCCTCTACGCCCACCTGATGAATGGCGGCAATCAACTCCGGATTCAAAGGCTCGTAGCGCTTTTCCCACGCGAAATTCATCATCCGGTAATTACCCATGACCATGCGCTCGTCTGGCGTACGCGGCTGTCGCTGGTGCTTGAGCATGTCCTTTGCAACACGTGTGGTGGTCGCTGCACCCTCCAACTGACTACTGGCAATGGCTTCATCTTCGATCAGGTTATTGAGCAAATAACTGAAATGCGCCCGTTCGCCGATCTGACTGGTCATGTATTCCAAAGCGGCCGAGGTGGTTTGTCGATCCACGACAGAAATCGTTTTCTGCGCCGATGGCGTCAGCAAATACTTGCCCCACTGCACCGGCTCACCCAACGGCAACAAATTGATGTACTGCGCAACGCGCGCCTTCTTGACCAAAGCCCAGCACAAATTGGCATCCAGCCCGCTGGCCCAACGGAAGCGCAAGGCCTCGAAAGGCAGATAACGCCCCTGATCATCGAGCGGCTTCAGCAGCGCCAGATAATGCGCCAGACGCTGCTTGTGCGGCGAACGCACCAACAAGTCAAACACCGGATCGGATCTACCCTTCAACACTGGCGGCTTTTTCATCAGGCGGACTCGAAGACTCAGGAAAAACACAGGCTCGAGTACAGCACTCAGGCCACTTCGACTCAATATCGGAGCTTTCTGAAAAAGATGTAGGAACCCGCGCGGCTATGCCGACAGAGACAGTCAGTCAAAGATCGGTGGGCTGTCAGGCCGCCATCGCTGGCAAGCCAGCTCCCACAGGGACTGAGCACACCAAACTGGCCGAGTGTCAGCTCGCCGAAAGCTCTTGATCTTGCCGTACTGGCCCCTTCGGCAGGCTGAGTGGAGGGATTCATCCGGGGGAAGGCGTGCAGCGCCGTTTGGCGAAGCCAAACACATCGAGAGGAGGTGCAGCGCAGCAAACCGGAGGCGATGCCTCCGGATGAAACCCGTAACGAAGGAACCCCGAGCCCCAGCGAGGGGCCGAACGCCGGGGCCAAGCGTTTTGGTTACTTTTGGGCGTCTGCAAAAGTGACTCGCTGTAAGAGCGAAACCGCCAGCAGCATCACCCGAAGCAACAGATATTCACCCAAAACCCAAAGAGCATGGTCGGCCCAAAGGCCGCCAAGGCTCAAGCCTCCCGACGCACCCGGAACCAAGCCGCATACAACGCCGGCAAAAACAAAAGCGTCAACGCCGTAGCCACAATCAACCCCCCCATTATCGCCACCGCCATCGGCCCAAAAAACACACTGCGCGACAAAGGAATCATCGCCAAAACCGCCGCCAAAGCCGTCAACACAATCGGCCGAAAGCGCCGCACCGTCGCCTCGATAATCGCCTGCCAAGGCCTGAGCCCAGAGGCAATATCCTGCTCAATCTGATCCACCAGAATCACCGAATTACGCATGATCATCCCGGACAGCGCGATCGTCCCCAACATCGCCACAAACCCGAACGGCTGCCGGAACACCATCAAAAACAGCACCACCCCGATCAACCCCAACGGCGCCGTCAAAAACACCATCGCCGTCCGCGAAAAACTGCGCAACTGCACCATCAGCAACGTCAGCACCACAACAATGAACATCGGCACCCCGGCATTCACCGACTTCTGCCCACGCTCCGAATCCTCCACCGTCCCACCAACATCCAGCAGATACCCGTCCGGCAATTCAGCGCGAATCGAATCCAGCGTCGGCATGATCTGCTTGACCAGCGTCGCCGGCTGCTCCTTGCCATAAATGTCGGCACGCACCGTCACGTTCGGCAGCCGATTACGATGCCAGATGACGCCTTCCTCAAAGCCATATTCCAACGTGGCGACCTGCGACAGCGCCACACTGCGACCGTTATCCGTCGGCACCGCCAGACTCGGCAACAAAGACAATTCAGTACGTTCATGCACCGTGCCGCGAAGCAGGATCTCGATCAACTCGTTATCTTCGCGATACTGACTGACACTCGACCCGGTCAACGAACTCTGCAGGAATTTCGCCAGATTGGCAGTGCTCACCCCCAGTGCCCGGGCGCGATCCTGATCGATGTTCAGGTACACGACCTTGCTCGGCTCTTCCCAGTCCAGATGCACATTGACCACATGCGGATTCTCGCGAACCTTGGCCGCGACCTTGCGCGCCAGAGCGCGGACTTCTTCAATGTGCTCACCGGTAACGCGGAACTGCACCGGATAGCCAACCGGCGGGCCGTTTTCCAAACGCGTCACCCGCGAACGCAGCGCCGGGAACTGCTCGTTCAGCGTGGAGATCAACCAGGTGCGCAGCGTTTCACGCTCCTCGATGTTCTTCGCCAACACCACAAACTGGGCAAAGCTCGCCGCTGGCAACTGCTGATCCAGCGGCAGGTAGAAACGCGGCGAACCGGTGCCTACATACGCCACGTAGTTGTCGATACCCGCATGATCCTTGAGCATCGCTTCCAGGCGTTTGACCTCACCGGTGGTGTTCGCCAGCGAAGCGCCTTCAGCCAGTTTCAGATCGACCATCAGTTCCAGCCGATTGGAGGCCGGGAAAAACTGCTGTGGCACGAAGCGGAACAGCATCACCGACGCGATAAACAGCCCCACGGTCAGCACGATTACGGTTTTGCGGTGAACCACACACCACTCCACCAAACGCCGTACCCGCTGATAGAACGGGGTGGCATACGGGTCCGGCTGACCATCACCCGTGCCGTGTTTGGCCGCGTGAATTTTCGCCAGATCCGGCAGCAGTTTTTCCCCCAGATAGGGCACGAACATCACCGCCGCCACCCAGGAAGCGAGCAGCGCGATGGTCACCACCTGAAAGATCGAACGGGTGTATTCGCCCGTGCCGGATTGCGCCGTGGCAATCGGCAGGAAACCGGCGGCAGTGATCAGCGTACCGGTGAGCATCGGGAACGCGGTACTGGTCCAGGCGTAGCTCGCGGCCTTGATGCGGTCGAAGCCCTGCTCCATTTTGATCGCCATCATTTCCACGGCGATGATCGCGTCGTCCACCAGCAAGCCCAACGCAAGCACCAGCGCGCCGAGGGAAATTTTGTGCAGACCGATACCGAAGTAATACATGCAGGCGAAGGTCATCGCCAGCACCAGAGGAATGCTCAGCGCCACCACCATGCCGGTGCGCACGCCGAGAGAAAAGAAGCTCACCAGCAACACAATCGCCAGCGCTTCGACCAATACCTGGACGAACTCGCCCACGCCGGTTTTCACCGCTGCCGGTTGGTCAGAAACCTTGCGTAACTGCATGCCGGCCGGGAGGTTTTTCTGGAGGCGCGAGAATTCGCCTTCCAATGCCTTGCCGAGCACGAGAATGTCGCCGCCGTCCTTCATGGCGACTGCCAGACCAATCGCGTCTTCAGCCATGAAGCGCATGCGCGGCGCCGGCGGATCGTTGAAACCGCGCCGCACATCGGCGACATCGGAGATGCGGAACGTACGATCGCCGACCCGGATCGGGAAGTTCTTTATCTCATCGACCGTCTGAAAATTCCCCGAGACCCGTAACTGCAAACGCTCACTGCCAGTCTCAAAGAACCCTGCTGTAGACACCGCATTCTGTTCTTCCAGCGCCTGCTGCACTGCCGCCAGCGGCAAGCCGAGGGTGGCGAGTTTAACGTTGGACAGCTCGACCCAGATCTTCTCGTCCTGCAACCCGAGCAGATCGACCTTGCCGACATCCTTGACCCGTTGCAGCTGGATCTGGATGCGGTCGGCATAATCCTTGAGCACGGCGTAGTCAAAACCGTCGCCGGTCAGCGCGTAGATATTGCCGAAAGTAGTGCCGAATTCATCGTTGAAAAACGGCCCCTGAATCCCCGGCGGCAGGGTCTGGCGGATGTCGCTGACCTTCTTGCGCACCTGATACCAGAGATCGGGGATCTGGTTGGAGTGCATCGAATCGCGGGCGATAAACGTGACCTGGGATTCGCCGGGACGAGAGAACGAAACGATGCGTTCGTACTCGCCGGTTTCCATGAGTTTCTTTTCGATACGCTCGGTGACCTGACGCGAAACTTCCTCCGCCGTCGCGCCCGGCCAGCGGGTCTGGATCACCATGGCCTTGAAGGTGAACGGCGGGTCTTCGCTTTGGCCAAGTTTGGTGTAGGACAGCGCACCGACAATGGCCAGTAAAAGCATCAGGAACAATACGATCTGGCGATTACGCAGCGCCCATTCGGAAAGGTTGAAGCGCATCGGGACTTACTCCTTGTCCGCCAGATTGACGACACGGTTGGAGCGATCCACCGGACGCACCTGCTGACCTTCAAGCAGCACATGCACGCCAGCGGCGACGACCCAATCACTGGCGTTCAAGCCTTCGAGCACCGGCACGGTTTTCTCGCCAAACGGGCCGACGCGCACGGGGGTCTTTTTCAGAGTGTTGTTGGCGTTGACGACCCAGACGTAAGTAGCGCCATTTTCCGCGGTCAGCGCCGAAAGCGGCACCGACAGCGACACGACATCGGCGGACTGCACGAACACCCGGGCGCTCTGGCCGAGCTCGGCCGGGACTTTGCCGCTGGTGAAGGAAATCCTTGCAGCGAAGGTACGGGATTTCGGATCGGCCGCCGGCGACAGCTCGCGAATCTGTCCGGCGAAGCGCTGGTTCTGCTGAGTCCAGAGTTCGACGGTCACCGGCTGACCCACCTTGAAGCGGCCGAAGCTCTGCTCCGGCAGGCTGATCAGCACTTCGCGTTCGCCATCAGTGGCGAGGGTGAACACGGTTTGTCCGGCGGCCACCACTTGCCCGACTTCCACCGAACGCTTGGCTACCACACCGTCCTGGGGCGCACGCAACACGGCGTAACTGGCCTGGTTGGTCGAGACGTTGAATTCGGCTTTGATCTGCTTGAGGCGTGCTTCGCCGGAGCGAAAGAGGTTTTCGGCATTGTCATAGGCCGAGCGACTGACCATCTGCCGATCCATCAGTGTCTTGTAGCGGTCGCGCTCGGCACGCACCAGATTGAGATTGGCTTCGGCAGCGGCGACTTGCGCGCGAGTGGCTTCCAGTTGCAGGCGCACGTCTTGCGGATCGAGTTCGGCGAGTGGCTGATCAGCCTTCACCCGCTGGCCTTCATCGACCAGTCGTCGGCTGACTTTGCCGCCGATGCGGAAAGCCAGATCAGGCTCATAACGCGCGCGAACTTCACCCGGATAACTTTCCATTGCCTGTGCCGAAGGCTCTGGCTGCACCACCATGGCCGGTCGTACGGTGACTTGCACCGCCGTTTCCTGGCCACACGCAGACAATAAAAAAGCCAGAGTGACTGGCAATGCAAATGGCCACGTGAGGTGCAGTGCATGGCGGAACATGATGACGGACCTTTCGCTAATGGTGCTTGGAATAATTATACTGGCCGGTATGTTATTAATAGCAAACTCACCAGTCCAGTAATAAAAGCGAAGAATGTCGAACAATCTTTCAGCTCCAAACGGCCCGGGCCGCCCCAAGGATCTGGCCAAGCGCCAAGCGATCCTCGACGCGGCGAAAATTCTGTTTCTGAGTCATGGTTATGCCAACACCAGCATGGACGCGGTGGCCGCTGAGGCTGGCGTGTCAAAGCTGACGGTCTACAGCCATTTCAACGACAAGGAGACACTGTTCTCCGCCGCCGTGGTGGCCAAATGCGAGGAACAATTACCGCCGCTGTTCTTCGAGTTGCCCGAAGGGATTGCCGTGGAAAATGTGTTGCTGAACATTGCCCGGGGCTTTCATCACCTGATCAACAGCGATGAATCGGTGAATCTGCACCGCCTGATCATGGCGCTGGGCAGCCAGGACCCGAAGCTGTCGCTGATCTTCTTCGAGGCAGGTCCGCAGCGCATGGTTCAGGGGATGGAGCGGCTGCTGACGCGCATCCACGAGACCGGGGTGCTGAGCATCGACCAACCACGCAATGCGGCCGAGCACTTCTTCTGCCTGATCAAGGGGGCGGGGAATTTTCGCTTGTTGTATGGCTGTGGCGAGCCGCTGACTGAAGAAGCGGCGCAGAGCCATGTGCAGGAAGTGGTGGGGTTGTTTATGCGGGCGTATCGACCCTAGTTTCTGTGGTGCTTCTAGTGACGCCATCGCTGGCAAGCCAGCTCCCACAGGGATTTTGGTGTAATCACGAGTCGTGCGCACACCACTAGAACCTGTGGGAGCTGGCTTGCCAGCGATTGAGGCAACTCAGTCTTACGGCTTGAGCGCTTTCTTCGGGTAAATATCGTATCGGCTGGACTTGCCATCCAGCGCATGACTCGGCTTCGGCCCCTCAATGCACGGCGCCTTGCGCGGCCGCTTGACCACCACACGGTGTGTCGCCAGCGCCAACGCCGCTTCAAGCAAGGCCGGCGCATCCGGATCATCGCCCACCAGCGGCCGAAACAGGCGCATTTCCTTCTTCACCAACGCGGTTTTCTCACGATGGGGAAACATCGGGTCGAGGTAGATCACCTGCGGCGGCTCACCTTCCCAGTTACGCATGACTTCGATGGAGTTGCCTTTGAGCAATTTCATCCGCGCCACGATCGGCGCCACGTCGAAATCTTCCCCCGCCCGCGCCAGACCATCCTCCAACAATGCGCCGATCAGTGGCTGACGCTCGATCAGGCTCATCTCGCAGCCCAGACTCGCCAGCACGAATGCATCCTTGCCCAACCCCGCCGTGGCATCCAGCACTCGCGGGCGCACGCCTTGAGCGATGCCGACAGCCTTGGCGATCATCTGCCCGCTGCCACCGCCGTATAAACGACGATGCGCCGCGCCACCCTCGACGAAGTCCACCCGCACCGGCCCCGGAGCGTCTGGCCCTAGCTGTTGCAGCTGCAAACCCTGCTCGCCGACCTGCAAGGCGAACTCGCCGTCGGCCACCTGCAGTGGCAGGCCCAGGCGTTCGGCCCACTGCTCGGCTTGCGCTTCAAACGTCGGGCCGAGGGCCTGGACATGGATGCGGCAGGCCGCGGGTTGCTCAATCATGAAAACACGCTCAAAAAAGTTAAGGATCGGCAAAAAGTGGCCGATAAACCAATCAACGCGCATTTTGCCAGAGCTGAGCGGCAACCGAAAAAAATGTCAGGCATTCTTCCCACATCGATTGGCTACATCTCGCCCCATGGCGACTTCAGCCGTCAAAACACTCAAGCACTGAGCGGCGTCAGTCACCTGTGGCAGGATTTCTTTGCCCAGGCGATGGCCGAACAGACGAGTGAAGTGGTGCCGGCGTGTGGCACGTTTCCCCCGGTTGACCTCAGCAGCACTGAAGAACCGACTATCGGCAGCGAGTTGCACGCACACATCCTCGAACAGCGTGAATGCAATGTCGTGGAAACCGAAGTACGCCCACCAGAGCCACTGTTCCTGCCGATCGCCGAGTTCGAAACGGAGCTGCTGGACAAGCCGTTCCCACCGTTCCCGCCGGAAGAACTCAAGGCTCAGCAATCGCAGCAAGACTTCGACAGCAGCTGGGTTCGCCCGATCGTGATCAACAACGGTCAGCCGATTCCTGAGCCGGGCGCCGCGCCGCAGAAACGTCCGCTCTACCTGCCGATTGCCGAATTCGACCTGGATCTGCTGCAAAAGCCTTACCCGCCATTCCCGCCGGAAGAAATCGTCGAGCAGCAGAAAGCGCTGGACTTCGATAACGGTTGGGCACGTCCTATCGTTCTGCAGAACCTGCGCATCGCCGCCTGATCCTCAGCGACACACGCTCCAGCGCCCGATATCGACATGAAAGTGATTGCGATGGGCGGCGTTGTAATCCGGACTCAATACCACACTGAACGCCTCGCAGGCGCCATCGCGCACCCTGCGTAGAAACTGCGCGTCCTGATTTTGCTTGGGCCAATCCTTGAGCACGCTGATGCTGCGACCGTCCGCCAGACGAAACCCGGCGATGTCCAGCGCATCGGCACTGGCATGACGGCTGAGCGCGCCGCTTTCGCGGTTGTAGACATTGCGGCAAGCAAAGCTGCCAAGGTGATCAAGACGCGCGACCTGCTGACCGTAAACGGACTGCGCGGCGGGTTGCAGAGTGTGGCGTTCGAACATCGCGTAGGCGACCGCCAACGGGCAACTGGCGAGGAAGCTGCTGCTTAGCGCCACCTCACCGCCCTGTACGCGCAAGGCGCCAATCAACGGGCACTTGGCGTCAGGGCTGTCGGATTGCGGCGTGACGCGCAAAGCGGAGCTGCGCAGAGCCTGAGCGCAAAGTTCAGGATCGCCGCGCAAGCGCATCAGCTTGTAACCGGTCAGCCAGTTGGGCGTCGCTTTCACATCCAGCGGCGCCCACGGATTCCATTCGGGAGGTACGTCCAGCCAACCGCGCCAGACACTGATCAAAGCCCCGCCGATGATCAGCAATACGAGCAGCGCAAACGAACGCCCCATGCTCAACCTTTGAAAAACTGGTTGGCCTTGGCGTACGGCATCGACTGCGAAGTGAAGCCGAAGGTGCCCGACTGCTGGATCTCTTCAGCGGCGCGAAAGAATTCGCCGTAAGCCGCCAATGCCAAAGCAGACCCGGTACTGATCCGGCGCACGCCCATTTCTTCGAGCTGCTGCACGGTCAGTTTCAAACCGCCGGACATCAACACATTCACCGGTTTCGGCGCTACCGCGCGCACCACCGCCAGGACTTCTTCAGCACTGCGTAAACCCGGCGCATACAACACGTCGGCGCCGGCCTCGGCGAAGGCCTGCAAACGGCGGATGGTGTCGTCGATGTCGGGCTTACCGTGCAGATAGTTTTCCGCACGGGCAGTCAGGGTGAAGGGAAATGGCAGGGTACGCACAGCGGCGACGGCGGCTTCGATCCGCGCCACGGCGTGTTCGAAGCAATAGATCGGCGCGTCTGCACGGCCCGTGGCGTCCTCAATTGAACCGCCCACTGCGCCCGCCTCGGCCGCTCGCAGCAAACTGTTCGCGCATTCGGCCGGATCATCGGCAAAACCATTTTCCAGATCCACCGCCACCGGCAGATCCGTCGCCGCGACAATCGACCGGACATTGGCCAGGGTGTCGTCCAGGCTCAAGGCTCCGTCGGCTTTGCCTTGGGAGAACGCATAACCGGCGCTGGTGGTCGCCAATGCCTGATAGCCCAGACTGGCGAGCATCTTCGCGGAACCTGCATCCCACGGATTGGGGATAACGAAGATTCCCGGACGCTCATGCAGGGCTTTGAAGGCGTGGGCTTTACGGACTTGTTCTGTACGGGCTTGGGCATCCATTGACAGGCTCCGGTGCAGGAAAACGAGTGCGCCTCAGAGCAAGCCAAGCTGCTCCGCGGCGGGCTCTCTGTATAGCTCAGGCAGAGATGGCAGGCCAGGCAAACGTTGCATCAGTTGTGCGTGAAAACGTTGCGCCAGCTTCGCCGCCAGCAGGTTGTCGGCGGTATGCAGGAAGATATACGGGGTGCGGCCCTCTTCGATCCACTCGGCGATTTTCGCTACCCATGGCACGAGGAACGAATCGTTGGCCTCAAGCTCGGGATGGCCAATGAAGCGCACTTGCGGGAACTGCGTGAACGCCGCCGGACGCGTCGGTACCCGTGGCTTTTTCGATTGCGCGTGAATCACCGAAGACTCGGTCGAAAGACAGCTGAACAGCGCACGCGGGTCGAGACAGATGCGCTCGACACCTCGATCCAGCAACAACCGGTTGAGCAGCCGCTCGCTCTCACCCTTGGCAAAGAACTGTTCGTGGCGCACTTCCACCGCCAAGGGGCAGTCCAGCGCATCGATGAACGCCGCCAGTTCCGGCAACCGATGCGGCGTGAAGCTTTTCGACAGTTGCAGCCACAGTGGCGCAACACGCTCGCCGAGGGGTTTGAGTAACTGGAGGAAAGTTTCGGCGGCGGTCAGTTGCTCGCGCAAGTCACCGCTATGGCTGATGTCACCGGGGAACTTGGCCGTGAAGCGAAAATGCGCAGGCATGATCTCGGCCCAACGCTGCACGGTGGCAGGCGAAGGGCTGGCATAGAAGGTCGTGTTGCCTTCCACGGCGTTGAACACCTGGCAGTAGAGGCCGAGGAAGTCAGAAGTTTTGGCGTCTACCGGGTACAGATACTCGCGCCAGGCGTTTTCGCTCCAGGACGGGCAACCGAGGTAGTAAGGCAGAGCCATCAGATATACAGATCGAGGCCCAGCACGTCCGCATCCCAATCAACAAAACCGGCAGTGCTGAGGTAGCTGGCCAGCGCCATCGCCACACTCTTCTTCATCGCACGGTGGTAGATCATGTCTTGCTGACGGGCAGGCAGGTTGCTCAGGCGTTGTGCAGAGGCTTTGGCTGCGCGGGCAGCCAATTGCTCTTCGGTCGGGAATTCCAGCTCACCGTCGATATCGTCGACGGATTCATCCAGCGCGACATTGCCTTTGCGAGGCTTGCGCTTGATGGGGTAGGACTGAGAGGAAAGGCCGTCTATACGCATAAATTCATGCTCGGTATCGATGATGGCAATTTAGCGGCACTTGACCGACTTAGCAAACTGCCGAGTGATAACTAGAACATATAAAGCGCAAAAGGTTTAAAGCGGGGGGCTGGAAACTGACGATTGGCGGTTTTCTGTGGGAGCGAGCCTGCTCGCGAAGAGGCCAGCACATTCAACATCAATGTAGGTTGACACGACGCTTTCGCGAGCAGGCTCTCTCCCACAGGTTGTGTGGTGAATCAGCGGGCTTTGGGGGTGGCCACTTTGTCACGCAGGTAAACCGGCTGAGCATCATCGGCCGGGATCGACTCACCGCGTTCCCAGGCGAAGCGCGCCAAGGTCAGCAGGTCTTCGGCGTGGGGCAGCATGCCGGCGTCGGAACCCGTCAGATTGACCGCGATGCGCTCGCCGTACCCCCAACCGGTGCCTGCACCGAACCAGTCGCCGCTGGCATCGGCCGGCAGCGCCGCGACTGCCGGTGGCAGCACCGCCTCGACACCGGCAAGGCGCATCTCCCCCGCTGTCTCGCGGTAGCAGCCCCAATACACCTCGTCCATCCGTGCATCGATGGCGGCTGCCACCTGGCTCACGCCATGCTCACGAAACGCACGCTGCGCCAACACGGCAAGGTTGGACACCGGCAACACCGGCCGATCCAGCGCGAACGCCAACCCCTGCACCACGCCGATGGCGATCCGCACGCCGGTAAACGCCCCCGGCCCGCGACCGAACGCGATCGCATCCACCGCTTGCAACGTGGTGCCGGCGTCAGCCAGCAGTTGCTGGATCATCGGCAGCAGCTTTTGCGCGTGCAGGCGCGGGATCACCTCGTAATGGCTCGTGACCTTGCCGTCATGCAGCAAGGCAACGGAGCAAGCTTCAGTCGCGGTGTCCAGGGCCAGCAAGGTGCTCATCGATGTTTCCAAAACAGGTGGGGGAAAAAGTGCGTCAGTATAAACAACTACGGCCCGCAAGCGGGCCGAGGATGATGCAGCCGATCAGACTTTTCAGCTCAGCGCTTCAAGCACCTTGGCGGTGATTGCTTCTACCGAACCAACGCCTTGGATATGGCTGCACTTCGGCTTGCCGTTGGCAGCCGAGAGCTTCTCGTAGAAAGCCACCAGCGGCTTGGTCTGCGAATGATAGACCGACAGGCGATGACGCACGGTTTCTTCAGTGTCGTCTTTGCGCTGTACCAGTTCTTCACCGGTGATGTCGTCTTTACCGGCCAGTTTCGGCGGGTTGTAGACGACGTGGTAAACGCGGCCACTGGCTTCGTGAACACGGCGACCGGCGATACGCTGAACGATTTCTTCGTCGTCAACGGCGATCTCGACTACAGCGTCCAGTTCGACACCGGCAGTAACCAGGGCTTCAGCCTGCGGAATGGTGCGCGGGAAGCCGTCGAACAGGAAGCCGTTGGCGCAGTCAGGTTGCGCGATACGATCCTTGACCAGCGCGATGATCAGGTCATCCGACACCAGGCCGCCGGCATCCATGATGCTCTTGGCTTGAACGCCCAGCGGAGTGCCGGCCTTGACCGCTGCACGCAGCATGTCGCCGGTGGAGATTTGTGGAATGCCGAATTTTTCGGTGATGAACTTAGCCTGAGTACCTTTACCGGCCCCGGGAGCTCCCAGCAGAATGACGCGCATTAGATGTGCTCCTCAATTTTTTTATAAAAAGCTTTTACAAAACAAAGGATTCGCCACTTTGGACGAATCCTGAAAAATACGGGTCGTGGCCGCAGAAACGGCCAAAGGCTGATCAAGATACACAGCAGGCTGCGCCCACACAAGACGCCCAAAGTCGGAGAAACCCGCGCTAGCGGCGACCTTGCGACGCGGTGCACCAAGTCGCAACCCCATCATTAACTGTCGCCTGCCCACACTTTTCCCCGTCTGGCCGAGCAGCACCCGACACTCACGCCGGATGCCACACACCGCGCAGAAAACTTTAGCCGGTATTGCGCAAACCGGCGGCAATCCCCGCCACAGACACCAGCAGCGCCTGCTCCACCGGGCTGCCCTGCTGGACATTCTGCTGCCGCGAGCGGGCCAACAGTTCCGCCTGCAATAGATGAAGCGGGTCGAGGTAGGTATTGCGCAGGCGAATGAATTCCAGGGTGTCCGGGCTATGTGCCAGCAGTTGCGACTGACCGGTCAAGCCGAGTACCACCGAGCACGCCTGCGACAATAGGTCGCGTAAGTGCGCGCCCAACGGCAGCAGGTCTGGTTCGACCAAACGCTCGTCGTAAGACAAAGCGATGTCAGCGTCAGCTTTGGCCAGGACCATTTCCAGCATGTCGATGCGCGTGCGGAAGAACGGCCATTGCTCGCGCATCTGCCCCAGCAACTCGCCTTCGCCACGCTCCAGCGCCTTGCTCAACGCCGATTCCCAGCCAAGCCACGCCGGCAGCATCAACCGGGTTTGCGTCCAGCCGAAAATCCACGGGATCGCCCGCAGGCTTTCGATGCCGCCGGCACGGCGCTTGGCCGGGCGGCTGCCCAGTGGCAAACGGCCCAACTCCTGCTCCGGCGTTGATTGGCGGAAATACTCGACGAATTGCGGGTTTTCTCGCACCACTTGGCGGTAAGCGCTGACACCGTCGGCCGCCAATTCGTCCATCAGATGGCGCCACTCCGGCGTCGGTGGCGGTGGTGGCAATAACGTCGCCTCAAGCACAGCGGCGAGGTACAGATTGAGGTTTTGCTCGGCGATGTCCGGCAGGCCGAATTTGAAACGAATCATTTCCCCTTGCTCGGTAGTACGGAAGCGTCCCGCCACCGATCCCGGTGGTTGCGACAGAATCGCCGCGTGAGCCGGGCCGCCGCCACGGCCCACGGTGCCACCGCGACCATGGAACAACAGCAGTTCGACTTGCTGCTCGCGACAGATTTCCACCAGCCGTTCCTGCGCGCGGTATTGCGCCCAGGCTGCCGCCGTGGTGCCAGCGTCCTTGGCCGAATCGGAGTAACCGATCATCACTTCCTGCGGGCCTTGCAGCCGCGCGCGGTAACCCGGCAACAGCAACAGTCGCTCGATCACCGGCCCGGCGTTGTCGAGGTCGGCGAGGGTTTCGAACAGCGGCACCACGCGCATCGGTCGCAACACACCGCACTCCTTAAGCAGCAGTTGCACGGCGAGCACGTCGGAAGCGGCGCCCGCCATGGAGATCACGTAGGAACCCAGCGATGCGCCTGGGGCTGCGGCGATTTCCTTGCAGGTGTTGAGCACTTCGGCGGTGTCGGCGGATGGCTTGAAATGCGCCGGCAACAACGGGCGACGATTAGCCAGTTCGCGGGTCAGGAAAGCGATTCGCGCATCCTCATCCCAGTCTTCATAGCGACCGAGGCCTAGGTAATCGGTGATTTCCGTCATCGCCGCGCTGTGCCGCGAAGAATCCTGACGCACATCGAGGCGTACCAGAAACAGGCCGAACGTCACTGCCCGACGTAGACAATCGAGCAACGGACCATCAGCGATTACGCCCATGCCGCATTCGTGCAGCGAGTTGAAGCACAGCTCCAATGGATCGAGCAGATCGCGATTGTTGATGAGTACATCGGCAGGGGCTGGCGTGCTGGCCGTCAGGGAGGCATGCGCCCAGTTACGCGTAGCGCGCAGGCGTTCGCGCAATTGCTTGAGCACCGCGCGATAAGGCTCGGCGCTGTCGCCAGCCTTGGCTTTGAGCGCGTCGCTGGCCTGTTGCATCGACAATTCGGCAGCCAGATGATCAACATCGCGCAGGTACAAATCGGCGGCCATCCAGCGCGCCAGCAGCAACACTTCGCGGGTCACTGCGGCGGTGACGTTGGGGTTGCCGTCACGGTCGCCGCCCATCCATGAGGCGAAGCGAATCGGCGCGGCTTCCAGCGGCAGACGGAGACCGGTCGCGGCATGCAGCGCCTGATCGGCCTTGCGCATATGGTTGGGAATCGCCTGCCACAACGAATGTTCGATCACCGCAAAGCCCCACTTGGCTTCGTCGACCGGCGTCGGGCGGGTGCGGCGGATTTCTTCGGTGTGCCAGGCTTCGGCGATCAGCCGTTGCAGGGTGCTCTGGATCTGTTCCCGCTCGGCGCTGGTCAGATCGCGATGATCTTGCGCCGCGAGTTGCGCAGCGATGGCATCGTACTTCTGGATCAGCGTGCGCCGGGCTACTTCGGTCGGATGCGCGGTCAGTACCAGTTCGATTTCCAGCCGCGCCAGTTGCCGCGCCAGCGACTCGGCGCTGTGGCCCTCGCTGCGCAGGCGCGCCAGCAGTTCCGGCAACACGCGGGATTCGAACGGCGCGGGCTGCGACGCATCGCGACGATGGATCAACTGATACTGCTCGGCGATATTCGCCAGGTTGAGAAACTGGTTGAACGCCCGCGCCACCGGAAGCAATTCATCTTCACTCAATTGATTGAGGCTGGCGCTCAGTTCGGCGTCCATCGAGCCACGGCGGTCGGCCTTGGCGCCCTTGCGGATTTGCTCGATCTTGTCGAGAAACCCTTCGCCGTACTGGTCTCGAATGGTGTTGCCCAACAGCTCTCCGAGCAGGTGAACATCCTCGCGCAAGCGTGCATCAATATCGGTCATCAGCGGTTCTCCAGCGTTCATCCGGGCGGCTTAGAAACGAGTGCATGACCTAGAGAGTGCCGCTCTACGGCGCTTCTTACAAGCAGGCGACGAAGGGACTTTAAACCTTGTGGGCGAAAGCTAGTCTCAACAGTAAGCCGTACAACGGCTTGCCGCCGGCTACGCCGGACACTCACCCAGGCCTGCCACCCGCAGGCGCGAAATGAGGTCATCATGAAAATCCGTGAACTCGCCCAGCATTGGGAAGAAAACGCCAAAGGTCGCCTGACCGACACTGGCTACACGATTCATCTGGACGTCGAGGCCGCCGCGCGCCTGGCGGCGATTGCCGAGATGTACCCCAAGCGGCATGCCGAAGAACTGCTCGGCGAACTGATCGGTGCCGCGCTTGAAGAGTTCGAAGCGAGCCTGCCGTATGTGAAAGGCTCGACCGTGGTGGCCACGGATGAGGAAGGTGATCCGTTGTATGAAGACGTCGGGCCGACACCGCGTTTTCTTGCGCTGTCGCGGCGGCATTTGCATGATTTGTCGTCTGCTGAAGGCAAGCAGAAACACTGAATGAGCACGGAAAAACCTGTGGGAGCGGGCTTGCCCGCGATGGCGCCAGTTCAGTCACAGATGTGTTGAATTTGACGGCCTCATCGCGGGTAAGCCGGCTCCCACGGGGACTGTACTTTTCCTCCAGAACTACGTCGTATTCCCCCGCGCGTACCACTCCACATCGCCAAAGTTCCCGCTTTAGAGCCTTGTCCATTCGGTCAAAGTTTTTTTTGGCGATAGGCCATCTTTTCTGAACTTTTGAAAAACGCCGCCGGTCGGAACCTGTAACCACGCCTGGAACGAGCGTTTCAAAAACGCGCTTTCATACGACGCTTACGGCTCCTCGACCAGGATGGATTTAGTTGTTTTCAGGAGATGCCTAATGGAGTTGAAGACCATGAAAAACCAAACCTCGTTTACCCACCTGCGCGGTCTGAAACTGGCCGCCCTGGCAATCGGCACCAGCTTCGTACTGGCCGGTTGCGCTGGTAATCCACCGACCGAGCAGTACGCCGTGACCCAATCTGCGGTGAACAGCGCTGTCAGCGCCGGCGGTACCGAGTTCGCTGCCGTTGAGATGAAGCAAGCGCAGGACAAGCTGAAAGAAGCCGAAATCGCCATGCACGACAAGAAGTATGACGATGCCCGTCGCCTGTCCGAGCAAGCCGAATGGGACGCTCGTGTAGCGGAACGCAAGGCTCAAGCCGCCAAGGCCGAATTGGCTGTGAAGGATTCCCAGAAAGGTGTTCAGGAACTGCGTCAGGAAAGTCAGCGCCCAGTGCAATAAGCGCGCATCCCGACCGCAAAGCTGAAACTCTTATCGATTGAAAGGACGACAAATTATGCGTAAGCAACTGATGATCCCCGCTCTTCTGGCCGCAAGCGTTGCCCTGGCTGCCTGCTCCACCCCGCCTAACCCGAACCTGGAACAGGCGCGTACCAACTACGCCGGCCTGCAAGCCAACCCGCAGGCGAGCAAAGTCGCAGCGCTGGAAACCAAAGACGCCAGCGATTACCTGGACAAGGCCGACAAGGCTTACCTGGACAAGCAAGACGCGGCCAAGGTTGACCAACTGGCTTACCTGACCAACCAGCGTGTGGAAGTGGCCAAGCAGACCATCGCCCTGCGTACCGCTGAAAACAACCTGAAGAACGCCGCCGCCCAACGTGCCCAGGCGCGTCTGGATGCTCGTGATCAGCAGATCAAACAGCTGCAAGACAGCCTGAATGCCAAGCAAACCGATCGCGGTACGCTGGTGACTTTCGGTGACGTGCTGTTCGCTACCAATAAGGCTGACCTGAAATCCAGCGGTCTGGTAAACATCAACAAACTGGCGCAATTCCTTCAGGAAAACCCTGATCGCAAAGTGATCGTCGAAGGCTATACCGACAGCACTGGCGCAACGAACTACAACCAGTCGCTGTCCGAGCGTCGTGCGACGTCGGTACAGGTAGCACTGATCAAAATGGGCGTAGATCCTTCGCGCATCGTGGTTCAGGGTTACGGCAAGGAATACCCGGTTGCCGATAACGGCAGCGTCTCGGGCCGTGCGATGAACCGTCGTGTGGAAGTGACCATTTCCAACGACAACCAGCCTGTGATGCCACGTTCGGCTGTCAGCTCGAACTAAGCTGTAGGCAGTAACGCAAAAGCCCCGCCTGAGTGATCAGGCGGGGCTTTTTAAGATCAAAAAATCGCAGCCTTCGGCAGTTCCTGCATTGGAATACGTTCCCTGTGGGAGCTGCCGAAGGCTGCGATCTTTTTGCTTTTAAGGTTCCAGTTTCTGCGGCGTCTCTTCGCCCATGCACCGCACAGCCTTCTTCTGTGCGTTGATCAACACACCGGTCAATCCCTTCTGCTCGGTATCAAACAGCACCAGCACGCCATCAATGCACTGCGCCACCTGCGGCGCAGGGTTCAATGAGATTTTGTAATCCTCCCCCGGCACGGTCTTGAGCATGGTGAATTCGTTGAGCAGCAACGCATCCTCGGGTTTGGCGAAGTGCAGGTAGCCGTAGTACCACAGTGCCCCGACGGTGCCGAGGATGCTGCAGATACCGGTGATGATCAGCGGGATGGCGTTGCGTTCTTCAGTCATTGCGGACTCTCATCTTCAGAATTCGGGGGTTGCGGGTAATTCGGGATTTCGCCGAGGCGGCGCAGGCCGTTGAAATGCTCGGGATCGTCGAGATAGCGCAGCATGACCTGACGCCACACCGGATCGCCGAAGGTCTGCACATGGCCGCCTCGGGTCAGTTGCAGGACGCGCGGCGGCGGCGCAGCTTGATACAGGCGGATGCCGTTGGACATGGGTACCAGCGGGTCGTCGATGCTGTGGAAAATCAGTTTCGGCACACCGTTGAGCTGCGGCATCGAATTGATCGCGCTGTCACCATCCGGCACCAGCCACGACAGCGGCACCTGGAATGGCCAGGTCAGCCACGAGGTGCTCAGGGCATATTGGCCGACGCCACGGTAACTCGCGGGCACGCCGTCGAGCACCAAAGCCTTGAGCTGCTTCTGCCGCTCAGGGTGCTGCACCAGCCAATGCACGGCCATCGAACCACCGAGACTCTGACCGAGTACGATCAGCGGCTTGCCTTTGATCTCGGGCGCCTTGTCCAGCCAGGCGAATGCGGCGTCGATGTCCTGATAGATCGCCGGCAGGCTCGGTTCTCCTTCGGACAATCCATAACCGCGATAGTCCACCAGCAACACTTGATAGCCGTTTTTCGGCAGCCACCAACTCCCGCCCAGGTGCATCGGCAGGTTGCCACCGTTGCCGTGCAGGTGCAGAACCGTGCCTTTGACCTCCACACCCGGTTTGGCCGGGAGCCACCAGGCGTTGAGCTTCAATCCGTCCGTTGTTATCAGCGTGACGGTGCGGTATTCGAGCTTGGCTTTTTCCGGGGTGAAGACCTGGCCCGGCTCGGGGTAGAACAACAGCGAACTGCAACCACCGAGGCTCAGAAGCAGGCAGAAGATGCCGAGGATTCTCATCCGGTGAAACCTCGCAAAAGATTCGGGTTCAGATCGTTCCCACGCTCTGCGTGGGAATGCATCCCGTGACGCTCCGCGTCACAGTGGACGCGGAGCGTCCATGGCGGCATTCCCACGCAGAGCGTGGGAACGATCGTTAGGGTTAGAGGATGTTGGAATAATCCGCTTCGATCCGATCCAGACTCAAATGGTTGAGGAAGTTGGAGAAGCACATCCACGCCGACAACGCGTTCAAGTCGCGGAACTGGTCTGGCAGATACTTGGGCGGCACCACCAATCCTTCATCCACCAACTGGCGCAGCGTTCTCATGTCCTCCAGCGTGGTCTTGCCGCAGAACAACAGCGGGATCTGCTCAAGCTTGCCCTTACGTACGGCCAACTGAATGTAGTTGTAAACCATGATGAAGCCCTTGAGGTAGGACAAGTCTTTGGTGAATGGCAGACCAGTCGGCGTCGATCCACGGAAAACCCGACTGGCGTTGCCGTAGCTTTCCGCCATTTCAAAGCCCTGCTCGCGGAAGAACTCGAACACCTGCAGGAAGTCCGCGCCCTCCTCGACCATGTGAATGGCGCGGGTGCGGTTGGTCAGTTTGCGCAGACGACTCGGATAGGAGGCAAACGTGATGATTTCCATGAGGATCGCCAGACCTTCCTGGGTCACCGTCGACGAGGGCGGGCCCTTGGACAGGAAGGTGCAGATCGGCTGGTTCAAACCGTTGAGCGTGGTGCCGACGTGTACCAGACCTTCATGGACTTCCAGCGCACGCACGTCGCGGTCGTTGAACATCGCATCAGTGCGGATCTTGATGTAATCGGCGCCCGCCGCTGCGTCGGCGACGATGCCGTCGGACTCGAAGACGCGGATGGTTTCCTCGGCCTCGCCAAACACCTTGTTCAGCCGCGTTTGCAGCAGGTGCACGGCGTCCTTGGCGGTGAGGATTTTCGGCTCGTCCTTCAGGTCGCCACGGCCATCGATGTTGTTCAGATAGTCGGACATCATCAGGCCGAGGTCAGCCAGGGTCGGGTCACCGGCGTGAAACGCATCGGACGCGGCGCCGTAAAGCTCTTGGGAAATCAGGCCGAAATCCTCGGTGCCGCGCGCTTCAAGCATGCGCACCACCATGCGGTATTCCTTGCACATGCGCCGCATGATCTGGCCGACCGGGTTGAACTGACCGAGCTGACGAGTGATGTCGCGCTCGATGTTCTGAAACTCCAGTTTGACCTTGCTCGAATCGAATGACAGCGGCCGGTTGAGGTAGTAGTCGCGGTCTACCGCCGGCATTTCCTTGCCCTTGGCCTTGAGGAAGCCCTTGCGCACGTTCTCGTCCCACTTGACCGCATCAAGCACGCGGATCGGCGTCTGCGCCAGCACAATGCGATCGGACAATATGCGTATCGACTGCTGGTAATCGTCCACCCGAAACTCCTGTAGAAAATCTGACGTACTGAATTATTTGGCGCTGTTCTGGCGCTGATAGCGCACCGCTTCGACGAAGACATCGGAATTGGCCGGATCGTCGAGGTAAGCAAAGACCTTGTCGAGGTTGCTGTCGACCTGCACGCCGTCGCCATCGTCGGTCTGGAAGGCCTGACCGTCGAGGGCTTTATGCTGGATCGCTTGATTGATCTGTTCGAGATCGAGGTTGTACACCACCAGTTCGCGTTTGTCGGTGAGTTCGAACCCGGCAATGGTGTAGTGGCCGCCGAACCGCCCCGGCACTTTCGCCGACAGATACCAGCGACTGCCATGGCGCGAGACGGTAAACGGGTAAGCCTCACGCTCGCGGGGTTTGGCCTTGAAGTAGGTGACAGCCTGATAGCGGTCGTTGCCGACGCGAGTCAGCTCAAGGCTCATCGGCTCGCCCCAGGCATTGATGCCCGACCATTTGCCGAGCAGGCCTTTGGGCGCAGGGTCACTGGCAGGCAGCGGCTCCTTGAAAGTCACCAGACAGCCACTGAGCAGCAGGAACGACAGGGCGATCAGCACGCCACGCCAGGCTTTCATTCAATACTCCCTATGAACCCACCATTGCGTTACACCGACGCCAATACCAAATGCATATACCGCGTCAGAATGCCGAGCATTTCCTCTTCGGCCAAAGGTTCGGCGTCGTTGAGCAGGCCCTGATATTCCATCCGTCCGATAATCGCCGTCAACACCTTGGCATCCTGCTGCGGTTCACGCGAGCCCAGGACCTGAAACAACTGGCAGGTGCCCTGCAGCAAAATCTGCTGATGGGAGCGCACCAGAATCGCCAGTCGCGGGTTGAGCAGCGCTTCCTGACGGAAGGCCTGCTCTGCCATCAAGTGCTCGCGACGGTTGACCAGTTGCCGATGCACGTAGTCGGCCATCAGCCGGGCTATATCGTCGGCCAGTTGCGAGCGCGATTCCGGGCTGCCGTCGCCACTGACCACCATCTCGCGCAACAGGCCTTCATTGTTGATCCACAGCTTGGCCATGTACGCGGCGCTGCGTTCGACATGTTGGGCGAAGGTATCGGTGAGCAGGTCATCGATATCCTTGAAGTAATACGTGGTGGCCGACAGCGGCACACCGGCCTCCGCAGCTACTGCACGATGACGTACAGCGCGCACGCCGTCACGCACGACAATACGCATCGCGGCGTCGAGAATGTCCTGGCGACGCTGTTCGCTTCCCTGTCGGCTGGCCTTGCGGCCCTGGTACTGAACACTTTCAGCGACCGCAGTGGCGATACCCGCTGCACCTTCTTGAGCGATTGCAACCATCACGACAGGACTTCCTCTGCTATTTCAAAATTAACCAATTGATACATTTGTACCAGACGGGCAATAAAAAGCCGCCTGTTTTAGGCGGCTTTTTAACTGAAACGATTACGCTTGCGGTCGCATGTGCGGGAACAGGATCACATCGCGGATCGACGGCGAGTTGGTCAGCAACATCACCAGGCGGTCGATGCCGATCCCTTCACCGGCCGTTGGCGGCATGCCGTACTCCAGCGCGCGAACGAAGTCGGCGTCGTAGTGCATGGCTTCGTCGTCGCCGGCGTCCTTGTCGGCCACCTGCGCCATGAAGCGCTCGGCCTGGTCTTCCGCGTCGTTCAACTCGGAGTAGGCGTTGGCGATTTCGCGGCCACCGATGAACAGCTCGAAACGGTCGGTGACGTTCGGGTTGTCATCGTTACGACGGGCCAATGGCGACACTTCGAACGGGTACTGGGTAATGAAGTGCGGCTGTTCCAGCTTGTGCTCGACCAGTTCTTCGAAAATCATCACCTGCAGCTTGCCCAGACCTTCGAAGCCCAGCACCTTGGCGCCAGCCTTCTTGGCGATGGCGCGCGCCTTGTCGATGTCGTTCAGGTCATCGGCCGTCAGCTCAGGGTTGTACTTGAGGATCGAGTCGAACACCGACAGACGCACGAACGGCTCACCGAAGTGGAACACCTTGTCGCCGTAAGGCACGTCGGTGCTGCCCAGAACCAGCTGCGCCAGTTCACGGAACAGTTCTTCGGTCAGGTCCATGTTGTCTTCGTAGTCGGCGTACGCCTGGTAGAACTCCAACATGGTGAATTCAGGGTTGTGACGAGTCGAAACGCCTTCGTTACGGAAGTTACGGTTGATCTCGAACACTTTTTCGAAGCCGCCTACCACCAGGCGCTTGAGGTACAGCTCTGGCGCGATACGCAGGAACATTTCCATGTCCAGCGCGTTGTGGTGGGTTTCAAACGGCTTGGCCGCGGCGCCGCCAGGAATGGTCTGCAGCATCGGCGTTTCGACTTCGAGGAAGTCGCGCTTCATCAGGAAGCTGCGGATGTGCGCGATCACTTGCGAACGCACGCGGAAGGTCTGGCGCACTTCTTCGTTAACGATCAGGTCAACGTAACGCTGACGGTAGCGCTGTTCGGTGTCGGTCAGGCCGTGGTGCTTGTCCGGCAGTGGACGCAGCGACTTGGTCAGCAGGCGCACGTCGGTCATTTCAACGTACAGGTCGCCCTTGCCGGAACGGGCCAGGGTGCCCACGGCGGCGATGATGTCGCCCATGTCCCAGGTTTTCACCGCGGCCAGAGTTTCTTCGGACAGGGTTTTACGGTTGACGTAGACCTGAATGCGACCGGTCATGTCCTGAATCACCATGAACGAGCCACGGTTGAGCATGATGCGACCGGCAACCTTGACCGGGATTGCAGCCTCTGCCAGCTCTTCCTTGGTCTTGTCCGCGTATTTCTTCTGCAGTTCTTCGCAGTAGTTTTCACGGCGGAAGTCGTTCGGGAAGGCATTGCCCTTGGCGCGCTCGGCAGCAAGCTTTTCCT
Source organism: Pseudomonas sp. N40(2020) (assembly GCF_014472415.1). GTDB lineage: Bacteria > Pseudomonadota > Gammaproteobacteria > Pseudomonadales > Pseudomonadaceae > Aquipseudomonas. Next base: position 38,973 of record NZ_JACSZV010000051.1, read on the forward strand.
TGCGCAGGGCGATCAGGGAGTTTTCTTCCTGTTGCAGGGCTTGCGGATCGAGTTGTTGGTCGCTCATGTCTTTAAATTTTCCATCACAGGTTCGTTGCCCCCGCCACTGACGGGGGACTTAAGGTCGGGCTGACGGCTTTACAGCCCCGATTTCAGGCTGGCTTCCAGGTATTCATCGATGTCGCCATCGAGCACCTTGTCGCAGTCGCTGCGTTCGATGTTGGTCCGCAAATCCTTGATGCGCGAGGCATCAAGCACGTAGGAGCGGATCTGGTGACCCCAGCCGATATCGGACTTGGTGTCTTCCAGCGCCTGGGACGCGGCGTTGCGTTTCTGCATTTCCTGCTCGTACAACTTGGCCCGCAGCATTTTCATGGCGGTGTCTTTGTTGGCGTGCTGGGAACGTTCGTTCTGGCAGCTGACCACGGTGTTGGTCGGTACGTGAGTAATACGTACGGCCGAGTCGGTGGTGTTTACGTGCTGACCACCGGCACCGGAGGAACGATAGGTGTCAATCCGCAGGTCTGCCGGGTTGATTTCGATTTCCACCTTGTCGTCGATCTCTGGGGAGACGAAAACGGCGGAGAACGAGGTGTGGCGACGGTTGCCGGAGTCGAACGGGCTCTTGCGCACCAGACGGTGCACGCCGATCTCGGTCCGCAGCCAGCCAAAGGCGTATTCGCCCTTGATGTGCACGGTTGCGCCCTTGATCCCGGCGACTTCACCGGCGGACAGTTCCATGATGGTCGCGTCGAAACCGCGCTTGTCAGCCCAGCGCAGGTACATGCGCAGCAGGATGTTGGCCCAGTCCTGGGCTTCGGTGCCGCCGGAGCCGGCCTGGATGTCCAGGTACGCGTTGTTCGGGTCCATCTCGTGGCTGAACATGCGACGGAATTCAAGCTTGGCGAGGTTTTCCTCGAGACGGGCCAGCTCGGCGACAACATCGCCCACTGCGCCTTCGTCGTTTTCTTCGACGGCCATGTCCAGCAGGTCACGGCAATCGGCCAGACCGCCGTTCAGTTCGTCGAGGGTATCGACGATCTGCGCCAGCGCAGCGCGCTCGCGGCCCAGTTCCTGGGCGTATTCAGGTTTGTTCCAGACACTCGGATCTTCAAGCTCGCGATTGACCTCGGTCAGACGCTCATGCTTTTGATCGTAGTCAAAGATACCCCCGAATAGTTTCGGAGCGCTCGGACAGGTCCTTGATGGTGTTCAGGATCGGGTTGATTTCCATGACGGGCAGCACTCGTTGGCGAACTTTTGAAAGCCGGCGAGTATAACGTAATCAAGCTGTCACGGCAGCCCGTCTGGCGGGGCGAATCACGAATGAACTGTAGGAGCTGCCGCAGGCTGCGATCTTTTGATC
>NZ_JACSZV010000052.1 GCF_014472415.1 Pseudomonas sp. N40(2020)
GCTTCATGTAGGAGCTGCCGAAGGCTGCGATCTTTTGATTTTGTTTTTGAAGATCAAAAGATCGCAGCCTTCGGCAGCTCCTACAGGGCAAGGGCAGGGCTGAGAGCGGCAGAAAAGCGGCATCTGGCGGAAACCGGTTGCCGCTTTTCTGGCATTGCCGCTTTGCCGATGCCCGGCAAAGCCCCGGTTTACGGGGACTTCTCGCATTGGCACGCCGCTTGCTAAAGCTCAGTTACGAAAAACCGGTCATCCGAAGGTTCCCGACATGAGCATCAGCTTCGATAAAGCGCTCGGCATTCACGAAAAAGCCCTGGGCTTCCGCGCCCAGCGTGCCGAAGTCCTGGCCAACAACATCGCCAACGCCGATACCCCGAACTACAAGGCGCGGGATCTGGAATTCTCCAAAGTGCTCGAAGCACAGACCGAGAAAACCAAGAGCGGTGGCACGTTTGCCCTGAACATGACCAACAGCCGTCACATCGAGGCTGAAGGACTGGGCAACGGCGACGAGTCGCTGATGTATCGCACGCCGATGCAACCGTCGATCGACCAGAACACCGTGGATGCACAACTGGAACAGTCCAATTACGCGGAAAATGCCGTCGGCTTCCAGGCCAGCTTCACGCTGCTCAACAGCAAATTCAAAGGGCTGGTATCAGCCCTGCGCGGAGAGTAATCCATGTCCCTGTCCAGCGTTTTCAACATTGCCGGTAGCGGCATGAGCGCACAAACCACGCGTCTGAACACCGTGGCTTCGAACATCGCCAACGCCGAAACCGTCTCTTCGAGCATCGACCAGACCTACCGCGCCCGTCACCCGGTGTTCGCCACCATGTTCCAGGGTGGCCAGAACAGCGGCAGCAACTCGCTGTTCCAGAGCCAGGATGCGGCCGGTCAAGGCGTGCAGGTACTCGGTGTGGTCGAAGACCAGAGCAACCTCGAAGCGCGTTACGAGCCGAACCATCCGGCCGCTGACGGCAAAGGCTACGTCTACTACCCGAACGTCAACGTGGTGGAAGAAATGGCTGACATGATTTCCGCGAGCCGTTCCTTCCAGACCAACGCCGAAATGATGAACACCGCCAAAACCATGATGCAGAAGGTACTGACCCTCGGTCAGTAATAAGGGGCGACTGCCATGAGTGTTTCCGATTCCACCAGCGGCGTAAGCATCAAAGACGTTCTGGCCAATTCTTCGGTCAAGACCGGGACGACCACTGATGGTCTGGCTGCGGCCACCAACAGCGCCACCGGCAAGCAGGCTTTGGGCAAAGATGCCTTCCTGCAACTGCTGGTCACCCAACTGAAGAACCAGAACCCGCTTGATCCGCAGGACAACAGCGAGTTCGTCGCTCAGTTGGCGCAGTTCAGCAGCCTGGAAGGCATCACCACGCTGAACGACACCGTCACCGGCATTGCCGGCAACTACAACTCCTCGCAAGCATTGCAGGCGTCGTCGCTGGTTGGCCGTTCGGTCATCGCGCAGACCGACAAGGCTGTAGTCGACACCAGCAAAAGCCTCAACGGCACCGTGGTGGTTCCGGCCTCCGGCGCAGTTTCGCTCTCGATCAAAGATGCCGATGGCAAAGTCGTGCGCACCATCGACATGGGCACCCAGAACGCCGGCAACGCCAGCTTCATCTGGGATGGCAAGGACGCTTCCGGTGCGGTCGCGAAGGCGGGCACTTACACGTTCACCGCCAGCGCCACTTACGACGGCAAGGCCACTTCGCTGGTGACTTACCTGCCAGCGACCGTCAACAGCGTGACCATCAGCCAGACCGGCGGTGAGTTGATGCTGAACCTGGCGGGCCTGGGCAGCGTTGCGCTGTCCAAAGTACAAACCATTGGTATATAGAGCCGACTAACCGGCACAAAGGAGTGGAATATGTCTTTCAATATCGGCCTTAGCGGTCTCTATGCTGCCAACAAGCAACTGGACGTGACCGGCAACAACATCGCCAACGTTGCGACCACCGGTTTCAAATCGTCCCGTGCAGAATTCGAAGACGTGTACTCGGCCACTCGCCTGGGTACCGGTAGCAAAACCGTCGGTAACGGCGTGCGCCTGGCCAACGTTTCCCAGCAGTTCGGCCAGGGTGATGTGAGCAACACCGGCAACGTGCTGGACATGGGTATCCAGGGCAACGGTTTCTTCATCCTCAGCGACAACGGTTCCCTGAGCTACACCCGTGCCGGTGCATTCAAGACCGACGCTGAAAACTACGTGGTCGATAACAACGGTAACCGTCTGCAAGGCTATGGCGTCGATGCCAACGGCAAGATCATGACCGGCGTGCTGACTGACCTGAAGATCGACACGTCGGCCCTCAAGCCGAACGCGACGTCCAAGATCGACCAGACCATGAACCTGAACTCGGAAGACACCAAGCCAACCGTGGCGCCGTTCAGTCCGACCGATCTGAACAGCTATAACAAGCTGATTTCCACGCCGGTCTATGACACTCAGGGTAACGAGCACCGCATGGATCAGTACTACGTGAAAACGGGTACCAATGCCTGGAGCGTCTACACCTACATGGATGGTCGTACCCCATCGGATCCGGCCAACAACACCCTGACACCGATGACCCACGACCTCACGTTCAACTCTGATGGTTCCATCGCGACCCTGACGGCGGGCGCTGGCTGGACCAAAACCGGCAACACCCTGACCATGAGCGGCTGGATTCCAGGTGTGGTGACCAACGCGACGACCTCGCCAGTGACCTGGGGGCCGAACGGTTCCGATGCCAACTCGACCGGTATCGCGTTCAACACCGCGTTGACCACGTCCTATAACGCTCCGACCGCGCGTACTGCGCAATATCAGGACGGTTATGCGACTGGCCAGATCTCCAGCCTGACCATCGATTCGACCGGTGTGATGACGGCTAACTTCAGCAACCAGCAGACCAAGGCGATTGGTCAGGTGGCGGTGGCGAGCTTTGCCAACGAGCAGGGTCTGCAGCCGATTGGCGGTACGCGCTGGAAAGAGACGTTCGCGTCGGGTGTGGCCGGGGTTGATTCGCCGAAGACCGGTACGCTGGGTTCGATCGTGTCGAACTCGCTGGAAGAGTCGAACGTTAACCTGACCAATGAGCTGGTGGATCTGATCAAGGCGCAGAGCAACTATCAGGCGAACGCCAAGACCATCTCCACCCAGAGCACCATCATGCAGACCATCATTCAGATGACTTGATGCTGGTTGGCGCTGCATAAGAAGCCCCTCGTCAGAGGGGCTTTTTTTTGCCTGGTGGAATCAGGATCAAAAGATCTTAAAAGGCAGGCAAAAGAAAACCCCCGACAATCCAGAGGACTGATCGGGGGTTTTCAGGTCAGCGCCTTGCGGCGCTCACCGGCTCAGCTTATTGGCAAGCTTCGCAATCCGGCTCGTCGATGGCGCAAGCCTTTGGCACTGGAGCGGGACCGGCCGGAGCTGCCAGAACCGAATCATCACCATGGTTGCCGCCGCTGGATACAGCGTTCAGCTTGCCGGTGTTGATGGTCGACTTCTCGGTGCTGGTCGCGGCCAGAGCACGGAGGTAGTAGGTGGTTTTCAGACCACGGTACCAAGCCATGCGGTAGGTCACGTCGAGTTTCTTGCCCGATGCGCCGGCGATGTACAGGTTCAGCGACTGGGCCTGGTCGATCCACTTCTGACGACGGCTGGCCGCGTCAACGATCCACTTGGTGTCCACTTCGAACGCGGTCGCGTAGAGCTCTTTGAGTTCTTGCGGGATGCGCTCGATCTGCTGAACCGAACCGTCGTAGTACTTCAGGTCGTTGATCATGACCGAGTCCCACAGACCGCGAGCCTTGAGGTCGCGAACCAGGTACGGGTTGATCACGGTGAATTCGCCCGACAGGTTCGATTTCACATACAGGTTCTGGTAGGTCGGTTCGATCGACTGCGATACGCCAGTGATGTTGGCGATGGTCGCGGTCGGTGCGATGGCCATGATGTTGGAGTTACGAATGCCTTTCTGTACACGGGCGCGAACCGGTGCCCAGTCCAGGGTTTCGTTCAGGTCAACGTCGATGTACTTCTGGCCGCGTTGCTCGATCAGGATCTGTTGCGAATCCAGCGGCAGGATGCCTTTGGACCACAGCGAACCGTTGAACGTCTCGTACGCGCCGCGCTCGTCGGCCAGGTCGCAGGAAGCCTGGATCGCGTAGTAGCTGACCGCTTCCATCGACTTGTCTGCGAATTCGACGGCAGCGTCGGAGCCGTAGGCGATGTGCTGCAGGTACAGCGCGTCCTGGAAGCCCATGATGCCCAGACCTACCGGACGGTGACGGAAGTTGGAGTTCTTCGCTTGCGGCACCGAGTAGTAGTTGATGTCGATCACGTTGTCGAGCATGCGCACGGCGGTGTTCACGGTGCGTTGCAGCTTGGCGGTGTCCAGCTTGCCGTCGACAATGTGGTTCGGCAGGTTGATCGAGCCCAGGTTGCAAACAGCGATTTCATCCTTGTTGGTGTTCAAGGTGATCTCGGTGCACAGGTTCGAGCTGTGAACCACGCCGACGTGCTGCTGCGGGCTACGCAGGTTGCACGGGTCTTTGAAAGTCAGCCATGGGTGGCCGGTTTCGAACAGCATGGACAGCATTTTGCGCCACAGGTCTTTGGCCTGGATGGTCTTGAACAGCTTGATCTTGCCCGGGTACTCGGACAGCGCTTCGTAGTACTCGTAACGCTCTTCGAAGGCTTTACCGGTCAGGTCGTGCAGGTCCGGTACTTCGGATGGCGAGAACAGGGTCCACTTGCCGTCATCGAAGACACGCTTCATGAACAGGTCAGGGATCCAGTTGGCAGTGTTCATGTCGTGGGTACGACGACGATCATCACCGGTGTTTTTACGCAGCTCGATGAACTCTTCGATGTCCATGTGCCAGGTTTCCAGGTAGGCACACACAGCGCCTTTGCGCTTGCCACCCTGGTTAACGGCTACAGCGGTGTCGTTCACGACTTTCAGGAACGGAACAACGCCTTGCGACTTGCCGTTGGTGCCTTTGATGTACGAACCCAAAGCACGGACAGGCGTCCAGTCGTTGCCCAGGCCACCGGCGAATTTCGACAGCATGGCGTTGTCGTGGATCGCGTGGTAGATGCCCGACAGGTCATCCGGAACGGTGGTCAGGTAGCAGCTCGACAGCTGTGGACGCAAGGTGCCGGCGTTGAACAGTGTTGGAGTCGAGGCCATGTAGTCGAAGGACGACAACAGGTTGTAGAACTCGATCGCACGGTCTTCTTTGTTCTTCTCTTCGATCGCCAGGCCCATGGCCACGCGCATGAAGAAGATCTGCGGCAGTTCGAAACGCACGCCATCCTTGTGGATGAAGTAACGGTCGTACAGGGTTTGCAGACCCAGGTAGGTGAATTGCTGATCACGCTCGTGGTTGATCGCCTTGCCCAGTTTTTCCAGGTCGAAGGTGGCCAGCACAGGGTTCAGCAGTTCGAACTCGATACCTTTGGCGATGTAGGCCGGCAGGGCCTTGGCGTACAGGTCGGCCATTTCGTGATGGGTGGCGCTTTCGGCGACTTCGAGGAAGTTCAGGCCTTCGGCACGCAGGGTGTCCATCAGCAGGCGGGCGGTCACGAACGAGTAGTTCGGCTCACGCTCAACCAGGGTACGGGCGGTCATCACCAGAGCGGTGTTGACGTCGGTCAGGGCCACGCCGTCGTACAGGTTTTTCAGGGTTTCGCGCTGGATCAGGTCGCCGTCGACTTCTTCCAGACCTTCGCAGGCCTCGGTGACGATGGTGTTCAGGCGGCCCATGTCCAGCGGCGCCAGGCTGCCGTCGGCACGGGTGATGCGGATCGACGGGTGCGCGTTGACCGCTTCTTCGGCCGGCGCGTGGGCAGCGCGTTCTTTCGAACGGCCGTCACGGTAGATCACGTAGTCGCGAGCGACTTTCTGCTCGCCGGCACGCATCAGGGCCAGTTCGACCTGGTCCTGGATTTCTTCGATGTGGATGGTGCCGCCCGAAGGCATGCGACGCTTGAAGGTCGCGGTGACTTGTTCGGTCAGGCGGGCAACGGTGTCGTGGATTCGCGACGAGGCGGCAGCGGTGCCGCCCTCAACTGCGAGAAACGCTTTGGTGATAGCGACGGTGATCTTGTCATCGGTGTAAGGAACGACAGTGCCATTGCGCTTGATCACGCGCAGTTGACCAGGCGCGGTAGCTGCCAGATCCGAATTCGAATCGGCGGCCTGCGGCAAGGTGCCCTGCGGGTTCTCGCGAGTTGTGTCGGTTTGCATGGGGGATTGTCTCCACATTCTCTATGTTTGTTTGGGCACCATCATGGTGCTCACCGTTCTGTCCCGAAGCACTACAACCGACGAGCGTCGGCCTAACAACTTCGGAGCAGTAGGAAAAAGGCTACATCGCCGCGTCCCTGCCGAAGTTTTGGTTGCGAGCCTGCGCTCGAACCGGATTCCTTCCCGGGTGACAGTAATGACTGCAACACCCATACCGTTCTTTGCCATTTGGAGCTAAAAAAACGGTGCCATCCGCAAGCGCGGTTTGGGCTTCGAAAAACTTGTTTCGTTCAACCCGAAACTTGCCATAAAGCGCTTGAGTTTCAGGTCTGAAATGTGGTTGGGCGTTTCAGTCGAAAACCCCATATGTAGGGTCTCCGTTTTCGCCGTGCTACAAGATAATGCGTTTCAGGGGAGGAATGCAACGGACAGCCTGTGGATAAACCTGTGCGTAAATTGTGTAAGAAAGCAGGAATTCACGTGTAGGCCGCGAACCCACTGAGCTAGACCGTTTGTCACTGTTCTTTTAACCGGAAAAACGCTTCAGCGGATTTTTAAGGGCGCGAACCCTATCACAAAAAACCGCCTTGTCCGAACGCATTTACCGACTTGTGTTCTGGCTGTACGCCGTTTATACAATCGGCCCATGCGCAGGCATTCTTATCCTCCAGAAAGATGACAAAAAGACCGGAGGATCCCTTCTTTTATTAGTAAACCTGGCAAGCAGAGGTCACCCGTGGAGCAACAAGCCTTTCAGGTATTGATAGTCGAGGACGATCAGCGTCTGGCCGAACTCACTCGCGACTACCTGCAAGCCAATGGATTGCGCGTCGGAATCGAAGGCAACGGTGCGCTGGCGGCGGCGCGGATTATCCAGGAACAGCCGGATCTGGTGATCCTTGATCTGATGCTGCCCGGTGAAGATGGTCTGAGCATTTGCCGCAAGGTGCGTGACCGTTATGACGGCCCCATCCTGATGCTCACCGCGCGCACCGATGACGCCGACCAGATCCAGGGGCTTGATCTCGGCGCCGACGATTACGTGTGCAAACCGGTGCGCCCACGGCTGCTGCTGGCGCGGATTCAGGCGTTGCTGCGACGCAGTGACACACCGGAGCCGAGCGCGGAAAAAAGCCGCCGTCTGCAATTCGGCCCGCTGGTGGTCGACAACGCCTTGCGCGAAGCCTGGTTGAGCGACAACGGCATCGAACTGACCAGCGCCGAGTTCGACCTGCTCTGGTTGCTGGTGTCCAATGCCGGGCGAATCCTCTCCCGCGAAGAAATCTTCACGGCGTTGCGCGGCATCGGCTACGACGGCCAGGACCGCTCGATCGATGTACGCATCTCGCGCATCCGCCCGAAGATCGGCGATGACCCTGACCATCCGCGCCTGATCAAGACCATCCGCAGCAAAGGCTATCTGTTCGTCCCTGAAGCCTGCGTAGACCTGGCGCTGTGAACTCTATCTTCCTGCGCATCTACGGCGGCATGTGCGCCGCGCTGATTCTGGTGGCGGTGCTCGGCGTGCTGGCGCTGAACCTGCTCAACCAGGTGCGCAGCGAGCAATACCGCGAGCGCCTGGCCCATGGCACGTTCTCGCTGATGGCCGACAACCTGCAACCGATGAACCAGACCGAGCGCCATCGTGCCCTGCTGGTGTGGGAGCGTTTGCTCGGCATCCCGTTGGCGCTGAAGAAGTTTGCCGAGACCGATCTCGACCTGACCCAGCGCACCCGCGTGCTGCGCGGTTCGGCGTTGGTGGAGCAGACCGGCCCGCACGCGGCGAAGGTTTACCGACTGGTCAGTGACAAAGAACAGTTGGTGCTCACGGGCGAGGTGCAGCAGATCAGTGAGCAATTGGCCCGCGCGACTATTTACCTGTTGGCCGATGAGCTGGTGCGCGTGCCAGTGGCCGAGCAGCCCAAGCGGTTGGCGCAGATAAAGGAAGACAAGGGCTTCGGTTTCGATCTGCGTCTGGTCACGGTGAACGACGCCGACATGGACGAAGACCAGAGCCGTCGCGTGGCCGAGGGCGACACGGTGATGGCGTTGGGCAAGGGGGGGGATTCGATCCGGGTGTTTGCCGGCATGGTCGGCACGCCGTGGGTGCTGGAAATCGGCCCGTTGTATCAGATGAATCCGTATCCACCGGAGTGGCTGGTGTTGATCGCTGCGCTTGGCCTCAGTTTGATCGGTCTGATCGTTTATCTATTGGTGCGCCAACTGGAGCGGCGCTTGCGCGGCCTCGAAGCGGCGGCCACGCGGATCGCCAAGGGCAGTCTGGAAACCCGCGTGCCGGCGCGCGGTGCCGACTCGGTCGGGCGGCTGGCTTCCGCGTTCAATGGCATGGCGGAGCACTTGCAGCAATTGCTGGCGATCCAGCGCGAACTGGTGCGTGCGGTGTCCCATGAGCTGCGCACGCCGGTGGCGCGGTTGCGTTTCGGCCTGGAGATGATTGGCTCGGCGACCACACCGCAAGCGCTGGAAAAGTACCGTGAAGGCATGGATCACGACATCGAAGACCTCGATAAGCTGGTCGATGAAATGCTCACTTATGCACGACTGGAGCAGGGTTCGCCGGCGCTGACATTTCAGCGCATCGACCTTGATGCGCTGGTCAATCAAGTGATTGAAGAGTTGGCGCCGCTGCGTGCCGAGGTCACGGTGCAGCGCGGCTTGTGCCTGTCGGCCGCCGACAATGACGATGCCTGGGTCGAGGCCGAGCCGCGTTACCTGCACCGGGCGCTGCAGAACCTGGTGAGCAACGCCATGCGCCATGCAGGCTCGAAGGTCACGGTGAGTTATCAGGTCGGCCAGTTGCGTTGCCGGGTGGACGTCGAGGACGACGGGCCGGGTGTGCCGGAAGTGGCGTGGGAGCGGATTTTTACGCCGTTTCTACGGCTGGATGACAGCCGCACGCGGGCGTCAGGCGGGCATGGATTGGGCTTGTCGATTGTGCGGCGGATCATCCATTGGCATGACGGCCGGGCGATCATTGGCAAGAGCAAAAGTCTGGGTGGGGCTTGTTTCAGTTTGAGTTGGCCGAGAAATCAGGAGCGCCGCTGAGCCCCGCAGTGGCTGGACGATAGCTTTCGCGAGCAGGCTCGCTCCCACAGGTGAAATGCATTCCAAATGTGGGAGCGAGCCTGCTCGCGAAGAGGGCTGCACAGGCGCCGAAAATCTTCAGGCTTTGATGCTGACCAGACTCAACAACTGCCCATCCTGCACACCAAACTGCGCATCCAGCTCCGTCCCGTTGCGCCATTCACTCGACAGATCCGTCAACAGACGCAACCGCACCTCACCCTGTTCAGTCCACTCCAGCACTTCGGCGTGCTCAAAGTAAAAGCGCTTCTGCACGATCGGGTACAGCGCCTTGAACAAACTCTCTTTTACCGAAAACGTCAGCGTCACCCACAGCGCCAACTGATCCCGCGAACCCGCCGCCATGCGTTGCATCTCCGGCGGCGTGAGGATTTCCCCGGCCAGTCGTTCGGCACGTTCGGTATTTAGCAGGTTTTCCAGATCCATACCCAGACCGCGCCAATGTTGCTTGTTGGCGACGATCGCCGCCGCGCGGCCGGTGCTGTGGGTGATCGAGCCGCAGATGTGCGCCGGCCATACCGGCGCACGATCTTCGCCAATCGCCGGGATCGCCCCCTTGCCTTCCAATTGCTGCAACGCCGCACGGGCGCAGACTCGCCCGGCGAGAAACTCCGCCTGCCGCTTGGCCACGGATCGCTGAATACTCGGCGGCGGCTCGATGGCGCTGCGTTGGAAATCATCGCCGAGCAGTTGTGACGGATCGAAATGGGTGCTGAGCAGCACCGTGTCAGGCAACACCGTTGGCAACGGCCAGTGGGCATCGAGCGGGGTGCAGCAGGCGGGGAGGGCAGGCGTTGGATTCATGGCGGGCATTTTGCCGGTTAGCATCAAAACTGGGTAGAGGCACACACCTGTAGGAGCTGCCGAAGGCTGCGATCTTTTGATTTTGATTGTTAAAAACAGGATCAAAAGATCGCAGCCTTCGGCAGCTCCTACAGGGGCATTGCGATCCATTGAAGATTTTTGATCGCGCAGGTTTTGGGTCAGCCAAATATTGTCTGGAAGAACGCCTTCATATCCGCCCAGGATTTTTCATCGGCTGCCTTGTTGTAGCCGATGTCCGGGCCACCGTGCTCGCCATGACCCAGGCGATCGGCATCCGGATTGGTAAAACCATGCTTGGCCCCATCCAGGCTGACGAACTTGTAGTCAGCGCCGGCCTTGTCCATTTCCGATTTGAACGCGGTGACGTTGTCCGGCGTGACCATACTGTCCAGTGCGCCATGCTCCACCAGAATCTTCGCCTTCACACTGCCGGGCGTGGCCGGTGTCTTGGTCGCCAGTGCGCCGTGGAAACTCACCACGCCCGCCAGTGGCTCACCCTGTCGCGCGGCATTCAGCACCACGGCGCCGCCGAAGCAATAACCGATGGCGGCGAGTTTGTTCACGTCGGTCTGCGGTTGTTTCTTCAGCAGGTTCAGCCCGGCCTCGAAGCGCTTGCTGGAGGCGGCCGCGTCCTGCGTCGCCGCCTGCATGAACGCCATCGCATCTTTCGGGTGCTCGGTGTTCTTGCCCTCGCCGTACATATCAATCGCCAATGCGCTGTAGCCGAGTTCGGCCAGATCCCGCGCGCGGCGTTTGGCGTAGTCGTTCAGGCCCCACCATTCGTGCACCACAACGACTCCCGGGCGCTTGCCTTTGATGGCGTCGTCGTAGGCGTAGTAGCCGATCAGCTTGGTGCCGTCGGCACTCTGGTAGGGGATTTCTTCGGTCTTGATCGCCGCCTGGGTGAGGCTGCTGACGGCCAGCAAGGTGAGGGCGAGGAACAGGCGCATGGTCGTTGTCCTTATCGAAAAGTGGTCAGAACAGCCTAGTCGATTTGGTTCAGGTCAGGTTCAGAGAGCGTTCAGGGTCGGTACAGGGGAGGGTCAGTAACCTTGCGCCATACCCAAACAGCACTGTGAAAGAGGAAATACCCATGACTCGTTTAAACAAACTGCTGCTGGCAATGACCGTTATGAGCGCCAGTATCGCGGCCCAGGCCGACACCACTTCGAACTTCGCCGGCCTGACCTTCGGCCAGACCAGCGACAAAATCGACAAGTCCCATGCTCTGAACAACAACCTCGATCACCCTAACGCCACCGGCGCGATCGACGGCAACAACACCTACGGCGTACGCCTCGGTCAGCAAAACTCGCAAGGTCGCTACTACGCCACCTACGACAACGTGTCCGGTTCGCACAATGGCATTAAACTGCGCCAGGAAAACTTGTTGGGCAGCTACGATCTGTTCTACCCGGTGGGCAGTACCACCAAACTGTTCGGCGGTGCGACGGCCGGTCTGACCAAACTGACCCAAGAGTCGCCAGGCTATAGCCGCGACAGTGACATCGGTTACGCGGTCGGCGGCCAGTTCGGTGTGTTGCAGCAAGTATCGCAAAACACCTCGGTGGAACTCGGTTACCGTTACCTGATGAGCAACGCGAGCACCGAGATGAGCGAACGCGGTGGCAGCAAGCAAGGCTCGCTGGATCTGAACAGCAGCGCGCAGACTTACCTGTCGGCCAACTACAATTTCTAAGGAGTTGCCGCCAAATTCAATGTGGGAGCGAGCCTGCTCGCGAAGCGATGTGTCAGTCGACATCTTCATTGACTGACTCACCGCTTTCGCGAGCAGGCTCGCTCCCACAGATGTGTAGTCGGAGATGTTTGATTTGCCCGGGAGAGCAATATGAAACTGTTGGTCGTCGAAGATGAAGCGCTGTTGCGCCATCACCTGCAAACCCGTCTGACGGAGAGCGGTCACGTGGTCGAGTCCGTGGCCAATGCCGAGGAGGCGCTGTATCAGACTGGACAGTTCAACTTTGACCTGGCGGTGATCGACCTTGGTCTGCCGGGCATGGGCGGCCTCGACCTGATCCGTCAGTTGCGTTCGGGCGGCAAGACCTTCCCGATCCTGATCCTCACCGCGCGCGGCAACTGGCAGGACAAGGTCGAAGGTCTGGCTGCCGGCGCCGACGATTACGTGGTCAAACCGTTCCAGTTCGAAGAACTCGACGCGCGCCTGAATGCCTTGCTGCGCCGCTCAAGCGGCTTCACCCAGTCGACCATCGTCGCCGGCCCTCTGTTGCTCGATCTCAATCGCAAGCAAGCGAGCCTCGACGAGCAACCACTGGCGCTGACCGCCTACGAATACCGCATTCTTGAATACCTGATGCGTCATCACCAGCAAGTGGTGCCCAAGGATCGCCTGATGGAACAACTCTATCCGGATGACGACGAGCGCGATCCGAACGTGATCGAAGTGCTGGTCGGCCGCTTGCGCCGCAAACTCGAAGGCCCGGCAGGGTTCAAGCCGATCGACACCGTGCGTGGCCTCGGCTACCTGTTCAATGAGCGCTGCACTTGATTCGTTCCCTTCGCGTCCGTTTGATGCTCGCCGCCACTACGTTGGCGGTGTTGTTCATGCTCGCCTTGCTGCCGGCGATGCAGGGCGCTTTCAGCCTCGCGTTGCAGGACTCTATCGAGCAGCGTCTGGCGTCGGACGTCACCACGCTGATTTCTGCCGCGCGCATCGAAAACGGCAAATTGGTCATGCCCTCGCAGTTGCCGGATGAGCGTTTCAACCTCACCGACTTCCGTCTGCTGGGTTACATCTACGACCGCGAAGGTCATCTGGTCTGGCGCTCGAAAGCCACTCAGGAAGAGCAGATCAACTACAAGCCGCGCTACGACGGGCTCGGTAATGAGTTCGCGCGGATTCGTGAGAGCAACGGTCAGGAATTCTTCGTTTACGACGTTGAAGTAAAACTGCTCGGCGGTAAAAGCGCGGCATTCAGCATCGTCGCCCTGCAGCCGGTGCGCGAATACGAAACCACCCTTGAAGGCCTGCGCGAGAATCTGTATCTGGGCTTTGGCGCAGCCTTGCTTGTGCTGTTGGCGCTGCTGTGGATCGGCTTGACCTGGGGCTTGAAGGCCTTGCGCCAACTCAGCCAGGAACTCGACGAAATCGAGAGCGGCACCCGCGAAAGCCTCACGGAAAAACATCCGCGCGAATTGCTGCGTCTGACTGGCTCGCTCAACCGCTTGCTGCTCAGTGAGCGCCAGCAGCGCAGCCGTTATCGCGACTCTCTCGACGACTTGGCCCATAGCCTGAAAACGCCGTTGGCGGTGTTGCAGGGTGTCAGTGAGGACATGGCTCAGCGGCCCAAAGACATCGATCAGGCGTTGGTGCTGCAAAGTCAGATCGAACGGATGAGTCAGCAGATCAGTTATCAGCTGCAACGGGCGAGTTTGCGTAAAAGCGGTTTGGTGCGACATCAGGTGCGGCTGCGTCCGGTGCTGCAAAGCCTGTGCGATACGCTGGACAAGGTTTATCGGGACAAGCGTGTGCAGGTGGCGTTTGATCTGCCGGAGCATTGTTATGTGCCGATCGAGCAGGGTGCCTTGTTGGAGATGATGGGGAATTTGCTGGAGAACGCTTATCGGCTGTGTCTTGGGGAAGTGCGCATTAGCGTGCGTGAGTCGCTCGCCGGGGTTGAGTTGTGTGTTGAGGATGATGGGCCGGGGGTGCCGCCGGATCAGCGGGCGCGGATTCTTGAGCGCGGTGAGCGTTTGGATCGGCAGCATCCGGGGCAGGGGATTGGGTTGGCGGTGGTCAAGGACATCATCGAAAGCTATAACGCCAAGTTGATGCTGGGGGATTCGCCGATGGGTGGGGCGGCGTTTCGGATTCATTTTCCTGCGGTTTGAGTTTTGTTGTGGGCATATCCGTTGCTGCGGGTGTTGCTGCTGGTGGTTCCGCCCTTACGGCGGGTCACTTTTGGCAAACGCCCCAAAAGTAACCAAAAGGTCTGTGCCCTGACGTTCGGCCCCTCGCTGAGGCTCGGGGTTCCTTCGTTCCGGGATTGATCCGGGCGCATCGCCTCCGGTTTGCTTCGCTGCACCTCCTCTCGATGTGTTTGGCTGCGCCAAACGGTCGCTTCGCTCCCACCCCCGGATCAATCCCTCCACTCAGCCTGCCGACGGGCCTTCAGATCAAGAGCTGTACTCGAGCTAACGCTCATTGTGTTGAGTGGTGAAAAGCGTGCGGTTGGCTTTTGATTTTCTGTAGGAGTGAGCCTGCTCGCGATGGCGGCCTGACAGCCGACCAATCTCTGGCAGGTTCCCCCCATTCCCTGTAGGAGCTGCCGAAGGCTGCGATCTTTTGATCTGTTTTGGCTTTGGCTTTGGCTTTGGCTTTTGATCTTGCTCTTGATCTTGCTCTTGCTCTTCAGCCCATCGGCAGGCCGAGCGTAGGTGTTCATCCGGGGGTAGGCGCGCAGCGCCGTGCGGCGAAGCCGCATCCATCGAGAGGAGGTGCAGCGCAGCAAACCGGAAGCGATGCCCCCGGATGGACACCGTAGCGAGGGAACACTGAGCCTAGGCGAAGTGCCGTACGTCAGGGGGCAGCCTTTTTGGTTACTTTTTCGGCGTCTGGAAAAAGTGACCCGCCGTAAGGGCGGAACCCTAATCAGCAACACCCGCAGCAACGGATATACACCCAAATCCAAATCCAAATCCAAAACTCAGAGGGCGGAACCTCGAAGCCGCCTCACTGCTCCTGCGCCCGATAAGCCCCCGGCGTCAGCCCCGTCCACTTCTTGAACGCCCGGTGAAACGCCGACGGTTCGGAAAACCCCAACTGCTCGGCAATCTGTTGCAACGACAGATCCGCCCGCCCCAAATGATAGATGGCGATATCCCGCCGCAGTTGATCCTTCAGCTCCTGAAAACTGGTGCCTTCGTCGCGCAAGTGCCGGCGCAGGGTCTGTGGGCTGATGTGCAGATGAGCGGCCACCGCTTCCAGATCCGGCCAGCGCGCACTGTCGCGGCTGAGCAAGCGGCGCAGGCGACTGCTGAGGCTGTCGCCATCATCCGGGCGTGACAGCAAGTCAGCGGGGGAGCGTTCGAGGAAGTGTTTGAGAGTGCGTTCGTCCTGCAAAAGTGGCATGTGCAAGTAGCGGCTGTGGAACAGCAGGCTGCTTTGCTGCGCTGAAAATTCCAGAGCGCAGGGGAATAGCAGATCGTATTCAGCGCCATGCGCAGGTTTTGCATAGCTGAAGGTTGCCTGCTCCAGACGGATTCGCTGGCCGATCAGCCAACTGCCGAGGCGGTGCCAGATCACCAGCAGGCTTTCGCTGAGAAAGTGATCCGGGTCCCATAATTGCGAATCGTCGAGGCTCAGGCGCACCCATTCGTCTTCGCGAGTGAGGCTCAAGCGGGGGGCTTCGGGGAATAGGCTATAAAACATTAAGCCGCGTTGCAGGGCCTTCTCCAGATTGCGGCAGTGAATCGAGGCATGGCACATCATGGCGAAGCTGCCGGGTTTGCTCGGTGCCTTGCCAAAACCGAGGTATTCGTCGTCCAGCGCCAGCCACAGGCCCTGGATCAACCGGGTGAACTGCTCCGGGGCGATGCGCGCACGAGGCTCATCGAGCAATTCAGGGCTGATTCCCAGTTGCTGCAACAGGCCCGCGTAGTCGAACCCCAGGCGGCGTGCGCCACCGAGGGCGGCACGGGCGAAATGACTGGCAATGGTGCGTTCGCGCATAAGCGGCAAATCCTTCCTCAAGCGCCGGATGGTAGCCATGGGTGGCATGGGCAACAAGGCGGATTTCCGCCAAATTGTAGGACGAGACTCGGTGAGTTGGCGGAAATCCGCCATACCTGGGTAACCGGACGGTGACACAAATGAACCTGTAATACCTGATATCAAAAGGCTGGCAGTGAATTGCACCAATGTGGCACGAGGTTTGCGATAAGAGCGACAGAAGCGTGCGTTTATCCCTCAGGAGAAAGCGCCGTTCCAACAACAAATCCCTCCAGTGCAGGAGGGTTCGCAATTTAAGGTTTCGCGGACAACAGATGGATGTTGCCTCGTGGGACTCTTGAGGAAATTTGCAATGACGACTCGTCAGCCACTCTACAAATCCCTGTACTTCCAGGTGATCGTTGCAATCGCCATCGGCATTCTGCTCGGTCACTTCTACCCACAGACCGGTGTGGCCCTCAAGCCGCTGGGTGACGGGTTCATCAAACTGATCAAAATGGTCATCGCCCCGATCATTTTCTGTACCGTTGTCAGCGGCATCGCCGGCATGCAGAACATGAAATCGGTGGGCAAGACTGGCGGCTACGCGCTGCTGTACTTCGAAATCGTTTCCACCATTGCCCTGCTGATCGGTCTGGTCGTGGTTAACGTCGTGCAACCGGGCGCCGGCATGCACATCGACGTGACCACCCTGGACGCTTCGAAAATCGCCACTTATGTGACGGCCAGTAAAGACCAGAGCATTGTCGGCTTCCTGCTTAACGTGATCCCGAACACCATTGTCGGTGCATTCGCCACGGGCGATATCCTGCAAGTGCTGATGTTCTCGGTGATCTTCGGTTATGCCTTGCATCGCCTGGGCTCCTACGGCCGACCGCTGCTGGACATGATCGATCGCTTCGCCCACGTGATGTTCAACATCATCAACATGATCATGAAACTGGCGCCACTCGGTGCGTTCGGTGCCATGGCGTTCACCATCGGTGCCTACGGTGTCGGCTCGCTGGTGCAGTTGGGTCAGTTGATGATCTGCTTCTACATCACCTGCGTGCTGTTCGTGGTGGTGGTGCTGGGCGCGATCTGCCGCGCGCACGGTTTCAGTGTTTTGAAACTGATTCGCTACATCCGCGAAGAGCTGCTGATCGTACTGGGCACTTCGTCCTCTGAATCGGCACTGCCGCGCATGCTGATCAAGATGGAGCGTCTGGGTGCGAAGAAATCGGTAGTCGGTCTGGTGATTCCGACCGGTTACTCGTTCAACCTCGATGGTACCTCGATCTACCTGACCATGGCGGCTGTGTTTATCGCTCAGGCGACCGACACCCAAATGGACATCACTCACCAGATCACCCTGCTGCTGGTGCTGCTGCTGTCCTCCAAAGGCGCTGCCGGTGTGACCGGTTCGGGCTTCATCGTGCTGGCGGCCACCCTGTCGGCCGTAGGTCACTTGCCGGTGGCCGGTCTGGCGCTGATCCTGGGTATCGACCGCTTCATGTCCGAAGCCCGCGCGCTGACCAACCTGGTGGGTAACGCCGTTGCGACCATCGTTGTTGCCAAGTGGGTGAAAGAGCTGGACACCGATGTACTGCAAGCCGAACTGGCTTCTGGCGGTCGCGGTATCTCTGATGAGCGTGAAGAAGACGACCTGGGTGTGGCTGAAGGCCCAACCCCGAGCAATGTGAAGTAAGCATCGCTTGAAAGAAAAAACCCGCTTCGGCGGGTTTTTTCTTGCCCGGGATTTGAGCGCAACGGTCACTGCGCCTGATGGATCCGGTGATTGCTGTAAGCGCCATCGCTGCCTAGGCTGGGTGCATCGCACAAGGAGTTCGCCCATGTCCGCACCGCTGGCCTCACTCAAGATTCTGGATTTCTCGACCCTGTTGCCGGGGCCGTTCGCCTCGCTGCTGTTGGCGGACATGGGCGCCGAGGTGCTGCGCATCGAATCGCCGACGCGCCTGGATCTGCTGCGGGTGTTGCCGCCACATGATCAGGGAATGTCGGCCAGTCACGCGTATCTCAACCGCAACAAGCGCAGCCTGGCGCTGGATCTGAAACAGCCAGACGCACTTGAAGTGGTCAAGCAACTGCTCGCCGATTACGACATCGTCCTGGAGCAGTTTCGCCCCGGCGTGATGGAGCGCCTGGGCCTGGGTTATGAGGCTCTGAAAGCAATCAACCCGAAGCTGATTTACGTGTCGATCACCGGTTACGGCCAGACCGGCCCGTACAAGGATCGCGCCGGGCATGACATCAACTATCTGGCGCTGGCCGGGCTCGCTAGCTACACCGGCCGGGCTGACAGCGGGCCGTTGCCGCTGGGCATGCAGGTGGCGGATGTCGCTGGCGGTTCGCTGCACGGGGTGATCGGCTTGCTGGCGGCGGTGATTGCTCGGCAGCAGACCGGGCAGGGCACGCATCTGGATGTGAGCATGACTGATTGCGCGTTCAGCCTGAACGCCATGGCCGGCGCCGGGTATCTGGCCTGTGGTGAGGAGCCGGGCTGGGAAGACCAGATGCTCAATGGCGGCAGCTTTTATGACTACTACCGATCTCGCGATGGGCGCTGGATGTCGGTGGGCAGTCTTGAGCCGGGATTCATGCAGCCATTGTGTGCGGCGCTGGGCCGGCCTGAGTTGGCGGCGCAAGGCTTGTCACCCAAACCCGAGCAACAGCAGGCGCTGAAGGAGGCGTTGAAGGTCGAGTTCGAGAAGCATGACTTTGCAGCGCTGTGTACGTTGTTTGCCGGGATTGATGCGTGTGTCGAGCCGGTGTTGAGTCTGAGCGAGGCAGTGAAACATCCGCAATTGCAGGCGCGGGAGCTGGTGACGCAGGTGCCGCGGGGGGATGGGACGATGCAGGCGCAGATTGCTTGTCCGTTGAAGTTTTCCGAGGATTTGCCTGCCCCCCGGCATCTCGGGGCGGGGTTGGGGCAGCATACGGATCAGGTGTTGGGGGAGTTGGGGTTTAGTGCTGAGCGGATCGTTGAACTGCGCCTAGCCAAGGTCATTCTCTAGTGTCTGTACCTGCCCTTTCGCGAGCAGGCTCGCTCCCACAGGTGACTGAATTCCAGGGTTGGAGCGAGCCTGCTCGCGAAGAGGTCAATGTGAAGGACACAAACCTCAATTATTCGACCCGCATCTCACCGCTGAACACCAAAGTATTCCGGCATCGGCGACACAAATACCGCCGCCCCTGCCTGACCAGGCTATGGCGCTGCGCCGAAAACGGAAAATCACTGTCCGCGCATGGGCACTTGTAGATGTAGCGGGTCACGCTGCGGCGTTTGATTGCGTAGGTGTGGCAGCGATCCGGCGGCAGTTCGTAAACGCCGCGCATGATCAGTTGCCACTCCTCGCCGTGGGGCTGGATGCGGTCGCCGAACAACTGATGGGCGATCAGGTGCGCGACTTCGTGGGCCACGGTCTGCTTGAGGAAGTGTTCGGTGTTTTCCCGGTACAGCTGCGGGTTGAAGCGCAGCAGGTTCTCGTGCAGATGCGCGACCCCGGCTTTTTGCCCGCGCAGCTTGAGACTCACCACAGGGCGTTGGAAATGACGTTTGAAAAAGGATTCAGCGAGTTGGTAACAGTCTTCGACGCGGGTATTGAGTTGCTCGGGCATGCTTGATGGATCTCCAGAGGCGTCGAGTATGCCGCAACCCTCGGGACTTGCGAATCGCTGAACTGCCGAATGGTCATCCTCCACACGAGAAGGCCGCCTTGCGGCGGCCTGTATTGGCAGATCTTGTTTTTCTCGGTGAGTCATTGCGCTAGTTGGTATAGACGGGCCCCACGCCCAGTCCCCAGACGATCACGGTGAACGCCATGATGGCCACCAGCACCACCAGACCCACCGCCAGCACTGAGCTGGAAAACAGAAAGCCTTCATCTGACGGAATATTCATGAAGGTCGGCAACCCGACATACAGTAGATACACCGTGTAGCAGATGGCGGCCGTGCCGACGATCATCCCCAGCCACATGTGCGGATATAGCGCTGCCAGCCCGCCGACAAACAACGGTGTCGCGGTGTACGTGGCAAACGCCACGCAACGGGCCAGGCTCGGGTTGGCGTCATAAGTGCGGGCCATCCAGTGCACAAAGGCGCCCATGACCGCGACACCGCCGAGCATTGCCAGGTACGACATGACCGTCATCCAGATGGCGCTTTCAACGGTGAGCATGACCGGCGCGCGGTTGCCGATCACCCAGCCGACCTGCGTGGTGCCGATGAAGGCCGACACGGCCGGGATTGCCGCCAGAATCAGCGTGTGCGTGAGATACATGTGGCTGATGCTTTCCTCTTGGTCGCCACGGATTTCCTTCCATTCCTGATCGGGGTGGGTAAAAAGTCCCACTACGTGATGGATCATGCCAGTCACTCCTCTTGTTATTGCCGTCGCCCCCCAGCGGAGCGCTTTCGGGCCAATGAGGCCGAGCAAATTCAGGTCTTCAGATGTATGCGACCTTATGTCGCAGTATAGAAAGGTCTTAACCGCACAGGCACTAGGGGCTTAGAGCAAATCGCGCTGTAAACGCTGGGCTTAATCGCCGCAGGGTCTTGGCATCAGCTCTGTTTTATCTTTGAAATACATTTGTGGTGAGGGGATTTATCCCCGATGGGGTGCGGAGGAGCCCTAAAACCTCAGAACTCTATTTTCCCGATACTTCCCGTTGGATGGCTTGACGACTGCTGCGCAGCCGATCGGGGATAAATCCCCTCGCCACAGAGGGCAATGCAGACCTCGGAAGAATGGGACAGACCCGCGGCCCTTCGCCCCCACGACGTTTTTGCGTAAAATGCCCGCCTTTCGTCACACCTCACGGATTTCGCGTCATGGGCACTCTTACGGTCAACCAGAACAAACTGCAAAAGCGCCTGCGCCGCCTGGCCGGCGAAGCTGTTGCCGACTTCAACATGATCGAAGACGGCGACAAGGTCATGGTCTGCCTGTCCGGGGGCAAGGACAGCTACACCATGCTCGACGTGCTGATGCACCTGCAGAAGGTTGCACCGATCAAGTTCGAGATCGTCGCCGTGAACATGGACCAGAAGCAGCCGGGCTTCCCCGAGCACGTGCTGCCGGCCTACCTCAAAACGCTGGGCATCGAGTACCACATCGTCGAGAAAGACACCTACTCGGTGGTCAAGGAGCTGATTCCGGAAGGCAAGACCACGTGCTCGCTGTGCTCGCGTCTGCGTCGCGGCACGCTGTACACCTTTGCCGACGAAATCGGCGCGACCAAAATGGCCCTCGGTCATCATCGCGACGACATCGTCGAGACGTTCTTCCTCAACATGTTTTTCAACGGCAGCCTCAAGGCGATGCCGCCGAAGCTGCGCGCCGATGATGGCCGCAACGTGGTGATCCGTCCGCTGGCGTACTGCAACGAGAAAGACATTCAGGCTTACTCGGACTTGAAGGAATTCCCGATCATCCCGTGCAACCTCTGCGGCTCGCAGGAAAACCTGCAGCGTCAGGTGGTCAAGGAAATGCTCCAGGACTGGGATCGCAAGACCCCGGGTCGTACCGAAAGCATCTTCCGCAGCCTGCAGAACGTGGTGCCGTCGCAACTGGCCGACCGCAACCTGTTCGACTTCACCAGCCTCAAGATCGACGAAACCGCGGCGTCGCGCTTCGTCAATGTCGTGAACCTCTGACGGTTTCGGCAGCTCTGACTTACGGCGCTTGCGGGCGCCGTTTTTATTTTCATTTCAAGGAGAGGGCATGCGCGATTACAAGTGGCTGCACGAATACTGTCTGAACCGCTTTGGTTCAGCGGCTGAACTGGAAGCCCATCTGCCCGTTCCCAAGACCCCGGCACAACTGCGCAGGATCAGCGACGACCGTTACCTCTCGACCATGGCCCTGCGTGTGTTTCGCGCCGGGCTCAAGCACAGTCTGGTGGACGCCAAGTGGCCGGCCTTCGAAGAAGTGTTCTTCAAGTTCGATCCGGAAAAAGTCGTACTGATGAGTGCCGAACATCTTGAGCGGCTGATGCAGGATGCGCGGATTATTCGTCACCTGGGCAAGCTCAAGAGTGTGCCGCGCAATGCGCAGTTCATTCTGGATGTGGAGAAAGAGAAGGGCAGTTTCGGCGCGTTGATCGCCGACTGGCCGGTGACCGATATCGTCGGCCTGTGGACGTACCTGAAAAAGCACGGCCATCAATTGGGCGGGCTGTCGGCGCCACGGTTTTTGCGCATGGTCGGCAAGGATACGTTTGTACCGAGCTACGACGTGGTCGCTGCACTGAATGCGCAGAAGATCGTCGACAAGGCGCCGACCAGTTTGCGCGATCTGGCGATTGTGCAGAACGTGTTCAACCAGTGGCATGAGGAGAGTGGCGGGCGGCCGATGAGCCAGATTTCGATGATGCTGGCCTACACCGTCAATCATTAAGACCGCGTCGCCCCATTCGCGAGCAGGCTCGCTCCCACAGGGGGAATACATTTCAAATGTGGGAGCGAGCCTGCTCGCGAAGGCGTCATATCAGGCGACGCTGATCTCGCCTTCACCCGCCAACTTGCGATTCAACTGGTACCGCCACCGCACATACAGCAGCGCCGAGCAGAACACCGCCAAACTCGCGAGCATCTCCAGCACACCAAACCAGTGTCGGTTCGGGTCATACGCCGCCAGTGCGCCTTTGATGAAGTACAGATTCACCACAAAACACATCCACGAATGACCGCGGGCACTGCCCATGATCATCGCCGGGGCGAGAACGAGCCACGGGATCAGTTCGACCAGCAGAATCACCCACGGTCGCGCGCCATGCAGGTCGGCGAATATCAGGTAGTAAGCGGCGAGTAATCCGGCGAGGGCAAAAAAGCTCAGCAGGCTGAGCACCCGCATCGCTTTTACCCGCGGCTCAAGCCACTCGACGGAGGGCAGGACTTTCGGCTTCTTCGCCACGTCAGCCCTCCAGTTTCTGTGCAGTCTTGGCCAGACGCAGGCCAAGCGCTCGGCACAGCGCCACTTCGTGCTGATCGAGACCGCTTTTGCCATCCGCCCCGGCGTGATGGCTGGCACCGTAAGGCGTACCGCCGCCCTGGGTTTCCAGCAGCGCCGACTCGCTGTAAGGCAGGCCGGTGATCAGCATGCCGTGGTGCAGCAGCGGCAGCATCATCGATAGCAGGGTGGTTTCCTGGCCGCCATGCAGGCTGGCGGTGGAGGTGAACACCCCGGCCGGTTTGCCGACCAGCGCACCGGTCAGCCACAGGTTGCTGGTGCCGTCGAGGAAGTATTTGAGCGGCGCGGCCATGTTGCCGAAGCGGGTCGGACTGCCCAGCGCCAGACCGGCGCAGTTTTTCAGATCATCGAGAGTGGCGTAGAGCGCGCCTTCGTCCGGGATGTCCGGGGACACCGCTTCGCACTCGGTGGAGATCGCCGGCACGGTGCGCAGACGCGCTTCCATGCCTGCCTGCTCAACGCCGCGAGCGATCTGCCGCGCCATCTCGTTGGTCGAGCCGTTGCGGCTGTAATACAGAACAAGAATGTACGGCGCGCTCACGGCAGCAACTCCAGGATCTGCTCAGGTGGACGGCCAATGACGGCTCTGTCGCCGACTTCAAGAATCGGACGCTCCATCAGCTTGGGATGGGCCGCGATCGCTTCGACCAATTGTTTCTCGGTGAGACTGGCGTCGGCCAGGTTCAGGGTTTTGTATTCATCTTCCCCGGTGCGCAGCAGTTGTCGCGCAGTGATCCCGAGTTTGCCAAGCAGGGCCTTGATTTGCCCGGCATCCAGCGGGGTTTCGAGGTAGCGCACGACGGTCGGGGTCAGGCCGCGGGCTTCAAGCAGTTCCAGTGCGCCGCGGGATTTCGAGCAGCGCGGATTGTGATAAAGCGTCAGATCGGTCATGGCGGGTCGCTTCTGGCGTAAAGTGGCGGCTATTCTAACTGTGCAGCGCTCAATCCAGAACCTTCAGAGGCGATGGGTCGCAGGCGCATTCAAATTTTCACAAGGAACACGACATGACACGGCGATTGGCAGCAGCATTGACGATAATCGGGGCGTTGATGCTGGGGGGCTGCGGCAACGACTATGGCATTGACCAGAACGGTCAGAAGGTTGCGTCCGAGCGCCTCGACAAACAATGGGTGGTGCTCAATTACTGGGCTGAGTGGTGTGGACCGTGCCGGACCGAGATCCCGGAACTCAATCATCTGGCCGATGAGCTCAAGAGCAAGAACGTCGGTGTGTTCGGGGTCAACTTCGACAACGTGCAGGGTGAAGAACTGAAGAGCGCCAGCGAGAAACTGGGCATCAAGTTCACCGTACTGGCGCAGGATCCGGCGGAGCTGTTCGACTTGCCGCGCAGTGAGGCCTTGCCGGTGACGTACATCATCGACAACAAGGGCAAGGTGCGGGAACAGTTGTTGGGCGAGCAGACGGCGGCGGGAGTGATGGCGAAGCTAGAGGCGTTGCAGTCGACCAAGTAGCCCGTTTCCAGTCAGGCTCGTTCCCACGCTCTGCGTGGGAATGATGCCCGGGACGCTCCGCGTCCCTGAGACGCAGAGCGTCACTTGATGCATTCCCACGCTGGAGCGTGGGAACGATCAGCGTGAGGGGCTTAGCCTTCTTCCAGCCACCACCGCAAAGGCTTGCCTTGGGCCGGCCAGAAGCGCATCTGCTCGATCGGCGAGATGTCCCAGCGCTGCACGCCTTCCAACGCTTGCAGGAAGCGTTCTTCCTGCTCCATCAACGCCGGCGCGCACAGCTTGCGAGTCTTGCCGATTTTGCCGAAAGTCAGCTTGTCGCCATCCAGCGTGTACGGCGCGAACCAATGGTTGCAGCCGCCGTTGCCGTAGGCGCGACCATCATCGCCGAGGGTCACGGTCAGATGGCTGTAATCCATCAATGGCCGCTCGCCGATCCACTCCAGAATGTAGCTGCGGTTCTGTTGCAGTTGCACAGGCTCTGCGGCGCAACCCGCCAGGCCAACACCGACCAGAACGGTCAGGGCAAGGCGTTTCATCACGCAGGCTCCTGGCATTTCGGGCACAGGTGCTTGTCGCCAACGGCTTTCCAGCCCAGCTCGGCGATGCGCGCAGTGGCGGCCGGTTTTTCTGCGGTTTTGCCCAGTTTGGTGTCCACGGCAAATTCGAAGCTCAGCTCTTTGGCACAGCTGTCGCAGTTGACCTTCCAGGAGTGAATGGCCAGTTCGCCGAACACTGGACCGGCGGCTACTGCGATCCATTGGCCCGGCGGGTTGATCAGGTGGCGGACGGTTTCGACGGTCAGGCGCATGGACAAGTCCTTGCTGCCTTTGAGGGTGACCAACAGGGCGCCACCGATGCGGATCGAGCCACCGTTGCCGGTGACCTGATAACGGCCCGGAACGAGGGCGCGGCATTCGGTGAGGGTGTGTTGCGGGTTCATCAGGTTGTAGCGGAAATCGTGTTCGACCATGGGTCCTCCAAATATGCGCGACATGCTAGCACGGGCCACGTTGCAGAATGATGTGCGCTTGCGACCTTCGATCCGGTTCAAATCGACCGGCGCACATGGCAAACTGCCGCCCTCGACTCTGAAGGAACGGAACATGGCGCTGATCGAATGTTATGAATGCAAGCGGAGCATCAGCTCCGAAGCCCAAGCGTGTATTCATTGTGGAGCTCCGATGGCGGAGCAGCCGGCCCACGCACAAGCGCAGGCGGCACCGGCTCAGGCGTCGACGATTTCCTTCGGCAGTCTGCCGCGCAACCGGGCTGTGCCCGAGGCGGTTGTCCCTCACGCGCCTGAGCCTTTACCGAAAGTCATGCCGGCCGCAGCGGGGCGTCGGCGTCGGCAACAGGCCGAAACGGTTGCGCCGCAAATCAATGAAGATGGCAGCCGTCCGGTGGAAGGCTGGCTGAAGATCATGGTGTTTCTGCTGCCGATGGTGTTCGTCTGGTTCCTGCTGCGCAGTGGTCACTCGGCGAAGCAGCGTTTGTTCGGCTTCGGCTGGCTGGCGCTATTGATTCTGGCGTCGTCGCTGTCGCCGAAATAAACGTCAACCCTCGACTTGGTTCTGCGGCGACCCCGCCGCCCAGGTCGCGATGTTGTGCAGGGTGGTCGCGGCAATCGCGCCCAGCGCCTCGTGGGTCAGAAAGGCCTGGTGCGCGGTGATGATCACGTTGGGAAAGGTCAGCAAGCGCGCCAGCACGTCGTCCTGCAATGGCAGGTCGGAACGATCCTCGAAAAACAGCTGCGCCTCTTCTTCATACACATCCAGCCCCAGATAGCCGAGCTGACCGTCCTTCAAAGCGTCGATCAGTGCCGGCGTATCGACCAGTCCGCCGCGACCGGTGTTAATGAGCATGGCACCCGCTTGCAGGTGCGCCAGTGAATCGCGGTTGATCAGGTGTTTGCTCTGCGCGTTGAGCGGGCAGTGCAGGCTGATGATTCGCGACTGCGCGAGCAATTCCGGCAGGCTCAGATAACGCGCGCCCAATGCCAGAACGTCGGGATTCGGATACAGGTCGTATGCCAGCAACTCACAGCCGAAACCGTGCATGATTTTCGCGAACGTGGCGCCGATCTGCCCGGTGCCGACGATGCCGACAGTTTTGCCCACCAGATCGAAACCGGTCAGCCCGTGCAGCGTGAAATCGCCTTCACGGGTGCGGTTGTAGGCGCGGTGCAAGCGACGGTTGAGGGCGAGAATCAGCGCGACAGCATGTTCGGCAACGGCATGGGGTGAGTAAGCCGGGACACGCACCACGGCCAGTCCCAGGCGTTTCGCGGCGAGTAGATCGACATGGTTGTAACCGGCCGAACGCAAGGCGATCAATCGCGTGCCGCCGGCGGCCAGACGTTCCAGCACCGCAGCACTGAGGTCGTCATTGATAAAGGCGCAGACCACTTCGTGTTGGTCGGCCAGTGCCGCGGTGTCGAGACTGAGCCGGGCCGATTGAAAGTGCAGTTCGAGACTGGCAGGGCAATCGGCGCCGAGGAAACTGTCTCGGTCGTAGGTCTGGCTACTGAAAACGATCGTACGCATGACATCCTCCTGGAACATGGACTCGGGTGGCATCACCCGAGTCCACTGTAGCCGGATCGGCGTTGGCCGGCATTGCGCTGGGTCAGGCGCTGATCTTCGCCTGCGCGGCGAGGCGGTTGATTGCCCGCTCCAGCTCATCCAGCGCTGTCGACGCTTTCGGATCTTCCTGTTTGAGCAGGGTTTCACTGCGCTGACAGGCCGCACGCAATTGCGGCACGCCGCAGTAACGCGTGGCGCCGTGCAAGCGATGCACACGTTCAATCAGGGCATTCTGGTCGTGGCTGTCGCGGGCGCTGCGAATGGCTTCGCGGTCGGCTTCCAGCGAAGCCAGCAACATCGCCAGCATGTCTGCTGCCAGATCCGCTTTACCGGCAGCCAGACGCAAGCCTTCCTCGTGATCGAGCACCGGCAATTCGTTGCTGCCCGCCGAGCTGTCGCTGACCCGCTCCGGTGCCTGATTGCGCAGGGCCAGGCCGGTCCACTTCAGCACGACTTGCGCCAGTTGCCGCTCGCTGATCGGTTTGGTCAGGTAGTCGTCCATGCCGCTTTGCAGCAGCGCACGTTTTTCGTTGGCCATGGCGTGGGCGGTGAGGGCGACGATCGGCAGCGGCGTGCAATGCCGCTCGCTCTCCCACTGGCGGATGGTTTCGGTGCTCTGGCGGCCGTCCATGCCCGGCATCTGCACATCCATCAGCACCAGATCGAAGGACTCGGTCTGCACAGCTTTCACCGCCGCATATCCGCTTTCCACGGCAAGCACTTTGGCGCCCATGTCTTCGAGCAGGGTCTGCACCAGCAAAAGGTTGGCCGGGTTGTCGTCGACGCACAGCACTTTCGGCGCGCGACTCGACAGGGGTTCGCCGGGTTCGTTGCGTGGTTGGCGCGGGTTGGCCAGATCCGACAGCGCGCGGCGCAGTTTGCGCGTGCAGGCCGGTTTGGCCTGCAACTGGCTGTGGGGATTGGGTACCGACAAATGGAACAGCGTCTGCTCGGTGGTCGGGCACAGCACCAGCACTTTGCAGCCGAGGTGTTCGAGATCCCAGATGTGCTGGTTCAGGCGCTCCGGCAACATGTCGTTGCTGGTGATGCCGATGACCGCCAGATCAATCGCCTGATCGGTCTGGTGCGCGCCAGTGACGCCATTGGTCAGGGTTTCCAGTGTATTGAACGGCGTGACAATGAGGCCACAGTCTTCCAACTGATGCTGCAAGGCCTGACGCGCCAGTTCGTGGTTTTCCAGTACCGCTACCCGACGTCCGAGCAGTGGCGCCGAAGGCAGGTCTTCGGCGTCGTCGCGGGTTTTCGGCAGGCTCAGGCTGATCCAGAATTCCGAGCCTTCGCCCGGTGTGCTGTCGACGCCGATCTCGCCGCCCATCTGTTCGATCAGACGCTTGGAAATCACCAGCCCCAGACCGGTGCCGCCGGGCTGGCGCGACAACGAGTTGTCGGCCTGACTGAAGGCCTGAAACAACGCACGCACGTCCTGATTCGACAGGCCAATGCCGGTGTCCTGAATACTGATGCGCAGTTGCACGCTGTCTTCGTGTTCTTCTTCGAGCATCGCCCGGGCAACGATAGTGCCTTCGCGGGTGAACTTGATCGCGTTGCTGACCAGGTTGGTGAGGATCTGCTTCAACCGCAGCGGGTCACCGACCAGCGACAGCGGCGTATCGCGATAGACCAGACTGACCAGCTCAAGCTGCTTGGCGTGAGCGGCGGGGGCGAGAATGGTCAAGGTGTCTTGCAGCAAGTCGCGCAGGTTGAACGGGATGTGGTCGAGCACCAGTTTGCCGGCTTCGATTTTCGAGAAGTCGAGGATCTCGTTGATGATCCCGAGCAGGCTGTCGGCGGACTTTTCAATGGTGCCGAGATAGTCGAGCTGGCGCGGGGTCAGTTCGCTTTTTTGCAGCAGATGGGTGAAGCCGAGAATGCCATTGAGCGGCGTGCGGATCTCGTGGCTCATGTTGGCGAGGAACTCGGATTTGATCCGGCTCGCCTCCAGCGCCTCTTTACGGGCCAGATCCAGCTCGATGTTCTGGATTTCGATGGTTTCCAGATTCTGGCGCACGTCTTCGGTGGCCTGATCGACGCTGTGCTGCAATTCTTCGCGGGCGTTCTGCAAGGTACCGGCCATGCGGTTGATGCCCGATGCCAGTTCATCCAGCTCCTGACTGCCGAGCGGCGGCAGGCGGGTTTCCAGATGACCGTCCTTGAGTTGCGCGACGGCCTGCTTGATCTGGCCCAGTGGCCTATTGATCGTGCGGCCCATGCGCAACGCGAGCAGCGTGGCACCGGCCAGGCCTGCGGCGATCAGCAACAGGCTTGCGAACAGGCTGCGATAACCGCGCAGCAGCATGCCGTTGTGCGACAGCTCCAGTTCGACCCAGCCGAGCAGGCGCTCGGACTCTTCGGGAATCAGTTCGCCGGCGAGGTTGCGATGCTTGCCGAAGACCGGCATCAGATAACGGGTCGCGTCATTGCCGCTGCGCCGTTGCAGGTGCGCGCTGTCACCGCTTGGCGCCTGATTGAGCATGGTCGGGCCGGCGTGGGCCAGCGGCGTGCGATCCGGCGCAAGGAAAGTCACCGCGCGCATGTCCGGTTGTTCGAGGGACTGGGTGGCAATGCGCTCAAGCAGTTCGCTGTTGCCATGGCCCATGGCGGGCGCCACCAGCGGCGCCAGTTGCTCGGCGATCATCTCGCCGCGCTGCATCAATTGGCTCTGCAAGTCGGCCTGCTGCGTCCAGGTGAAATAACCACCCAGCACCAGCGCCATCAGGCTGGTCGGCAACAAGGTCAGCAACAACACGCGACCTTTGATTCCCAGTTTCTTGAGCACGCCTATCTCCTGCATCCCGCTGATCTGTTGACTCATGCGTGCATCCGGCACGCGACATGGGCGCAGTGTAGCGATTTGCTCGCAGGCAATCTCCGGAAAAATGGTGACGTTGTCGGTCCTTGTGCAGACGCGCGTTCGTCCAGACGCTCAACCATGAGTTGCCCGATGCTTGGCAATCTTGAATAATCGCGCTCAACTGAGAATGACTTGCAGATACTCATGACTCCTGTTTCCGTTGGCCAGCCACGCATACTTTCCATTGAGGACGATCCGATCCTCGGTGCCTATGTTCACGAACATCTGGGCCGCAGCGGCTTTCAGGTGACCTGGTGCCAGAACGGTCAGGAAGGCTTGAGCATCGCCAAACGCCAGCCGTTCGACGTGGTGTTGATGGATATTCTGCTGCCGGGCCTGGACGGTCTGAACGTACTGACGCAATTGCGGCAGAGCCATTCGACGCCGGTGCTACTGATGTCGGCGCTCGGTGCCGAGGCGGATCGCATCAGCGGTTTTCGTTTGGGCGCCGACGATTATTTGCCCAAGCCGTTCAGCATGGCCGAGCTGCATGTGCGCATCGAAGCGATCCTGCGCCGGGTGGCACTCGACCGCCGCCCGGCTGCCATCGCCGTGCCAGTGGCGACAGGCACACTGCATTTCGACGATGAGCAATGCGATGTGTTTTTCCGTGAGCAAGCGGCCGGCCTGACCCGCAGCGAATACCGTCTGCTGGAAACACTCAATCGCAACGATGAAGAAATGCTGAGCAAGGCCTTCCTTTATCAGCACGTCCTGCAACGCGGTTATGCGGCCCATGATCGCAGTCTCGACATGCACATCAGCCAGATCCGCCGCAAACTCAAGGCCATTGGTTACACCGAGCGCGAGGTGCGCACGGTGTGGGGCAAGGGTTACGTGCTGAGTGGCGCTGATGAAAGTGTCTGAATTGCCCGGGCGCCATTCGCTATTCTGGAAACTCGCCTGTCTGCTGGTGGCGTTCTGTCTGCTGATGATCTGGCTGAGCTGGTCGTGGGGCCGGTATATGGAGGAGCGCAACCAGTTCCTCTCCGATGAAGCTCGCGGCACGCTCACACGTTATGCTGCTGAAGCCGAGCGGGCGTGGCAGCGCGGTCAGCGTGACGGCGTCGATAGCTGGTTACAGAGCATGGAATTGCGCGAGGCCGCTTGGGTCGGTGTGATTGGCGGTAATTTGCAGTCGCTGAGCAATGAGCCGCTGAACGAGCAGGAAGTCCAGCGCCTGACTTTTTTGCGTGGGCTCGATTGGCCGATTCACAAACAAGGTCGGCCGTGGCTGCGTATACCCTTTCCCAAGGATTCGTCCGCCGGCAGTCTGGTGATCGAATTGCCCGAGCGCTTCTTGCCGGGCAAGTATCGAGTGTTCTGGCGGGTGATTACCAACGGCGTGATTCCCGGTCTATTCACCCTGTTGCTGTGCGTCGGCCTGTATCGTTTGTTGGTGGTTCCGCTGAACAACCTGCGTGAGCAGGCCAACGCCTGGCGCGCCGATCAACTGAATGTGCGCTTGTCGAGTGGCATCACTCAGCGACCGGACGAACTCGGTGAACTGGCCCGGGCGTTCGACTCGATGTCCGAACGCCTGCAAAGCACCGTCGCGCTGCAGCAGCAATTGTTGCGCGACCTCTCCCATGAACTGCGCACGCCACTGAGCCGATTGCGCGTGGCCAGTGAAAGTGAGCAGGGGCTTGTGCAATTGCGCGAGCGCATCGGTCGCGAGGTCGACGGCATGCAACGGTTGGTCGAGGACACCCTGCAACTGGCCTGGCTCGACACCGACCGCTCGCCACTCCCCGATGAAGCAATCCAGATTCAGGCGTTGTGGGAAATGCTGACTGACAACGCCTGCTATGAAAGTGGCTGGCCGAGTCTGCAATTGCAATGTTCGGTAGAGGCTTCGTGCTGGGTGCGCGGCAATCTCAATACGCTGGCGCAGGCGCTGGAGAACATTTTGCGCAATGCCATTCGTCATTCGCCGGAGGGCGGGATCGTGCGGCTGGATGGACGGCGGGAGGGCGATTACTGGCACCTGTGGCTGGAAGATCAGGGCGGCGGGGTGGCTGACGGGGATCTTGAGCGGATCTTTTCGCCATTCACTCGACTGGACGGCTCGCGGCCGGGGGATGGCGGGTTCGGGTTGGGGTTGAGCATTGCCAGGAATGCGGTGCAGCGCCAGGGCGGGATGTTGTGGGCGGACAACAGCGGGGCGGGGTTGCGGCTCAATTTGCGACTGCTTGCTGATGACAGCGCTGTCAGTCCCGACACCATCGCTGGCAAGCCAGCTCCCACAGTGAATGTGTTTCACCCGCAGATTGTGTGAGCAGACAAGACAGTGTCAGCAACACTGGTCAATATGGGAGCTGGCTTGCCAGCGATGAGGCCAGTCGCATCGTCTCAACTCAAAAGTCGCACCACTGGCGCGACTTTTAATTGCTTATTCCCATAAACCATAAGCACCGCACTTTGCGTGATATGGCCTGCGCGGGTTTGCCGGTATGATAGGCGCCCCCGCACGTCTGGATTGCGAATACGCCATGACCCTGCAGTACCCAACCATCGCCGATTGCGTCGGCAACACTCCGCTGGTGCGTTTGCAGCGCCTGCCCGGTGCCACCAGCAACACCCTATTGCTCAAGCTCGAAGGGAATAACCCGGCGGGTTCGGTCAAGGACCGTCCGGCGCTGTCGATGATCACCCGTGCCGAGTTGCGCGGGCAGATCCACGCTGGCGACACCTTGATCGAAGCGACCTCGGGCAACACCGGGATCGCCCTGGCGATGGCTGCCGCGATCAAGGGTTACAAGATGATCCTGATCATGCCGGACAACTCCAGCGCAGAGCGCAAGGCGGCAATGACCGCTTACGGTGCCGAGCTGATTCTGGTCAGTCAGGAAGAGGGCATGGAAGGCGCTCGCGATCTCGCCCAACGGATGGAAGCCGAAGGCCGTGGCAAGGTGCTCGATCAGTTCGCCAATGGCGACAACCCTGAAGCGCATTACACCAGCACTGGCCCGGAAATCTGGCGCCAGACCCAGGGCACCATCACCCATTTCGTCAGCTCCATGGGCACCACCGGCACCATCATGGGCGTTTCGCGCTACTTGAAAGAGCAGAGCGACACCGTGCAGATCGTCGGTCTGCAACCGATGGAAGGCTCGGCCATTCCTGGCATTCGCCGCTGGCCGCAGGAATACCTGCCGAAGATTTATCAGGCCGACCGCGTCGACCGCATCGTCGACATGGCACAAAGCGAAGCCGAGGACGTCACCCGGCGTCTGGCTCGCGAAGAAGGCATCTTCTGCGGCGTGTCCTCGGGCGGTGCGGTGGCAGCGATGCTGCGCCTGTCCAAAGAAGTTGAAAACGCGGTGATCGTCGCGATCATCTGCGACCGTGGCGACCGTTATCTGTCGACCGGCATTTTCGACGCGCCCAACTGATGGCCAAGCACGAGAGAGGCCTGCGCTTCCAGCCCACCGGCGGCAGCAAGGCCCCGCAAATCCCGACCGGCAAAAAGCAGCGCTTGAGCATTGAGCGACTGGCCAATGACGGTCGCGGCATTGCGTTTTTCGAAGGCCGCACCTGGTTCGTCCTCGGCGCCCTGGCCGGTGAAGAGATCGAGGCACGGGTGCTCGGCACCCATGGCAAAGTTGTCGAAGCGCGCACCGAGCGCGTATTCACCGCCAGCGAACTGCGCCGTCCGGCGCCGTGTCAGCATGCCGGCCGTTGCGGCGGCTGCAGCGTCCAGCATTTGCCCCACAGCGAACAGCTTGCCCTGAAACAGCGCATGCTTGCCGAGCAATTATCGAAGGTCGCCGGTGTCGAACCGCAAGAGTGGGCAGCCCCGTTGACCGGCCCCGAGTTCGGCTATCGCCGTCGTGCCCGCATCGCTGTGCGCTGGGACATGAAAGCCAAGACGCTCGAAGTCGGTTTCCGCGCCGCCGGCAGTCAGGACATTGTCGCGATCAGTGAGTGCCCGGTGCTGGTACAGCCCTTGCGGCCGATCATGACCCGTTTGCCGGAGATGCTTCGCCGTTTGAGCAAGCCTCAGGCGTTGGGCCATGTGGAATTGTTCAGCGGTTCATCGCTGGCAGTGTTGCTGCGGCACATGGCGCCGCTGTCCGAGGCGGATCTGACGATTCTCAAAGACTTCTGCCAGTTCCATGAAGCGCAACTGTGGCTGCATGGTGAAGGTGAGCCGCAACCGGTCGACGCCGCGCAGTCGCTGGGCTATCGCCTGGAACAGTGGGATCTGGATCTGGCTTACCGGCCGGGGGATTTCATTCAGGTCAACGCTGGCGTCAACGAAGCAATGGTCGCGCAGGCGCTGGACTGGCTGAAACCGACCCGCGACGAGCGTGTGCTGGACCTGTTCTGCGGTCTTGGCAACTTCGCTTTGCCGCTGGCCAAAACCGCACGCGAAGTGGTGGCAGTGGAGGGCGTGCAGACCATGGTCGAGCGCGCCGCTGCGAACGCCGCTAGTAACAATTTGCATAACACAAAGTTTTTTCAAGCCGATTTATCCCAGCCTCTGGCCGATGCCGAGTGGATCGCAAACGGCTTTTCTGCGGTACTCTTGGACCCACCGCGTGACGGTGCTTTCGAGGTGGTGCGCAAGCTCGCGACCCTGGGTGCCAAGCGGCTGGTTTACGTGTCGTGCAACCCGGCAACGCTGGCGCGCGATACGGTCGAATTGATAAAGCAGGGCTACCGGTTAAAACGTGCCGGGATTCTCGATATGTTTCCACAGACGGCACATGTCGAGGCCATGGCGTTATTTGAAGCGAGCCAGGATGGCTCGTCTGAATCCGTCTGATCTGTCCGTGCCGCGCTCGCAATAGCCCCGCGAGCGCAAACGGGCGTTGAAGATCAGCGATTTGACGCATTGAATCTGCGTCGTAGGGAAGGTAAAGCAAGATGGTACAGGTGAGAGCACACCAGCCGATCAACACTGACGGCAGTATCAATCTCGAGGCTTGGCTCGATCACGCGGTCAGTGTCGATCTGGCACTGGATCGCGAAGCCTTGAAAGAAGCCTGCGAGTTTGCTCGCGAGGCCGAACAACAGTCCAATGCCAAGAAGAATCTGTGGTCCGAAGGCTCCGGCAGTTTCAGCGCCGGCCTGGAAATCGCCGAGATTCTCGCCGACCTCAAGCTCGATCAGGATTCGCTGGTCGCGGCGGTCCTGTATCGCGGCGTACGCGAAGGCCAGATCGAGCTGGCGGCAATCAGCCAGCGCTTTGGCCCGGTGGTTGCCAAGCTGATTGACGGCGTGCAGCGCATGGCCGCCATCAGCGCCAGTCTCAGTCCGCGTCAGTCGATGGTCATGGGCACGCAAGGGCAGGTGGAAAACCTGCGCAAGATGCTCGTGGCGATGGTCGATGACGTCCGCGTCGCGCTGATCAAGCTGGCCGAACGCACCTGCGCCATTCGTGCGGTGAAAACCGCCGACGACGAAAAACGTAACCGTGTCGCCCGGGAAGTCTTCGACATCTATGCGCCGCTCGCGCACCGGCTCGGCATCGGTCATATCAAATGGGAACTGGAGGACTTGTCCTTCCGGTACCTCGAGCCTGATCAATACAAACAGATCGCCAAGCTGCTCCACGAGCGACGGCTGGATCGTGAGCGTTTCATCGCCGATGTGATGACCCAGCTCAAGGATGAATTGCAGGCTACCGGCGTCGACGCGGATATCAGCGGTCGGGCCAAACACATCTATTCGATCTGGCGCAAAATGCAGCGCAAAGGTCTGGAATTCAGCCAGATCTACGACGTTCGCGCCGTGCGTGTGCTGGTGCCGGAAATGCGCGACTGCTACACCGCGCTCGGCATCGTCCACACCCTGTGGCGGCACATTCCGAAAGAGTTCGACGACTACATCGCCAACCCCAAAGAGAACGGCTATCGCTCGCTGCACACCGCCGTGATCGGCCCGGAAGGCAAAGTGCTGGAAGTGCAGATTCGCACCCATTCCATGCACGAAGAAGCTGAACTCGGGGTTTGCGCGCACTGGCGCTACAAAGGCACCGACGTCAAATCCGGCTCCAATCATTACGAAGAGAAAATCTCCTGGCTGCGTCAGGTGCTCGAGTGGCATGAAGAGCTGGGCGATATCGGTGGTCTGGCCGAACAGTTGCGGGTCGATATCGAGCCGGATCGGGTTTACATCTTCACTCCCGACGGTCACGCCATCGACTTGCCCAAAGGCGCAACCCCGCTGGACTTCGCCTATCGCGTGCACACCGAAATCGGTCACAACTGCCGTGGCGCGAAGATCAACGGGCGCATCGTGCCGCTCAACTACAGCCTGCAGACCGGTGAGCAGGTCGAGATCATCACCAGCAAACATGGCACGCCAAGCCGTGACTGGCTGAACTCGAACCTGGGTTACGTCACCACGTCGCGGGCGCGGGCTAAGATCGTTCACTGGTTCAAGTTGCAGGCCCGTGACCAGAACGTTGCCGCCGGTAAAACCCTGATCGAGCGCGAACTGACGCGTCTCGGTCTGCCAGCGGTGGATTTCGACAAGTTGGCGGACAAGGCCAACATGAAAACCGCCGAAGACATGTTTGCCGCACTCGGTGCCGGCGATCTGCGTCTGGCGCAACTGGTCAACCTCGCGCAGCAACTGGTCGAGCCGGAACGCGGCAACGAACAGTTGGAACTGATCCCGCGCAAAGCCACCGGTTACAAACCGGGCAAGCGTGGCGACATCCAGATCCAGGGCGTCGGCAACCTGATGACGCAAATGGCGGGCTGCTGCCAGCCGCTGCCGGGCGATGCGATTGTCGGTTACATCACTCAGGGGCGTGGCGTGAGCATTCACCGTCAGGATTGCGCCTCGGTGCTGCAACTGGGCGGGCGCGAGCCGGAGCGGATCATTCAGGTCAGCTGGGGCCCGGTGCCGGTGCTCACCTATCCGGTGGATATCGTTATCCGCGCCTACGACCGTTCCGGTCTGCTGCGTGACGTCTCGCAGGTGCTGCTCAACGAGCGGATCAACGTACTGGCGGTCAACACCCGCTCGAACAAGGAAGACAACACCGCGCTGATGTCCCTGACCATCGAGATCCCGGGTCTGGATGCGCTGGGGCGGCTGCTGGGGCGGATTTCCCAGTTGCCGAACATCATCGAAACGCGGCGTAACCGCACCCCTTGAAGATTGATCGTTGATCGTTCCCATGCTCCGCGTGGGAACGATCAAGATCGCAAAGGGTTGAGTGAGATTTTTATGTACAGCCTCGAAGACCTGCTCCACCTGATGAGCCGCCTGCGCGATCCTCAGTACGGTTGCCCGTGGGACATCAGACAAACCTACGCGACCATCGTCCCGCACACTCTCGAAGAAGCCTACGAAGTGGCCGATGCCATCGAACGCGGCGACTTCGATCACTTGCAGGGCGAGTTGGGAGATCTGCTGTTTCAGGTCGTCTATTACAGCCAGTTGGCTCGGGAAGAAGGGCGCTTCGAATTCGCCGGGGTGATCGACAGCATCACCCGCAAGCTGATTCGCCGTCATCCCCACGTTTTCCCTACCGGCGATCTGTATGCGCCGCTGGACGTGCCGCGTTTGACCGAAGAGCAGGTCAAGCACCGTTGGGAGGAAATCAAGGCCGAAGAACGTGCCGAGAAATCCGCCGCACCCGAGCAACTGTCACTGCTCGACGACGTGCCTGTCACGTTGCCCGCATTGTCACGCTCGGCCAAATTGCAGAAGCGTGCAGGGCAGGTCGGTTTCGACTGGCCGGATGCCTTGCCGGTGCTCGACAAAGTGCGCGAAGAGCTCGACGAAGTGCTCGAAGCCATGTCTGAAAACGATCCCGTCGCGGTGGCTGACGAGATCGGCGATCTGCTGTTTTCCGTGGTCAATCTGGCCCGGCATTTGAAAGTCGACCCGGAAACCGCACTGCGTGGCGCCAACGGCAAGTTCGAAAGACGCTTCCGATTTATCGAACAGGCATTGCGCGACACCCACCGTCCCATAGAAGATTGCACCCTCGAAGAGTTGGACGCCCTGTGGGGTGAAGCCAAACGTCAGGAAAAGAATTTGCCTAGCTGCGGCTGAGCAACTGCCCAAGTGAGTAAGCACCATGAGTATTTCCCTTCGCGATCAGTTGCTCAAAGCAGGCCTGGTCAACCAAAAGCAGGCCAAACAGGTCAGCAAGGACAAGCAGAAACAGCAGCGTCTGGCCCACAAAGGTCAGATCGAGCTGGATGACTCGCAGCAGCGCGCCGCCCAGGAAGCCATGGCCGAGAAGGTCAAGCGCGACCAGGAGCTCAACCGTCAGCAGAAAGAGAAAGCCGAGGCCAAGGCCCGTGCCGCGCAG
The DNA here is from genome assembly GCF_014472415.1 of Pseudomonas sp. N40(2020). GTDB lineage: Bacteria > Pseudomonadota > Gammaproteobacteria > Pseudomonadales > Pseudomonadaceae > Aquipseudomonas. The sequence goes on from NZ_JACSZV010000052.1 coordinate 38,087, forward strand.
GTCAAGCAGTTGATCGAAGTCTCGCGTCTGCCGAAGTTGACCACCGAGGATTACTACAACTTCGTCGACGACAAGAAGGTCAAGCGTATCTCGGTCAACACGCTGATGCGCAACAAGCTCAGCAGTGGTTCGCTGGCGATCGTCCATCATGCCGGCGGCTACGAGGTTATCCCGCGTGAGGCGGCCCTGAAGATCCAGGAGCGCGACCCGCAACGCATCGTGCAGCTCAACGTGCAGACCGAAGAAGTCAGCACCGAGGACGATCCGTACGCGGCCTACCAGATCCCTGACGATCTGATGTGGTAAATCCATAAGCTGTTACAACGACAAACCCCGCTCATGGCGGGGTTTGTCGTTTTCAATGCTGTGGTTGCTTCAGGCGGAGCATAAATCCCGTTGCTGTTCTTGCAGTTCCAGTTCGGCCTTATAGTTGTGGGCGTCGTTCTCGTTATGGAACATCCCGACCAGCAGGTCTTGTTGATGCACGTCCCAGATCCGGATACCGGCGGCTACGCCTTCATGGGACATGTGTGAATCGTCGCGTTCAGTTACTTTTACAGTCATCTGCTAGCTCCAAATCTCAAGTTATCTGCAGCAAGGCGTGTGCAGGACTCTGTTATAGAATTTGTTAGGAGGCTAAGTAAACGGCTGATTCGCGCAAGGTGTTGTTGCGTTTTTTGCAACAGTGCTGGAGCCCGCTAAATCCGCGACATTCGGTCGCAGGGCGGTAAGTTGCATGACAGAAGTTTCATTTTCAGCCTCACACAATCCCATGTAGGAGCTGCCGAAGGCTGCGATCTTTTGATCT
>NZ_JACSZV010000053.1 GCF_014472415.1 Pseudomonas sp. N40(2020)
GTCAAAAGATCGCAGCCTTCGGCAGCTCCTACAGGGTTTTGTGGATGGCTGAGGATCAGCGCAAGTTGAGTTTCGCCGCCGCGCGCCCGGTGATTTCCGTGCGCAGTTTCAACGAAGGCGCCGCACGCAGCCGGGCTTCATCGACGATTGCGCTCGGCGCTGTATCGGGGCTGCCGGCATTGAACGGCGGTGCCGGCGCGTACTCAAGTTGCAACTGCACCAGTTGCGCCGTGTCGGCATCGACCAGTTCAGCCGCCAGCACCAGGGCAAAATCGATCCCGGCAGTAATCCCGCCACCGGTAAACAGATTGCCGTCACGCACCACCCGATCTTTCACCGCAATCGCGCCCAATGTCGGCAGCAGATCGTGATACGCCCAGTGCGTGGTTGCGCGTTTGCCTTGCAGCAGGCCCGCCGCGCCAAGCACCAACGAGCCGGTGCACACCGACGTCACGTAACGCGCCTGCGCCGCCTGACGTTTGATAAAGCTCAGCGTCTGCTCATCTTCCATCAGCGGCCCGACGCCACCGCCACCGGGCACACAGATCACATCCAGATCCGGACAGTCCTCGAACGTGGTGGTCGGCTTGAGCAGCAACCCGGTGCTGGCGGTGACCGGCATCAGATCCTTCCAGATCAGATGCACCTGCACGCCCGGCAGCGAAGCGAGCACGTCGTATGGCCCGGTCAGATCCAATTGCTGAACCTGCGGAAACAACAGAAAACCGATCTGCAGCGTCATCGTTCTTGCTCCATTAAAAGGGGTGGACGGCTTTACTGTAGGCGCGTAGGTTTTGGCGAATACGCCAATTACCCCACGAATTACGCCAAATGCCCAAAGCCATCCATGTACTTGCGTTTGCCAACATGCAGATCCTCGATGTCACAGGTCCCTTGCAGGTATTCGCCTCGGCCAATGATCTCGCCCGTCAGCGCGGCTTGCCGGTTCCTTATGCGCCGTCGGTGATTGCCAGCGAGGGCGGGGCGGTGATGTCATCGGCAGGCTTGGCGGTGCTGGCCGAACCGTTACCGGTGGAGCCGAGCGATACGCTGATCATCGCGGGCGGCTGGGGGATTTATTCCGCCGCTGAAGATGTCTCACTCGTGGACTGGGTGCGGGAACACGCAGCGAAATGCCGGCGCGTGGCCTCGGTGTGCACCGGGGCATTTTTGCTCGCGGCCAGTGGCTGGCTCGACGGTCGTCGCGTCGTCACCCACTGGACCCGTTGCGAGCAACTGGCGCAGCAGCACCCCAACTTGCAAGTCGAAGCCAATCCGATCTTCATCAACGACGGCCCGGTCTGGACCTCGGCAGGCGTCACCGCCGGCATCGATCTGGCGCTGGCCATGGTCGAGGAAGACCTCGGCCGCGACATCGCGCTGGACGTCGCCCGGCATCTGGTTGTGTTCCTCAAACGCCCGGGCGGGCAGTCACAGTTCAGCGTGACGTTATCGCTGCAGAATCAGGGCAATCGATTCGATGATCTGCATGCGTGGATCGCCGAAAACCTGACCTGTGACCTCGGTGTTCCCACCCTCGCCGAACAGGCCGGCATGAGCGAGCGCAGCTTCGTCCGCCACTACCGCGCCGACACCGGCCAGACCCCGGCGCGGGCGATTGAACTGATCCGAGTAGAGACCGCGCGGCGGCTGCTCGGTGATACCGGGTTGCCGGTCAAACGAATTGCTGCCAATTGCGGGTTTGGCAGTGAAGAGACATTGCGCCGCAGTTTCCTGCGCGCTATCGGCGTGACGCCGCAGGCGTATCGGGAGCGGTTTTCGGTTAGTGCTGCAACAGATACCAGTAGTGCTGTAAGCAATCCTCAGCAGGGCGGTGAACCGCACTATCAAACCTGATTCGATCTCGATAGGGGAGCGTTTGGTACGCGATTTTAAGGGTGGGTCAAACTCAGTTCATGGTGCTTCACAATTGTATTGTATAGGTGGATTGGATCGTTAAAGAGGCCATAGATATAAAGGAGGATGCTCACTGCAACACATCCTACTAGGTAATAAGGAGCGTACTTGTTGAGGCAAGAGTCAGGTTTTATTTCAACCTTCATGACTCTCCGCAGGAAAAATCCCATCAGGATTATCAGAAGGGAGGTGACGATCAGCAGTATGGTGTAAACAGAGAAGTCGATTTGTTGCAGTGCATAGGCGAATGTTCCAAGCAAAGTGAATCCAAGCACAATGCTCAAGAAAGCTGTTCCACCTGTCAGAAACGAAAAATGCTTCGAAAATTTATTGATAGCCGTGCTGGATCGGTATTCGTACACGTAGATTGCAAGCACAAATGACCAAACGATGAAAAAAGGCAAAGTGCTTGCAAGCAATTTATCAACAACCATTCCTTCGATATCTATCAAATCTGACAGAAGTTTGTTGTTTGTGATGAGTTTGGCGATCCATTGGTAAGCGTCGGAAACGATAAACCGTCCAATCACAAAGTAACCCACTCCCGCTCCCAATAGGCAGGACATAAATAAAACCAGGTTTCTATATTTTTTATGGATATCCATCGCTGTTTTAAAACATTCTTCTAGTGTTTTCAAAATCTTCCTCGAATTTCAGAAGTAAAGAGCGTCTGAAGTTTTTCATCGCCAAAAATATTTAAAGCTAATAATTACTAGCTATCAACTTCCGCCACCTGATTGAAATACTTCGTCCGATCCGGGGTGAACGTCACCACCATCTTCGTCCGTGAACACTTCAGCGAGCGCTCATCACTCAAATCGATATCCAGATCTTCTCCGCGCAACCCTTGCCATTGGGCGAGGTATTTCAGTGAGCCGTACTTCTCGTTTTTCTTCAGGCTGCGGCTGACGCCACCTTTCCAGCCGAGCACCGGCAGTTCACCCGCGAGGCATTGCAGAGCTAGGTCGGGGAAGCGGGTGGCGCGCTGGCGGCCGATTTCCCAGCATTTGATCAGGCCTTTGTCGGCGGCTTCCCACAGCTGGGTGCGGGTCAGGCCGGTGCGCAGGGGGGATTTGATGGTGCGCTGGACGTGCTGGGACATTCTGGTTCCTTGAATTCGGGTTTTGTTGGACAGCTCCGCTGTGCCCGTTGCGCTTGATGGTAGGGGCGGATGTAACCGCTGGCAACAAGGTATTTCGGGGTGTAAGCGCAAGTTGCGGGTGGAGGGATTGAGTGGTGGTGTTTAGCGAATGTAGGAACTGAGCCGCGCAACTGTGGTGAGGGGATTTATCCCCGACCGGCTGCGCAGCAGTCGCAAAGTCAGTGAATGCGGTATTTCTGGAGGATTGCTTGTGGAGGGTTTGGGGCTGCTTCGCAGCCCATCGGGGATAAATCCCCTCGCCACAGGGAGGGACGGATTGTAGGAATTAGTCTTGCTGCGAGTGGGAGGTGGCAAATGTCCGACAGACTCCGATGACAATTACGGCTGCCACTCACTCTTTTCCCCACTCAACCGCCGATCAAGAAAACTCGCTGCACTGATCAATGCCAGATGCGTCAGCGCTTGGGGGGTATTGCCCAGATGCCGCCCATGACTGTCGAACTCTTCGGCGTACAGCCCCAACGGATTGGCGTAGCGCAGCAGTTGTTCGAATTCCAGATGGGCCTTTTCCACTTGCCCGGCACGGGCCAGGCATTCGACATACCAGAATGAACACGCGGCAAACGCGCCTTCAGTGCCGGTCAAACCGTCGATGTTGGCGTCATCATTGCGGTAGCGATAAACCATGCCGTCGCGCACCAGCGTCTTTTCGATGGCCTCAAGCGTCGACAGCCAGCGCGGGTCCTTCGCGCTGACGAAACGCACCAGCGGCATCAACAGCATTGAACCATCTAGGGCGGTGCCACCCTTGTACTGCACGAAATGCCCGCGTTCTTCGTCCCAGAAGTTGTCCCAGATGTCGGCGTAGATCGCTTGGCGAGTCTGATCCCATTGCGCGAACGGTGCCGGCAACGAGCGCTTCGAGGCCAGCCGAATCGCCCGGTCCAAAGCCACCCAGCACATCAGCCGCGAGTGCAGAAAGTGATGTTGCTCACCACGCATTTCCCAAATGCCTACATCCTTGGTCTGCCATGTCTCACAAACCTGATCGACCACTTCGCGCACGTGTTTCCAGCCTTCGTGGGAAATCGCGTCACCGTACTTGTTGACCAGATACACCGCGTCCATCAACTCACCAAAGATGTCGAGCTGGATCTGGTCATACGCGCCATTGCCGATCCTGACCGGTTGCGCACCGCCATGGCCTGACAGGTGGGTCAATTCGGTTTCCGGTAATTCCTGACGACCGTCGATGGCGTACAGAATGTTCAGTTTCATCGGTTGGCCACAGCAATCGCTGACCCGTCCGCGCAGCCAGCCCATGTAGGCGTTGGCTTCACTGACGAAACCCAGGCGCATGAACGCGTAAACCGTGAACGAGGCATCGCGGATCCAGGTGTAGCGATAGTCCCAGTTGCGTTCGCCGCCGGGGGTTTCTGGCAGACCGAAGGTGGCTGCGGCGAGGATCGCACCGTGTTTGCGTGAGGTCAGCAACTTGAGCGCGAGGGCGGAGCGGTTGACCATTTCCCGCCAGCGCCCGCGATAAATCGACTGACCGATCCAGTCGCGCCAGAACTTCAGGGTGCGCTCCATGCAGAAATCACCGGCACCTTCGGCAAAGCGCGGATCGTCGGTGGCGCCGAGCATGAAGGCGGCGGTCTGATTCTGTTTGAGGGTGAAGCGGGCAACCGCTGCATCTGCGTCGACTTGCATGGCCTGATCCGAAGCCAGACGCAGTGTTGGTTGCCCTGTGGCACTGAACACCACGTCTTTTTGATCCAACTGCGCACGGGTGTCGGCGCGGGAATAGTCGTGACGAACGGCGCAGCGCATGTGGAACGTCGCCTCGCCACTGACCACCCGCACCCGCCGCATCAGCAGTGGCAAGTCATCTTCACTGTCGCCCACCGGCAGCATGTCGGTGATTTCCACCACGGCATATTCACTGAGCCAGCGGGTTTGCAGAACGTTGGTGTCCGGCAGGTAAATCTGCTCGCGGCGGGCATCGGGCAAGTCCGGCGCCAGTTGAAAAATCCCTGCGTCAGGGGTGTCCAGCAGCGAACAGAAAATCGATGGGCTGTCGAACTCCGGCCAGCAGAAAAAATCCACGCTGCCCTTGTCGTTGACCAGTGCCGCACTGCGCATGTCGCCGATGATGCCGTGGGCGTCGATCGGGCTTTGTCGTTCTGGATGATGCTCAGCCATTGCCGCGAAACTCCGGATAGAGGCTCATGCCGCCGTCGATAAACAGGGTGGTGCCGACGATGTAATCGGCGGCATCGGAAGCGAGAAACACCACCGCGTTGGCGACGTCTTCGACATCGCCGATGCGACCGTAGGGGATCAGCTCAAGCAGTTTTTCGCCGGCCGCGCCTTCGGTGGCTTCTTTATTGATGGCCGTGCGGATCGCACCCGGCGCAATGCCGTTGATGCGAATGCGCTGATGGCTGACTTCCTGCGCCAGAGACTGCATCAACAGATCGACGCCGCCCTTGGACGCGGCGTAATTCACATGCCCGGCCCAAGGGATGCGCTGGTGCACCGAACTCATGTGAATGATTTTGCCGGCGGCCCGGGACACGCCTTCGCGCACGCCCTGGCGGTTGAAAATCCGCAGGGCGGCGCGGGCGCAGAGGAACTGGCCGGTGAGGTTGACGCCGATCACGGCGTTCCAGTCCGCCAACGACATGTCCATAACCGCCGCGTCTTTTTGCAGACCGGAGTTGGCCACCAGAATGTCCAGCGAACCGAAGGCGTCGAGGGTCTCGGCGAACAGTCGTTCTACGTCATCTTCCTTTGACACATCGGCGCGAATGGCAATCGCCTGACCGCCGTCGGCGATGATCTGCCGGGCGAGTGCTTCGGCGGGCTCGGCCTGGCGGTTGTAGTTGATGACCACGGCGGCGCCGGCAGCGGCCAGGGCCTTGGCGGCGGCATGGCCGATGCCGGAGCTGGCGCCGGTGATGAGGGCAACTTGGCGGGCGAGGGAAATCTGCATGAGTGTCAGGGCCTGAAGCGTTGGTCTTGAATAGCTGACTGGCCGGCGCAGGCGAGAGTTCAGTGAAAAAATAGCTGTCCCTGCCAGCCCAATGCGCTTTGAGGGGGCATCGCGTATTAAAACGATCGCTCAGATGTGATAGCGCGCACTGTGTTTATGCCATTCCCGATTGCCCGCAATCCAAGTGGTCAAGCCGTTCAGATAGCGTTTGGTCAAAGGCGTGGCAGTGCTCAGCAATTGCTTTTCAAGCGTTACGTATTCCTGCATGACGGCATCATGAATATCCGCCGATTTATCGATGGCATCTTGAAGCGAGCAGTCGTGTCTGGCCGCGAGCAGGTAGGGAAGCTTGAAGTCTCCCGTTTCCTTGAGGTGCTCTTTGTAAGCGGAATACAAGTCGTTGACCAACGTCGTGGCCAGTGCTGCCAGCGCGCTGATGCGGTGAATCTCCGGCTGGGAATACAGGTTGGCGGGTACTTCGTACCCCCCGATAGCATCAATCAGAACCTGACAGGGCCAGAAACTGTTGACCTGTCGGCTGGCCAGGTATTCCGCGATGGTGGGTTGGGTGCCATAGATACGCCACGGAGCTTCGGCAGCCATGGTGACGAACATGGCAATGGTGATTTGCCGGACTCGAGCCACTTGTGAGGGTGTGCAGAAATGACCCACGCGTGTCATGTAAGCCAGCAATCCTCTGATCACCGGGTCGCGCGTTTGTTGTTGCGAGAGTTCTTCATCGAAAGGCGCAGGCAAATAAACCGGGTCGATAGCCGTGATGGCGAACGACAGCATTTGGGCCACATTCTCAGGGCGGCCGCCAAGCGATTGGTCGTCACAATAATGGTCATCCACCGCGAACAATGCCGCGAAACACTGCGCTGCGAGCAGCAACCTGTCCGGATCGTCCGTGTCGGCATGGCACAACATTGCATAGCGGCCGAAGTCACTGGCGCGCAGTTTCTCGTGTTTACCGGCAAAGATACCCACGCTCGGTATCCACGCCATCAGACGCTCGTTGACCTCCTGGCCCAACGCCTCATCAATGCGTGTGGGTGGAGGGCAAAAGAGGTCGCGAACGACAAAGGGCGCAATTGCGCTGCGTGGTTGTGACGAGATCGTGGGCTGATTCATTGTGTGCTCCTGTTATCGACGCTGACTCAGGACACTGAACGCAATAGTCGGGTCCGTGCTTGACGGGCGAGTTCCTGCGTAAGTAACGGTGGGAATATGAATGCGCTTTGTCGGGAGAAAGCACACCTGTCAGGTGTGACAGGTGCGCAGGTTTTGCGACGGGTGGTGGAGTCACTCGCGGCTTACCAACCGCGCCCCGAATTCACCCAGAAATTCACCGACAACGACGTCGACACCGACTCGACCTGATGGAACCAGCCTTCCGGCAAAAACAGCAAATCTCCCGCCTCAAGTGTCACGCGCAGAAACGTCACATCCCGCGCCGCCGGGAAGCGTTCGTAGTCCGGCGCATCCGGGTTGAAATCGCAGCCATCCAGTCCGCCCTTGGGCGCGGTCGACCAGGTGCCCAGCGCTTCACGATGATGCGGCGCGGCGATGGTGAATTTCTTCTGTCCCCACACCTGCGCAAACAGATTGTCGGTGTCATCGCGATGCAGTGGCGTCAGCGTGCCTTTGGGGCCGATCCAGATGCGCGGCGGAATGAACTGCGAGGGATCGAAGTAGCCCGGGTATTTGATCTGCTGCATCAATTGCGCCGGCAGAATGTTGTTGCCCATGTAGGCCGGCGGTTCGCCGTCTGCGCCTTTGGCTGCAGGCTTGTCCAGCGAAGCAATGAAGTCGGCCATGGAGGTGGAGCGGAAATCACGTTCGGTGGAGAAGGTCTTCTTAACGTAATCGCCATGGCGGGTGATGCCTTGCAGTTCGGCGAAATGCACCAGCGACTCTTCGCGACTCAATTTGAACAACGGCCAGTCGTGCAGCGCGTTGCTGATCACCACGGGAATGCCATGGGGCAGATAGCGGCTCTTGAACTCGGTCACCGACAGCTCACTGCGCGAACGTCGCTCGACGTTCAATTGGGTCGGCAGGCCGGCGGTGAGCTTTTCACTGAAGCGCGGCGGCGTCGGGTAACGCTTGTTCATGTCGACTTTTTCCGCCACGGCGCCGCCGTGCATCGCATGCTCGATGATCTGCGGCAGCAGGGTCGCCAGGCCCATGTTGCCGCCGATCTTCAGGCGACCGCTGGCGAAAAGTTCTTCGACGTTGGCCATGCCGCCCATGATCCCGAGGAAGTCGCGCTCGGCGACTTCGATGGTCACATCAGGGCTCGCGTGTCGGCCAGACACGGTGCGACTGCTGGCCTTGACCTCGGACCAGTAGGCCTGCTGCGGGCCAAACACGAATTGAAAAACGCCTTCGATGCCGACGGCACCGGCATTGGCGAACAACTTGCCCAGGATGCTCTGCAGGTCCACGGTGAATCCTCATTATTGGTTTTGGCCTGAACAGTTAACGAGCGCCTGTGCAGAGGATTTAGCGGGCGCCGACTAATTTGATCGGGCCGCGATCCGTTTCTCTCTACAGACGAATTTTTTGAGGGGAGCGTGGTGACCAAGCTGACTCTGCTGTGCCTGCCGTACTCCGGCGCCAGCGCGATGGTCTACAGCCGCTGGCGGCCGAAAATGCCGCAATGGCTGCACTTGCAACCGGTGGAACTGCCGGGGCGCGGCGCGCGGTTCGACGAGCCGCTGCACACCGACATGCGAGCGCTGGCGATGCAATTGGCCAAGGAATTGCGCCCGACACTCAAGACCCCGTACGCGCTGTTCGGTCATAGCCTCGGCGCGTTGCTGGCCTGCGAAATGGCGCATGCCTTGCGCGCGCTGGGATGTCCGGAGCCGGTGGCACTGTTTGCCTCGGGCACGGCGGCGCCGACGATGCGCGCCGATTACGATCGCGGTTTTGCCGAGCCGAAAACCGATGCCGAGCTGATCGAGCAATTGCGCACGCTCAACGGGACGAGCGAGGAGGTGCTGGCCAATGCCGAGCTGATGAGCCTGACCTTGCCGATCCTGCGGGCGGACTTTCAGTTGTGCGGCATGTTCGAACCCTTGCAGCGACCACTGCTCAACTGCCCGGTGCATGTGCTCGGCGGCAAGGCTGACCGCGCCACCACTGAGCAACTGATCGGCTGGAGCAAGGAAACCCGTGGCAGCTTCTCGGTGGACATGCTGGCCGGTGGGCACTTCTTCATCCATGAGCACGAAGCCAAAGTGCTGAAGGTGATCAAGGATCAACTGGATGTGCACCATCGCCGGCATGCCATGGCTGCAACAGCCTGACCAACGCCGTTTCCCCTGTAGGAGCTGCGGCACGCTGCGATCTTTTGATCTTGATCTTTAAAATCAAAAGATCGCAGCCTCGTTTCACTCGACAGCTCCTACAGGGAGCTGTACACAAAAAATCCCAGCCCCACCTCCCGCCTGACAGTTGTTCTCATTCGCTAATTTTTCCGGTCTGCATTCGTTTTATAGGGACGACGTGCCTTTGTGCTGCCTGCCTACTGATCCGGATGCCAAGAAATGAATGCAGAAGACTCCTTGAAACTCGCTCGCCGGTTTATCGGGTTGCCCCTGGAAAAGCGCCAGATGTTCCTTGCGGCCCTGCACAAGGAGGGCGTTGATTTCGCCCGGTTTCCGATTCCCGCCGGCATTGAGGCCGAGGATCGTCAGGCGCTGTCCTACGCGCAGCGGCGTATGTGGTTTCTCTGGCAGCTCGATCCGCACAGCGGTGCCTACAACCTGCCGGGCGCGGTGCGTCTGAGCGGGCAATTGAACCGTCGCGCACTGGAGCAAGCTTTTGCCAGCCTGGTCGAGCGCCATGAAACCCTGCGCACGGTGTTTCAGCGTCAGGCCGATGACAGCCTGCTGCAGGTGCCGGCGGCGGCACCGCTGGTCATCAACGTTGAGGATTTCACGGGTCTGCCGGCCGTCGAGCGTGAGCAGGCGGTCGTCTGCGCAGCGGAACAACAATCGGTGTTGCCGTTTGATCTGGCGGTTGGGCCGCTGTTACGGGTGACGCTGCTCAAACTGGCCGAACAGGAACATGTGCTGCTGCTGACCTTGCACCACATCGTTTCCGATGGCTGGTCGATGAACGTGCTGATCGATGAATTCATCCGTTGCTACGACGCGTTCGATGGCGGCCAGCAGCCGCAACTGGCGCCGCTGCCGATTCAGTACAGCGACTATGCCTTGTGGCAGCGTCGCTGGCTGGAGGCCGGCGAGCAGGCGCGCCAGCTCGATTACTGGCAGGCACAACTGGGCGACGAACATCCGGTGCTGGAATTGCCGCTGGATCACTCACGTCCAGCGATGCCGAGCTATCGCGGCACCCGCTACGAATTTGCCGTCGACGCGCAGTTGGCCGAGCAACTGCGCAACACCGCGCAGCAGCATCAAGTGACGTTGTTCATGCTCTTGCTCGGTGCGTTCAATGCGCTGCTGCATCGCTATACCGGCCAGACCGACATCCGCGTCGGCGTGCCGATTGCCAACCGCAACCGTGGAGAAATCGAAGGCCTGATCGGTTTCTTCGTCAACACCCAGGTGCTGCGCACGCAACTGGACGGCCAGACCCGTGTCGATGATCTGTTGCGCGCCATCAAGGAAACCGCCCTCGGTGCCCAGGCCCATCAGGATCTGCCGTTCGAGCAACTGGTCGAAGCGCTGAAACTGGAACGCAGCCTCAGCCACACGCCGCTGTTCCAGGTGATGTACAACCACCAGCCGCAAGTCGCCGATGTCGCCACGCTGAGCACCGCTTCGGGTCTGGCGCTGAGCAGCCTCGACTGGCAGAGCCGCACCACCCAGTTCGACCTGACCCTGGACACCTACGAGAAGGGCGGCAAGCTGCACGCCGCGCTGACCTACGCCAGCGACCTGTTCGACGCCGCGACCATCGAACGCATGGCTCGCCACTGGCTGCGTTTGCTGACAGCGATGGTCGCCGATCAGTCGCAGCGCGTCGGTGAGTTGCCACTGCTGGAGGCTGATGAGCAGCACACGCTGGTACACCTCTGGAACGACACTTCGGCGGCTTATCCAATCGAGCAGCCCATTCATCAATTGATCGAAGCACAGGTTGCGCGCACGCCCGACGCGCCAGCGCTGGTGTTCGGTGAGCAGACCTTGAGCTACGCCGAGCTGGATGCCCGGGCCAATCAACTGGCGCATCTGCTGCGTCAGCAAGGTGTGCGGGCGGACAGCCTGGTCGGCATCTGCGCCCAGCGCTCGCTGGAAATGGTCGTCGGCCTGCTGGCCATCCTCAAGGCTGGTGGCGCCTATGTGCCGCTGGACCCGGAGTACCCGCAGGAACGTCTGGCCTACATGATCGAGGACAGCGGCATCACCTTGTTGCTGACGCAAGCGGCGCTGCTGACGTCGTTGCCGACGGACGGCGTGCAGGTGATTACGCTGGATCAGCCGGGCCTGCTCGACGGCTACAGTGAAAACCGTCCCGACGTCAGCGTCGACCCGTTGAATCTTGCGTATGTGATTTACACCTCCGGCTCCACCGGCAAGCCCAAAGGAGCGGGCAACAGCCACGCGGCGCTGGTCAACCGCTTGTGCTGGATGCAGCAAGTCTATGGATTGGACACCGCTGATTCGGTGTTGCAGAAAACCCCGTTCAGTTTCGACGTATCGGTCTGGGAGTTCTTCTGGCCGCTGCTGACCGGCGCGCGTCTGGTCGTGGCCGCCCCGGGCGCGCACCGCGATCCGCTGCAACTGATCGACACCATCAACCGCTATGGCATCAGCACGCTGCACTTTGTGCCGTCGATGTTGCAGGCGTTCATTCACGAACCGGGCGTCGAGACGTGTGCGGGTCTCAAGCGCATCGTGTGCAGCGGTGAAGCGCTGCCGCTGGATGCGCAACTGCAAGTCTTCGCCAAACTGCCGAACGCCGGCCTCTACAACCTGTACGGCCCGACCGAAGCGGCGATCGACGTCACTCACTGGACCTGCATAGACGAAGGCGCCGACAGCGTGCCGATCGGTCGACCGATCGCCAACCTGCGCACCCACGTGCTCGACGCCGAGCTGTTGCCGGTATCCAGTGGCGTGGCCGGCGAACTGTACTTGGGCGGGGCAGGGCTGGCGCGCAGTTATCACCAGCGTCCGGCACTGACCGCCGAACGTTTTGTGCCGTGCCCGTTCCATGACGGCGCGCGCCTGTACCGCACCGGTGACCGTGTGCGTCAGCGCGCCGACGGCGTGATCGAGTACCTGGGCCGTCTCGACCATCAGGTGAAGTTACGCGGCTTGCGCATCGAACTCGGTGAAATCGAAACCCGCCTGATGCAGCACCCGCTGGTGCGCGAAGCGGTGGTGCTGGTGCAGGGCGGCAAGCATCTGGTGGCTTATCTGGTGCTGGAAACCGCCCAGCCAGACGAGCAATGGCAGCAGGACGTCAAAGCCTGGCTGCTCGGCAGTCTGCCGGAATTCATGGTGCCGACTTACCTGCTGACCCTGGACAAACTGCCGGTCACCGCCAACGGCAAACTGGATCGCAAAGCCCTGCCGCAACCGGACGCCGCACCGCAACAAGCCTTCGTTGCGCCGCAGGATGCGCTGCAGAAAGCCCTCGCGGCGATCTGGGAAGACGTGCTCGGTCTGGAGCGTGTCGGCCTTGAAGACAACTTTTTCGAACTGGGCGGCGACTCGATCATCTCCATCCAAGTGGTCAGCCGGGCGCGGCAGGCCGGGATCCGCGTCAGCCCGCGTGATCTGTTCCAATACCAGACCGTGCGCAGCCTCGCGTTGGTCGCGACGCTGGACAACCAGACCTCGGTGGATCAAGAGCCGGTAACCGGCGGCGCCGTACTCGGGCCGATCCAGCAACACTTCTTCAGCCGTGCGATGCCGGTGCGTGAGCACTGGAACCAGTCGCTGCTGCTGACCCCGCGTGAAACATTGAATGCGCAGTGGCTCGATGCAGCGCTGGCGCATGTCATCAACCATCACGACGCCTTGCGCCTGCGTTTTGTCGAAAACGCCGAAGGCTGGCAGCAAAGTCACGACACGCGGGTTGAAAGCGCTGACCTGTGGCAGCGCGACGCGGAGTCTGTCGAGCAGTTGAATGCCTTGTGCAATGAAGCCCAACGCAGTCTTGATCTGCAAAATGGCCCGTTGCTGCGCGCGTTGCTGGTGAACATGGCGGATGGCAGTCAGCGTCTGGCGCTGATCATTCATCACATGGTGGTGGACGGGGTTTCCTGGCGCGTGCTGCTGGAAGATGTGCAGCAGGCTTATGAACAACTGGCGGCGGGGGGCGGCATTCAGTTGCCGGCGAAAACCACGTCCTTCCAGAGCTGGACGGCGCGCCTCGAAAGCCAAGCATCGCGCTTCGACGAACAACTGAGCTATTGGAAAGCCCAGCATCAGGGTGCCCAGGATCTACCCTGCGAGCGCCCGGATGGCAGCTTGCAGAATCTGCATGGTGAGAAAATCGAATGGCGCCTCGATGCCGAGCGCACCCGGCAACTGTTGCAACAGGCGCCGGCAGCGTATCGCACGCAGGTCAACGATCTGCTGCTCACCGCACTGGCGCGAACCATCAGTCGCTGGAGCCAGCAATCGGGCACGTTGATCGAACTCGAAGGCCATGGCCGCGAAGACCTGTTCGATGACATCGACCTGAGTCGCACCGTGGGCTGGTTCACCAGCCTGTTCGCGGTCAACCTGAGCGTCGCCGACGATCTCGACGGCTCGATCAAGTCGATCAAGGAGCAACTGCGCGCGGTGCCGGACAAAGGTCTGGGCTATGGCGTGCTGCGTTATCTCGCGGTGCCGTCGGTACGCACCGAACTTGAGTCGCTGCCGCCGCCGCGCATTACCTTCAACTATCTCGGCCAGTTCGACCGCCAGTTCGACGACGCGGCGCTGTTCGTGCCGTCCGCTGAAACCAGCGGTGTCGCGCAGGATCCGGCAGCGCCATTGGCCAACTGGCTGACCGTTGAAAGCCAAGTGTATGGCGGCGAACTGTCGATGAGCTGGGGCTTCAGCCGCGAGATGTTCGACGGCGCGACCGTGCAGAAACTGGTGGACCAATACGCCAGCGAGTTGCACGCACTGATCGAACATTGCTGCACGCTGCAAGCCGCGCAAGCGACGCCGTCGGACTTCCCGCTGGCGCAGGTCACTCAGGCGCAACTCGATGCGCTGCCGGTGCCAGCCGGGCAACTCGATGACCTTTATCCACTGTCGCCGATGCAACAGGGTTTGCTGTTCCACACCCTCTACGAGCAGGCGGCGGGCGAGTACATCAACCAGTTGCGCGTCGATGTGCAAGGCGTTGATCCCGAGCGCTTCCGCGCGGCGTGGCAGGCCACCGTCGACGCGCAGGACATTCTGCGCAGCGGGTTCGTCTGGCAGGGCGAACTGACACAGCCGCTGCAGATCGTGCACAAGCAGGTGCAGTTGCCGTTTACCACGCTGGACTGGCGCAACCGCGACGACCAGCCAGCGGCCCTCGCAGCGTTGGCCGACGCCGAGCGTCAGCAAGGTTTTGACCTGTCCCATGCGCCGCTGCTGCGGCTGGTGCTGGTGCAGACCGGCGCCGAGCAGTGGCACCTGATTTACACCCATCACCACATCCTGATGGACGGCTGGAGCAACTCGCAGTTGCTCGGCGAAGTCTTGCAGCGTTACAGCGGCCGCACGCCGGTAACTGGCGGCGGACGCTATCGCGATTACATCGCCTGGCTGCAACGTCAGGACGGTCAACTCAGTCAGGACTTCTGGAGCGAGCAACTCGCTGCGCTGCAAGAGCCGACCCGACTGGCCCGCGCCGCTACCGGCGGGGAAAACCTCAGCGGTCACGGCGACCATTACCTGACGCTGGACGTGTCTCGCACACAAGCGCTGGAAGCGTTCGCACGGCAACAGAAAGTCACCGTCAACACCTTGGTGCAAGCCGCATGGCTGCTGTTGCTGCAACGCTACACCGGTCACGAAGCCGTAGCCTTCGGTGCCACCGTGGCCGGGCGCCCGGCGGAGCTGCCGGGTATCGAGCAACAGGTCGGTCTGTTCATCAATACCTTGCCGGTGATCGGCGCGCCGCGTCCGGATCAAACCGTCGGCCACTGGCTGCAAGCGGTGCAGGCACAGAACCTCAGCCTGCGCGACTTCGAACACACGCCGCTGGCGGACATTCAGCGTTGGGCCGGGCAGGGTGGCGAGGCGCTGTTCGACAACATTCTGGTGTTTGAAAACTATCCGATTGCCCAGGCGCTGAGTCAGGCCGGGCAGGGGCTGGTGTTTGGCGACGTGGGCAACCTGGAACAGACGCACTATGCGCTGAGTGTTGCCGTGACCTTGGGCCAGCAACTGGCGTTGCATTACAGCTTCGACCGTGGTCAATTCGCCAGCGAAGTGATCGAAGGCATCAGTGCGCATCTGCTGCAATTGCTTGAGCAATTTGCCGTGTCGGCTGAGCGCAACCTCGGTGAAATCGCCCTGGCCAGCGCTGTCGAGCAGGCGCGCCAGCAAGCCGAAAACCACCCGCAGCCTTACCCGGTGGACATCGGCGTGCATCAGCGTATTGCCGCGCTGGCCGCTGAAAACCCGCAACGCACGGCGGTGATCTTCAACGGTCAGCGCTTCAGCTATGGCGAAATCGATCAGCGCGCCAACCAATTGGCCCACGCGCTGATCGCCCGTGGCGTCGGCCCGGAAATCCGCGTCGGGGTGGCCCTGCCGCGCAGCGAGGCGGTGATCATCGCGCTGTTGGCGGTGCTCAAGGCGGGCGGTGCTTATGTGCCGCTGGACACCAGCTATCCGCGTGAACGTCTGGCCTACCTGATCGAGGATTCGGGGCTAGCACTGCTGATCAGCGATTCGTCGGTGTCGGCGCAATTGCCGGTCGCCGAGTCGGTGCCGCTGCTGGAACTGGATCGTCTCGACCTGCGCGAATGGCCGATCACCGCGCCGTTGGTGCAACTCGATCCGGACAACCTCGCGTATGTGATTTACACCTCCGGTTCCACCGGCAATCCGAAAGGCGTCAGCGTCGCCCACGGCCCGTTGGCGATGCACTGCCAGGCCATCGGCCAGCGCTATGAAATGCGCGACAGCGACTGCGAATTCCACTTCATGTCGTTCGCCTTCGACGGCGCCCATGAGCGCTGGCTGACCAGCCTGACCCACGGCGCCTCGTTGCTGATCCGCGACGACACACTGTGGACACCGGAGCAGACCTACAACGCCATGATTGAACACGGCGTGACGGTGGTCGCGTTCCCGCCGGTGTACCTGCAACAACTGGCCGAACACGCCGAGCGCGTGGGCAATCCACCCAAAGTGCGTATTTACTGCTTCGGCGGTGACGCAGTGCCGAACGCCAGTTTCGAGCGGGTCAAACGTGCGCTCGATCCGGACTACATCATCAACGGTTACGGCCCGACCGAAACCGTGGTCACGCCGCTGATCTGGAAGGCCGGTCGCGAGGTGCCGTGCGGTGCCGCTTACGCGCCTATCGGCAGCCGCATCGGTGACCGCAGCGCCTACGTGCTCGACGCCGATCTGAACCTGCTGCCGCAGGGCATGGCCGGTGAGCTGTATTTGGGTGGCACGGGCCTGGCCCGTGGTTATCTGAACCGTCCGGGGCTGACTGCAGAGCGTTTTGTTGCTGATCCGTTCAGTAGCGTTGGCGGCTTGCTCTATCGCACCGGTGACCTCGTTCGTCAGCGCGCCGATGGCACGTTCGACTATCTGGATCGCATCGACAATCAGGTGAAGATCCGTGGTTTCCGCATTGAACTCGGTGAAGTCGAAGCCGCCCTGCAAGCACTCGACGGCGTGCGTGAAGCGGTGGTTGTGGCCCAGGAAGGCAGCGCCGGTAGCGGCAAGCGTCTGGTGGCATATGTGGTCGGCGATTCGACCCGTGCGGCCTTCACCGAAGACCTGCGTGCGCAGCTCAAGGCCACTTTGCCAGGCCATATGGTGCCGGCGTACGTGCTGCGTCTGGAGCGCATGCCGCTGACGCCGAACGGCAAGCTCGACCGCAAGAACCTGCCGAAACCGGATGTCAGCCAACTGCAGCAAACCTATGTCGCTCCGCAGAACGCGCTGGAGCAACAACTGGCGGCGATCTGGCAAGACGTGCTCAAGCTTGAGCAAGTCGGCATCAGCGACAACTTCTTTGAGCTGGGCGGCGACTCGATCATTTCGATTCAAGTGGTCAGCCGTGCGCGGCAGGCCGGCATTCGCTTCACCCCCAAAGACCTGTTCCAGCACCAGACCATTCAGGCGCTGGCCGCTGTCGCGCAGACGGGCGAAGCGCAGCAAGTGATCGATCAGCAGCCGGTGACCGGCAGCACGGCGCTGTTGCCGATTCATCAGGAATTCTTCGCTCAGGCGATTCCCGACCGTCATCACTGGAACCAGTCGGTGATGCTCAAGCCGAATCAGACCCTTGATGCCCACGTGCTTGAACAAGCGCTGGATGCGTTGGTGCTGCATCACGACAGCCTGCGTCTGGACTTTGTCGAGCAGGCTGACGGCTGGACAGCGAACTACCGCGACATCGCCATGCAAGCAGGTGAAACGATCCTCTGGCAAGTCGAGGTCGCTGACCTCGCAGCCCTTGAGACACTGGGTGAAAAGGCCCAACGCAGCCTGCAATTGAGCGGTGGCTCGCTGATTCGCGCGGTGCTGGCGAACCTTGCCGATGGCAGTCAACGCCTGCTGCTGATCGTCCATCACCTGGTGGTCGATGGCGTGTCCTGGCGGATTCTGTTTGAAGATCTGCAAAGCGCTTACCGGCAGATAGCTACGGGCAATGCCGTGCAATTGCCGGCCAAGACCAGTGCGGTCAAAGCCTGGGCGACTGCATTGCAGGACTACGCGACAACCCCTGCGTTGCAGAATGAACTGGGCTTCTGGCAGCAACAATTGCAAGGCGCTTCAGCTGCATTGCCTTTCGACCGTCCGAACGGCGGTCAGCAACACGATCAGGCGCAGACCATTCGCAGCAAACTGGCCCCGACCCTGACCCGTCAGCTGTTGCAGGATGCTCCGGCGGCTTATCGCACCCAGGTCAACGATCTGCTGCTGACCGCGCTGGCGCGGGTGATGGTGCGCTGGACCGGTGCTGACCATGCGCTGGTATTGCTCGAAGGCCACGGTCGCGAAGACCTGTTCGACAGCGTTGACCTGACGCGCACCGTCGGCTGGTTCACCAGTGTGTTCCCGGCGCGCCTGTCGCCGGTCGCGGAACCGGGCGCATCGCTCAAGCAGATCAAGGAACAACTGCGGGCGATTCCGCACAAAGGCATCGGCTTCGGCGCGCTGGCGCACCTGGGCGATGAGCAGGCTCGCCAGACCCTGCAAGCGTTGCCCGCACCGCGCCTGACCTTCAACTATCTGGGGCAGTTCGACGGCAGCTTCGATGCCGCCGACAAGGCTTTGTTTGCACCGACCAGCGAATCCGGCGGCGCCGAAGTCAACCTGCAAGGCCCGCTGGGCAACCCGCTGGCGCTGAACGGCAAAGTCTTTGGCGGCGAACTGGACCTGAGCTGGACCTACAGCGGCGCGATGTTCGACGCGGCAACCATCCAGCGTCTGGCCGATGATTACGTGCAGGAATTGACTGCGCTGATCGGCCATTGCTGCGACAGCGTCAACCGTGGCGTGACGCCCTCGGACTTCCCGCTGGCGCAACTGTCGCAGACGCAACTCGATGCGCTGGTGCTCGAACCGCAACGCATCGATGACATCTACCCGTTGTCGCCGATGCAGCAGGGCATGCTGTTCCATACCTTGCTCGAACACGGCAACGGCGACTACATCAACCAGATGCGCCTGGACGTCGACGGCATCGATCCACAACGTTTCCGCGCGGCGTGGCAAGCGGTGGTGGATGCCCATGACATTTTGCGCACCGGGTTCTTCTGGCAGGGCGACTTGCCGCAACCGGTGCAAGTGGTGCAGCGTCAGGTTGAAGTGCCGTTCAGCGTGCTCGACTGGCACGGCAAAACCGGGCTGGACGCAGCGTTGCAAACCCTCGCCGATGAGGAGCGCGCTCTGGGTCTGGACCTGACCTGCGCGCCGCTGCTGCGTCTGGTGCTGGTGCGCACCGCGCAGGATCGTCATCACCTGATCTACACCAACCATCACATCCTGATGGACGGCTGGAGCAGCGCGCAGTTGCTCGACGAGGTGTTGCAGCATTATCGCGGCGAAGCGGTGGCGCGTCCGGCGGGCCGCTATCGCGATTACATCGGCTGGCTGCAGCGTCAGGACAATGCGGCGGCCGAAGCCTACTGGCTGGCGACGCTCAACAATCTGCAAGAACCAACGCGTCTGGCCACTGCCATCGCGCGGCCGCATGACGGCTTGCCGAGCGTCGGTTATGGCGATCATTACCAAGTGCTGGACGCGGATCTGACTCAGCGTCTGGGTGAATTTGCCCGGGCCGCGAAAGTCACGGTCAACACCGTGGTGCAAGCCGCATGGCTGTTGCTGTTGCAGCGTTATACCGGCAAAGACTGTGTGGCGTTCGGCGCCACCGTTGCCGGGCGTCCGGCGGATCTTCCGGGTGCTGAAGCGCAGATCGGTCTGTTCATCAACACCTTGCCAGTGGTTGCCGCGCCGCAAGCACAGCAGAGTCTGGCCAGTTGGCTGCAAGGGGTGCAGGCGCAGAATCTGGCATCGCGCGAGTTCGAACACACGCCATTGGCGGATATTCAGCGCTGGGCCGGGCAGGGCGGTGATGCGTTGTTCGACAGTTTGATGGTGTTCGAGAACTACCCGATTGCCGACGCACTGGAACGGGGTGCACCGCAAGGCTTGCGTTTCGGCGCGGTGGCCAATCAGGAGCAGACCAACTATCCGCTGACCCTGTTGGTGAACATGGGCGCGCAACTGACGGTGCATTTCAGCTATCAGTGCGACAGCTTTGCCGACGCCAGCGTGGCGCAGTTGGGCGCGCATTTGCAGCGTCTGCTCAGCCAGATGACCGAGGCAGGCGAACACGCACTCGGCGAGTTGAACCTGATCGAAAACGCCCCGAACGTTGACAGCGATTTCGTCACCGACCTGTGCATTCATCACGGCATTGCTCGTCAGGTGGCGGCGACCCCGAATGCGCTGGCGGTGACTTTCGGCAGCACGCAACTGACTTACGCTGAACTCGACGCGCAAGCCAATCGTCTGGCGCACAAATTGATTGAACTGGGTGTCGGCCCGGAAGTGCGGGTAGGCGTGGCAATGCCGCGTTCCGAGCAGCTGCTTATCGCCCTGTTGGCGGTGCTCAAGGCCGGTGGCGCCTATGTGCCGTTGGACCCGGATTACCCGGCGGATCGTGTCGCTTACATGCTCGACGACAGCCGTGCGCGGGTGTTGCTGACCGAAAAAGCGGTCGCCGCGACCCTGAGCGTGCCTGTTGATACCCAAACGTTGCTGATGGATCAGGTGTCGTTGAGTGGTTATTCCACTGACGCGCCGTTCACTAAGGTGCAACCAGACAACCTCGCCTACGTGATCTACACCTCCGGCTCCACCGGCAAGCCAAAAGGCGTGGCGATTGCCCATCGCAACGTCATGGCGCTGATCGACTGGTCGGCCAAGGTTTACAGCCGCGACGACATTCAAGGTGTATTGGCTTCGACGTCGGTGTGCTTCGATCTGTCGGTGTGGGAGCTGTTTGTCACGTTGGCCAACGGCGGCTCGCTGATCATCGCCCGTAATGCCCTGGAGCTGCCGCAACTGCCGGCCCGCGATCAGGTGCGCCTGATCAACACTGTGCCGTCAGCCATTGCTGCATTGCAGCGCGCCGGGCAGATTCCTCCGAGCGTGCGGATCATCAATCTGGCGGGTGAACCGCTCAAGCAAGGGCTGGTCGACTCGCTGTATCAACAGTCGACGGTCGAGCATGTCTACGACCTGTATGGTCCGTCGGAAGACACCACCTATTCGACCTGGACTCGCCGCAGTGCCGGTGGTCAGCCGCGCATTGGTCGAGCCCTCGACCACAGCGCCAGTCACTTGCTCGACGCCGATTTGCACGTTGTCCCGCAAGGGGTTTCGGCTGAGCTGTACCTGTCTGGTGCCGGCATCACTCGCGGCTATCTGGGCCGTGCGGCGATGACCGCCGAGCGGTTTGTGCCCAACCCGCTCGCCAACAACGGTGAGCGCATGTACCGCACCGGCGACCTGATCCGCGAGCGCGAAGACGGCGATCTGGAGTACATGGGCCGGATCGACCATCAAGTGAAAATTCGTGGATTCCGCATCGAACTGGGCGAGATCGAGGCGCGATTGCTCGCTCAACCGGCAGTCACCGAAGCGGCGGTGCTGGCCGTCGAAGGCGAGGCCGGCGCGCAACTGGTGGCCTATGTGGTCGCCCCGCCACTGGATCTGTATGACGGCGAAGCACAGCGGCTCCTGCGCGACGGACTAAAGACTGGCCTCAAGTCTTCGTTACCTGACTACATGATTCCCGCGCACCTGCTGTTCCTTGAGCAGTTGCCACTGACCCCCAACGGCAAACTCGACCGCAAGGCCTTGCCAGCGGTCGATGCCAGCCAGATGCAGGCCGCGTATGTCGCGCCGCACAGTGAGCTTGAGCAGCAGGTCGCGGCGATCTGGCAGCAAGTGCTCGACGTGCAACGCATCGGCCTGAACGATCACTTCTTCGAACTGGGCGGGCACTCGCTGCTGGCGGTCAACGTGGTGTCGCGCATCGCCCTCGAACTGGGCCTGACGCTGACCCCGCAACTGTTATTCCAGCACCCCGTCCTGAGCGACTTTGTCGCTCACCTCGATACAGGAGGCGGGGCAATCAACGAACAGAAACTGAGCAAGCTGGAAGCCCTGCTTGACGATATGGAGGAAGTCTGATGGACAAGAGTGTTGCTTTGAGGGTAGCCAAGCGCTTTATCACTCTGCCGCTGGACAAACGTAAGCTGTACCTGGAAAAGATGCTCGAAGAGGGCGTCTCTCCGGCCAACCTGCCGATCCCGGAAACGCGTTCCGGGTTTACGGCGATTCCTCTGTCGTACGCCCAGGAACGTCAGTTGTTCCTGTGGCAAATGGACCCGCACAGCACCGCGTATCACATCCCCAGCGCCCTGCGCCTCAAGGGGCGGCTGGATGTGGCGGCGCTGGAACGCAGCTTCAATGCCGTGGCCGCGCGTCACGAAAGTCTGCGCACCACTTTCGCCGAGCAGGGCGAAACCTTCTGTCAGGTGATCCATCCGCAACTGCCGCTGAGCATCAGTCTGGTTCCGATGCCCGAAGGTCTTGATGCCGCCGGTGAAGAGGCTGCGATCAAGGCCTTTGTCGAAAGCGAAACCGCGCGCCCGTTCAACCTGCAACAGGGCCCGCTCCTGCGCGTGGCACTGTTGGAAGTGGCGCAGGACGATCATGTACTGGTGCTGATCCAGCACCACATCATCTCCGATGGCTGGTCGATCAAAGTGCTGGTCAACGAGCTGATCCAGCATTACGCCGCCGACACCAGCGGGCAGTCGCTGACGTTGCCGGCGCTGGAAGTGCAATACGCCGACTACGCGATCTGGCAGCGTCACTGGCTGGAAGCGGGCGAGCGCGAGCGGCAACTGGCTTATTGGGTCAAGACTCTGGGCGGCGAGCAGCCGGTGCAGGAGTTGCCGATCGATTTTCCCCGCCCGGCGGTGCAGAGCCTGCGCGGTGCGCGGCTCGAACTGGACTTGCCGGCGGATCTCGGTGATGCCCTCAAACAACTGGCCCAGCGCGAAGGCGCGAGCCTGTTCATGGTGTTGCTGGCATCGTTCCAGGCGTTGTTGCATCGCTACAGCGGTCAGGCGCAGATTCGCGTCGGTGTGCCGACGGCCAACCGTAACCGCGTCGAGACGGAGGGCCTGATCGGCTTCTTCGTCAACACCCAAGTCCTGAATGCCGAGGTGAACGGACAACTGCCGTTCAACCGATTGCTGGCGCAGGTCAAGCAAGCGGCGATGGACGCCCAGGCGCATCAGGATCTGCCGTTCGAGCAATTGATCGAAGCGCTGCAACCGGAACGAAGCCTGAGCCACAGCCCGGTGTTCCAGGTGATGTTCAACCACCAGACCCGCCGTGATCAGGGGCGTGGCGCGGTGCAACTGCCGCAGTTGAGTGTCGAGGATGTGCAGTGGGAAGGGCGCACCGCGCAGTTCGACCTGACCCTCAACACCTATGAATCCAGCGATGGTTTCGCCGCCGAACTGACCTACGCCACTGACTTGTTCAAGCCTGAGACTATCGAGCGCATTGCCCGTCACTGGCAGCACCTGTTGCAAGGCATCGTGGCCGCACCGACCCAACGTGTCGGCGAATTGCCGTTGCTGGAACGTGCCGAACATGGCGTGCTGTTGCGGGACTGGTTCCGCGTTGCCGATCACTCTGCGCAAGCCGAGTGCGTGCAGCAGGCTTTCGCCTTGCAAGCACAGCAAACGCCGCACGCCATCGCGCTGATCATCGGCGAAGACGTGCTGACCTATGGCGAACTGGATGCCCGGGCCAATCAACTGGCGCACAAACTGATCGAGGCCGGTGTCGGCGCGGATCAACTGGTCGGCATCGCCGTCGAGCGCAGCGTCGAAATGATCGTCGGCCTGCTGGCGATCCTCAAGGCGGGCGGGGCATATGTGCCGCTGGACCCGGCGTATCCAGAAGATCGTCTGGCCTACATGATTGAGGACAGCGGCCTGCAATTGCTGCTGACCCAAGCGCACTTGCAGGTACAGTTGCCGATCCCGACGGGCGTGCAAACTTTGTTGCTCGATCAGCCACACGGCTGGCTGGCGGCTTATCCACAGACCGCTCCGGACGTTGCGGTCAACGGCGAACATCTGGCCTATACGATCTACACCTCCGGTTCCACCGGCAAACCGAAAGGCGTGATGGTGCGCCATGCGGCGCTGAGCAACTTTGTCGCGAGCATGATCAAGCAGCCGGGGATCGCGGCCACTGATCGCATGCTGTCGCTGACCACGTTCTCGTTCGATATTTTCGGCCTGGAAATCTACGGCCCGTTGCTGGCTGGTGCCTGTGTGGTGCTGACCGGCAAGGACGTGCATCAAGACCCGCAAGCGGTGCTTGAACTGATCGAGCGCCACGCCGTTACGGTGCTGCAAGCCACGCCGTCGACCTGGCGCATGCTGCTGGACAACGAACACGCCGCGATCCTCAACAGCCGCACGTTCCTCTGTGGCGGTGAAGCACTCTCGCAGGAACTGGCGCAACGCATGCTGGCGCTGACGCCGAGCGTGTGGAACCTCTATGGCCCGACCGAGACCACCATCTGGTCGGCGCAACACGCCCTGAGCGCGGACAACAGCCGGCCGTTCCTCGGCACGCCGATCGATAACACCGCGCTGTACATCCTCGGCAGCGACCTTGAGCTCAATCCGCTCGGCGCACCGGGTGAACTGCTGATCGGTGGCGATGGCCTGGCCCGTGGTTACTTCCAGCACCCGAGCCTGACCGCCGAACGTTTTGTGCCGGACCCATTCGCGAAGAACGGCGCGCGTCTGTACCGCACTGGCGACCTGACCCGCTACCGCGCCGAGGGCGTGATCGAATACATCGGGCGGATCGACCATCAGGTAAAAATCCGTGGTTTCCGTATCGAACTGGGCGAAATCGAAGCGCGTTTGCTCGCGCTCGACAGCGTGCGCGAAACCGTCGTGGTCGCGCAGGATGGCCCGACCGGCCCGCAACTGGTGGGCTACGTGGTGCCATCGGCGAGCGATGTTTCAGAGGCCGATCTACGCGCCGCGCTCAAGGCCAGCCTGAAGGCTGAACTGCCGGAATACATGGTGCCGGCGCACCTGCTGTTCCTCGCGCAACTGCCGCTGACCCCCAATGGCAAAGTCGACCGCAAGGCCTTGCCGGCGCCCGATGCCAGCCAATTGCAATCGGCCTACAGCGCGCCGCAGACCGCCACCCAGCACACCGTCGCCGAGATCTGGCAAACGGTGCTGAAACTGGATCGCGTGGGCCTTGGCGATAACTTCTTCGAACTGGGCGGCCACTCCCTGCTGGTCACGCAAGTGGTCTCACGGGTGCGTCAGGCGCTGAACGTTCAGGTGCCGCTGCGTACGCTGTTTGAACACAGCACGCTGGAAGATTTCGTCGCCGCGCTCGGTGTTGATCAGGCGCATCAGGAACCGCCGATTGTCGCGTTGCCACGCCTGCAACCGCTGGCGCTTTCGTATGCTCAGGAACGTCAATGGTTCCTCTGGCAACTGGAACCGACCAGCACCGCCTATCACGTACCGGCGGCGCTACGCCTGCACGGTGAGCTGGATCTGTCGGCGTTGCAGCGCAGCTTCGATGCCCTGATCGAGCGCCACGAATCCCTGCGCACCTGCTTCGTCGAAGAGCAGGGCCAGACCCTGCAAGTGATTCAGGCCCATGGAACGCTGGATCTGCACGTGCAGGACGTTGCCGCCGATCTGGACGAGGCCGCGCTGCAAGCGCTGGTCGCCGAAGAGACCCTGCACCTGTTCAATCTTCAAAAAGGCCCGCTGCTGCGGGTCAAATTGTTGCGTCTGGCCGCTGACGACCACGCACTGGTTATCACCTTGCACCACATCGTCTCCGATGGCTGGTCGATGACCGTCATGGTTGATGAGCTGGTGGCGTTGTACGCCGCTTACAGCCAGGGTAAGACCGTGCAACTGCCAGCGCTGCCGGTGCAATACGCGGACTACGCCGTGTGGCAAAAGCAGTGGATGGACGCCGGTGAACGCGAGCGTCAGTTGAGCTATTGGACTGCGCAGCTGGGTGACGGTGATCAGCCATTGCTGGAGCTGCCGACCGACCGCCCACGTCCGCCCGAACAAAGCTATCGCGGTGCCCGTCGCGACATCCCGCTGAGTCTGGAGCTGGCGACTGCGCTCAAGCAGGTTGCCCAGCGTGAAAACGTCACGCTGTTCGCACTGTTGCTGGCGTCGTTCCAGACCTTGCTGTATCGCTACAGTGGTCAGGCCGACATCCGCGTCGGCGTGCCGGTGGCCAACCGCAACCGGGTCGAGACTGAAGGGCTGATCGGCTTCTTCGTCAATACGCAAGTGCTGAAAGCCGAATTCGACAGTCAGCAGACCTTCCGCAGCCTGCTCCAGCAAGTGAAAAACACCGTGCTCGGCGCACAGGCGCATCAGGATCTGCCGTTCGAACAACTGGTCGATGCGCTGCAACCGGAGCGCAGCCTCAGTCACAGTCCGTTGTTCCAGGTGCTGCACAACCACCAGAGCCAGGCCCGTCAGGCGCAGGGCACCACGCGCTTGCCGAACATCGAGATTAAAGGCCTGAGCTGGGCGTCGAACACCGCGCAGTTCGATCTGACCCTGAACACCTTCGAGTCCACCGACAACGTCTGGGCCGAGCTGACCTACGCCACCGACCTGTTCGACGCCTCGACCATCGCGCGCCTGTCGCAACACTGGACGAATCTGCTGCAAGGCATCGTCGCCGACAGCGGCCAGAGCATCGCCGACCTGCCGCTGCACGACGCCGCCGAGCGTGCGGCAACCCTGTTGCAATGGAACCCGACCGTGGCCGATTTCCCAAGCGAGCAATGCCTGCATCAGCTGATCGAAGCCCAGGCTGCCCGCGCACCGCAAGCGATTGCCGTGACCTGTGCCGAGCAATGCCTTACTTACGGCGAACTCAACAGCCGCGCCAATCAGTTGGCCCACCAATTGATCGCCAGCGGCGTCGGCCCGGACGTGCGCGTCGGTCTGGCGGTGGAGCGCAGCCTCGACATGCTGGTCGGGCTGCTGGCGATCCTCAAGGCCGGCGGCGCTTATGTGCCGCTTGACCCAACCTATCCGGAAGAACGCCTGAGCTACATGATCGGCGACAGCGGCATCTCGCTGCTGCTGACTCAAAGTCATTTGCTCGGTCGCCTGCCGGTGCCGGACTCGGTCCGCAGCTTGATGCTCGATCAGGAGCGCGACGGCCTCGAAGGCTACAGCGACAATAATCCGCTAGTCAGCATGAGCCCGGACAACCTGGCTTACGTGATCTACACCTCTGGTTCCACCGGCCAGCCGAAAGGCACGTTGCTGGCTCATCGCAACGTGCTGCGTCTGTTCGAAGCCACGGGGGCGTGGTTCGATTTTGGCTCGGCCGATGTCTGGAGTCTGTTCCACTCCTACGCCTTCGACTTCTCGGTGTGGGAGATCTTCGGTGCGCTGCTCTACGGCGGCAAACTGGTGGTGGTGCCTTACGAGGTCAGCCGTTCGCCGGAAGATTTTTACGCCTTGCTCTGCCGCGAAGGCATCACCGTGCTCAACCAGACGCCGTCGGCGTTCAAGCAATTGATGCAAGTGGCGTGCGCCCCGGAACACGCCGCGCAACAGCCGTCGCTGCGTTACGTGGTGTTCGGTGGCGAGGCGCTGGAGGTCAAGAGCCTGCGCCCGTGGTTCGAACGTTTTGGCGATCAGGCGCCGCAACTGATCAACATGTACGGGATTACCGAAACCACCGTGCACGTCACCTACCGACCGATTTCGCTGGCCGATCTGCAAGGCGATGTCGGCAGCCCGATCGGCGAGCCGATTCCGGATCTGTCGTGGTATTTGCTCGACGGTGATCTGAACCCGGTCGCCAAAGGCTGTATCGGTGAGCTGTACATCGGGCGTGCCGGTCTGGCGCGGGGTTATCTGAACCGTGCGGATCTGACCACCCTGCGTTTCATTCCTGATCCGTTCGCCGCTGATGGCGGGCGTCTGTACCGCACCGGTGACTTGGCGCGTTATCGCGCTGACGGGGTCATCGAATACGTCGGGCGAATCGACCATCAGGTGAAGATTCGCGGCTTCCGCATCGAACTCGGCGAGATCGAAGCGCAACTGCTGGAACAAGCTGCTGTGCGCCAGGCCGTGGTGCTCGCGCAACCGGGCCTCAGTGGTCAGCAACTGGTGGCGTATCTGGTGCCAGACGATCTCGCGTTGCTCGACGCCAGTCCGGCCGAACAAGGCCTGTGGCGTGACCGCGTGCGCGCCGAACTCAAGGAAAACTTGCCGGATCACATGATCCCGGCGCACCTGTTGCTGCTGGCGCAACTGCCGCTGACCGGCAACGGCAAACTCAACCGCAGCGCGTTGCCGTCCCCGGATGCGAGCCAGGCGCAGCAGTCGTATCAAGCGCCGCAAAGTGAGCTGGAACAACGTCTGGCGGCGATCTGGCAAGACGTGCTGAAGCTGCCGCAAGTGGGCCTCAACGATAACTTCTTCGAACTGGGCGGCGACTCGATCATTTCGATTCAAGTGGTCAGTCGCGCCCGTCAGGCCGGCATTCGCCTCAATCCCAAAGACCTGTTCCAGCACCAGACCGTGCAGCGTCTGGCGCTGGTCGCGCAACTGGGCGATGGCGAGTCGACTATCGATCAACAAGCGGTGACCGGCGCGGCTTTGCTGCTGCCGATTCAGCAGCAGTTTTTCGAAGATGACATCCCTGAACGTCACCACTGGAACCAATCGGTGCTGCTCAAGCCACGTCAGCCTCTGGACGCTGAAAAGCTCGAGCAAGTGCTGCGCGCGCTGGTGGCCCATCACGATGCCTTGCGCCTGAGTTTCACTCAGCACGATGGCGCGTGGCAGGCCGAGCACCGGGCGGTGGAAGACCCATCGCAAAACCTGCTGTGGCAGGAAGACGTCGCCGATGCCGCCGCCCTTGAAGCCCTGGGCAACCGCGCCCAGCGCAGCCTTGATCTGCAAAACGGGCCGTTGCTGCGTGCGGTATTGGCGACCCTGGCCGACGGCACTCAACGTGTGCAGTTGGTGATTCATCACCTGGCGGTGGACGGGGTGTCGTGGCGGATTCTGCTCGAAGACCTGCAAAACGCGTATCAGCAATTGCTCAATGGTCAGCCTTTGAGCCTGCCGTCCAAGACCAGTGCCTTCAAGGACTGGAGCGAGCACTTGCAGCGCTACGCCAACAGCCCGGTGTTGCAGCAAGAGCTGGCGTACTGGCAGGCCTGCCTCCGCGATGTCAGCACTGATCTGCCGTGCAAGCGCGTGGACGCCGGTCAGCAAAACCGGTTGGCGCAAACCGTGCAGACACGTCTGAGCGCCGATTTGACCCGACAACTGCTGCAGGAAGCACCGGCGGCTTACCGCACGCAGGTCAATGACCTGTTGCTGACGGCGCTGGCGCGAGTCATCGGCCGCTGGAGCGGGCAGGCGTCGACGCTGATTCAGCTCGAAGGCCATGGTCGCGAAGAGCTGTTCGACGGGGTCGATCTGACCCGCACCGTCGGTTGGTTCACCAGCCTGTTCCCGGTGCGTCTGACCCCGGCGGCGACGGCGGGCGAGTCGATCAAACAGATCAAGGAGCAACTGCGCTCGATCCCCGACAAAGGCATCGGTTTCGGCGCGCTGCGCCACCTCGGCGATGCACAGGCACAGCAGTGCTTGCGCGCCTTGCCGACACCGCGCATCACCTTCAACTATCTCGGCCAGTTCGACGGCAGTTTCGACGGCGATGCCGCCGCGCTGTTCGTGCCGGCACCGGATAACGCCGGTCTCGATCAGAGCCCGGACGCGCCGCTGGGCAACTGGCTGACCCTCAACGGTCAGGTGTATGGCGGCGAACTGCGGGTGGGTTGGACGTTCAGCAGCGAACGTTTCGACAGCGCGGTCATTGAAGCGCTGGCGGCGGATTACGCCGAGGAACTGGCCGTGTTGATCGGCCATTGCCTGACCCCGGGCATCGAAGGCCTGACCCCGTCGGACTTCCCGTTGGCCGGCCTGACTCAGGTGCAACTCGACGGCTTGCCATGGTCGGCGCCGCAGATTGCCGACGTTTATCCGCTGTCGGCGATGCAGCAGGGCATGTTGTTCCATAGCCTTTACGAACAGGCCACTGGCGATTACATCAACCAGGTGCGCCTCGACGTCGAAGGCCTCGACCCGCAACGCTTCCAGCAAGCCTGGCAAGCGGCGGTGGATAACCACGACATCCTGCGCACCAGTTTTGTCTGGCAGGGTGAACTGGCGCGTCCGGTGCAAGTTGTGCACAAGCAACTGGACATGCCGTTCAGCGTGCTCGACTGGCGCGAACGCGGCGATGGCCAGAGCGAGTTGAATGCACTGGCCGCCGCTGAGCAGGCGCAAGGTTTCGACCTGAGTAAGGGGCCGCTGCTGCGCATGGTCGTGGTGCGTCTGGATGACCAGCGCTGTCATCTGATCTACACCAACCATCACATCCTGATGGACGGCTGGAGCAATTCGCAGTTGCTCGGCGAAGTGCTGCAGCGTTACAGCGGCATTGCTCAACCGGCACTGGCCGGGCGTTATCGCGATTACATCGAATGGCTACAACGCCAGGACGTGCAGGCCAGCGAGCACTACTGGACCGCGCAACTGGCCGACTTGCAGGCGCCGACCCTGCTGGCGCAGGCACTTCAGGCACAGCGTGGCGATGCACCGCAGGCCGGGCATGGCGAGCACTTCTGTGTTGTCGATGCCGAGCAGACCCGTCGTCTGGGCGAGTTCGCCCGCCAGCAAAAAGTCACGCTCAACACACTTATTCAGGCAGCGTGGTTGCTGCTGTTGCAGCGCTTGACCGGTCAGCAAAGCGTGGCGTTCGGCGCCACGGTGGCGGGGCGTCCGACGGAACTCAAAGGTGTCGAGCAGCAGATCGGCCTGTTCATCAACACCTTGCCGGTGATCGCCAGCCCCCGCGCGCAATCGAGCGTTGCTGAGTGGTTGCAGAGCGTACAGGCGCAGAACCTGGCCCTGCGCGAGCATGAACACACGCCGTTGTTCGACATTCAACGTTGGGCCGCGCGCAATGGTGAAGCGCTGTTCGACAACATTCTGGTGTTCGAGAACTACCCGGTGTCCGAGGCGCTGGAGCAGGGCGCTCCGCAGGAATTGCGCTTTGGCGAGATCAACAACCATGAACAGACCAACTACCCGCTGACGCTGCTGGTGCACTTGAGCGACGAGTTGTCGATGCACTTCAGCTACCAGTGCGAGAGTTTCGCGGCGCACAGCGTGGCGCAGTTGGGTGAGTGCTTGCAGCGCTTGCTCGGGCAGATGAGCGAGTCGGGCGAGCGTTCGCTGAGTGAGTTGAACCTGATCGAAAGCGTGCCGAGCGTCGCTGCCGATTTCGTCACCGATCTGTGCATTCATCAGGGCATTGCTCGTCAGTTGACGGCCACCCCGGATGCATTGGCGGTGACTTTCGGCAGCACACAGCTGACTTACGCTGAACTCGACGCGCAAGCCAATCGTCTGGCGCACAAATTGATCGAGTTGGGTGTCGGCCCGGAAGTGCGGGTGGGCGTAGCGATGCCGCGTTCCGAGCAGTTGCTGATTGCCTTGCTGGCAGTGCTCAAGGCCGGTGGCGCCTACGTGCCGCTGGACCCGGATTACCCGGCGGATCGCGTTGCTTACATGCTCGACGACAGCCGTGCGCGGGTGTTGCTGACCGAGCAAGCCGTCGCCGCGACCCTGAGCGTGCCGAGCGAAACGCAAGTGCTGCTGATGGATCAGGTGTCGTTGAGCGGTTATTCGAGCAGCGCACCGCAAACATCGGTCGCGCCGGACAACCTCGCTTACGTGATCTACACCTCCGGCTCCACCGGCAAACCCAAAGGCGTGGCGATTGCCCATCGCAACGTCATGGCGCTGATCGACTGGTCGGCCAAGGTCTACAGCCGTGACGACATCCGAGGCGTATTGGCTTCGACGTCGGTGTGCTTCGATCTGTCGGTGTGGGAGCTGTTCGTGACGCTGGCCAACGGCGGCTCGCTGATCATCGCCCGTAATGCCTTGGAGCTGCCGCAACTGGCGGCCCGCGACCAGGTACGCCTGATCAACACTGTGCCGTCAGCCATCGCCGCGTTGCAACGCGCCGGGCAGATTCCGCCGA
Organism: Pseudomonas sp. N40(2020); assembly: GCF_014472415.1. Lineage (GTDB taxonomy): Bacteria > Pseudomonadota > Gammaproteobacteria > Pseudomonadales > Pseudomonadaceae > Aquipseudomonas. The sequence goes on from NZ_JACSZV010000053.1 coordinate 31,907, forward strand.
GCGTGCGGATCATCAATCTGGCGGGTGAACCGCTGAAACAAGGCTTGGTGGATGCGCTGTATCAACAGTCGACGGTCGAGCACGTCTACGACCTGTACGGTCCGTCGGAGGACACCACCTATTCGACCTGGACTCGCCGCAGTGCCGGTGGTCAGGCGAGGATCGGTCGTGCCCTCGACCACAGCGCCAGTCACTTGCTCGACGCCGATTTGCACGTCGTACCGCAAGGGATTTCGGCTGAGCTGTACCTGTCTGGTGCCGGCATCACTCGCGGCTATCTGGGCCGTGCGGCGATGACCGCCGAGCGGTTTGTGCCTAACCCACTCGCCGCCAATGGCGAGCGCATGTACCGCACGGGCGACCTGATCCGCGAGCGCGAAGAGGGCGATCTGGAGTACATGGGGCGCATCGACCATCAAGTGAAAATTCGCGGCCTGCGTATCGAACTGGGCGAAATCGAGGCGCGTCTGGTGGCGCACGTCGCCGTGCGTGAAGCCGTGGTCGTGGCCAGTGAAGTGCTGGGCAGCCAACAATTGATCGCCTATCTGGTGCCGAGCGATCCGACGATTGTCGATGCCAGCGCTGAACAGCAACGTGAACTGCACGACGATCTCGGCACTTGGCTGGGCGCAACCCTGCCGGATTACATGGTGCCGACTCACCGTCTGTGGCTGGCGCAACTGCCGCTGACCCCCAACGGCAAGATTGATCGCAAGCGCTTACCGGCGCTGGAACTCACGGCGGCGCAACAACACGTCGAACCGGTCAACGCCACCGAGCAGGCGCTGGTGGACATCTGGAAAGACGTGCTGGGCCTGGCGCAGGTCAGCACCACCGACAGCTTCTTCGCCCTCGGCGGGGACTCGATCATCTCGATTCAAGTGGTCAGCCGTGCCCGTCAGCGAGGCCTGGAACTGAGCCCGAAAGACCTGTTCCAGCACCCGACCATCGAGCAACTGGCGCAACGCGTCGCAAGCACCTCAGACGTACCGGTGGCCGCGCTGATCGACATGCCTCTGCACGGCTTGAGTGATGCGCAAATCGCGCAATTACCGCTGCCGCAGGATCAGTTGGCAGGGCTTTATCGCCTGTCGCCGATGCAGCAGGGCATGCTGTTCCTCGGCCTGAATTCGCCGGAATCGGATCTGTACGTCAACCAGTTGAGTGTGCCGGTGCAAGGCCTTGACCCCCTGCGCCTGAAAGCCGCTTGGGCAACGGTCAGCCGTCGCCACGACATCCTGCGTACCGGTTTCCTCTGGCAGGATATGGCCGAGCCGCTGCAATTCGTGCTCGCTGACCCGCAGTTGCCGATCAGCCTGCTTGACTGGCGCGAACAGGATCACTCGGCCGAAGCCTTGCATGCGTTGGCGGATAGCGAGCGGGCCAAGGGCTTCGATCTCGACCAGCCACCGCTGCAACGGTTGGCGCTGGTGCGGGTGGATGAGGACAGTTATCAGCTGATCTGGACCTATCACCACATCCTGATCGACGGCTGGAGCAGTTCGCAGTTGATCGGCGAAGTGCTGAGCCAATATTCCGGCAACCCGCTGGCCGACGCCGTTCCATATCGCCGCTACATCAACTGGCTGCAACAGCAAGACGCCAACGCCAGCGAAGGGTTCTGGCGTCAGCATTTGAACCTGCTCGACGAACCGACCTATCTGGCCGACGCCGTTACGCGTACTGGCAGCGGTCGTGGTCACGAGGCGCTATATAGCCGCTTGGGTGAGCAGCGCACCGAACAGCTCAAGGCTTTTGCGCAAGCTCAGCAAGTCACGCTGAACACCTTGGTGCAGGGCGCATGGCTGATGCTGCTCAGCCGTTACAGCGGTCAACGCTGCGTGGCCTTCGGCGCCACGGTGGCGGGGCGTCCGGCGAGTCTGCCGGCGTCGGAATCGATCCTTGGTCTGTTTATCAATACGCTGCCGGTGATCAAGGACGTGCCGGCCGAGCAAGCGGTGGGGCCGTGGCTGCGTGAGTTGCAAGACTTCAACCTGGAAATGCGAGAGCGCGAGTACACCCCGCTGACCGACGTCCAGCGTTGGGGCGGCCGCGCCGGGCAGTCGCTGTTCGACAGCATCATCGTGTTCGAGAATCACCCGATCGACCAGACATTGCGCGAATGGCGCGACGACTCGCTGAAGTTCGGCGAGATCAATAACTCTGGCCTGACCAACTTCCCGATGGACTTGATGGTCACGCTGGAAGAAGGTCTGGTGATCGAGTACATGTTCCTGCGCGAGCATTTCGACCGGGCGACGGTGGAAGGCATCCGCAGCAACATGGAAGGCCTGCTCGTTGCGTTGACGGAAGATGCGACGCAACCGCTGGGCCGCATCGGTCTGCCGACCGGTCAGGCATGCATCGCGCAGGCTTTGCCGGCTCCTTCGCAAGAACCGGCAGTGCACCAGCGCATCGCGCAATGGGCACAAGCGCATGCAGGCCAAACTGCATTGATCTTCAATGGCGAGACCTTCAGCTACGGCCAGATCGAGGCCCGGGCCAATCGTCTGGCCCATGCGCTGATCGCCGAAGGTGTCGGCCCGGAAATCCGCGTCGGTGTGGCCCTGCCACGCAGCGAAAACATGATCGTCGCGCTGTTGGCGGTGCTCAAGGCCGGAGGCGCTTATGTGCCGCTGGACGCGACGTATCCGCGCGAACGTCTGAGTTATCTGATGCGCGATTCCGGGATTGCGCTGTTGCTCAGTGATTCGAGTCTGCGTCAGGTGATGCCCGCGCAGGACAACCTGCATGTGCTGGAACTCGATCAGCTGGATTTGAGCGCTCAGCCAGCGGTGGCGCCACAGGTTGCGGTGCAACCGGGCAACCTCGCCTACGTGATTTATACCTCCGGTTCCACCGGCCAGCCGAAAGGTGTCGGTGTGGCGCATGGACCGTTGGCGATGCACTGCCAGGCCATCGGTCAGCGTTATGAGATGAGCGAAGCCGATTGCGAATTGCACTTCATGTCGTTCGCGTTCGATGGCGCGCACGAGCGCTGGCTGACCACCCTGACGCATGGCGGGCGCTTGCTGATCCGTGACGACAGCCTGTGGACGGCCGAGCAGACCTACAACGCTCTGCATGAGCATGGCGTGACCGTGGCGGCGTTCCCGCCGGTGTACTTGCAGCAACTGGCCGAACACGCCGAACAGCACGGTAACCCGCCGCCGGTACGGATCTACTGCTTCGGCGGTGATGCGGTGCCGGTGGCGAGTTTCGAACTGGCCAAACGTGCCCTCAAACCGCAGTACATCATCAATGGCTACGGCCCGACCGAAACCGTGGTGACGCCGCTGATCTGGAAGGCCGGTGCTGACGATCAGTGCGGTGCGGCCTACGCGCCGATCGGCAGTGTGGTCGGTGAGCGCAGCGGTTATGTGCTCGATGCCGACCTTAATCCGCTGCCGGCCGGCATTGCCGGTGAGCTGTACCTCGGTGGCGCGTTGGCTCGCGGGTATCTGGGACGTGCCGGCGGCACTGCGGAGCGCTTCGTTGCCAACCCGTTCAGCGCCGATGGCAGTCGCCTGTACCGTACCGGCGACCTGGTGCGCCAGCGTGAGGACGGCACCGTCGACTACCTGGGACGAATCGACCACCAAGTGAAAATCCGTGGTTTCCGCATCGAGCTGGGTGAAGTCGAGGCGCGTCTCAAGCAGCAGCCGGGCGTGCGTGACGCCGCCGTGGTGGCCCGCGAGGGTGTCAGCGGCAAGCAACTGCTCGGCTATGTGCTGGCTGCTTCCGATACCCCGGCAGACGGTTTGTGCGAACGCATGCGCGAGCAACTCAAGGCCAGCCTGCCGGATTACATGGTGCCTGCGCATTTGATGGTGCTTGAGCGCATGCCGCTGACGCCGAACGGCAAACTCGACCGCAAGGCCCTGCCGAACCCGGACGCTGAACAGCGTCTGGCGTACGTGGAACCACGCACTGAGCTGGAAAAAGCCTTGGCGAAGATCTGGCAGGACGTGCTGAAAATCGAGCGCGTCGGGCTCACCGACAACTTCTTCGAACTGGGCGGCGATTCGATCCTCAGTCTGCAAGTCGTGGCCCGCAGCCGTGTACTCAAGGCCCAGGGCCTGAGCCTGAAACTGCGCGACCTGATGCAGAAACCGAGCATCGCCGAACTGGTGGCCAGCGTGCAGGGCGCTGCTGAAAAAACTTCCGGGCTGCTGGCGATGAACGCTGAGGTCAAGGGTGTTGCGCCGCTGTTCTGCATTCACGCGGGCTTCGGCACGGTGTTCGACTACGAGCCATTGGCGCGCCGCTTGGGCGGTCGCCGTCAGGTGTTGGCGATTCAGTCGCGGATGTTGCTCGATCCGGCTTTCAACGATGTTTCGTTGCAGGACATGGCCAGCAATTACGTGGCGCAGATCCGCGAGAAACAGCCGCACGGGCCGTACCATCTGTTGGGCTGGTCGCTGGGCGGGACGTTGGCGATGTTGATGGCCGCGCAACTCGAACAGGCTGGTCAGACGGTCAAATTCGTCGGTCTGGTGGACAGCTTTGTGCCATCCGCCAAGGTCAACGAAGGGGCGGTGGATGATTGGCAGGCCGATCTGCGTGACTTCCTGCGGGTGACCCTGCCGGACGCCGCGCCGGGCTTGAGCATCGACGGCGAAGAAACGCCGCAGAACCTGCGTGCATTGTTCGCCGCGGCCATAAGCGCCGAACGCAGCGCCTCAACCTACGTGGCACTGGGCGCCGATGAACTGGCCCATGTGTTCAGCGTGGCGCGCCGGCTCAAGCAACTGTCGTTGCAACTGGATCGCTGTGCACCGCTGGTGGTCAATCCGATCTGCTGGTGGACCCTGGGGCGCGAAGAGGAGGCGATGGAACTGGCGGTGCAACTCGAACAGCCAGGCATGGGCGGCGAATGGCTCGACTGCGGGCACTTCCAGATCCCGCGCGATGAAACTTTCCTGTCCGAGGCTGAAGAAATGCTCGGCGAGATCGTTGAACCAGTAGCCATGTCCTGAACTTGCTCTGAACTTGAAAAACCGCTCGGGCGCCTGATGGCGTTCGACCGGTCTGGAGATTTGAATGTCGTTGAACCCTGATATCGCCGCGTTTCTGCAACTGGTCGGCAACGGCCGGGCCAGTGGCAAGCGCGTCGGCATGCATGAGCTGAGCCCGGCACAAGCCCGTGAACAATTCGATCAATCGTCGCTGTTGATGGATGCCGGTGGTGAAGAGCTGCAAGTGGTGGATGAACTGCAATTGCCCGTGCGCGACGGCACGCGCCTGAACGCACGGATCTACAGCAATCAGCCTTTGAATGCAGGTGCCGGTCGCCCGGCGCTGTTGTATTTCCATGGCGGCGGTTACGTGGTCGGCAGTCTCGATTCCCATGATTCGCTGTGCCGGGCTTTGGCTTCGATGGCTGATTGTGTGGTGCTTTCGGTGGCTTATCGCTTGGCGCCTGAGTTTCGCTTTCCAACGGCGGCCGATGATGCCCGCGATGCCTGGGATTGGCTGGTAGCCAGCGCGCAGGGTCTGGGCATCGACGCCGCGCGCCTGGCAATTGCCGGTGACAGCGTCGGCGGCAGCCTGGCCACGGTACTCGCCGCACAACTGGCGGATGCCGCCGTATCGCCGCGCTTGCAGGTGCTGATTTATCCGGTCACTGATGCCAGTCGCAGCACGCCTTCCATTGAGCAGTTCGGGGAAGGGTATCTGCTGGAAAAGGCTTCGCTGCAGTGGTTCTACGAGCATTATCAGCGTGATGCCTGCGATCGTCTCGATCCACGTTTCTCGCCGTTACTGGCTGAGGTCAACGCTAACGTCGCGCCCGTGCTGCTGGTCTTGGCCGAGTGTGATCCGTTGCACGATGAGGGCGTGGCGTATGCGCGTCACTTGCAGGCGGCCGGGGTTGAGGTGGAATTGAAGGTGTATGAGGGTATGACCCACGATTTCATGCGTATGGGCGCGATCATTGATGAGGCTGAAGAGGCGCAGCAGCATATTGCTGAGCGCTTGGTAGAGGTGTTTGCTGTGGCTTGAAGGGATGGGTGAATATCCGTTGCTGCGGTAACGGCTGATTAGGGTTCCGCCCTTACGGCGGGTCACTTTGGCAAACGCCCCAAAGTAACCAAAGGTCTGTGCCCTGACGTTCGGCCCTCGCTGTGGCTCGGGTTCCTTCGCTCCGGGATCGATCCGGGGGCATCGCCTCCGGTTTGCTTCGCTGCACCTCCTCTCGATGTGTTTGGCTTCGCCAAACGGTCGCTGCGCTCCCACCCCCGGATCAATCCCTCCACTCAGCCTGCCGACGGGCCTTCAGATCAAGAGCTTTACTCGAGCTAACGCTCATTGTGTTGAGTGGGGCGGCATGCGCCGCGTGAGGGGTGTACTCAATTCCTTGTGGGAGCTGGCTTGCCAGCGATGGCGGCCTGACAGCCGACCAAGCACTGGCGGGGCGACTCATTTCCTGTAGGAGCTGCCGAAGGCTCGGGCCGCAATCGGGCGATCTTTTGATCTGCTTTGGATTTGGCTTTTGATCTTGCTCTTCAGCCCATCGGCAGGCCGAGCGGAGGTGTTCATCAGGGGGTAGGCGCGCAGCGCCGTGCGGCGAAGCCGCACACATCGAGAGGAGGTGCAGCGAAGCAAACCGTAGGCGATGCCCCCGGATGGGCACCGTAGCGAGGGAACACTGAGCCTCAGCGAAGTGCCGTACGTCAGGGTAAAGCCTTTTGGGTTACCTTTTCGGCGTTTCGAAAAGGTGACCCGCCGTAAGGGCGGAACCCTAATCAGCAACACCCGCAGCAACGGATATACAC
>NZ_JACSZV010000054.1 GCF_014472415.1 Pseudomonas sp. N40(2020)
CTTTTGATCCTGTTTTTAAAGATCAAAAGATCGCAGCGTGCCGCAGCTCCTACAGGATTTTGCCTGTTCATTCAGCGGCGACTTTGCTGCCACGCCGCCGCCAACCCGCTGCAACAGATCACCGCAATCCCGATCATCGTCAACAGACTCGGCGTGTGGTTGAACAGCAGCCAGCCCAACAACCCCGCAAACACAATCTGGCAATAACCGAACGGCGCCAGCAACGCCGGCGCGGCATGGCGGAACGCCTGAGTCAGAAACAAATGCGCGGTCATCCCGCAACTGCCCAGTGCCAGCATCAGCCCGGCGTGAGTCAGCGTCGGCACCTGCCAGAAGAACGGCACCAGCGCACTCATCACCAACGTGTTGCACAACCCGGCAAAGAAGTTGCTGGTGGTCGGGCTGTCGACTTCGGCGAGCTTGCGAGTCAGCAGTTGGTAGAAGCAGAAAAACAGTGCCGAGCAGAAGGGCAGCAACACCGCCGGCGTGAACAGTTCACCGCCCGGGTGGACGATGATCAGCACACCGATAAAGCCGCAAATCACCGCAATCCATTGGCCGCGCGTCACCCGCTCCTTCAGCAGTGGTACCGACAACGCCGTCACCAAAACCGGCGCCAGAAAGTTAACCGCCGTGGCTTCCGCCAGCGGGATGTACAAAAGTGCCGTGGTGAAGAACAGACTCGTGCCAAGCAGACACAGTGCGCGGGTCAACTGCCATAAAGGCTTTTTGGTGCGCAGGACACGCAACCCGGAACGCGGCAGAAAAATCCCCGCCATCAACAAGGTGTGCACGACATACCGCGCCCATACCACCATCACGATCGGATAGAACCCCGACAAATACTTCGACAGTGCGTCATGGCTGGAGAACAGGAAGGTCGCCACGACAATCAGCAAGATCCCCTTGAAGGGTTGGTTGACTCCGGAAAGTGGGGTGCTGACAGTCATTGGCTATCTCTGAAGAAAACAAGCTGAGGAAAAAGCCTCAAGCAACAATCTAGAACCTGGTTCCAGATTACGACACCCGACAACCATAAAAGTGTGCGAACAGCGCACAGTTTTACAAGCGAGCAGGTGCAGAGGGCCCAAGTGAACTCAAGTTAGACGAACAGCTCCGAAGCCAGACTCGCCGCCGACAACTCTTCAGTGAATTTCAACAGCAACGGTGCCAGTTCGTGCAGCCTCGCCCCCGGCATCCGCGCACTCGGCCCGGCGATGCTCAGCACACCGATCACCCGTCTATCAGCGGGATGGCGCACCACCGCCGCAATTGCCGCAGTCCCCACCGCCGAACTTTCTTCGACGCAAGCATACCCTTGCTCCCGGGCGACCCGCAGACGCTCGAGCAATTCGATATTGGAGCGCGGCGCATTCGGCCCGATATCCGCCGGCACCTCGGCGCCCTGGCGCTCAACCAGCGACAACGCCTCGGCATCGCTCATGCACGCCAGCCACGCATGGCCCGATGCGGTGTAGAACAGCGGCGCATCGCGACCCATGTCCGGGTCGTAACGCAAACCGCTGCGCGCGCCCTGAGCCTTGGCGATCCAGGTCTGGCGCTCGCCATCGATAACCCCAAGTCGAATTAGCTCGCCGGTTTCCTGAGCCAAGCGGTCAAGCACCGGTTGCACGATATCGGCGCCGCTGCTCGACAGGTAACGAAAACCCATCGCCACCAGTTTGGTCGACAAGTGATACCGCAAGGTCTCCGGGTTCTGCCTTACATAACCCAATCGGGTCAGCTCGGCGAGCAAGCGGTGAGTCGCACTTTTCGGGATGTCGATCTGCTCGGCGAGCGTTTGCAGCGCTAAACCGCTCGGCTCACTGGTGAGGTTTTCCAGCACGCTGAAAACCCGTTCGATTTGACTGCCGGCCATGATGAGATCCCACTGAAATTTGGCAGATTCTAAAATACATTCAGCACAACGCAAAATCTGGAACCACCTGAGAACCTCACAAAAAACCTTTATGGAATGGAATTCACCGAACGCTACAGGTTCTTACCCGTCAACTTGCCTGACAGCGTGCGAATAGACGGACGACCGGACTGGCGCCACACTCCCACACCAGCAACACTCATCACCACGATTAGAGAGAGGATTCCCACATGCTATGGAAAAAAGGCCGACGCAGTGACAACGTCGTCGATGCCCGTGGTGATGATGCTGGCGGTGGCGGCGGCATGCGCTTTGGTGGCGGCAAGGGGCTTAGCATCGGGGCCATCCTGTTGATCGTTGGCATTGGCTGGATCACCGGCCAGGATCCATTGCAGATACTCGGGCAACTCACCGGGCAGATGACCGAGCAATCGGCACCCACCTCGCAAACCCGCCAGGCGCCGCCGGCCAATGACGAACAGGCCGAGTTTGTCCGCTCGATCCTTGGCGACACCGAAGACACCTGGGGCGCGATTTTCCAGCAGGCCGACCGGCAATATAAGGACCCGACCCTGGTGCTGTTCAGCAATCGGGTCAACTCGGCGTGTGGTCTGGCCACCTCGGCCACCGGGCCGTTTTACTGCCCGGCGGATCAGAAGGTTTATCTGGACATGGCGTTCTTCCAAGAGATGTCGCAACGCTTCAAGGCGGCCGGCGACTTCGCCCAGGCCTACGTGATCGCGCACGAAGTCGGACACCATGTGCAGACGCTTCTCGGTGTCTCGGCGAAAATTCAGACAGCCCGCCAGCAAGGTCGGCAGATGGAAGGTGACGGTGGCTTATTGGTACGTCAGGAGTTGCAGGCCGATTGCCTTGCCGGCGTCTGGGCCTACAGCGCACAGAAGCGTTTGAACTGGCTGGAACCCGGCGATATAGAAGAAGCCTTGAACGCCGCCAACGCCATCGGTGATGATCGCCTGCAACAACAGGGTCAGGGGCGTGTGGTGCCGGACTCGTTTACCCACGGTACGTCGGCGCAAAGGGTGCGCTGGTTCAAAACCGGATTCGCGCAGGGCCAGGTCGGCCAGTGCGACACCTTCGCGGCGAAAAACCTGTAAATGCATAAATGGCTTTTGGCTTTACTGATCTTTGGCAGCACAGCGCAAGCGGCCGGTGTCGACGCGATCAGCTCCGGGCGCCTGCAACTGAAGGCCGGGGAAATGGCGGTGGGCATAGGACCTGCGCCAGAGAAAATCGAGCGCGTGCTGATCGTCATTCACGGTCGCCTGCGCAACGCCGAGACGTATCGCAAGAGCGCCGAAAGCGCAGCCGAGATGGCCGGCCAAACCGCACACACACTGGTGATCGCGCCGCAGTTTCTCAATGAAAGTGATGTGGCCCTGTACTCGTTGCCCGCCACGGTGTTGCGCTGGAAAGGCAACGAGTGGATGGGTGGCGGTTTATCCACAGGGCCGAATCCGTTGAGCTCCTACGCGGCACTGGACGAAATCGTCGCCCGTGTCACCGATCGCAAGCAGTTTCCGGACGTGAAGCAGATAGTGATTTTCGGCCACTCCGGTGGCGGGCAAGTGGTGCAACGCTATGCCCTGCTCGCCAAGGATCAGCCGGCACTGAAGGCCAACGGCATCCGCCTGCGTTACGTGGTGGCCAATCCTTCTTCCTACGCGTATTTCAATGAGCAGCGGCCCGTGGCGTTCGATCACGCGAAATGCGCGGGCTTCAATCGCTGGAAGTACGGTCTGTCAGACATGCCGGTGTACGCCGGTGGGCAAACGCCGTTGCAACTTGAAAGCAGTTACATCAAACGCGAGGTGATTTATCTGCTCGGGCAGCAAGACATCGACCCACAGCACCCGGCGCTGGACAAGGGCTGTGAGGCTGAGGCGCAAGGGGCTTATCGTTTGATACGCGGCAAACTGTTTTTCGGCTATTTGCTGCGCCGTCACCCGGAAGGAGTAAATCAGCGGCTGGTGGAAGTGCCCGGGGTCGGGCATAACGGCGATGGGATGTTGACGTCGCCGGAGGGGCAGAAAGCGTTGTTCGAATAGAAGCAAAAGCAAAGATCGCAGCCTTCGGCAGCTCCTACAGGGGATTGCAATAGCAACTGTAGGAGCTGCCGAAGGCTGCGATCTTTTGATCTTAGGCCAACAGCATCCGCCGCAACTCGACACAATCCTGCGCATGCCAATCCGTCAGCTCCGGCCACGGGTTATCCGGCAGATTCACCAACACCGTCCGCGCGCCCGCCGCTCGCCCGCAATCCAGATCAAAGCGGTAATCGCCGACCATCACCATCTCGCTGGCCGGTACCGCCCAGGCTTCTGCCAACTTGAGCAACCCACCCGGATGCGGCTTGGGCGGCGCTTCATCACGGCCCAGCACATCTTCCACCGCAAAGCAGTCGGCCAGGCCAATCGCTTCGAGCGTCACATGCGCCAATTCCCGCGCATTGCGGGTAAGAATGCCGAGGCGATAACCGCGCGAATGCAGATCACGCACCAGTTCCACCGCCCCGTTGGCCGGCGTCGAGCCGAGCGCCAGATCGCGCTCGTGCTCCAGCAACCACGCATGTTTCTCTGCTGATTCATCCGCCGGCAACGCGGCGAGATGAGTGAGGATGTCGTCCTCCGGCGGAATCGCCAACGCCACACGAATCGCCGCGAAGTCATGCACGGCGACCGTCAGGGTGCCATCCATGTCGAACACCCAGTGCTTCACATCGGCCAGGCTCATGCCCAATCCTTGCGATGACGGATCAAGCCTTCCTGGGTCACCGACGCCACCAGTTGCCCGGCGCGGTTGAACACGCTGCCACGGGAGAACCCGCGAGAATTGCCGGCCCACGGACTGTCCATCGCGTAAAGCAACCAGTCATCGGCGCGCAGATCGTTGTGGAACCACAGCGCGTGATCGAGGCTGGCGACCTGCATGTCTTTCTGCCAGACCGATTTGCCGTGGGGCAGCATCGAAGTGGTCAGCAGACCGAAGTCCGAGGCGTAGGCCAGCAGGTATTTGTGCAGCGCCGGAATGTCCGCCAGTGCGCCGTCGGCGCGGAACCACACGTACTTGATCGGATCCGCCGGTTGCGGGTTGTAGGGGTCTTTTTCGGTGACTGGGCGCACTTCGATCGGCTTCGGGCACAGCAGTTTTTCGCGCATGTGTTCCGGGATCAGTTGCGCACGTTGCTGGAAGAGTTCCAGTTCCGACGGCAGGTTTTCCGGGCCGACCACTTGCGGCATCTGAGTCTGATGCACGAAGCCTTCTTCGTCATACTGAAACGAAGCGCTGCAGGTGAAGATCGGATGGCCCTTCTGGATTGCCGTGACGCGACGGGTGCTGAAGCTGCCGCCATCGCGCACGCGGTCAACCGAGTACACCACCGGCAACTTGGCGTCGCCCGGACGCAGGAAATAACCGTGCATCGAATGCACATGGCGCGCTTCTTCAACCGTCTGACTGGCCGCCGACAGCGACTGACCGAGCACCTGACCGCCGAACAACTGACGGAAACCCAAGTCCTGGCTGCGACCACGGAACAGGTTTTCTTCGATCGGTTCCAGGGTCAGCAAATCGACCAGATCTTCCAACACTTGGCTCATTCAGACTCTCCTCACACAAAGCAATGCCGCGCAGTCTTGGCTGCGGCGGGCGATTCAGGTACTGGCACGGGCCAATGATATGGCGGCCATTGTAAACGTCCGTGTCAGCTTATCCATGCAAGGTTTGCAGCCACTGCTCCCGGGTAATCCGATACAGCACATGTCTTCTTAACGGGTGATCGACGGCAAGCTTGGGGTGATCAAAGTCATCGGCCGGCGCGTGATGCATGCCGATCGCCTGCATGACTTTCTCCGAAGGCAGATTTGATTGCGCAGTGAACGACACGATTTCCTTCAGGGCCAATCGATCAAACCCGCAACGCAGAGCGGTCCAAGCCGCTTCACTGGCGTAACCCAGGCCCCAATGCTCCTTCGCCAGACGCCAGCCAATTTCCACCGCCGGGGTGAACGGCGCGTCGAAACCGACCACGCCAAGCCCGGTGAAACCGATGAATTCGCCGCTGTCCTTGCGCTCCAGCGCCCACAAGCCGTAGCCGTGTTCGGCAAAATGTCCGCGCACGCGACCGATCAACGCGGCACTTTCCAGCCGGCTCAACGGCTCCGGAAAATAGCGCATCACCTGAGGATCGGCACACATCGCCGCAAATTCCGGCAAATCCTCATCCTGCCACTGACGCATCAGCAGCCGTGCGCTTTCCAGTTCCAGTATCGGCTCCATCGTGCCCCTCCGTTTCCATGCCGCAAGTCTACATCGCTGGTAGGATCCTTCACTCTTTCCTACACGTCTGACAGAAATCGCCATGCCACTGCCGCTGATCTACCACGAAGACTACAGCCCGGAGTTTCCTGCGGATCACCGCTTTCCCATGGACAAGTTTCGTCTTCTGCGCGATCACCTGGTCGACAGCGGCTTGACCCGTGACGCCGATCTGCTGCGCCCCGAAATCTGCCCCAACGACATCCTCGTCCTGGCCCATGACCGTAGCTATATCGAACGCTACATGAGCGGCGAGTTGTCTCGCGAAGACCAGCGGCGTCTTGGCCTGCCATGGAACGAAGCGCTGGCCCGACGCACGGTGCGCGCGGTGGGTGGTTCGATACTGGCGGCGGAAAAAGCCCTGGAACATGGCCTAGCTTGTCATTTGGCCGGCGGCACCCATCACGCCCACTACGACTACCCGGCGGGGTTCTGCATCTTCAATGACCTGGCGATCATCAGCCAATATCTACTGCAAAGCGGCCGGGTGAACCGTGTGTTGATCTTCGATTGCGACGTGCATCAGGGCGACGGCACGGCGCGGATCCTGCACAACACCCCGGAGGCGATTACCGTTTCCCTGCACTGCGAGAAGAATTTTCCTGCACGCAAAGCGGAAAGTGACTGGGACATTCCATTGCCCAAAGGCATGGGCGATACCGATTATTTGAAGGTCGTGGACGACACACTCAATTATCTGCTGCCCCTGTATCAACCGGATCTGGTGCTGTACGACGCCGGCGTCGATGTGCACAAGGACGACGCCCTCGGTTATCTGCAACTGACCGATGAAGGCGTCGCTGCCCGGGATGAAAGCGTGATGCGCCATTGCCTGGGCCGCGACATCCCGGTGATGGGCGTGATCGGCGGTGGTTACAGCAAGGACCGCCACGCCCTCGCCCGCCGCCACGGCATTCTCCACCACAGCGCGCAGCGCGTCTGGCAGTCACACGGCTGTCATTGAGCTGTGCTGCGTTACCCACAATGGCTGTGGAACGGCCTGTGGATAACCTGAGTGAAAGGGGCTGCAGCCCATACCGAACATGGCGCGCAGCGCGGTGGTTGTTTTTTAACCAACATTTGCATTGCACTACAAATCCCCCGTGGGAGCGAGCCTGCTCGCGAAGAAGTCGGTCCTTTCAACATCAAAAGTGACTGACCCACCGCTTTCGCGAGCAGGCTCGCTCCCACAGGGATCTCCCCCATTGGCCTACGCTGTTAGAATGCGCGCCTTATCCCGCCATACCGCAGCGCACGCCATGACTCAGAACTCCACCCCCTCCTCCGCTCACGTCGCCATCATCGGCGGTGGCCCCGCCGGCCTGATGGCCGCCGAAGTGCTGAGCCAGGCCGGAGTCCGCGTCGATCTCTACGACAGCATGCCTTCGGTAGGCCGCAAGTTCCTGCTGGCCGGGGTCGGCGGCATGAACATCACCCACTCCGAAGCCTACCCGGCGTTCCTCTCGCGCTACGCCGAACGCGCGCCGCACATCGCTCCGCTGCTGCGCGGTTTTGATGCCGATGCGCTGTGCCGCTGGATTCATGAGCTGGGCATCGAAACCTTTATCGGCAGCTCTGGCCGCGTGTTCCCCACCGACATGAAAGCCGCCCCGTTGCTGCGCGTCTGGCTCAAACGTCTGCGCGACAGTGGCGTAGTTATCCACACCCGCCATCGCTGGCTCGGCTGGGATGAACAAGGTGCGTTGCGCATCGACAGCCCGGAAGGCGAGAAATCCATCAACCCCGACGCCACCCTGCTCGCCCTCGGCGGCGGCAGTTGGTCGCGGCTGGGTTCGGACGGCGCGTGGCTGTTGCCGCTGGAGCAGCGCGGTATAGGACTGGCGCCGTTGCAGCCCAGTAATTGCGGCTTTGAAGTGCAGGCCTGGAGCGAATTACTCGTCAGCAAATTCGCCGGCGCGCCGCTGAAAAATATTGCCATCGGCCTGAACGACGATGTGCCGCGCTTGGGCGAATGCGTGATCACGGCGACCGGGATTGAGGGCAGTTTGATCTACGCGTTGTCGGCACCGATCCGCGAGGCAATCAACCAGCACGGCTCAGCCACCATTCATATCGACCTGCTGCCAGGTCGACCTGTGGATAAATTGCAGGCGGCATTGAGCAAACCCCGTGGCTCGCGCTCAATGGCCAAGCATCTACACAGTCAGATCGGGATTGATGGGGTGAAAGCGGCGTTGTTGCGTGAATTGACTGACGCTGCAACCTTTGCCGATCCCGCGCTGCTCGCCCGAGCGATAAAAGCGCTGCCGCTGACATTGGTGAAGACCCGTCCTTTGGATGAGGCGATCAGCAGTGCGGGTGGCGTGACGTTTGAAGCGATGGATGAGCGATTGATGCTCAAGGCGTTGCCGGGGGTGTTTTGTGCGGGTGAGATGCTGGATTGGGAAGCGCCAACGGGCGGCTATTTGCTGACGGGGTGTTTTGCCAGCGGGCGGGCGGCAGGGTTGGGTATTGTGCAATGGCTCAAGTCCGAGGCGTCTGCCTGAACCCTCACCCCAGCCCTCTCCCAGAAGGAGAGGGAGCCGGCCGAGGTGTCTGCCGTAACGCACTGACCTGAAAGACCGAGTCGATTATGGATTCGGTCAGCCGGCCGAGGTAAATGGCGAAGGCCCCGTCGATTATGGATTCACAACAGAAGTATCAAGTCGGCGTACTTCGCGAGCATCCCCCAATCAGTCCCCTCTCCCTCGGGGAGAGGGTTAGGGTGAGGGTGAGGGGCTTTTGACCTTAAGGCTTACGCTTGCGCGGCCCGGTATTGAACACCGGCACTTTACGCACAGGCTTGATCGATGGCTCCGGCGCCTGCGTCTCGCCGCTGTCCACCCACTTGCCAAGATTACGCTTGCCGCCACCGCCGGACGTTTTCGGCTTTTTAGGTTTCTTCGGCTTCTTGATCACCTGACCGCTGGCATCGGTATCCGGCACGCGGTGCTCAGGCTCGAAGTCCGGTTCGTTCTGACGCTTCAAGGTCTGACGCGTGAGCATCTCGATCGCCGAGAGCATGTTCACCTCATCGGCACACACCAGCGAGATCGCCTCGCCCGTCGCACCCGCACGGCCAGTACGGCCGATCCGGTGAATGTAATCTTCGGCCACGATCGGCAGGTCGAAGTTGACCACCAGCGGCAAATCTTCGATGTCCAGACCACGGGCCGCCACGTCGGTGGCCACCAGAATCTGCACTTCGCTGAGTTTGAAACGATCCAGCGCGCGCTGGCGTGTCGCTTGCGGCTTGTCGCCGTGAATGCCGTCGGCGTTGATGCCCAGACCCTGGAGTTTTTCCACCAGCGCATCCACGCCGTTGCGGGTCTTGGCGAACACCAGCACCTGCTTCCACTTGCCTTTGCGCATCAGGTGCACGAACAGTTCGGCCTTGCGCTTCTTGTCCACCGTCACGATCCACTGCTTGACGGTGTTGGCGGCAACGTTGCGCGGGCTGACTTCGATGCTCAGCGGGTCGTTGAGCATTTGCCCGGCCAGCAGGCGAATGTCATCGGAGAAAGTCGCGGAGAACAGCAGGGTCTGGCGCTTTTTCGGCAGCATGCGGTAAATGTTCGCCAGTTCTTCGGAGAAGCCCAGGTCAAGCATACGATCGGCTTCATCCAGCACCAGGGTTTGCAACTGATCGAGTTTCAGCGCGTTCTGGCGGAACAGGTCGATCAGGCGACCAGGCGTGGCAACAAGCACATCGACGCCGCCGCGCAGCTTCATCATTTGTGGGTTGATGCTGACGCCGCCGTAAACCGCATAAGTGCGCAGCGGCAGGTTTTCGGCGTACTGGCGCACGGACTCATGAACCTGCTCGGCCAGCTCGCGGGTCGGCACCAGAATCAGCGCACGCGCCGAATTCGCGGTGACTTTTGGGCCTTCCATAGCCAGCAACTGCAACAACGGCAAGGCGAAACCGGCGGTCTTGCCGGTACCGGTCTGGGCCGCTGCCATCAGGTCGCGACCGGCCAGAACGGCCGGGATGGCTTGCGCCTGCACCGGCGTCGGGGTCTGGTAGCCGAGCGTCTCGAGGGAGCGCAGCAAGGGTTCGATCAGGCCAAGGGAGGCGAAAGTCATGGGAGTACCGTAGGAAAATTCAGCGCAGTTGTGCGACACGAGTGTGCAATGGCGCGCAGTTTACCCTAATTTGCGCGCTGTTCCGTCGGAACGGCCGTCGGCACGTCTACCGGCGGCTGTGCCGGACGACGCCACTGCGGCAGACCGATCAGCACCACGGCACTGATGATCACCAGCATCGCCAGCGCTTCTTCAATGCCGATGGTCTCGCCGACAAACACGATCCCCAGCAACACCGCCACCGCCGGATTGACGTAGGCATAACTGGTGGCCGCCGCCGGACGCACATGCTTGAGCAGGTACATGTAGGAATTGAAGGCGATGATCGAGCCAAAGAAGATCAGATACGCCAGCGCCAACCAGCCTTCCATCGGCGGCACGGCTTGCAAGCGTTCACCACTCACCGCACTGCCGATCAGCAGGACAACACCGCCGACCAGCATTTCCACCGCACTGGCCATCGCGCCCTGCGGCAACGGCAGGTGCCTGCTCCACACCGAACCGAAGGCCCAGGTCGCCGCCGCGAAAATCAGCAAAGCAGCGCCCAAGGGGCTCGATTGCAGGTTGGACCCCATGTTGAGCATGGCAATGCCGACAATCCCCAGCGCCACCCCGGCCCATTCGAGACGAGTATTACGCGCGCCCCAGAAATAACCGCAGAGCAACGTAAACAGCGGCACCGTCGCCACCGCCAATGCCGCCACACCAGAAGCCACCCCCGTGTGCTCCGCCACACTCACCGCACCGTTACCAAAACTGAGCAGCAAAATCCCGATGATCCCCGCCGCTTTCCACTGCACCCACGTCGGCGCCGGTGCCCCGCGCCAGCGCAGGAACGCGTACATCAACGTGCCAGCAATGATGAAGCGCACTCCGCCAAGCATCAGCGGTGGCCAATATTCAACGCCGATGCGAATCACCAGATAGGTCGAACCCCAAATCACATACAACGCAAAAAACGCGGCGATCAGCGGCAAGGAAAAACGGCGCAAGGCAGGCATGGGCAGCTCGACAGTCTGTGTCAGAAGATTGGTTATTCTAGAAAGGCCAGCGGGCAAAAATAAGTTACAAAACCTGTTTATCAGGCCAGTACACTTTTGAAATCACGGAGATCTACGGAATAAACCACGATTTCGAAAGACTGACACTTTCAGGAGTTAAGCCTTGGATAAATACGACCGCATGCTGCTCAGCGCCCTGCTCGAAAACGGCCGGGCGTCCTACGCCGACCTGGCGCGCAAAGTAAACCTCTCCGCCCCCGCCGTGGCCGAGCGCGTGGCCAAGCTTGAGGCATCGGGCGTGATCACCGGCTATGAAGCGAAAATTGATCTGTCGAAAATCGGTCTGCCGATCCAGTGTGTGATCGAACTGCGCCTGCATCAAAACGGCAGCCAGAAGGTGTACGACGAATTGGTCAAAATTCCGCAACTGACCGAGTGCTTTCGGGTGACGGGCGATCCGTGCGTGATCATGAAGGCCGCAGTGGGGTCGATGCCGGAGCTGGAGGAGTTGATCAACCGGGTGGCGAAGTTCGGGTTCAGCAAGACTTCGATTGTGTTGTCGAGCGCCATCGAGAAGCGCGTGCCGCTGGGCCATATCGAAGGCAACGGCAAGTCTTGAGGCAATGATGTTCCCTGCGGGAGCGGGCTTGCCCGCGAAGAGGGAGTGTCAGACAACACCTTTCTGAATGACACAGCGCATTCGCGAGTAAGTCCGCTAGCGAGAAGCCTTCAACCCTGGCGACGACTTTCCTGAGTCAGCAAGTGCGGCATATCTCGCATGCGCATCCATGGCTCATTGCGCCAATGCAGAAGTCTCAACGTTTCCCCTGCGCACATCATCAAACGCAGATGCGGATCTGAAACTGACTCCGAGCCCTGACGAAGCATCGGCACGACCTCATGGGTCAGCCAACGACGCAAATGACGGTTCTCCGGGGAGTAGTGGTAAACCAGCATTGCGTAAACGCCGGACTCGCTCAACATCAAGGTCTCTTGAACACCATCGCTTCCCGACAGATACATTATCCGCCGCTGATCTTCATCAAGCTTCAGAACTTGTCGCCCATTGATTTCCAACCCCATGAGACGACCAAAATCACGGGCACAGAACCAGGCTTCTGCATGCAGCAGAGTTGCCCGCAGTTGAATGTGATGACGAATAAAAGCTTGTGGTGTTACGAAAGGTTCACGGATGAACGCTGAACCAGAATCTTCTGGAGGGTTGGGCGTAGCTTTGAACATGGCAAATCTCCTTTGAACGTCGGAGCTGCCAGCATCACTTGCAGATGATGGGTGGCAGCTGTGCACGGGTCTGCAAGACCGAGTAGGAGACCTCGGCAGACCCTAAGGTCTCCCGCACACAGCTACCATAAATCGATGGTCGCTAATTGAAGCGACGCGATTATAGGTTCGCCAGTGGTCTCCTAACAAACTAACGGCAGGCTTGCAGTCCCGATCGCTGAATTGGCAGCGACGAAAAGAGGTTAGCGGTGGGGCTATCAGAGCTCAAGACGGATAATCCCTAAACTTCAGTAGGATGCTTCGTCGAACTCTACACACCACTAAACAACCCGGTTACACGAGACTTTCTGGCCGGTAGACGCCACCAAGCGCAACGGCTGATGTCCTCCAGGTTTATGCCGGTGTGCAGGGTTGATAATCAACAATTTGCCAGTCTGGCCTGACTTAAAAAGATCGCAGCCTGCGGCAGCTCCTACAGGAATTATGGTGAGTTCGGGATCAGCGGTAGCGCTGCAGATGCTCGCCAACTTTCGCAGCCGGCACTTTCTGCAATTTGCACAGCAGGTCATGGTTCAACTCGCGCACGCCATGCTTGTCGCGCAACTCTCCGGCCAGATGCGCCATCAAATTGGCCGCCATCTCCGCATCCGCCATCGCCCGGTGAGCCTGACCAGTGTGCGGCAGGCGAGCGAACGTGGTGAGGGTGCCGAGCTTGTGATTCGGCGCGGCGGGCATCAACCGGCGGGCCAGCAGTAGTGAGCAGGCAAAATTCTGGAGACGCGTGCGTTTGATCCGCCCCAGTTCAAAATCCCAGAACTTCTGGTCGAACGAAGCGTTGTGTGCGACCAGTGGCGTGCAGCCGACAAACTCGTTGACCTCGTTCATCACCTGTTCCGCCGAGGGCGCGGTGCGCAGCATGGCGTTGCTGATGCCGGTCAGTTGTTCGATGAACGCAGGGACGCGCACGCCGGCGTTCATGAGGCTCTGGTAACGCTCGACGATGCGGCCGTTTTCCAGCATGACCACGGCGATTTCCGTGGCGCGGCAGCTGCTGTTCGGCGAGAGGCCGGTGGTTTCAAAGTCGATGACTGCAATGCGTTCCAAACCGGGTTCAACTCCGTTCAAATCAATTCTTCAGTAGCCGCTCAATTCTTCAGAAGCAGCGCGCCTTCGATCGGCACGTAGCGGCTGGCAGCGCGGATCAGCGAGTTGGCGGTCAGGCCCGGGACGCCATAGGCCACCGCTTGCACGCCGTGCTTGTTGATGATGCGTTCGAGCAGCATGTCGAAATCGCCATCACCGGAGGCCAGGACGATTTCGTCAACGTGGTCGGCGGCGTCCATGATGTCGAGGGTGATGCCCACGTCCCAGTCGCCCTTGGCCGAGCCGTCGCTGCGCTGGATGTATGGCTTGAGCTTCACGGTGAAGCCGAGGTTGCGCAGGATCTGCTGGAACTGCTGCTGTTTGCTGTCACCACGGTCGATGGCGTAGGCGTAGGCCTCGACGATCTGCCCGTCCTTGCTGATGTCGGCCCACAGCGCGGCGTAGTTGAAGTGGCAACCATAGGCCTGACGCACGGTGTAGTAGAGGTTCTGCACGTCGGCGAACACTGCGATTTTTTTCACCGGAGTTCCTGTGAGCGCGCGAGCGCACGAAGCGGGATCAGGCGCCAGGCCCGAAAAAGGCGCTCAGTATGCCAGCCCGAAGGAAGGTTCCGCGAATAATCGGCCCGGAGCCCTCACAGGCTCCGGACGAATGGTGAATCAGACGAAGGAATCGTCGTCATTGAAGAACGATGAGTTGTCATCGCTGTAGTCGGTATCAGTAAAGCCGCTCTGGTCGTTGCCGGCCATGCGCTGGTCATCGCCCCAGCCGCTGTTGCTCTGGTCTGCAACCTGCGCCGGTTCTTCCTTGATCACTTCAACAATCTCTTCCGGTTGCTGATTGTGATGGAACAGGCTGCTGATCCCCTGCGCCAGCATCACGCCACCCGCCACACCAGCGGCAGTTTTCAGCGCGCCACCGAGGAAACTGCTGCCCGCCGCCGGAGCAGCCTGTTGCGCGTAGTTGGGCGGCGGTGCGCCGAAGTTCTGTTGTGGCGCGGGAGCGTTGAAGTTCTGCTGCGGTGCCGGTTCGCGCCAGCCGCCCGTCGATGCCGGGGCACTCTGTGTTGGCGCAGGACGCGAACTGCCGCCGCCAAAGATGCTCGACAGAAACCCACTGCTACCGCTGGGTGCCGGCGCAGCACTCTGCGCCTTGGTCGATTGCAGCTCGGCCTGCAAACGCTGGACTTGCTGGGTCAACTGTTTGTTCTGCTCGTCGAGGCTTTTGAGCGCCGCCTCTTGCACCAGAATCGCCTGGGTCATGAAATAACCTGCCGCCGGCTGGCGTGTCAGGTGTTCCTTGATCTGCGCCTCGGCCTGGGCATCGCGCGGGGCTGCCTCCGTTTCGGCCTGTTGCAGCCGGGAAAACAGTCCATCGATCAGGGTTTGTTCTTCGCTGTTCATGGCGACCTCGTAGATTGCCGGGGATAACGTGCCCTCGCCCACTTTGGACAAGGTGCTCTCCCGTAATGGAGACAGTGACAGGATGTTTCAACGACCTTTACCGAATGTTTACGTTTGTGTCCGCCCGCGCATCATCGGTTAAAGTGAGCCACTGTTTTCGACCTGCGATACCGACTGATGAATGCCTTCGAAGTGCTGCGCGACTCTCTGTATTTTTTCAAACGCCATTTGGTCAGCATCGTGCAGTTGTGCCTGCCGCTGGTGATCGTCGAAGCGCTGTTGCAACAAGTGGTGGATCACGCCAGCGACCCGGACAGTTTTTCGGCGTCCAGCATCATTGTCGGCCTGCTGATCTATCCGCTGTACACCGCCGCACTGATTCTGTTTCTCGACGCCCGCACCCGTGGCGAAGCCCCGCGCAATCTTGACCTGCTGGCGATGGCCGCACGGTTGTGGCCGCGTTTCGCCCTGCTCACGGCGCTCAACACGTTGCTGATCCTGCTGGGACTGTCGTTGTATTTTCTGCCGGGCCTGATGCTGATGGTGATGCTGGCGTTCGGCGAATATCTGCTGGTGCTGCGCGGCCTCAATCCGCTGCATGCCATGAAGGAAAGCCTGCGTCTGACACGCGGGCATTTCTGGCGGATTCTGCTGTGCATTCTTTGCGTGATGACGCCGTTGTGGTTGCTCAAAGGTGCAACGCTGGCGGTCTATCCAGAACCGCAGAACACGGCCATCACCGTGTTGATCGACAGCGCTCACGGCTTCCTGCAACTGTTCACCAGCGTTGTGCTGTTCCGTCTGTTCATGCTGATCAGCGAATTGCCTGACAAAAGAGACAGAGCGGTCTGACTGCTCTGGCCTTAGGTTTAAGACTCGCCCTCAGGTATGCTCGGGGCCACTTTCTGTAACGCTAAAAGCCGAGCCATGACCCGTCTACTGCGCTACACCCTGTTGCTCGTTGTGCTCGCCATCGCCGTGATTGGCGGGCTGATGTTCAGCTTGACCTGGCGTCCCGAACCCCGTGAAACCCTGCCGGTCAGTTGCACCGCAACCGCGCCGACGCTGGTGCCCGGGCAGGCACTGAAAGTCATGACCTGGAACGTGCAGTACCTGGCCGGCAAGCGTTATGTGTTCTGGAATGACCTGGCCGGGGGCGACGATGAAGCGCCGACGTTGGAAGACATGGCCTTCAGTCTCGATGAAGTGGCGCGGGTAATTCGCGATGAACAGCCCGACGTGGTGCTGTTGCAGGAACTGGATGAAGGGGCCAAGGCCAGTGACTATCAAAGTCAGCTCAAATTGCTGCAGGAACGGGTCGCCGATCTGTACCCGTGCAGCGCCAGCGCGTTTGACTGGAAAGCCGATTTCATTCCTGAACCGCACATCTTCGGCAGCGTTGGCCGGCAACTGGCGACGCTGAGCCGTTATCGCATCGAACACGCCGAGCGCCTGCAATTACCGGTCGCTTCGAGCAACTTCATCAGCCGCCAGTTCCAGCCCAAAGACGCCCTGCTCGCGACGAAGCTGCCGCTGAGCGATGGCGGGCAACTGACCGTGTTCAACACGCATCTGGAGCGCGCCAGCCAACCGGATGAGACTTTGCAGGCGCAAGTGACGGCGGTGGCCAAGGTGCTCGATAAGTACGAAAGCCAAGGCCTGCCGTGGTTGATCGGCGGCGATTTCAATCTGCTGCCGCTCGGTCAATATCGCCGTTTGCCAGCCGAGCAGCGCACGGCCTACTCCGCCGACAGCGAATTGCATCTGTTGTGGGACAAGTACCCGATGATCCCGACCAACAACGAGGCCAGCGGCATCGACCGCGCGCAGTGGCTGACCCACTACCCCAACGACCCCGGCCTCAATGGTCCGGATCGCACGGTCGACTATCTGTTTTACAGCCCGAAGATCAAACGGGTCGAAGCGGTGGTGCGCCAGGACGATACGCTTCGGATTTCCGATCACTTGCCGGTCATTGCGCGGTTCCTGCTGCCGGTTGCGCCGTAGCAACAACTCTACGCCACGAACGATGCTCGGGCATTCGAATCAAACGCACGGAAGACCCATGAAAATCTTACTTGTATGCAAGGACATCGGCGGCTACGCACGCAAACTGGCTGAGCATTTGATGATCGATAACGACGTGTGCTTCATCGATACCTCGTCGATGTCGGACAGGTTTGATCGAGCCCCGAAGATCATTCGACGTCCGCTGAAACGCTGGGCCCAATGGCGGCATGTGAAAAAGACCCTTCGGGCGGCAGGGCGGTTTGATGCTGCCCTTATCATTAATCCGGCGCAAATCGACCCACAGCAATTGGCGGCTGGACTCAAGGCTTCCGATCGCAAGATCGCCTACCTTTACGACAGTTTCAGTCGCTGGCCGATGACCCGGGAAGAACTGGCAGATTATGACGAGGTGTTTTCATTCGACCCGCAGAATTCCGAGAGTTACGGGCTGAAAAAGCTCTACAACTTTATCTATGAAGACTACGTGGCAGACGGTGAACCGTGCGAATACTCGGCTTTCGTAGTGATGGCCGGCAAGGACCGCGTGCCGGCGCTCGAAGGCCTGGCGCGGGAATTTGATCGGCTCGGCGTTACCGATTACAAGTTTCTGGTTCAGAGCAAACCGATCCCGGGCGCCCATCCCGGCATCACTTTCTTCGAGCGGAGGATGTCGCTGGAATCCGTGGGGGAACTGGTCAAACGCTCGAGGATCATTCTGGACATTTCCAAACCCGGCCAGGCCGGTTTGAGCTTCCGTTTTTTCGAAGCCATGGCCTCGCGAAAAAAAGTCATCACGACCAACAAAAACGTTGTTGCCTATGACTTCTACAATCCGGCGAACATTTTGGTCATTGATGAGGCTTGCCCGGTCATTCCGGAGCGTTTCATCACCGATCCGTATGTGGACGTCCCTGTGCAGATCTATGAAAAGTACACGCTGCCGGGTTGGGTCAAAACAGTCTTCTCGCTTCAGTAAATTGCACCGCTGGCAGCCCGTAACGCATAACTTGTGGGAGCAAGCCTGCTTCCACAAGTTATGCGCATGTTGCGGTTCAGTGCCAGGCAGCTATCCGGCGGGGGGGCGTATGTTGCTGACCGCCAAGGCCGGCGACTGAAAAACCCACGCCATGGCGGCAGTCAACTGCGACGCTTGACGACACGCCGGTGGCAATCCGCCGGACCCAACACCTTGCCTGCTTTGGAACGCACCGCAATGGTCTCGACGGGCTCCGACTGTTCGTTGTCCAGCAACACCGAGTAACTCTCACCCTTGCTGAACAGGAAGCGCTCGCCCCACTGGCGCATGCTGATCACGATGGGAAACACCGAGCGCCCCATCTCGGTCAGCACGTATTCCTTGTACGCGGTGCCATCTGACGCCGGCTGCACCTCGAACACGCCCAGTTCGACCAGTTTCTTGAGTTTCACCGTGAGGATGTTTTTCGCCAGGCCGAGACGTTTCTGGAATTCGCTGAAGCGACGCACATCATCGAAGGCGTCCCGGATGATCATCAACACCCAACGATCGCCGATAGCCTCGAGCGTGCGGGCCACGGGGCATTCGCTTTGTGCCAGTAGCAGCTGTCTGGCCATGAGTCTCCAATTTTGAGGAAAGAGCGCGTTAGAAAGGTTCTAACGTCAGAAGAAAATATTTTGTAAAACTAGTTGTAGATTAAAACCAGTTTTGATAAAAATCAACGCATCGGTTTTCTTTAGAAACCAGATTCCCAAGGATGGAATGATGACGTTGAACCCTCAAAAGCCTTCGAAAATGGACATCGAAGCCGAAAAATCAGCCGGCGGCGGCACCGCTCAGGCGCCTCTGGGACGTGCAACCACCAGCGGTTTAAGTCGTTACCAGACATTTCTCTTCGCTATCACCTGCGCCATGGCTGTGGCTAACGTCTACTTCGCACAACCACTGCTGGAGTCGATGGCCGCCAGCCTGTCAGTGTCGCCCGGCACCATCGGCGTGGTGGTCACCGCGACTCAGGCCGGCTATGCGGTGGGCCTGTTGTTCATCGTCCCACTGGGGGACCTGCTCAATCGCAAGCGACTGATCCTGACGCAGATGCTGCTGTCGGCCGTGGCGTTGTGTGCGGTTGGGCTGGCGCAGGATTGGGGCATGTTGCTCGGTGCGATGGTGCTTGTCGGCCTGATGGCGGTGGTCGTACAGGTGGTGGTCGCCTACACGGCGACACTGGCAAGCCCCGAGCAGCGCGGCGAAGCCATCGGCACCGTGACCAGTGGCGTCGTCCTGGGCATTCTGCTTGCGCGCTTCGTATCGGGCGCGGTGGCCGATCTGGCCGGATGGCGCGGCGTCTATTTCGTCTCGGCAGCGTTGATGATCGGCATGGCGCTGGTGCTGCACCGCACAATGCCAGCATCGACCACGCCGCCCGCCAAAGGCAGTTACTTGCAGTTGCTGCGCTCGGTCTTCCAGTTGTATCTCACCGAACGGACGCTGCGCGTGCGGGGCACCTTCGCCCTGCTGATATTCGCCTCATTCAGCGTACTGTGGACCGCAATGGTATTGCCGTTAAGCGCACCGCCACTGTCGCTGTCACACACCCAGATTGGCCTGTTCGGCCTGGCCGGGGTAGCGGGTGCGCTGGCCGCTGCGAGGGCCGGGCGACTGGCCGACCAGGGTTTCGGCAATCGCACGACAGGCATTGCGCTGGCGCTATTGACCGTGTCCTGGCTGCCCACCGCGTTTGTTGAAAGCTCATTGCTGGCCATGGTGGTAGGCGTGGTACTGCTGGACTTTGCCGTGCAAGCGGTGCATGTGACCAACCAAAGCCTGATCTTCGCCGCACGGCCCGACGCGCAAAGCCGGCTGGTGGGTGCCTACATGTGCTTCTACTCGGTAGGCAGTGGTGTCGGCGCTATTGCTGCAACTTACACTTACGCTCACTTTGGCTGGGTTGCCGTTTGCCTGTTGGGCGCCGCCTTCAGTGGGATAGCACTGTTGTACTGGTTATACCTGGAGTTGACGTCCCGCTAACTTCCTGATTGCCCAAACTTCTTTCCAGCGCCGTATGGCTTTGGCGTGAAACTGTGTGCCTGCCACACAAATTTTAATAATGACATGAGGCATGTATGGCACTGCACACACTGACAGTTACTTCGCATCAACTCGAGTTTGTATTACCGACCAATTCCCCGTTCACCGATATCGAGTATGAAGCCGGGGGCAAGAACGTTATCCCGCTGGGTTGTCGTGTAGGCGCGTGCGGCGCCTGCCTGATCAAAGTTACATCGGGTCTCGAGGCTTTGAATCCTCGTGATGACGATGAAGAAGCTTTTATCGAGGTATTGGGTTACAGCGGCGAAGAGTACCGGCTGGCCTGTCAATGCCTGTTAAGAGGTGAAGTGGCCATTGATGTTATTGGCTAAGTTGCAAATGAAGTGTGGTTGTAATTAAAGCAATTCAAACAAACCAAAAAAAAGGACTTGCTCATGCTTAACCGTGTAAAGAATGTTGGCTATGGTGATACCACCCCGTTCCTCAACGCCGCCGGCTCGGTAAATCTGCGCGCAGAGATAGACAAGATCATCGACGTGCAAGTTGAGCAATGGTATGCAACCGTACCTCAGGCTGCTCACCTGGAAGGCAAGGACGTTAACAGTGAGTACTACAAGCGCCATCTGATCGAAACCGCATGGCGTATCCGTCTGCTGCGGGTTGCCGAATCCAAGGCGCTGGTCGAAGTGGCCAAGGTCAGTCCGGCGGCAGCGCAGATCTGGGCGCACTACGAGCAGGAAGAAATGCTCCATGACGAGCTGTTCATCGATGACCTGAAGCGCGTCGGCGTCAGCCGTGAGGAATTCCTCGCCACCGAACCGTACCTGTCGACCAAACTGCTGGCCGGTTTCTTCTCGTACCTGCTGGACCATGAAGGCCCGCTTGGCGTAATCGCCTATTCCTACCTGGTCGAGTACGTCAACGTGAAGCTCGAGCCGCGCAAGCTCGAAGCACTCAAGACTTCGGTTGGCGAGACCAAGATTGTGGGTCAGGTTTCCCACTCGCACACCGACATCAATGATGACCACCCGGGTGAAGTCTGGGCGGCACTGCGTTTCCTGATCAAGGGCGAGCAAGACATCGCGGCATTGAAACGCTACCTCGAGGAGCATCAGAAGATCCTCGCGATGTATTTCAGCGAGCTGTACATCAACACCCTGGCCAAGCCGCAAGACAAGGCAGCTTAAGCCATGGAGCAGGCAATGAATTCAAATCGACCCGGTGTTCTGATCCTGAGCCACTGCGGCTTTTCTTTCCTGGAAGACCTCAAGCAGGAGATTCATCGACGGCAGCTTCGGTGTTTCGTGCTCTCTTCATTGCCGCTTCCGGAACATGTACCGGCCCGCCTGGAGCAGATTCATGCCTGGGCGGACCGGCTCTACACCGCTGATTCCCACCAGTTGAAGCTGGAGGATGTGCAGATTGCCCTTGAGACGCTGCGCAAGTCCGGCGAACAGGTCACCTGCTGCATCAGTGTGTGGGAAGGCTATCGCCACCTGATGGCGTCGGCCAACGCCTCACTTGGCACTTATGACATCGACGCAGGCCAGGCACTGGCGCTGCGCAACAAGCTCAATGTACGCAACCGACTGGCCGAAGCGGGCTTGTCGCACGCGAACGCCTACGCACTGACCGAGCCCGTACTGGAAAGACTCAAGGCGCAAGATCAGCGTTATTTCATCAAACCGATTCATGGGATTGCCTCCTACGCAGCCTTTCCCATGCGCAAAGACACTACGTGGAATGCCCTTGAGAGCCTGCGTCTGGCCTCCGCCGAAGACACAGTCTATGCCTCGGCGTTCAACGACGGACTGACGTTCATGGCGGAGGACTACATCGCCGGCAATGAATTCAGTTTCGAAACCCTGCTGGTCGATGGTCAGGCGCATGTGGTGGCCATCCATGAGAAATACGAAGTGACCGAGACCGCCGCCACGGTGCTTGAAGACAGTTGCACCACGCCACCGGTCAGCCTCGACCAGACGCAAATCGCTGCGGGCCTGCAATGGCTGAAAAATGTACTGGGATGCATGGAACTCAAGTGGGGGTGCTACCACGTGGAGGCGCGCTTCACCGGGCAGCACTGGGACCTGATCGAAATCAACCCGCGCGTCGGCGGCAGCCTGATCTCGCACAGCGTCGAGGCGGTTACCAACGGTCACAGCATGCTTTCACTGTGGATCGATCTGCTGCTCGCCAGTCAGGACGAAGCCCGGCCACGCGAGGATCTTGTCCAGCGTCTGACAGAGCTTGAATGGCATGCGGATGGCATCAGCGAACAGTCCGTGGCCACATTTTTTCGGGTGTATTTCGCCAAACCGGGAACGCTGAGCTCAGTGACGCTCAACGAGTTGCCGCTCGACCCGGTCGTGCAGCACATCCTGTTGAAAGCAGGCGATGTGATTCCCGCACACGCCCGTGAAGTGTTCCTCGGGCAATTGTTGTGGACGTTCGACCGTGCCAACCGGACAGCCGAACTAGAGCGCCTGGTCAGCATCAGCGCCACGGCGCTGGATATCCGCTATCAGGTCGACAGCCAATAAAAAAAACCGGGCATTCGCCTGAGTACAACTGCTGCCGATGACCAACCCCACGGATGAGGATCAAGAAACATGCCGTTGCGAGCGCCTGTATTACTAATTGTGGATTACAACCTGAGCCGGATCAGCGATGTGCTGCACCTGCGTGACTATGCGCGCCAGCAATGGGGCGCACAGACCTGGCTGGTCAGGGCCAACCCTCAGGACCATGACCAGAACATCAGCGATCGCGTGATCGATGCCGATCCTCTGCACCCCGACTTCGTCAGCCAAGTGCTCGATCAGTTGGGCGATGACGCGGCCCAGGTCAGCGCAGGCATGGTCTTTTCCGACAATGCGGTGGCCAGTGGTGCAGCGCTGCTGGAGCGCCTCGGGCTGCCGGTTGACGATGCAGCACTGGCACTTGGGGCCTTTGACAAGCTGGCGTACCGCATCGCCGAAGACCGCATCCGTGCGCAACTGAACCCGTTGGGGGTCATGTTGCCGGACTTTGTGCGGATCGACGGCTTGAACGATGTGCGCAACTTTGCCGTGCGCCAGGAAGGCAGTTTCGTGATCAAGCCTGCTTGCGAGGGCAACAATCGCGGCGTGGTAGTGGTATCACCGGGAGGCGACTGTGAGCAGGCGTTTGCCGAAGTGGCGCCTTATCTGGATGGCGGCGTGCTGGCCGAAGCGTTCATCACGTTCACCCGCGAGTACTCCTATGACGGTCTGGGGAAACTGTGGTTTATCACCGAGAAAGTCAGCGCCAGTGGGCGCTACCCGGTTGAGGTGGCGCAGATTCTGCCGGCGCGCCTCAGTGAGCAAGAACGACTGGCCATTCGCAATGCTGGCGAGCAGGTCAATCGGTTGGTCGGCCAGCGTATCGGGCCGTTCCACAACGAGATCAAACTCAGCGACAGCGGCTACCAGACGGGGGTGATCGAGCCGAACCGGCGTCCCGGCGGCATGAAGATCTGGACGCTGGCACACGCCGTACATGGGCTTGACCTCTACGCGGCATGGGTTGACTCGGTCTTCGCGGGACCCGTGCCGGATGCACTGCCAGCTGCCACCTGCAGCGCCGCGACGGTGATGTTCGGTGTGCCGCGCGATGTGACGATCAACGTGGCTGAACTGGGCGACATAGAAGCGCTGGTCCACGACACGCTGGCACTGGCGGCACAGAAACTGGGGCTGACCAAGGAAGATATTGCCCTCCTCGAAAGCGCATGGATCGCAGGTGAGGCAAGGCTGATCCATGCAATCCCACGCGACAACAGCGACTTCGTCGCCCAGGCCTGCATCGCACTGCATGACCCGTCAGTCGATATCCGCGATCTGGTGCGCGTGCTGCGCGAGCAGTGGTTGCTAGTGCTGGAGCGCAACCTGTCGTCCGAGTTTCTGCTCAAGGTTGCGTCCTGATCCCTGTCTTTTTCGCTTCGAGACCGTTTGCATGAAAATTCTTATTCTTCACCGGGTGCCCTACCCGCGCATCGAGTACCACCGTGGCATCGATCATGATCTGCACGATGTCACCTACCTGGGCAAACAAGCGGCTATCGATACGCTGCCGGCCGAACTGCGCTGCCACAGAGTGACTCGGCCGGGCGTAGGGAGCGCCTACGATGAAGCGCAACAGTGGCTGGCGCAGTTCCCGCAGCATTTTGACCGGATCATCTCGATGTCCGAGTACGAACTGCTCGACGCGGCACACCTGCGCGAAGTGCTGAACGTCGAAGGCGCTTCGGTGGCGGCGGTGAATCTGGCACGCAACAAGCTAGACATGAAGGCCGCCGTTGAAGCGCGGCAACTGCGCGTGCCGCGCTTCATGGCGCTTAAGCGCTATCTGGCACTTCAGGGCCATGTGCCTTGGCATGGCGCGACCGTGCTCAAGCCACACAGCGGTGCATCGAGCATGGACGTCAGCATTCACCAGCAGCCTGTGCGCGCCTTTGACGAGATCACTCGCAAGATCAGCGAACTGTCCCTGTGCATCGATGAGTTTCAGGTTGAAGAATTTATCAGCGGCCCCATCCGCCATTTCGACGGCCTGGTCCAGAACGGTCGAATCCTCACCATGCTCTCCAGCCAATACGTCGGCACTTGTCTGGACTACATGGAGCGCGGTCATCCGCTGGGCTCTTGGCACCTGGAAACCACCGCGCCGATGCAGGCATGGGTCAGTGCTGCGCTGGAAGCCGTGCAAATCCGCAATGGCGCATTCCATCTGGAAGCCATCATGGAAGATGACGAGCCAGTGTTCCTCGAAGTCGGCAACCGGGTCGGCGGCGCCGATGTGGTCGCGACTTACGAGTTGGCCACCGGCATCCACCTGCCATCGCTGGAGCTGCGCATCCACGTAGAGGGCGAAGTAGATATCGCACCACTCACACAACAGCAGCCAAGCCTGGGCTTCGGCTGGTTTGTGTTCCCCGGGCACACTCACCGCGAGCGCATCTATCAGGGACTCGACGGCGCGGATGAATTGCGCTCAAACCCATTCGTCGTGCAGTGGAACGAGTTGCAACCAGGCGCGCTGTTGCCGGGCCACGTGACCTACTCGGCTTTCGAGGCGCCCTTGGCAGGCATCATCAAAACCGCAGAACCGCAACAAACCAAGGCCTGGATGCAAACCCTGTTTTCCAGGGTGCGCCTGGCCGAAAACCTGACATCCGTCGCGTGACACAGCCCACCCTCATGAAGGCGACTCAGCAATGAAACCACTGCACGTAGTATTGGCTGTACTGATCACGGCGATATGGGGTGTCAACTTCTCGGTCATCAAACTGGGATTGGCCACTGTAGACCCGTTTATTCTGGCGGGCATCCGCTTCAGTCTTTGTGCGTTACCAGCGATCTTTTTCATCCGCAAACCGAATGTGCCATGGCGCTACATCATCGGTTACGGACTGGTGTTCGGCATCGGCTTGTGGGGCATCGTCAACCTGGGCATCAAGGCCGGGCTCTCGGCAGGCATCGCATCGCTGGTGCTGCAATTCAGCGCGTTTTTCACGATTGTGCTGGGCGGCTGGGTGTTCAAGGAAGCCCTGACGCGCTTTCAGGTACTGGGCATGCTGATCGCACTCGGTGGATTGTTGTGCATCATCATGATCAGCGATGGTTCGGTCAGCCTGCCCGGTGTGCTGCTGGTGCTGGTGGGCGCGGTCTCATGGAGCGTCGCCAATATCATCAACAAGAAGGCTAGCACCAAGGAAGTCTTCGGATTTCTGGTCTGGTCCAGCGCCTTTGCACCGATCCCGTTATTCGCACTCGACTACGCGGTGAACGGTAGCGCTGGCTACACCACGTTCGTCAATCAAGTGGATACCACTGCCGTGCTGTCGATCCTGTTTCAGGTTTACCCGAACACGCTGTTCGCCTACTGGATCTGGAACTCGCTGCTCAAGACCTATCCGGTTTCGACGGTCGCGCCACTGTCGTTGCTGGTGCCGATTTTCGGCATGCTCGGTTCGGTGTTGATCTTTCACGAAAGCGTGCCGGCGACCAAGGTACTGGCGGTGGTGCTGATCGTGCTCGGATTGGCCGTCGGCCTCTATGGACAGCGAATTTTCAATGCTATGTTTGCGCGTCCTGCGCGCACTTCAATATGAATCAACAGGGAATTGGTATGAGTCTGGGAAGACGTGAATTCGTGGGGGCCGCAGTTGGTGCGACCCTGGTTGGAGGCAGCATGATTGCAGGTGTAGCGGGCGCACAGGCGGGTAACACGCCTGTTCAGGATGACTTGGTAAAAGCACTGGATCCCAATGATTGGGCATCCGTGCGGGCGCAGTTCAATCTGTCGCCGGAATTTGTGCATATTTCCAACTTCTTTCTCGCCTCAAACCCCAAGCCCGTGCGCGACGCGATGGCGCGCCATCGACAGGCGTTCGACGAAAATCCGTACACCTTCCTCGAAGACAACATGTTCGCCAGACCAGAGGACATGGTCTGGCGCAAAGTCTGCGCTGCGGCTGCCGACTACACCGGTGGACGCGCCGAGGATATCGCGCTGACGACCAGCACCACGCAGGGCCTGTCCATGGTCTACAACGGCCTGAAACTGGCACCCCACCAGGAAATCCTGACGACCAACCACGAGTGGTACACCCATGACGAAGCGATGCGTCTGGCGGTCGTCAAGTGGGGCGGCAGCATTCGCCGGATCGACCTGTACGAAGGGCCGGACGATGTCAGTGTCGACGCCATCGTCGCGCGCATTGAAAAAGCCATCAAACCGACAACCCGCATTCTTGCCATGACCTGGGTGCATTCGGGGACCGGCGTGCGGTTGCCGGCGCGAGAAATCGGCGCACTGGTGGCGCGGGTCAATCGCGATCGCTCCGAAACGGACAGAATCATCTACGTGATCGACGGCGTGCATGGCTTCGGCTGTTCCGAGGCTCAAGTGGCGAGTCTGGGTTGCGACTTTTTCAGCGCCGGCACGCACAAATGGATCCTCGGCCCGCACGGTACCGGGCTGGTCTGGGCCCGTGAAGGTCAGTGGGCACACATCACGCCGACCATTCCCACCATCATGGCCGCCGAGCCCGCCAACGCCTGGCGCCAACAGCGCGACCCACAGGGCGAGACGCAGGCAGCCTGGGTCAGCCCCGGTGGATTCCTCGCGTTCGAAAACCAGTGGGCCATGATCGAGGCATTCAAGTTCATCCAGCAGATCGGCCGCAAGCGCATCGCCGACCGCATCGCTGAACTCAATGGCCAACTGAAGGAAGGTCTGGCGAAGCTGCCCAACGTGTATTTGCACACACCGCAGGCTGCACAGTTCTCCGCCGGGTTTGTCTGCTGTGATGTCAAAGACCGCGCCCCCAAAGAGATTGTCGCCAGGCTCAAAGAGCAAAAAATCATTGCCAGCGCCACGCCTTATCGGCACTCGACGGTGCGCTTCTCCGCCGGGATCATCAACTCGCCCGAAGACATCGAAAAGACACTCAAAGTGATGCGCACGCTGGTCTGACACCCGCCCGAAT
Organism: Pseudomonas sp. N40(2020); assembly: GCF_014472415.1. Classification (GTDB taxonomy): domain Bacteria; phylum Pseudomonadota; class Gammaproteobacteria; order Pseudomonadales; family Pseudomonadaceae; genus Aquipseudomonas. Next base: position 27,602 of record NZ_JACSZV010000054.1, read on the forward strand.
CGACTTCAGTTCCCTGCACTTGCTCAATGCCGGTGCGGTGGCTGGTGTCCGCCTTCCAGTTGAACAATCGCCGCGTACTCAAGGGCAAGGATCGATTAAATGAATAAAAAAAACGCCGTCACCCAAAAAGCTGCAAAAGAGTTGGCCATGTTCCTGTTTTGCTCGACGGTTTATCGGTTGTTTTCCGGTGCGCTGATGGTCTCGCTGACCTGGACCATCCTCAATCAGGAAGAAGGCGGATATCTGCCCCTGGCGTTGGCGATTTTCTGCTCGTTCATTCCGGCGTTCATCACGCCGGCAATGATCAAGCGCCTGTCGCTGCGAATGAACGGTCGGCAGATGAGCAGTTGGTTTGTACTGGGGCTGGCGGGTATCGCGCTGATATCGGGCGTGTCCCGAGACTTCACCATCGGCCTGCTGATCACCAACCTGTTTGCCTGGCTGATGGTCATGTCGCTCGAAGCCAGCCTGGACATGTGGTTCACCCAGATTCAACGGGGTATGGACGAAACCAAAGTGCGACGCATCAGCGGTGCAACCACGGCCACCAGTCAGGCCGCGCTGATGATCGGCCCATTGCTGGCGGCAGGTTTGATGCCGATTCTTCCCGGCATGGGCTTCTCGATCGTACTCAGTGCCGGCTTCTTTATGGTCGCGGCAATTTGCTTCACCCGCGACAGTCTGCCGACGGTGGTAGAGGCGACTGCCGAAGTAGCCGAGCCCGCCAGGCTGCCGCTGACGCTGTTTGTGCCGATGGTATTGATCTGGCCGATCCTGGGGGCATTCAACTTTATGCTGCCGGTGTATGTGGCGAGCCACGGCTGGGCATTGTTTGAACTGGGTGTGCTCGATGCAGTGTTCGGCCTGGGCATGGCGCTGATCGGCGTGCTGGTGATCATCGCCAATACCGGGCGCAACCTGATGGCCTATCTGTCAGGCCTGATTGCACTGGCGCTGATCTCCACATCAATGTGGTGGCTGCTGCCGGACAATCTGCTGCTCAAGGCACTGAGCCTGTTGATCCTCGGCATGGCTTTCGGTGGTGCGCGGGTGCATATCCGGGTTGCCATCGCCTGCCGCTACAGCGAGGCGGCGGTAGGTTTGTATGTCAGCCGGGCGAATGCCCTGGCGACGCCGGTGCTGCTGCTGATCCTCAGCCTACAACTGGCCATGATCAACAACGCCTGGCTGCTGCCATTCCTGCTGGTGACATTGAGCGTTGCGCTGCTGTTGCAGACCTCGGCGACGCGTTTTGCCCGAGGACATTCACGCACCGCAGCCGTGGGCGCCTGACTCGGCGCTCTGCATTGGCGTAGCCCCGGTTCAGGTTCCCCGGGGCTTCGCCCGCGCCGTGGCTTCAGCCACCAGCGGATCATCCGGCCAGTAATGCTTCGGATACCGCCCCTTCAAATCCTTTTTCACCTCGGCATAGGTGCTGCGCCAGAAGTTGGCCAGATCCTGTGTGACCTGCACCGGCCGCCGCGCCGGGGACAGCAAGTGCAACTTGACCACTTGCCGGCCGCCAGCGATTCGTGGCGTCTCGGCCAGGCCGAACAACTCTTGTAAACGCACCGCTAGAATCGGTGGAAACTCGCTGTAATCCAGACGAATCGACGACCCCGACGGCACACTCAGATGATGCGGTGCCAGCTCATCGAGCCTTTGCGGCAGTGGCCATGGCAGTAGATTACGGACGATGCTCGACAGATCGAGATTGGCGAAATGGCTGAGCCGTGAGACTTTGCCCAAGTAAGGCATTAACCAATGCTCGAGGCTGTCGAGCAGCGTCGCGTCGCTTACATCCGGCCACTGGCTTTCGTCCTGAGTATTGAGCTCCAACTGCCGCAACAACGCGACACGCGCCTGCCACTGACGCAGTTCCGCCGTCCACGGCAGCAGCTCCAGGCCTTTGCGCCGCACCAGATTGACCAGCGCCTGACTGCGCGCGGCTTCATCGAGGCCAGTCAATGGTTCACGACTCAGGATCAGTTCGCCTACCTTGCGCTGACGTTCAGCGCGCAACACGCCTTCGCGCTCGTCCCAATCCAGTTGATCGATGTTGCGTACCTGCTCGGCGAGCACCGAATCGAACAGCGCCGGATCGAAATCCGCCGCCAGATAAATTCGTTCTTCGCGCTGACCCTGTCGGCTGCCGAGGTCGGCGATGACGATCCACGGTTCTTTCATCAGGCTGTCGGCCTCGGCGAACAGCGCGGCGCGACCGTTGGCCAGTCGGTATTCGGCGCCTCCGGCACGACGTTGTTGGGCGACGCGATCCGGGTAGGCCAGCGCCAGTAATGCGCCGAGCCAGCGCGGGTGATCCGGATCGCTGACCGGCTCGCTCGCCTTGCCGCGTAAGTAACCGCGATACTGCCGCGCCAGTTGTCGGGCACGTTGCACACCGCCCTGAGCGCCGCGTGCCGCGCGTTCTTCGCCAGACAACAGCACCAGACGACTGTGCAAATCCGCCCCGGCGCCGCGCAAGATATCGCGCTCGCCGAGCAACGCGGCGACATCGCACGCCATGTTTGCCAAGCCCAACGCCTGCCCCCGCAGCAACAAATGGCCGATACGCGGATGCGCTGGCAATTCGGCCATGGCCTGACCGTGCGAGGTCAGCGCCTGGCCTTCCAACGCACCAAGACGCTGCAACAAATCCTGCGCCTGTGCATAAGCCGCTGTCGGTGGCTCATCGAGCCAGACCAGTTCCCCCGGCGTCACACCCCAGCGCCCCAATTGCAGCGCCAGGCTGGCCAGATCTGCCGACAGAATTTCCGCACTGCCATAAGCGGCCAGTTGCTCGTGCTGATCCTGCGACCACAACCGATAACACACACCCGGCTCCAGTCGCCCCGCCCGCCCCGCGCGCTGCGTGGCGCTGGCCTTGGAAATGCGTTGAGTGTCGAGGCGGGTCATGCCGCTGCCCGGATCGAAACGCGGCACCCGCGCCAGCCCGGCATCGATCACCACGCGCACGCCGTTGATGGTCAAACTGGTCTCGGCGATGTTGGTGGCCAGCACCACTTTGCGCTGGCCGGCCGGTGCCGGGTCGATAGCGGCGCGTTGGGCGTTGAGATCGAGTTCACCGTGCAACGGGCAGAGCAGCACGTCGCTGCGCTCGCCGATGGCGTCGGCCAATTGTTGATGGACGCGACGGATTTCCACCTGCCCCGGCAGGAACACCAACAGGCTGCCGGTTTCATCGTGCAGGGCTTCAAGGATGGTGGCGGTCACGCGCTGATCGATGTACTCGCCGGGCTGAAACGGCCGGCCCCAGCGCATGGTCACTGGATACATGCGTCCTTCGCTGCGCAGAATCGGTGCGTCGTCGAGCAACCCGGCCAGGCGTTCGCCCTCAAGGGTGGCCGACATCAGCAAAATCTTCAGCGGCTGTTCAGCTCGAAACAGCTCGCGACCGTTCAAACTAAGGGCCAGCGCCAGATCGGCGTCGAGGCTGCGTTCGTGAAACTCATCGAAGATCAGCAGGCCCACGCCTTCCAGCGCCGGGTCGTCCTGCAAACGGCGGGTGAGAATGCCTTCGGTGACCACTTCGATACGGGTGTTGGGGCCGACCTTGCTGTCGAGACGGATGCGATAGCCAACGGTTTCACCGACCTTTTCGCCCAGTTCGCTGGCCAGTCGTTCCGCTGCGGCACGCGCGGCGAGACGGCGCGGCTCCAGCATCAGAATGGTTTGCCCGTTCAGCCATGCTTCGTTGAGCAAGGCCAAGGGCACGCGGGTGGTTTTACCGGCGCCGGGCGGTGCTTCAAGCACGGCTTCGTGGCGTATCGCCAACGCTTCACGCAGGGCGGGTAAAACTTCATCGATCGGCAGCGAATTCATACTGGCTCCCCAGGGCGTGCCCACAGTAAATTGCGAGTCGCGTTAAAGCTGTGAGCGTGCCAGGCAAGGCGCGGGATGCAGGTAAGGGTCGTTTCCTTGCCAAATCCCGCAACGCAGCATGGCGCGCTCACAGCTTTAGCCCGGAGGGCCGAACCCCGACAGGATTCATCAGCCTTCACGCGGTGTCGATCTGGAGAAAACAACTTCAATCCTCAACGTATTTCGGTAGGGGTGAGACGAGGCCGCAATTTACTGTGGGCACGCCCTGCCAGCCGCGAGTATAACGGCGAACTGCCGGGCGTTTGTCAGGGTCTTAATTCCACACAACGCTGCTTCGTTTTTAGATGACTCAGGAGATCTATCCCATGCGTTTACCCTTTCGCCTGATCGGCGGTGTACTGGTCGCCACCCTGCTCACTCAAATCACCGCGTGCGGCTCGATTTTCTACCCGGATCGACGCGGCCAGATCGATGGCAAGATCGACCCGGCGATTGCCGTGCTCGATGCCGTGGGTCTGCTGTTCTACATCGTCCCGGGGCTGATCGCATTTGCAGTCGACTTCGCCACCGGCGCGATTTACTTCGAACCGGGCCACACCGCGCAAGTCGATCCGGCCAAGCTCAAGCAAGCCATTGGCCCGGACGGTCAGGTCGATAACCTGAAGTTGCAGGCTATTCTCGAATCTGAACTGGGCCGCAATCTGCCGCTGGATGATCCGCGCCTGATCCAGCACAAGGGCAGCACTCAACAACTGGCGATGTTCGGCCTGCAACCCGCCGCATAAGGAAACCATGCCCCCATGACCTCCAGCCCCGAACACGCCCGCCTGCTGCGGTTGGCGACCCGCGCCTCGGTGGCGGTGGCCTGTACGCTGATCATCGCCAAAGCCATCGCCTGGTGGCTGAGCGGTTCGGTGAGCATGCTCGCCGGCCTCACCGACTCGGCGCTCGATGGCATTGCTTCGTTACTTAATCTGCTGGCGGTGCATTACGCGCTGCGCCCGGCGGATGACGATCATCGTTATGGCCACGGCAAAGCGGAATCACTGGCCGGCATGGCGCAGGCATTGTTCATCGGCGGGAGTGCGGTGTTGATCGCGTTTCAGGCCTATGAGCGGATCAAGCAACCTGAACCGCTCGGTGCGCCGTGGATCAGCATTGGCGTGATCATTTTCTCCCTGCTGCTGACGGTGGCCTTGCTGATCTTGCAGCACCGGGTAGTCAAGCAGACCGGCTCCAACGCCGTACGCGCCGACTCGCTGCATTACCGCTCTGATCTGCTGCTTAACGGCAGCATTCTGGTGGCGCTGGTGCTGGCCGGATTCGGCTGGCAACAATTGGACGCGTGGTTCGGCCTGGGGATTGCCGCCTACATTTTGTGGAGCGCGATCCAGATCGCCCGGGAAAGCTTTTCGGTGCTGATGGATGAGGAGCTGCCACCGGACGTCAGTCAGCACATGCTCGAACTGGCGTGCAGCGTTCCCGGGGTGTTGGGAGCGCATGACTTGCGCACGCGGATTTCCGGCAACCACTGGTTCGTGCAGTTGCATCTGGAATTGCCGGGGGAATTGACCCTGTCAGTAGCGCACGGCATCAGCGATCAGGCGGCGGATGCCATTCACAAAGCCTACCCACGGGCCGAAGTGCTGGTGCACGCCGACCCGCAGGAAGTGGTCAAGGCTGAACGGGCGCAAACCCGGATTCAGTAACTTACCTGATAACCGCGACTGCTCAGGCAATTGCCCTGGGCCTGACGGTAGGCCTGGACCACTTCGGGCGCCGGTTGGTAAGTCGCGGTGCGCGGATCGAAACCGCTTTGTTGCACCGCGTACTGATAGCACTGGTAACCGTCCTGTTGCACCTGCTCCGGCGACTGACCGTTGGCCGGATAAGCCTCGACATCGTAACCCTGTGATTGCGGCTGCGGCTGTTGCTGCACCGGCGGCTCGACCACCACGTAGTCCTGAGTCGCTTCCTGATAGGCGTAATAGGAACCGGCGGCAAGGAACAGCAACGCGCCACCCACCCACACTTCACGGGCGTAATCCGGCAAGTACTGGGTACGAATCCCGCGCGGTGGCTGCACGACGATGTAACGCGGGCCTTGCGGGCGATACCAATAGCCGCCAGAGAAGAAGTAATCCTGCCCGCGATACGGCACGCGATAGTCACGATCCGGGAAACGGTCGATCACATGCCCCGGCCGATATTGCGGCCCCGGGCCCCAACCGTTGCCATGCCCGCCCGGACGACCTGGCCAGCGATTGTCGTTAGGCCGGTTGCCGGTCTGCCAATGTTGGTTGTTGTAGCCGTTCTGTGGACGCTCGTCGCGGTAGTAGCCCTGACGCGGTTCCTGGGTCTGGCGCACGGCGTCGGGACGCGGCTGGATCGGCAGACTGTTGGCCGGTAACTGTGGCGGTGGCGGCGGCTGGCGAACCGGGTTGGGATTGTAGGCTGGACGGTTCTGGTCGCGGTTCTTCCACTGGCCATTATCGTTGCGCTGCTGGCCGTTGTGCTCGAACTGGCGGCTGTTGTCGCCACGAATGATTTCATTGTTTTGCGGCCGAGGCTGATTGTTACCGCCATGGCCCTGATTGTTGCCCTGATGCTCCGGGCCGCGACCATTATTGTCCGGCCCGCGATTCTGCGGCTCATCGGCAAGCGCTTGCGCACTGACACTCACACACAGCAACCCAACACCGGCCAGACGCCAGATGCGCGACTTCATGCTTTTCCTCGCTGCGGCTCAGGGCCTGAAATTAAGAGGGGACTTGTCACTAAGACCGGGAATGTACACACCGGGTTCTGCAACAGGTTATCAGTCACGAGACTTATTTATTGAGGGCTGCACAAAAATCACAGGCAAGAAAAAAGGGAGACCCGTCGGCCTCCCTTCTAGAGAACTTCGTCCTGGCTCGACGCTTTTGACGTCGGCTCACCTCACGCCGTCTTCTGGACAGTGTGCAGCTCGGGGGCCGGCACATCCCCGGTGGGGGTGGCGACCGCGGCGGGCCTGATAGGCGGGCCGCTGTGGACTGTGTTACCGAGCAGTGATTCTGGTGATAAGAATAGGCCTGAGGCCGCGACAGAGGATTGCGAAGATTGCTTAAATAAACACCACTTGCGCAATTTTTAACCCTGGATAGATAATCCGCCGCAATAGTTACAACCAAGGACTGATTGATGAGCAAACTCGACCGTTACGACCTGAGCATTTTGGCGGAATTGCAGCGCGACGCCCGCATCTCCAACCAGGAACTGGCCGAGCGCATCGGTCTGTCACCCTCGCCGTGCTCGCGCCGGGTCAAGCAACTGGAAGACGACGGCTACATCTCGCGTCAGGTGGCGTTGCTGGATCGCAAGATGCTCGGGCTGAGCCTGACCGCGTACGTGCTGATTGGCATGGACCGTCACACGCCGGAGCGTTTTGAAAATTTCGAAGCAGCGATTCGTACGTTGCCGCAGGTGTTGGAGTGCAGTCTGGTAACCGGCGTGGACGCTGATTATCAGTTGAAGGTGGTGGTGCCGGACATGGATCACTATCAGAAATTGCTGCTGGGGCATTTGACACGGATTGATGGGGTGACCAGTGTGCGCTCGAGTTTTGTGCTGAATCAGGTGCTCAACAGCACCGAATTGCCGCTGACCCATTTGCGCAGCTAACACTGCTCCTACAGGGGATTGCGGTGGATTCAAGACGCAGGTCAATGCGCCCTCAATCCCCCTCGGCGTATAATCGCCGCCGCCCTTTCTGCCCCGCCCACGCCGGAGAACCCCGATGGATCCTGCACTACTTGAAGAATGGATGATGACTGGCCTGGTCAGCATCCTGATCATTTTCATGGGTTTCATCGTCTGGGATCTGGCGAAAAAATCCAAGGCCGGGCGCTTTGGCTCGCTCATTCTGTTCTTCGTGCTGGGCCTGGGTGTGGCCGCGTTCATCATCAAGAGTGTGGTGATCGGCCTGATCGAGTCCGGCGCTTTATAAGCGCGCCGGCACTTCTTTCCACTGGCCCTGATCTAGACCTTCGATCGTCCAGTCACCAATCCTGACCCGCACCAGCCGCAACGTCGGCAAGCCTACCGCAGCCGTCATGCGTCTCACCTGACGGTTGCGCCCCTCGCGTATCACCAGTTCCAGCCAGCTTGTAGGTATGGTCATGCGAAAGCGTACCGGCGGATTACGCGGCCACAACTCAGGCTCCTCCAGTAGCCGAGCTTCGGCGGGCAAGGTCATGCCATCATTCAGTTCGACGCCGTCACGCAAACACTGCAACTGCTCGGCCGTCGGCTCGCCTTCGACTTGCACCCAATAGGTCTTGGCCAATTTGTGCCTGGGGTCGGCAATCCGCGCCTGCAACTGCCCGTCGTTGGTCAGCAGCAACAAACCTTCACTGTCGCGATCAAGGCGTCCGGCCGGATAAATACCGGGCACGTCGATGTAATCCTTGAGCGTCGCCCGCCCTTCGCCGTCGCTGAATTGCGTCAGCACATCGAACGGTTTGTTGAACAGGATCAGTTTCGGCTCAGCCGGCGGCGCCTTGGCAACACGGCGCGGGGAAGAAGACTGCGGCTTCGCGCCAGGGCGGCGGGAAGGTGGACGCGGGGGACGGGACATGGCGAAAAGAACATCTAACGGTCAGGGCTGCCAATGCTAGTAGCCTGACCGTTAAATGACCATCAACAAATCAGCGGAACGGCGGTTCGTCGAAGCTGCGCAGTTTGCGCGAGTGCAGCGAGTTGAGTTCGGTGCGCAGCAGATCCACCGCTTCGATGCCGATCTTCAAATGCTGGCTGACCGCACGCTCGTAGAACGCGTTGGCCGAACCCGGCAGCTTGATTTCGCTGTGCAGCGGCTTGTCCGAAACGCACAGCAACGTGCCGTATGGCACCCGCAGGCGATAACCTTGCGCTGCAATGGTGCCACTTTCCATGTCCACCGCCACGGCGCGGGACAGGTTGATCAACGGACGTTCCTGCGCCCAGCGCAGCTCCCAGTTACGGTCGTCGTAAGTCAGCACGGTGCCGGTGCGCAGGCGTTTTTTGAGGTCGTCGCCCTTCTCGCCGGTGATGTTGGCGGCCGCTTGTTGCAGCGCCATCTGCACTTCGGCCAGTGCCGGGATAGGAATGTTCGGCGGCACCACGCGGTCGAGAATCCCGTCGCGACGCATATAGGCGTGGGCCAGCACGTAGTCGCCGATGGTTTGCGACTGACGCAGGCCGCCGCAGTGACCGATCATCAGCCAGCAATGCGGACGCAGCACCGCCAAGTGGTCGGTGATGTTCTTGGCGTTGGACGGGCCGACGCCGATGTTCACCAGCGTCACACCGTGGCCATCGCTGGCGATCAGGTGATAGGCCGGCATCTGATAACGGTGCCAGACCACACCGGCGGCAATCGCCGACGCTTCGCCGTGATCCATGCCCTTCTCGATGATCACGTTGCCCGGCAGCACCATGCGCACGAAACGGGGATCGCTGCGCAATTGCTCCAGACCATGAACGATGAACTGGTCGACGTAACGGTGATAGTTGGTCAGCAGAATCCACGGCTGCACATGGCGCCAGTCGCTGCCGGTGTAGTGCACCAGACGACGCAGCGAGAAGTCGACCCGCGCGGCATCGAACAGCGCCAGTGGCAGCGGATCGGTGTTTTCCCAATCGTAGAGGCCGTCGGCAATGCCATCGGTGGCGGCGGACAGGTCGGTACTCGGGAAGACGCGCGCCAGCACGGCGGCAGTGACGCCGGAACCGGCCAGTTCATCGCCCTGCTCGACCACGTACGGGTACGGAATATTTTGCTGACTGACGCCGACTTCAACAGTCACGGTGAAGTCGTGCATCAACGGCACCAGCTGTTCCAGCAGGTATTTGCGGAATGCTTTCGGATGGGTGACGGTGACGCTGTAAGTGCCCGGCAGTTGCACCTTGGCGTAGGCGCGGGTGGTCTGCGGGACTTCGCCCTGACAGTGATAGGTCAGACGCAGTTCGGGATAACGAAACAGGGCACGCTGCCCGGCGTCGGGCTCGACGCGATCCTTGAGGTACCGCTTGAGCGCGGAATTCAGTGCGGTGGTGGCCTGCTCATGCAGCTCGGCCAGACGATCCACGGCTTGTTCGGCGGTTTGAACGACAATAAACGCTTCGGTCACGATCAGCTTCCTGTGTTCTGACTTGCAGAGCTTCATCTTGCCTGCATCGTGGCGTCACGGGAACAGTGGCGTTGTGGCTCTGGCGCAATCTTTCAGACAAAGCGAATCCCTGTAGGAGCTGCCGAAGGCTGCGATCTTTTGATCTTATAAACAG
>NZ_JACSZV010000055.1 GCF_014472415.1 Pseudomonas sp. N40(2020)
GAGCACGAGGCCTGCGGCCTCGCGTTTGAATTCAGTGGAAAAAGAACGACGTTGTTTGGTCATCAGACACCTCTATCTGGCGAGCATTCTCGCCTAAATGGGTGTCCGGTTTCATTAGACCACTACACGCCTAATCGATCTCCGGAACCATTAGAGCGTCACAAGACATACTTAAACAAAGCCGTCAAGAGGCAACACTTTCCTCTATTCGTCTGAAACACGACTGCCGTATATTTTGCGAACCAAATGAGGACATAACCATGGCAAGAAAGATTCGACCTGAAGAGTTAAAAGCACTAAGAAAATCGAAGGGAATTTCTGCAAAGAATGCTGCCACGGCAGTGGAGAGAAGCGTCAAGTCTTGGCAGGGATACGAGAGTATTGATTCCAAGGTGCAGATCCCTGACTCCGTACTTTCTCAATTTCTACGAACTTTTAATATAACTTGGCCCCACGCGAAGGTGGTCAGCATTACAGCTTATAAAGGAGGTATTGGAAAGTCACCAATAACCGTGGCAATTGCAACATCGTTTGCGCAAACCGGATTAAAAGTTGCAGTCATCGCAAATGATGAAGTATTCAGGGGCTATACTAATAAAGCTCGAATAGACGTTAAAAATTCAGAACGCCTCGCTTCAAAAGTTGACTTTTTCGACCAGCACGACATTATCATGTACCCTTCGGAATTGTTAAGGCTAGAAGAGGAAAACGAGCAACGTAAAAATCTCCCTGCTTTTGCATCATGCATCGATCATGAAGAAATAATCCTTCGCAAAAAAGCCGCAACCTTAACTTTTGAGGACATAAAAAACACTTACGACCTAATCCTCTTAGACCTTAACAGGGATCTCTACGAAACTTTGGCAAAATCGGACAAAATAATTCTGCTCGTAGATTCCACCTGCCAATACTCGCCCAGCAGCACGCACAGCTACTATAAACATATGAATAAAATCAACAAAGAAAAATTAGATTCAATGCATGTACTATTTACTAATTTCTCGACTATTCCGAGTACACGCGGACAGATAGACGTAACACGAGCACACAAAAATAAGATATTTGACAGCTGCCTGTTTAGTGCACATTTAACATTGAAAATCTATAAAGAGATTCGAGATTTAAATATACCTATTATGCGCTCACGGTTTTCGGCGGACTATGAGTATCACATCGAACTACACGATAGCGACATGAGTAATGATGCGTTTTGTTATTTCGATACCATCATGGATATTGCACCCGACTCAATAGCGTCATTTGAGGTGTCTGAGGTAAGAGAGGAGCTGACTGAAATTTTGTGGGGGAGAAATTGAAAATTAATCTGCCCCCCCTGAAGCATATCAGAATTGGAGTGAATTAACATGCTGACTAAACGTCAAATATGGAGAGCGTCTATAGCCGCGTTGAATTTTCTCCGCACGCTAATTGCGATCCTAGACTTTTACAAAAATAATGATAAATGACTACTATCCATTGCCATACGTGAAATGTCTCTCAAAGTAAGCTTTGCGTCGTCAATTATTGTATGACATATCTAACTACGTCATTTGCCAGCACCCGCCCTGCCAAACTCAATAAAAGAAAGCCGTTCCACGAAGAGCAGGGTCGACTGGATGTCGAAAACTTCTATTACGCCCAAGAGGATGAGCTTTTCGCCGCTGCTGAAAAGGACGGCTTCACTTGGAGCGTTCATCGCCCGCATACCGTTACCGGGGTTGCTGTAGGCAACGCGATGAATATGGCAACCACCCTCGCCGTCTATGCCTCAATTTGCAAACAAACCAATCGCCCTTTTGTCTTTCCCGGATCAAAAGTGCAGTGGGATAGCCTCACCGATATGACTGACGCGCGACAGCTGGCGAAACAACAACTGTGGGCGGCCACCACGCCGGCTGCAGCTAACCAGGCATTCAACGTCACCAATGGCGATGTATTTCGTTGGAAATGGATGTGGAGCCGCATTTCCGACCACTTCGACTTGCCTGCTGCCGATTATCCTGCGTCACCCTCCCCTCTAGAGAAGCAGATGGCTGACGATCAAGCCGTATGGACGAACATGGTTGCGGAACACGGTTTGAAAGAACCGGATATTGATCGCCTGGTGTCCCCATGGCACACCGATGCTGATCTCGGTCGACCAATCGAAGTGGTCACGGACATGTCGAAAAGCCGTGCAATGGGTTTCACTGCCTACCAGGCGAGTGATCAAGCTTTTTTCGACGTGTTCGACAAACTACGCGAGATGCGCTTAATACCCTAGGTTGTTCCAGAGCAGATATTCTCAGAAGAATCCAAGGAGAGGAGAAGGAAAATGGCAGGCGAATACTCGTTATCAGATGTGCTGGAAAGGATGTATCAGAATCAGCTCGCTCTAGAAGCAGCATTAATGGAATTGACGTTGCACGCTGAAGCTCAAGGCCACGCAGACGTCGGAGACAATGTCCGAGGAGCGCTTTACACAATAGGTGAGAACGCTGGCCACATCAAACAAGGTTTGGCGCGCCTCAAAAAGTCTCCATGACGACTTCTTACAATTTTTTCACATCCATCGGAGTACGTTGAAGTCAGCTCCTTACATGATTCACACCCCGCTCTCCCCATCGCGGGCTTTTTTTTGTCCGCAATGTTGCTTCGAGTAAAGATGTTTAGTTTGCAGGCTTGAGGGTTCTTCATGGCAGATCAATATCGAGCATCAGCGGATCTGATTTTAGGGTGGGCACTGCGCGAGGCCGGCCACTGAAGTATTGAAGTGGCTGATTGGTTTCCAGATTTAGGGAAACCGAAGTTTTTCTCGAAATAGGCTGGCTGCAGAAAATGGAAGTTTGGCTAAGCTCGCAGTGACGTCATCGTGACGCCTAAGCTCCGGATGGTGTTCATGAAGCAAAGGGAGATGCTAAATGGGGCCTGATATTAAATCGTTGGTTGCTATAGGCTTGGCTGCAATCGCTTGTCTGGTTTTCTTCCTTCGCCACCTAATGTTGCGGCGGTGGTATCGCCAGGAGCAGGAAGCGTTTATGACTGCATTGAGATCACTACACATCTCTCACTTCGAGCTGCTCTTAGACAAGACTGTCTTTCCTAGTAGGCTCTCGCCTGGTGAGGTGTACCGGATAATTCATAACCATAACGACGAATACTTTCTCTACCTTCATACGAGAGGATCACCGGGAGTTCTTCAGCCATTAAGCAAAGAGCGAGCAATGATTGCAGTAGAATTGAATAGCTAGCTGACATGGTCGGTAAGCTCGCAGTGAAGTCAGCGTCGCCCTTATTTTCTAGCCGTATTCAGCTCCCGGCTCAGCCGTGAATGCCACCTCGAATTTCGTCACTTCGTTCTGAAGCGCTTGCTTGGACAAACCATCCAGAATCCCCAGAATCTGAGCGTCACTGAGAGCAAACTTGGGTACAAACTCCATGCCGACCGGCAAGCTATCGTGGGGACACATCAGTGCCCCCTTGCCCTCACCGAACTGCTGGCTGATGAAGGTTTTGAGGTTGCTTGGCGTTTTAGTGGCGTAGGCGCTTCGGAAGATCGATAGGTCGCAGAGCACACCGGCAAGCATTACCCAGGCGTGGCCGTCCCACTTGGCTTCCACAAACTCTCCCTCGTAGGTTGCCCCTGGAATGTTCCCCCTGCATTCGAAAACATACTGGCCGTTAATCAGTAGGTCTCCGAGAACGACAACTGCGGGTATCCCTTGAGATTTGAGAATGGCAGTGAAGCCAGCACTGACCATGACGCAAGAACCAAATGATGGAGGGATCGAATCGAGAGTTTGCCGAGCGGCGCTAACGATTACATCGGGATCGGTAATTTGGAACTCTGCGTACTCGGAATAGGCCTCCGCGCCACGGTCGCGAATAATAATGTTTACTAAAGTTGAAGGCACAAAGGATCCCTTGGGTATTTATTCGACCGTGCTGGTCATTTGGATTCGTTCTGACCAACCATTGCTTGTGTAATAGCAGGTACCAGTCAACAGGCTTGTGAGATTGAAAGTGGGTACGGAGCGCGCGCCCTGCAGAGTACGACAGGAAACCGCGCTCGGAGCACTGAACCCCATACGGAGCTTAGAGATTCAGCTGATCACAGCGCCTTTAGGGCCACTGGCAATCAGCCCGCTCCACACGCGGTTTTCATACCGTCCAGCGCGATGGGCGTGCCATCGACGGTATAGGTGCTACTGCCCTCGGCAATCGGGAAAATCCCCTTGCATAACGGGCAACTGACCTTGTGACCGACCCCGGCAATTGGCTTGCCGTTGAGGTCGGTTCGGGAGAAGGCTTCGAGCACCTTGCCACCATGTGTGGTGGAGTCACCTAGTCTGATCGCGTCTTTCAACTTAATCCTCCTGATGTAGAAACTGGCCTTTTCAGATTCGTCTTATCCCCGACCACAGAACAGTCTCCAATGGAGTAAATGCTATGCCTTTGAAGTTTTCTGCCAGATCCTTGAAAGCCTGAGAGCAGATCAAGCTATCGCTGCCTGAAATGAGTCTCCTATATTTGAAAAGATCTAGCTTCCAGTCATCCGAAAGGATCAGTTTCTTGAACCTAACAGGCCTGCCATTTTCCTCTACAAACGTGGACGCCGGATCAGAATTAGACCGAACATCCAACTCCTCAAATAGTACAGCATTATAGCTTTTCGAAGATATCGATTCTCCCGTCTCAGAAAGCACTTCGATTTTAACGCTATCAACAATACTCACATTCAGACGATGACATGCAGCCAAAAACTCATCACTTACTATGTAAAAAAAACGCGAAACGCTACGAAAATCGAAATCATAGTTCTTATCTTTAGAAATAAGTACCATGCCCTCCGGAAAAGGCGTACGCGGCCCGGGCTTCCCCTTTTCTGCATACCAGGGAAAAAAACCAAACTCAACGCCCTTCGTATCGGGGTAAAACTTATCGAAGAGATCCGCATAGATAATCCCTATAGGACAGCCAGATTCTTCCTTTTGAGAAAGCACATAATAATTCATGACGCACAACTCCCTATTCATCGAACTTTACGTTGTTTTGTTCCAGACACAGACAAACTCGCTCTTAGTCTGGATGGGATTGCTGAAATCTGGGAGCGAGCCTGTGCATTATCGATATCGCCAGATCATAGTCATCACGAACTTTTCGACCACATTTTCAACCATTGGCTTATAGACTTGGAGCTTCTGTGAGGATGTTTGGTTTCGTGGCTCAGGTGCAGGGGGTTGTCGCATCGCGCTTGGGCTTGATTCTGGACACATACTAGAAGGGCGTGCTCATGCGCCTACCGATACCGCTGGCGAATGAGTGCGAGTGGGTATGCCTACCTAGGTGCGCGCACTCCCTACGAACCTTCCCTATGGTTGCCGCTGTTATAAATATAGATAACGTGATTTGGCAGAAAGCAGACCTCCATACCAGCCTGAATCCTATCAGTGCAATAAGGGGCGTTATCGAGCTGCCCTATATACAGATTTCCGACTCGACCCTTGACGATAACCCACATGCGCTCGACGCATACTTCTTCTGCTCCGCGCTCATCGGTGGCAACGATTCTAAAAATCAGCTTAACAAGCTGTTGTGCTTGGAGGCTATTTCTAGCATCTCTCGGTGGGAGCCAGAAGCTTGTAGGGAATTCATTGTGGATGGCTTCGGCGTCGTCCAACTCCCAGCCATCTCTATCGATGTCAGCTAACGTTGCTTCCATAACCCCTCAAAAAGCTCATATTATGATTATAACCAGCTGGAGTAACGCCACATTCCTCAGCGTTATGCCAGTAATACCTCGGGCACCCCAGACGTTTACTTCAGAAGCTATCCTACCGTCACATAATCAGCCGGGCGCCGCCCGTAGAAACGATGCCATCTCCCCTGCCGCAATTTTGTAAAGCGGCATGCGACAAAAATCTCTACGTTTTTGGACTAGCGAAAAACGCTCGGGATCAGCGAGCGTCATTCAAAGCTGAACTGTCTAGGTTAGAGCCCCATACGCTTCAGTCCTTGGCGCATACCTTGATCAGCCTGCTCACACCATTGTTTGAGAGTGAGGTTCGGTGGCAAATTGCTTTCCAGGCTCTTGTATTCCCCGTTCACCAACACTTCCCCCTTACGGCCAAACTCTTCGTTCCTGTCGCCGTCACGCTTATCGAAATCACCAGGCATGTTGCCAACGAATGCAACCATCTTGTTGGCGTTCTCGCCGCTGTCTGCTTTCAGGATCCCCTTATCGACACAGCTTTTGATCAGGCCTGACATGTTACGACCGTTGTCGTACACCCCTTTCAGGGTGGCGGCATCCTGTCCTTCGGCGTGGGCGAGAGAGCAGGTACCGAAAGCTGCTGCCATGACGAGAATCAAAGAAGCGATCTTCATATTTATTCCTTTAAATTTCAGGGAGCATTGAGCTCTGTTTGGCTTGATTGTTTTTACTGGAACAACGTGATAATGGATTCGGAATACAAATCCGGTACATCTTTTACTGATTTGAGTATGTTTTGACGGACGGTCTGACCTTTAACACTCGGGTCTTGTGCCACATATTCCGGAGGAAAAGCCGGTGCATCTTTATCGGCGCCGGCAGCCAGCAAAGCCTTCGTGCAATCCGTGTTGCTACGAATTGCACTTTCCAGCAATGGAGTGCCAACAGGCCATGCCTGCTGTTGAGGTGCAAAAGCATCAACGGAAGTGCCAGCCTTGTGCAGCAGCGCAATCCGCTGCGCAGCTTGTGGATCCGGCTGATCGTTCAGTGCATAGGCACGCTCGCAAACATAATGCAGCGGTGTAGAACCCACCTTGCTGACGCCATAGGGATCAGTACCAGCAGCGATCAACAGCTTGATCAATTCCAGATTGTTCGCACCTTTGCCGATCAATGGAGAAAAGCCCTGAGGCGTCAGCATCCGGGCGTCGGCACCAGCCTGCAGCAGCAACTTTGTTACTTCGACCGACGACGGATTTTCTATGCCCACGGCTGCAATAAGTGGGGTATTGGTTCCGCCTTGAGCAATTACATTGGTGTCGGCACCTGCTTTGATTAGGCTCCGCACAATGGGTATTGAGTCCTTCATGTCTTCTGGATCACCCATATGCCCCAATATGGATAACAGTATTGTTTCACCGTTATCGCTGATTGGTTGATTGACATCGATAGAAAACTCGAGAAGCCGGTCTACCAGCACTGGACTCCTGTAATAAGCTGCATGCCATAGAATAAGAGCGTCAGGTTTCGCGCCTTCCGCAAGAAGTTTGTTTACGCTATCCAGGTCTTTCTGTTCTTTTGAATACGCGTATTGAAGCACAGCGGTATCCAATTGCTTATAGGCGTCAACTGGCTTCGCTTGCGCTACGTTCGTGCTACAGAAGCAAACACCTGTAACACATGCAATCCACAGGCGTTTAAAAACAGAATTTGAATTCAGCATATAAAACTCATGATTGGGTAGTTAGCAGGTACATTCAGATAATGCTAAAAGAACGACTTCATTCACGCTTCAATTGCCTTAGAACGGACGACGGGAGTCCGTGCCATGGAGATGGGCAATCCATTCACAAAATGTGGACTCAGCTGACAACCGCACCTTTTGGGCCGCTGGCAATCAGCGCGGCACCACAGGCGGTTTTCATGCCGTCGAGCGCGATGGGCGTGCCATCGACGGTGTAGGTGCTACTACCCTCTGCAATCGGGAAAATCCCCTTGCACAACGGGCAGCTAACCTTGTGACCGACCCCGGCAATCGGCTTGCCGTTGAGGTCGGTTCGGGAGAAAGCTTCGAGCACCTTGCCACCGTGTGTAGTGGAGTCGCCCAAGCGGATTGCGTCTTTCATGTTGTCACTCCTTTGACCAAGTTACTCAGCCATCCAAACGTCTTCGTACCCTTGGATATCGATGATGAATTTTGCGCCCGTGGGCAAACATAGATACTTCATAACCAGCGGTAGCATTTCGGGTAAATGCTCAATACAAATAGGCTGGTAAAAATCTATCGCTGTCGAATGCGTGCCCCAGTGACTGAACCAACTGACATCCCCCCTTCCGGTAGCTCCACTCTGGTGCCGTAGACAGGTGTTTTTCCCAGCGACTCGATGGCGATAGCAACCATCTCTTCGGGTGGAAATACTGCCATCTCGTACTTTCGCAGATCGCGCTCTGCGCGGCGTTGGGATATGCCCGTTCATGTTCGCTCACAGCCACTCCTTCTTGTCGATCCGATGCCATTCGATTGCGGACTTGGGATCGTCAGTCTTCAGGCCACCAGTTCAAAAGCGTCTCGTCATCATCGTCATCCAGATTTTGATAGATGTTCGCGTAATACCATTGAGTCCCGGTTCTATCGCGAAACCGATCAAAAAACTCATTGATCTTGTCCATCCCGTTGCCCGCAGGTACGGCCAACGATAGATTTCTCTGAAACACCCCATCCAGCGTGCCACCCAGGTCGCATCCGACATCGCTTTCAAGCCCGGCGATATCCTCAACAGGGATATGGTCAGCGTAGATGTGGATGCAGAAATTGCCGCCTCGCTCAAGAACTACCGCATGAGTGCTTCTGTCCTCGATGAAGATGACGTCTCCTCGAGCCATATTGAGCGCCAGACCTGGTGAGGACAGCAGCTCATGGGTTGCAATACCCAACTGACGAGCCGGAAGTTCCTCGAATACTGGATCTTCGTCGCTGGTGCCTGCAAATACATCAATCAGCATAAAGCTTAAGAACCGATGTACTTATAATAAAGAGAAAGCTGCGGATCTGTTTCCGATACCTCCAAATGGAGTATCGCTTCGCTGGGTTCTCCGTCAGCAAAAAGGATATATTCCAACCCAAGCACACCATCGTCTGTTTCGTAAATATCAACAAACGGCCGTTGCTTTCCACGCGACTCAAAAGCCTCCATCTCCGGACAAATTGAAACCTTTGTACCTCTATCAAAGTAATCGTCAATGGCTTCGTAAATTTCGTCAGCCACTGCGGTAGAAATCCCAAAATCGCGTTGCAGTGCCTGAGAATCACGCTGGTTAATCGTAATGACGAGCTGCTTGACCTTCATGTAGGCTCGCAGTCCGTAAGCCAGCTGCCCGGAATTCACTGATGATTGCAAACGCATCCATCCTTCACACTCAAATTGGCTTGATGGCCGACCAAAGCACGCTTTCCAAAGGCGTAAAATTTACTCCTTTAATATCTTTTGCAAGCTCTTTGAATATGCGCGAGCAAATAAGTGTATTACTTCCTGAAATCAACCCCTTGAATTTGAACAGATCACGCTTGAAGTCGGGAGGTAATACCAATTTTTTGAACCTGAAAATCAACCCATCCTCTTCTATGAAAGTAGAAGCAGGATCAGTCTCCGAGCGCGCATCCAACTCTTCAAAAAGTACGGCATTGTAGCTTTTTGATGAAATAGTTTCCCCACCTTTGGAAACCACTTGAATAGGCACAGCGTCAGTAACACCTACGTCTAGCTCGCTACAAACAGACATAAAATCATCACTGACTATGTAAAAACGCGCCACACTGCGTATATCGAAATCATAGAACTTATCTTTAGAAATAAGCACCATACCTTCTGGATAGGGCGTGTGTGTTTTGTAATGGATTTTCTCTGCATACCAAGGAAAAAAACCATGCTCGACACCTTTGGTATCTGAGTAAAATTTATCGTAGAGATCTGCCTGTAAGAAGCCAGCCGGGCAACCAGGTTCTTCCTTTTGAGAAAGCACGTAATATTCCATAAACCCTTCTCCTTGCTTATCTAAGTCGGCGTTTTTTTGTGCCAGGCACCGAAAGGCTTGCTCTTAATCTTGTCTGTATCGCGGATATCTGAGTTCGCGCCTGTGCTTCGTCGATGACACCAGCCTCATATTTGCTCCTGACGGTCGTTACCATGTTGTTAACCATCGGGCTATAGACCTTACCATGCGATCCGCAATGGTAAAAAACGCGCTTGGTTTTCTTAGCCTGATCCGCACTGTCAGGCATCAACAGGCCGTTTTCCTTTTTATCCCGCTCTCCGCCCATCCCGATGTCCGAGAAGAAGCTTGCTTGCCGTCCCCATACTTCCTCGGGGATGAGGTGATGTGCCTGCATTTTGTCATGGGCTTTGCCACCCAATGCCCGATTGAGCGTGCTACTGCACAGTCCACTCGGATCGACCCACTGGGTCGGGCTGATCGCATACTGATAGAAGTTGATACCGCCAGCGTATCCGATTGGATCGCGAGACACGAAGCGACCGACGCCAGGGTCGTAGTACCGATGGCGGTTGTAATGCAGCCCAGTCTCATGATCGTGATACTGGCCTTGGAAGCGGATCGGGTTATTCAACCCTTGTCGCTGGGCCGAGGATGAGCGTTGTTCAATTGCTTGTCCCCACACCTTGTACTGTGCGCTCCATGCCATTTCACCCTGCTGGTCGGTCAGTTCCTGTGGTGTGCCGAGGTGATCGCATTGGTACCAAGCAACTGCATCAAACGGTTGAGGAACAGGCGCGTGATTCCACAGTGGATCCTCGTCCGGAGTGTAAACATCACCGTAAATGGGTTGAGGCACCAAACGAATAGGCTGGTGACTTAGCGCCTTTACCACTGGATTGAATGTGCCGGGCTCAAAAACATAATGAACAGTGCGTCCGGTATCACCATCTAGCTGAGCGGGACTGCTCTCCCACGCCAGATTGTCACCGTCCCAACCGAACATCGTGAAGCCGCAACCATACTCACGTTGTTTGCGTGCATGTTCATTACGATTCCACAGAGATCCGGCCTCTGGACGATGCTTATAGTGCGCTCGGGAGTTTTTGTGTAAGCGACGACCGAGTGGGTCGTAGGCATAATCAACTGCCAGACGGTCATCCTCGAAATGCACCAGGCGATCAAACAGATCCCATCGCATCTCGCACACACTGCCATTACTCCAACGCTTGACCTGATTTCCGCGCTCGTCGTACTCATAGTGCGTGCCTGCGTACTCACGCAACAAGTTATCGAGAAGTTTGCTGCGCACGGGCTCCTGATCCAGGGGCCTGCGGATATCAAAGGCTTTTTCGTCCAGAAGGTTGCCGGCTGGATCGAAAGCAAAGGTTTCGACTCCAAGCCGCGTAACGGCACTGATTAAACGACCTACAGGATCATAGCGATAGGACAATGGGCCTCGACGACTATCATTGATATCCGTCAATTGACCGGCAGCATCGTATTTGAAGTCGCGCTTGAGCAGCACGGATTTGTCATCGCCATGTACCAGCATCTGCTCTTGCAGTCGTCCGGCGGGATCCCATTTCTGCGTTTGCAGCAGGCGGTTACCCTGGTGACGGGCGACTTCACGATGTAAGTCATCGCGCTCGAAACCGGCCAACTCATGATCGTCCAGACGCAAGCCCAGTAAGTGTCCGCTACCGTAAGTCAGCCAGCTGACACGATGTCCATCGGGGCGAACAGTGGCAACCCTTTGATTGAGTGCATCGTACTCGTGCTGCCATACGGCGACCATCGGGCTTTCCAGGCCCAGATAATGTTGGTGTTCGCGCAGTATGTTACCCGCCGGATCATGAAACCACTGCAAGCGGCTGTCGGCATTGCAAGCCATGATCAGCTTGCTATTGCCGTCGTAATTGAAAGTTTCGCTCTGCTGCTGTTCACCCAAAATGGCTCGACGTTCAACCAAACGATTCATTGAGTCAAAGCGAACCTCGACGCAATGCTCTCCGTTGTAGATTTTCGCAAGTCGACCGGTTTCGGGTTCATACAAGTAACGCGTTGAGCGCCCATCAAAGGCTGTTTCTTCCAGCAAGCGGCCGACCGGATCATAGTTGAAGTGGGCGCGCCGCTCATTCTCGTTTTCCAGCGCGATCAGACGACCGAGTTTGTCCCAGCGATAACGAACGGCATGCTCCAGCGCATCGACCCGCTCCGCAATCAATCCTGCCGCGCTGTATTTCCATGTCGTGCAACGATCCAGACCATCGACATGAGCCAGCAAACGGCCTTCCGCATCACGCTCAAAACGCTCTTCGGTCTTGTCTGGATGCTTGATCAAGATTAGTTGCCCGGCTTTGTACTCGTACTCGGTGCTCTGACCGGCGGCATCTGTAAAGCAAACCATTTGCCCGCGATAGTTGTACTCCCAGGCACTGGTCTTGCCTGAACAATCGACGTACTCCACCAGTTGGCCGGAAGCGTTATAGGAAAGTTTCTTTTCATTGCCGTTGGCATCTTTGACTGCGGTTGGCATCCCGACCGGGTTGTAAGCGTATTCAGTCTTGTTACCCAGCGGATCTACGCTCTCAACAAGATTGCCTAAATCGTCGTAGGCTCTTGTCCATTGCCCCCCCTCGGCATCGCTGATCTTGATCAGTTGATCATGATCGTCGTAGGCAAAGTGCACTACCGTGTCATCGGTACGGATATGCTCGAGAAGGTTGCTTCGTTCGTCATAGCTGTAACGATCCGAGCGACCATCGGCACGGACGTGACGGATCACGTTTTTGGCGTCATCGCGGAAAAACCAATCTGAGCGATCATCTGCATGCCGGATGCGGTAGGTATAACCAAGGCTGTCAAAATAGTGCCAAGTTTCGTGACCGAGCGCGTCAGTGACGTATACCAGACGAATGTTTTCATCCCATTCCAAGCGCGTATCGAAGCTGCCGTCGTCAGCCCATTCGCGAACAGCCTTGGCGTCGACACCGTAGCCCTGCCATTGCAAATTCATACCCCGGCCAGTGCGGTCGGTGTAACGGGTGATCAGGTGATGTTGATACTGATAACTCCAAACCGCACCATTCTCATCTTGTGCCTGTACTAGATCGCCCATCGAATCGTAAGCGTAAGAACACAGCTGACGCAGAGGTTCTCCGTCACGAATTTCCCACAGTCCGGTCAAACGTCCTTGCTCATCAATCATTGTCCCAAGATGCAGATGTACTTTGCTTAGATCCCCCTCGTAAGTAATCAGATCGGACAGAACTGTCCGATCACCATGGCGGTATTCGTAATGCAGCATGATGCCGGCACCGCTTCGCAACTCTACGCCGGCCAGCAAAAACCGCTGACCACTACGTACGTAGGTTTCCTTGCGTTCAAAACCACGGCAGAGCAACAGTTTGTCGTCACTTACCCGGATAACAGTGAGATTTTCAATGGCGTCATAATGAAACAGATCGACTTTGGGCAACGGAAAGTCGTGGCTGCGGCCGTCCGCATCATGGAACTGCAAGGCACCGTCGACAAGGTCGAATCGTGTTGTGAATGAAGTGATCCATCGTGCCCCCAAGTCGCCTTGGTCGTAAGAACCCAAATCGGAGCTGTAGATACGCGTCCATTCGATCGGGAACGGGCCGGCCAAATTGAAGTCCGTGTGAGCAATACTTTCAGAACCAACTGCAAAGCTGATGCTGTCGCAAGTACCTGGACAGGTACCATTTTTTTCGGCATTAGGCTTTTTCTTCGGCGGTACTTCGGTCTTCCTGACTTCAGTTCTACCCTCTCCGGCCCGGTGCTTGGCTTGGCTCGTACCGCCGACCTTCACGTGACCAGCAACACCCCGCCTGTTACGCAGATTCCATGCTTCGACAGCCTTGGCCAACACGATCAGAAGCGCACCGATAGAAAACGGCATATTCGGGTTGCTTAGTTTTTTCAGCTGAGCCCGTAATTCCGGCCCCATGGCGACCAGTTTGGTTGTCTGATCGTGAACCAGTTTCTTGGCTTCGTTAGGCAACAGATGCTTTGCAGCGCTGTTGACTACGCCTTTCCCCGCCGCCTTGTAGACGTCCCAGGCTGCATCGAAAATATTGCTGATGGCCTTGCCGGGATCGTGCAGAAGTTGTCCTCCCACACCGCTCATTCGCTTCTCTGCTCGATTGAGGTCAACACCCGAATCTAGATCAGAATCGACAACAGCGTTGAGTCCCTTGGCGATCTGCGTCAGGAACTCTTCGCCTTTTTGTCCAGCTTTATCCAGCAGATCCGGCAAGGAGGATTGAGCCGTCTTAACGAAGTGATCAATCTCACCAACAATGGTCGCGTTCAAGTGACCGGCAATCACGTTGATCAACGCATCGCCCAAGAGGGCCTTGCCAGCGACCTTCATTTCCTGCCTTACCAGATAAAGCGTCGGTCGAAGGCTCATCCGAGCGGCAGCCATATTCGCGGGTACAGGAATTACACCGATTAGGTCGATGCCAAGGCTGACCCAATCCAGTGGATCACGCTTTTCACTCCGAGATAAAACGGCGATGTCATTCAAGACATCGATCAGCGCCATGATATTGCCGACTACCGGCAGGGCTCCGGCGAAATACTTGATCCGCTCAAGCGTTACATAACCACCACTGACTTCCTGCAGCCATGCATCGAATTTGGCAGCATCGCGTCCGACATCCGCTACTTGAATCTGATTCAACGGTACGATCGCGACTTGTGACTCGCGGTTTTGGGTTGCGCTTTCGGTAGTCATGACAGCATCTCACTTGCAATCAGCCCAGCGGTTTTAAGCGAAGGTTTAGGCAACGTTGGCGCCGGCAAACCCGGCAACTTGCCTGCCTTGCTCGCCGCCCCGAGGATCCCCGACGCACTCGGGATGGCGGCACTCGCCAGTTTCGGCAATCCGGCCACTCCGCCCTGCACTGCGCCTTTGACCTGCTGCGCCGTTTGCATTGCGCCCTGCGCGGCCTGCACCGCACTCATCCCTGTTTGTGCCATTTCCTTGCCCTTCTCCAGCATGTCCCAGTTCTTTGTTGGCAATACCTGCGCGACCATCGCCTGCACCTGACTCGGCACCTCTTCGCCCCCCGGCGGATTCAACGGCCATTCCGGCTTGCCGATATAACTGCCATCGCTCCAGGTGTCCGCCGGATCCTTGCCGAACAACACGCGCGCTGGCCCCGGTGCGGCGCCAGAGACGCTGGCAAAACCCTTGGCGTCGAGCTTGCCCTTTATGCTTTTGCCCAAGGCGTCGATGACTTCGTAATCGCCCTCTTTGATGCCCTGACGCCCGGCGTATTGGTTGAACAGTTCGAGGTTGCCCTTGCCGGGTTTTGGTGGTTCCGGGAATACCCCGGCCAGACTTTTCGCGCCGGTGTAGGCGAAGTTCGCCGCATGCGCGGTGTACGGCCCGCTGGTGGCATGGGTGATGCCGCCGGCGTTGTAGGTCGTGGCGCTGCCACCGCCCTGGATCACCAGTTCGGTCTTGGCGGTGATGGTGATGCGGTCGGCATTGGCGGTTATGTTGAGTTTGGCCAGCAGATTGATGCTGTCCTTGAGCGCACGCACGTCGATGTCACCGGAAGCGGCTACCAGACGCCAGCCCATGCTTTGCACGAACAAGCGCATACCGCGACTGGCGCTGGCCAGCAGGCGTTTGCCGATGGAGAGACTGGTGTGACCAGTGCTGCTCAGCGCCAAGTGTTCGCCGGTGGCGATGTGACTGGAGCGCGGCGTGGTCAGGGCGATGCCGGCCGGGCTGGCCAGTACCAGATGCGGTTCAGTGAATTCCGGGAACTCATTGGCGGTCATGTTCGCCGGGCCACTGCCGAGCACGCCTTGATGCTGTGCGTGCAAGGCCTTGGCCACGTCGTCCTGATCGCCGGCCTCCTGCGCTTGCAGCTCTTTGGCCTGCACCGCGAAGCCGTCCTGCTGGTCGCTGGCAGTGGCGAGGCGTTCGGCGGTTTCCGGCAGATCCTTGTGATGTTTCGACTCGTTCGGACGCGGCTCGGTGGTGATCAGCAGACCGGCACCGGCACGCACTGCGCCGTGGCGGTCGGTGCGTAATTCGAACCCTTCGCCACGCGGCTGGCCGCCACTTGGGCGTGGATGCGTCAGGTAGCCGAGGTTGATCGCACTGGCGCCGTGGTCACTGCGCAGCGCGATACTGATCTCGCTGGTGGTGTCGTCGATGCGCAGTTCGTTGGCGCGGCTGCCCTTGTATTCCTTGCTCTTGACCGTGGCCAGGGTCTTGAAATCCGGCAGTTTGTAGGGAGGCAGATTGGCGCCGTGGTACAGACAACCGGTGATCAGCGGCTGGTCGGGATCGCCTTCAAGGAAGGTGATCAAGACTTCCATTCCGACGCGCGGAATGTTGATCGAGCCGAAGGTTTCGGCGGCCCAGCTCGACGCGACGCGCATCCAGCAACTGGTCATGTCGTCATGCTTGCCTTCGCGATCCCAGAAGAACTGCACCTTGACCCGGCCATACTGGTCGCAGTAGATCTCTTCGCCTTCCGGGCCGCAGACCACGGCACTCTGGGTGCCGAGGACTTTCGGTTTCGGGTGATCGAGCGGCGGACGGTAAGGCACGTCCCACGGGATCGCGCTGAAGCGGTTGCGGTAGCCCTGGTGGAAATCGTCCTTGTTGTCCGTGGTGTCGCTGGTCACCGACTCTTCCAGCACTTGCGGCTGCTTGCCTTCGTGGAAGATCTCAGTGAGCAGCCACAGGTCGTTCCACGTCGGGTTTGCGTGTTCGGTCAGGGCAAGAAAATGTCCGCTGACCAGAATCGGCTGATCGCTGTTACCTTCGGCCAGACGGTAGTCGCTGCGATGACGTTCAAGTGCCCGATTGGCCAGGTGCTTGCCTCGGTCGCGATCCACGAAACGGCCCGGGTAGTCGTAGTCCTCAAGATCGGGTTGGGCGCTGCTTTTGGCATCGCTTTCCAGCTCGATCTTCGGTTTGACGAAGTCGTAATCGCGCCGTGTGGTACGGCTGGTGCGCGTGGCCAGACGCAGGCCGAAACGCTTGACCACCGGTTTGTCCGCGACCAGCCCGGAGTCTTGCTGATAGGCCACGGGCGCCAGTTTGGGGAACACCGTCTGGTCATCACCGAAGGTGAGTTTGTGGCCGCTGGCGGTGTGCTGAAAGTGGTAGTGAATCCCCTCCTCCTCGCACAGGCGCTGGATGAAGTCGAGATCCGACTCGTCGTACTGCACGCAGTAGATGCGCTCGGGGTAAATCGCGCTGAGCTGGAAGTGATAATCGCTGGCGAGGATGCCGTGTTCTTCCAACACCTTGCTGATGATCTGCTGCACGGTCATCTGCTGGAAGATCCGCTGATTGACCCGGTGCGCAAGGTACGCCAGTTGCGGGCGCAGGGAGATCTTGTAGCGCGTCAGACGCTTGCCGGCCTCGCCCTGAGCGATGCTGTAGACCAGCCCGTGAATGCCGGTGCCGGTCGGCGACAGCTGAAGAAACGCCAGTTTATGCAGCACGCTTTCGAGGTTGATCGCAGCCTTTTCGCTGACCAGTTCCAGCTCGAATTCGAAGGGAGTGTTGAGTGCCTCCCGGCCGGTAAACGACAAGACCTGGAAATCGGTTTCCACGCCATCGACGGTCAGGTTGAAATGAGGCTGGTTGGCCGGTGAGAACATCCCTTGTTCCTCGCGCAATGCTGCGACGCGCAACAGCCCGTTGAAGGGCTATTGGCGAAAAATTCTTTAAGTAGTGAGTGTGCCTCGACCGGCGAAACCGGCCGAGGCAGTAAAACCATCAGCCGCGATTAAACGACTGGAGCACGCCAGTCATCGGAACCCGAAGTACCGGATACTTCGTGAGTCCAGGTGATTTTGCGGTAGGTGAATTGCACTTCTTCCAGGTGAGTGAAGTGCGAGTTGCCTGGATCCTGGCAGTTGTGCATTTTGTTGTTGATGGCGACGATGATCGCGTCTTCCAGTTTGGTGGTGTAGTAGTGCTCTTGAGTACCTTGAGCCGAGGTACGGAACCACTGGATAACGATTTCGCTCATGCGCTCGCCGGAGGTCAGAGCGGCTTGCAGCAGTGGCGAAGCTTTGTCGTAGACCTTGGTGATCACAACTGGCTTGTGAACGCGCTGACCCGTTGGTTGGCCGGATTGCGGGTCACGCGGAATGATCACGTCGTGACTGAACGCCTGAACCATGACCTGGTCTTCGTGACCTTCCTGATAGGTGTTGCCAACGGAGTCGGCGGTGAAAGCGCCGGCAGTGATCAGACCTTGTTTTTCGCCGGTAACCGACATGTACGCTGGTGTAGCCATGGGTGTGCTCCTTGCTGAAAAATTGAGAGTGCCCGGAGGCGAAATCGCCCGATGGGTGGTCGACTGTGGTCAAAGATCGTGCCAGGTTTTGTTAAGTCCCCGGGAGCCGGGGACTAAGCCGCACCGGATCGCGTTTTTGCATGTTTTTCGCTCGGATTCGAGGTCTCAAGTGCGCAACTTCTTGCGCAGTACTGCGCAAGAAATTGCGCACTCGTCTGTACAGAACGAGTTACGTGGGCTGTAAGGATGTGTCCACATGGTTATCCACATTTAAGTGCGCAAGAAGTTGCGCACTCCCCCCCAATGCCTACCCATTGACAATAACTGGCCGAGAATCAAATCCGGCCATGGGTTCTTGGACGTAAGAACTGGCTCTTTGCAGGGTCGACACGCGGCGGAAAACGGGCGGCGGCGATCATGAGTTTGATCCAATCTGCGCGGCTTGACGGGCATGATCCGTATGCTTATTTGAAGGACGTTCTTACACGCTTGCCGAAGCAGCGGGCGAGCAAGATTGAGCAAATGCTGCAGCATCAGTGGGTGGCGGCAGAAACCACGTAAGCCCTGATGCTTTGGGCCTTGCAAGGATGGCGCAATTAACGGAGTAGTCATAACGATGATTTTGGTTGTTGAAGGTATCAGCGCCAGCGGGAAAACGACTTGGTGCGCTAAGCATGGAGGGCAACATGTCATTCCTGAACACGGCCGTATTGAAAACGAGCCGGATCGGATAAAAGATCCAGTCGGAGCAGGAACTTTTTGGGCAGAGCGAAACGTGGATCGCTGGCAAAAAGCGTTGGCCATAGAAGATATTTCTTCGTGGGCTTTGTGTGACAGTGACCCTCTCAAGCTCCACTACATTTGGAGCCTTTGGCAGATCGGCGAGACGAGCGAACATGACTGGCGAATAGAGTTGGACGCCACGAGAGAAACAATCGCACAAGGACGTATTGGCTTTGCTGACTGTTACATTGTTGGCCGCATAGATCCTAAGCTCGCGCGAGAACGAGCCAAAGCAGACACCACCCGCCGACGGAGTGGATTCGAGCTACACGTGCGCCTCCAACAAGCTTTGCTGACCTGGTACTCAGCTATGGATGAAGTGCGTCCCGGCAGAGTGCGATTCGGGTTTCCTTCAGAAATGCCTACCTTGAAAAGCCTTGATGGAAGATATTCGGTGGTGGCCTTTGATCAAATGATCGCATCGCTCCCACGACCTACTCACACCAATTAGCGAGACGGTGCCTCATATAGCAGTTGGAAGCGGATCGATTTGAGGGCGAAGTAAAGACGTGTTCGCCATCCGCTTACGCTTCAACAACCACCTGCGGGAGTTATTGCACAAGTTGTCCTAGAATGATGTGGTATTCACTGGAGCTCTGAAAATGATCAATGCAGAACTGCTGAAACTGATGATCGAGACATCCAACGATGGCATCGTTGTGGCAGAGCAGGAAGGCGATGAGAACATCCTGATATACGCTAATCCCGCCTTCCAGCGCATGACGGGATATAGTGTTGATGACACCCTATATCAGGACTGCCGCTTCCTGCAGGGGGATGACCGAGACCAAGCCGGCCTTGACGCTATCCGCGAGGCAATAAAGAACTTTCAGCCTTGTCGGCAAATCATTCGAAACTATCGCAAAGACGGTACTGCGTTCTGGAATGAGCTGTCGATTACCCCTGTATTCAACGATGCGGATCAACTCACCTATTACATCGGCATTCAGAAGGACGTAAGTGTCCAGGTTGAGGCTGGCGAGCGTCTGCGCCAATTAGAAGCCGAAGTCGAGCACTTGAAGACTCAACTGAATGAACTACGACGAAATACCTAAGAATATGAGGCTTAAATTTCTTAGTCACTCTATGGTTTGCGCTTGCAACAGCCAATCTATCTAGCTTCCTAGCGGCGGATGGTAATCCACCATTCGTTATTGAAACATAGCATTACACCATAGCTTGGCTATGACTAACCTATGGCTCGGACACTTAACAAGTCGAAAGCAACTTTCCATTGCGCATCACAAGGTGTATCGGGGTACTGAAGGAAATATGCTCGGCACACCATAATTCAAAAAGCTCGCAACCAGTCATGGCGCGACATCTATGATGAGCTCAAGCCGGTTGTGATTGACGACTGACATCTTGCGGTGTTTAGTGACGAAGAGACACTGCCTTGTTGCGAGGACTGAAGGTCGCATAGCAATCGTATTAGAGCTCTAAAAATCCGGCAGTCTTTTAGCACCGACCCAGTACAGTTCTTGCATATCGCTGAGCATATATAGACGAATCTATCACACAAATAATATCGACCATCTCGGATGGTCAATAATTAAAACACTCTCTAGAAAAAATCAATATATAGATAATTTTCTTGCCTATTTCGCACGCCCCCTTCGGACGCCTTTAATTATAAATCATCAACATCAACTACGCAGTTTCTACCCTTGGATTTTGCATAATAGAGCGCACCATCTGCGGAGACTAACAACTGCTTGAGACTGGATCTCGACTCATTCATTGAAGCATAGCCAATACTGACGGTGATTTTTATTTTCTCACCACCAGCATCCACACTAGATGCCTCAATGCTGCTCCTAAGTCGCTCCGCAATAACTGACGCCTCGATACTATTGATCTTAGGCAACATAACGACAAACTCTTCGCCCCCAAACCTAGCTATAGTATCTCCTGGACGAAGAACTCCCTCAGCAATTTTCACTATAGACTTAAGAACTTCATCGCCAACTGGATGCCCCCAGCTATCATTAACATGCTTGAAGTGATCGGCGTCTAGCATGACTATAGATATTGAATGTTGATATCGATTTGCCCTAGCAAACTCTTTCTCTGCCAAGTTGAAAAAGTGAGCACGATTAACTGCGCCTGTGAGATGGTCTTTAGTGAGTAAATTAGCCAGATTATCACTCGACACCTTTCGCTCTGTTATATCGCGAAATACAACGGTATAGCCAGAAAACTCGTCATCTTCGTCACGCAGAACGGCGATCATTGTTTGAGCAAAAAAATTGTGTCCTGATTTGTGTTGGCAAAGATAGTCTCGTGAGTGCCAACCTTCTTCACGGGCGAATGTGAGTTGCTCATCCAAAATATCAACTTCCAAGGCGGACAAATTACAGAAGCGACCCAGCTTCTCACCAATAGCCTCGGATTCTGTGTAACCTGTTAAACGCTCTGCCGAAGCACTCCAGCTATTGATTACCCCCTGCTTAGTCAAACCGAGAACTGCGAAGTCGTTAACAATCGTATAGATGGCGTCTAACCAAGAGTCCGTCTGCCTCAATCTCCTTTCTGTTGCGACTTGGCAAGAGATATCAGTCAAAACTGTTATCAGGACATCTTCGTTGACCTTTACGATTGTACATGCGAGGACAATACCTCCGTCAGCTGCTGACGACACGTGAACTCTATGGTTTACACATATTGATCCGCACGACTCTCTAAAGCTCGTTACGAGGTTACGTAATTCAGGCGCCACAGAAGAAAGCGTCTCAAACAAGTTTTCAAGCCCTAGAGACTTAACTAGCGGCATCAACAATTGAGTTGCCATCGGATTAAGCATATCAATCTTGCCGCTTGGATCGGTTCTTACCAACCCTACGGGCGATAGATACATAAATGACAGTAGCGCTTCATACTCAGATTCAATTGAATCATTATCGTGCTCATCATTAATCATTTTGAAATCGCCCGATCAACCAGCAGGAAGCGGGTGTTCGAATCACTTTCTTTCAGCAATCTTAACCTAACGGGTATTGGTCGCATTCTAAGTGCGAGGACATAAGAAATGATCACATCCAACTCAGATTCATTGTCAAATCTTTGAGCGACCATAGCATTATTTAAGCAGGGAGCAATTTCCAGAAATAAGTTCTTACCTAAAACACGCGCCTGCCTTAAGGCCGCACTTGAGGCTTCATAAGCATTGTACACTACCACTTCTGAGCTGCCATTAAAGCCAATAACACCAAAGTCTAGATCGTCCAGTCGGTCAGGTGCGGCCAACAATGCCTGTATCGATGCTTCTTCGAATGTAAGATTCATTTCCCTGCTCACTCGCGAAGTAAAATGTTGATTTGAGCACATCCTGGGCTGGCTTTATCCACCTAACCGCACTGTAATGAGCGCCCTCTCTTTTCAGTATTCAATGCTGACATATCAGCAACCGAAAATTTTTTGAGAACGGACGGGTGTTTGCCAATTTAACCTTGAGGCCCTGTTCCACTGTCTCGCATCTCAAGCGCCTCCCTTCGGTACGCTGCAATACAGTGTAGTATCAAATCAAGAATAGCTCCTCATTTTACATTGGGCTGCCCACTCAGTTTTTTAACCCGCTCCCTGACTATCAATCAGGGGAGCTATCGATCCTTTATGGCGGTTTTTTTGATATTGATACTCAAGCACCTCTGGCTACGGCGCACTTGAGCTTAACAAAGCATTGGCTTCTCGACGCAGGCCTTTGCAATATCGCACTTCGCGTTGCCGTCTACTGGTCAATCATGGCAAGGGCCTAGTTCACTATTACGCTCTGCTGCTTCCCCGAAGAATATTCCAAGCTCTTGCAAGCGGATTGGCCGCCTTAAGCTGAGCGCTCTTGGACGCCACAACCTTGTGCTCGATGTTTTCCAGGTATTGGATCTTTAATTGATCTGCCAGCGGAGCAAGCACCGGGTTGCCCCTAAATCCAGCTAAGTGCGAGTCGATTACCGCCGATGTTTGCTTGGCAGCCGCCGCGACACTGGCGGGAATGGACGGGTCAAAGCGAATCGCCTCTAGCGTTAGATCAAGCTGCTGCAATATGGCCTCTGCATCACGCATCTGTTCACGAACTGCGTCTAGGGATATCTGCATCGTCCACTATCCTTAGTGAGGTTAATTGGGTGGGATTGAAAGAGCGCGCTGCGCTCAGTGCGCTGACTTGAAACTGAAATAAAATTGTAGGCTACAGTGAGCAAGGCGTGTGGCGACTGATAGGGATCAATGTCGTTCGTTGCGCGAAATGGAGACGGCACCAATTGCTGCTAGTCTTTTCGAGGTGTGATCACAGGGGAGGCTCACTGCATGTCGTTCGCCGACAAATTTGTGGCTGAAATACTGAGTCTACAAGTGAGACTGTACAACGCACATGCACGTCTTGAGGCGCGCACGGATGGTGAGGCGTTACACGATCTAAGGATAGCCGTACGACGAATTAGAAGCCTGCTGAGACCTTTCCGCTCAGTAGAGGAGATGCAGGTGCTGAGCGAGGCTGCTGCGGAGGTTGGTCAGCAGACTACGCCGGCGCGCGATCTGGAAGTCCTCATCCAAGAACTAGAAAATAGAAAACTACCCCAGCTGGCACAACCCAGACGTCTCAAGCTGAACAACTTCTATGAGGCCGTCCTCAATGGCTTGCCGCTGAAACGGCTAATGGCGGCACTCGATGCGTGGCCTCAAGGTTTCCGTGCAGTTGAGCTCAAAGGAGGATGGTCGGGTATCCAGCCGAGTATTGAAAAAACGATCAAAAAGCAGGTCGACCGGCTCCATGTCGCGATAGAAAATAAGGAGTTTGACCGGCACGAATTGAGGGTGTTGGTAAAACGCACTCGCTACCTGACGGACGCGTTTCCGGCGCTGTCCCCGCTGTCGAATAGCGAGAACAAGATATTGAAAAGCTTGCAATCAGCTCTAGGTGATTGGCACGACCACTACCAGTGGTGCCAGCAGGCGTTGATTGAAAAGGATCTACTTCCATTACAGGCTGTATGGACGGCCTGCGCTGCAGCCGCCCTTGAAGAGGCTGAGGCCCGGTTGTCGGAAGCAGCAAAGCAACTTCCAAAATCGCTGAGCAAAAAAAAGCTGCCTAAGTTGGCAGCTAAGTAAAGAGCCCGCGATGAGCACGATGTATGCCGACATTATGCTGACTCTTTTGAGTCATCTTCATGACAGTGCCTCGTCAGCGAGATAGATGTGCTCTGGCAGGGAGTGCGGTGCATTTATCCGATCTGTCAGCCGAATGACAAATGCCTCCGCCTCGATATAGGTAGAGAACCTGACACGGCAGGTGTCGAGCACAACAAACCATCCGGTATCCGTGTCTGCCTCTTCGATTTTGATCAACATCCTTGGAGTCCTTTCGCTGGGTGGCATCAGGGCGGAATGGGTGGCGCTCCCTTCAGAGAGAATTGGAGTCTAGCTCCTTCAGCGCATTGATCTGTGCTCTGATGCGTTCCGAATTGATATCGAGTGTCGACACCGCCCCCAAGATGGTGCTGGAAGCTTCCGTTCCACCTCGCTGATCAATCCACATCCCTATCGACTCGACAGCATCCGCCAGCGCGAGCTGGTTTTCGTGGAGGGCTTCCAAAATAGCTGACAGCTGGTTTTGAACTGACATGACGCCACCTCATCAATACAAAATTGAGCTTAGCAGACGCCCCGCGCCGGTTTGCATTACGAAAGCGCCGCTGGTATGCCGTGCATCCCCTCTGGAGCGAAGTCGCGTTTAGAAGGCTAATACAGAGGCTCAATGCTGTTCGTCGAGAAACTCCGTGAGCCTTCTAAATGCTGCTGTAATCACTGAGGATCTGGCCAAGGCTTAACCATCTGCTCTAACTGGGAGATAACCATGTCAGAGAAGTACCGAGTGCTGTTCGTGTGTGCGAAAAACGACGTTCGCTCACTGTTAGCTGAGGCTTTGTTAAGACACACTGACTCCGGCCACTTTGAGGCATTCAGCGCAGGGCTGACCGTTGGTGAAACCGATCAGCGCACGCTCGAAACGCTCGGGCATATTGGCGTCGATTCAACTGGGCTACGAAGCAAGTCAATCGACGAATTTCAGGGGCAGGATTTTCACTACGTTGTCACCTTGTGTGACAAATCATCCGAGGAGGCATCCCGGATGCCATCATCAGAAGAGATAATGACTTGGAACTTCGAGGATCCGGCTACCAGTGAAAAGCCTGAGCCTTTTCGCCATGCCCTCCAGGAAATCCATGACCGCATCAAGATGTTCGTCACGGTAAAAACTCGAAATACCTCAGCGTAGGCCTACCCATCGCTTCAGAGCCTAAGGCGGTCAAAAACGGTCGTCCAGAATGCCAGCCAGTAACCGTTGATCCTTCGTCATCGCCCTGCCTTCTAACTGTCACATTCGTCACTTAGGTTTCTTTCGCCAAGATGCTCAAAGGGGGCTTTATGAATAGTGCGTGCTGGCTAAAGACTCGGCGCATAGCTGCCAACCTCAGTTCACGAAGGAGGATCATTAGTGCGTTTTGTAGCCGTAATTCTCCAGTGATCAGAACAGCTGAATACCAGGCTACCCTTTTACAGCGATATCCAATGGGTCTCATAAGCAGTGCTGAAGTCGAAGCCTTGTTGGACAGTTGGCTTCCCTCTGCCAGGCGTTATCCGAGGTTGGATCTCACCTGATGCCGGATAACTTATAAGGTGCTTTGGATTGATCAAAAACAAGTCACGGGAGAGCAGTTACTGATTTGACTACAAAACAAAAAAAGGGCCCTGAAGGGCCCTATGTTCTTACATCCCGAAATTACTTGGTCAGCCAGGACTCGACGGTCGCGGCGCCGTGCTTTGTTTTCCAATCTTTCAGCGTTTTATGATTGCCGCCTTTAGTTTCGACGACTTCCCCAGTATGCGGATTTTTATAAACCTTCAACTGTCGAGGCTTGCGACTACTGGTTTTGGACTCGACGGCTGGAGCGCGACGGCCTGCTTGCGGATCCAGCAGGTTGATCACGTCCTTAAGGCTGTAGCCGTATTTTGCGAGCAAATCGCGCAGCTTCGTTTCGAATTCGATTTCTTTCTTAAGGCCAGCATCACCCTTGAGGGCTTCGAGCGTTTGGAGCTGTTCGGCGAGGTGTTTTTCGAGTTGGCGGAATTCTGCGAGTTTCGACATAAAAAGTTCTCGATGTGTGTGATACCAGAAGGTTACACCATAAATTACATCGCGAACTTACACACAGTCGTGTTTTACTGCTTCAGCTCCTAATCAAAGCCGCTGGACAGATTACGAGGTGATGGCGTGCTGGGTTTATCGAAAGCTATCCAAATCATAGTAGACGCGGTTGCGCTTTACATATTGGTCGAATCGGAGCGAATGGCGATCTATTACGCCCGTGCTAAGCACCTTGCCTACAAGCTCTGCCAGCCGAACAACTGACGCTTAGTTGAGGGGGGGGCTGAGGATGATCTGGGTATGCAGGTCGAACACCCACTAATCAGAAGCCAAAAGCTTTTTAACTTCGGCAATGATCAAGTCGATGTCGAATGGCTTTGCCAACACCGCATCAAACAGATCCGATCTCTGCATACCGATGTGTGCCTGAGCACCGCTCATCAGGATGATCGGCAATTGATTAGCGGAAGGGAGAGCTCGAACGGCTGTGGCGAACTCTAGGCCGTCCATCACCGGCATCATAAAGTCGGTAATGATCAAGGCAGGACGTTCTCTATCCAGTACTTCGAGCCCTTTTCGACCATTGCTGGCCGTTA
The DNA here is from genome assembly GCF_014472415.1 of Pseudomonas sp. N40(2020). GTDB lineage: Bacteria > Pseudomonadota > Gammaproteobacteria > Pseudomonadales > Pseudomonadaceae > Aquipseudomonas. The sequence goes on from NZ_JACSZV010000055.1 coordinate 26,515, forward strand.
CCACCATGAACCCCTCATCCTCCAGCGCGAAGCTGAGAATGTCAGCGATCAAATACTCGTCGTCGACGACCAAAATGGTGGTCATGTTAATTCAACCCGCACAAAGGTTTAAGATCTTGAACCGGGCGATGACTCAGTGGGAACTGAAGGTTCATGTCTTGAAGCCTTTTTCAGGAAAACATCATGATCACGGATCACGACCTCAAATCGCGAAGGGTCGTAAGAGCTGTCTCGTACTTTAAGAATGGAAAGTGTTCTGCTTAGTTCAGAGTGATTCTCAGAGAATCGCATCAGCATCAAGTTGTCGACGATACTCGACAGGTCGGAGTTTGGTGCGCTGACCTCGGAGCCAAAAAGATCGCGCATTTCCCAAGAGGCAAACACCGTAACGCCCCTGGATCGCAGCTCGTTCATCAGCGCACTGAAGAAGTCAGTAATCCGCGCCGGATTCGTCGTGACTCGTGTCATACCGCTGAGGCTATCGATGAACAGGCGCTTGATACCCTTTTCTTCAACGATACTTAGCAGTCGTGCGCCTAGTCCATCCAGCAGGCCTTCAGTAGTAGGCTGCCAGGCAATAATCAGGGCGCCGCTGTCCTCCATACCTTTGATATCAATACCCAGTGATTGGCCTTTGAGTCGCAACCGTTGTGGGCTTTCGTAGAAACCAAAATGTAGGCCCGGAGCTTCCACAGTCGACTCAGATAGAAATTTGAGGCCAAGTGTTGTTTTACCGATCCCGGAGGGGCCTATTACCAGAGACACGCTGGAACTGTGCAGGCCTCCGCCTAAGATGTCGTCCAGTGATTCAATGCCACTGGCGATACGCGTCATATCGGCGCTGTCGGGAGAGGACGGATGGCTGTAGAGACTTTCGAGTCGTGGATAAACAACCAAGCCATTGTCGGTAATTTCACACTCGTGAAGACCGGTCATTGCTCCGCTGCCGCGAGTTTTACGCAGCTGAATTCGACGCACCGAACGAGTGCCATACAACTCTTCGCCCATCTCAATCACGCCATCAACCATCGTGTGCTCAGGACTGCCATCGTCAAGGCGAGAACTGGTTAGAAACAGCACCGTGCAACCAGCAAAAGCAGCGTGCCCTTGCAGCTCAGAGATGAATTTCTTGGTGTCGATGTGTGAATCAGCTTTTGAGCGCGCATTGAGCAAACCGTCCACAACCATCACGGTGGCTTTCTGACGGCTTATCTCGCGCCGGAGCAGTTTCACCACCTCGTCCAGTCCTTCGTTTTCCAGGGTGTCGAACGCGCTGACAAACTGAATTTCGGCGCCGACCTTGGAAGAGTCGAAAAAGCTCAGAGTAGAGAGGAACTGAAAAAGACGGTCGTGTGATTCGGCCAGCAGCGTTGCGACTAAAACCCGGCCACCATTTTCTGCATGATGGAAACCGAGCTGGTTGGCGAGAATCGTTTTTCCAGACCCTGGGCGCCCTTGGATTATGTATGAAGAGCCTGCTACCAGCCCGCCCTTGAGCAGAGCGTCGAGCCCTTCGATTCCACTTTCGAGGCGTTTTAGCTTTTCCACAATGCGACCCTGATCTGAAAAACAGGCTGTTTAAGCCGAGGTGAGGCGGAATGCTAACGCCATTTTCGTTCTAGAGCCATTGGGCTCTAGATCATGGCTAGCTAAGAAAGTTGTTTGTCCCGATCCAAGGCCGCCGCTTACTCGGACGACCTACTACCTCGCTTTGGGCGGATTGCTTTGAGAAATTCCTTTTGGCAATATCAGCCACCTGCGCTTCTTTTGTCAGTTTTCCATCCCTCTCAGTTGGGAACTGCGTAGTTGAGAAGCGCAGGTAAAAACCCGGCCAAGTGTCGGGTTTTTTATTTGCCGGTCAAATTTCGATCAGTATGATTCGAGGAGGATTTGTGAGCGAATGAAGGCGAGCTAGCTTCTGCCACATAACAGGCGAACCTTAATTGACTGATTGCCCGTAGAAATTTTACGCAAAATTTACGGGGCTTGGAGGTTGAGCATCCGATACTGCGCGGCGCTAATTTGGCAGGCTACTTTTATGTCCCTCGCAGCAATGCGGCTTATCGGCTTCATCTTAGGCATTTTCCTGATCACGCTGGCTGTTAGCATGGTAATTCCCATGATCACGCTGGTGGTCTATGAGCGCAGCGACGATCTGTCAGCCTTTCTCTGGTCGAGTTTGATTACCTTCATCTGTGGCCTCCTGCTAATCATGCGAGGGCGCCCAGATACTGGCCAGCTTCGTCCGAGGGATATGTACCTGCTGACTACCGGTAGTTGGGTGGTGGTGTGCACCTTCGCAGCGTTGCCAATGGTGTTCATCAGCGACATCAGCTACACCGACGCGTTCTTTGAAACGATGTCTGGCATCACAACCACCGGCTCAACTGTACTGAGCGGATTGGATACAGCCTCTCCTGGGTTGTTGATCTGGCGCTCGATGCTGCACTGGCTGGGTGGCATCGGCTTCATCGGCATGGCTGTGGCGATCCTTCCACTGTTGCGAGTAGGTGGCATGCGTCTTTTCCAGACAGAGTCCTCAGACTGGTCGGAGAAAGTGACGCCGCGCTCCCATGTGGCAGCCAAGTACATCCTCTTTCTCTATCTGGGACTTACTGGCATCGGGGCTCTGGCACTCTGGATAGCGGGAATGACGCCGTTTGAAGCGGTCAACCACGCCATGTCGCTGATCTCTACTGGCGGATTCTCTACTTCGGACGCCTCGCTTGGGCATTGGACGCAGCCAGCGATTCACTGGATAGCGGTGATCATCATGATTCTGGGCAGCCTACCGTTTACCCTCTATGTCGCTACATTGCGCGGCAATCGGCGTGCGCTGCTCAAGGATCACCAGGTACGCGGGTTTATTGGTTTCCTGATTGCTACTTGGCTAGCGGTGGGGACATGGCTGTGTTTTCACAGCGACCACGGATGGTGGGATGCGTTTCGTATCGTGGCCGTCAATGTGACCTCGGTCGTCACAACCACAGGAGTTGCTCTAGGCGATTACACCTTGTGGGGCAGCTTCGCGGTCTTGCTTTTTTTCTATCTGACCTTCGTCGGTGGGTGTTCAGGCTCAACAGCTGGAGGCCTTAAAATTTTCCGTTTCCAAGTTGCTGGAGCTCTATTAGTGAGTAGCCTGAAGCAGTTGATCCATCCTCGTGCAGTGATTCAGAAGAAGTACAACGGTCATCCGATTGATGAAGAGATCTTGCGTTCGCTTTTGACCTTCTCATTCTTCTTCACCATCACCATTGCAGTGATCGCCCTAGGACTCGCCCTGATCGGACTAGATTGGACAACAGCGTTGAGCGGAGCCGCCACTGCAGTGTGCAACGTGGGGCCAGGCTTAGGCACAATCATCGGGCCTGCTGGTAACTTCTCATCATTGCCTGACGCAGCAAAATGGTTGCTCACCATCGGTATGCTGCTGGGACGGTTGGAGATACTCACCGTGCTGGTACTCATCACACCGGTTTTTTGGAAGTATTAGTCCTCTTAATAGATAGGTGAATACCATAGGCGCAAAAGAGCCTGTCATTCACATTAATCTCTATTGAGTTACTATAAAACGCTGCATGAAATTTCTAAAACAAACTTACATTACTTCTTACAACCTTATTAGTGCAGCTTATCGCCCCACTCTTAACTCTCTAGTTGCAATACCTCTTCATACGGTACATTTCACTATCAGAGTGAGTAAGTAGTGTATCGGCATCCTTTCCGTGCTCGGGATAATATGCAACGCCAATACTACACAATGGCATCTTGAGTGTGCCGAACTCAGTGCCCAGTGGCTCAGCCATGACTTTGTGAATCTGCTCTAGTTTTTTGGAAATCGTGTCCCTCGACTGGACTTCTGTCAGCAGCACCGTGAATTCATCGCCGCCAATGCGAGCCACGGTGTCTGTCTCAAGCACACAGCTTTTTAGACGTTGGGCAACAATGCACAGAACACGATCTCCCGCTGCGTGACCATGGACATCATTGATACTCTTGAAGTCATTTATATCCAAAAATAGTAAAGCTAGCTCATTACCGTCGCGCTGCGCAGTCTGCAGTGCAGATATCAGTCGATCACTAAAGAGCGACCGATTCGTTAATTTCGTCAGAGGATCATGATGAGCAAGGAAGCGTAATTCCTCTTCGGCTTTAGCTAAAGCTGTAACGTTTCTTGCGACCCCAATCCTAGCACCAACCTCCTCCGACCAAAATGCAGCCCACAGAATGTAGACGACTGCCCCATCCTTACGGATGTAACGGTTCCGGAAATCGAAATGAGGTTGACCATTCATGACCCGGGTAATCGAAGCCCGCGTCGCATCCAAGTCTTCAGGATGCATATAACTGGTGATATTGGTGCCAATCAGTTCATCAGTGCGGTAGCCCAACAGGGCCTTACAGGCATCACTCACAAAAACAATGTGATCGCTTTCATCAACCACAAAAACAGTATCCAGCATTAGGTGGATCAGTTTGGGGTAGAGCGCTTGTAAATCGATGGCCATAAGTCATGTGGGATCTGAGTCGTAGAGCGCGATCATATCCCGATTTATAGGGTGGACTGCGAGGAATCTTGTAAGCATAAGGTATGCTCAGAGTATGAGCACGGTACGCGATTTCTTCACCCACGCTCCGAGTTGGAAACGAATTTGAGGGAATAATCACTGAGTTGACTCACGAGGCTGATACGTTGAGCTCGTTGCTTGCTGAGCAGGAGGCTGTGAAGGCTGCCAGGAAGAAGTACAAGTATGTTGAGGTCGTATCGGTTAAATCGGTGTAGAAGCCCCACCTGGCCTGATTAGGCGAATGATCGGCCCGTACCGGGATCACAGATGAAACATCCTGCCTCGCCAAAGTGGCCTTAAGATCGCTCGCATGCAGGTGCTCTTGATGCCATTGGCGCTGATGCTACAGGATCAAATTAGGAGATGGCATTCCTCCTTTAACCGCCTTCGTGCTGATGATGCCTACCCGGTATCGCTTGGCGTTGTCATTCGTAGTCGCCAGGTTGGTGTGATGTACATGACAGGCGAAGCTGGAACGGATGCCAAGGTAATCGCAGTTCCTTGTGTAGTTGTACCGCGATAGCAATTTGTCCTTGTAAACCTGATGGATCGAGGAACAACCCTGTATGGCTGATAAATCATTGAAAATGATAGTAGCTACTGATCAATAGCCAATTGAGCCTCTGGCATTCGTTATAGGGTGTACCATCAAGCTCTGCCCTTTAGAAATCAGCTAGCCATGTCCGCGCTAAACGAAGAGAGCCGCCAGATCGTAGCTTCTCTGGCGCACCAGGTTGGCCCTAATGCTGATGCTGCAAGCATCGCTCAAGCGATTGTTTCAATTTTGCAGGCAATGGACGCTGCGCTTACCCCCATCATTGGTCAGCAGGGGGTCGTAGCGCTTTATCGACGCAGCCTTCATCTCTGCGCCTCCCGCCATCCGCGCCTGGCCCACATATCTGATCGTGCGCAAACAGCGCAGGATCTGAACGCTCTTAATTCTGAACTCGTTACAGAAAGCGAAGCAGACGCCTTGTTTTTTGGTGAAGTGCTACTGATCACCTTCTACGAACTGCTGACTACGCTGATCGGGCCCTCGCTCACCGCACGCTTGCTTCGTGACGTGTGGAAACCTTCTTTGAGCGACACATCTGCGCAGGAAAATTCGCCATGAACACCAAAGTGACTATCAACCGCCTGGCCACCGGGGTGCCAGGATTGGACGAGGTGCTGGGCGGGGGATTGCCGGAGTTTTCGTTCAACCTTATCGCCGGCCCGCCTGGCTGTGGCAAAACCACCCTGGCGCATCAAATGATGTTCGCCTTGGCGACGCCCGAGCGTCCGGCATTGTTCTTCACCGTGCTCGGCGAACCTCCGTTGAAGATGCTGCGTTACCAACAGCAATTCGACTTTTTCGACGACGAAGCCATCAATCAGTCGATCCGTTACATCAACCTGGCCAGTGACACCCTGGCGGGGGATTTGGATGAAGTGTTACGCCGCATCGTCGCTGACGTAGAGGCGTACTCTCCGGCGCTGGTGTTCGTCGACTCGTTTCGTTCAGTCGTGCTCGCGAGCCAAGCGCAGGACAACCCCAACAACAACTTGCCGCAATTCGTTCAGCAACTGGGCATGTTGATGACCACCTGGCAGGCGACGACCTTCCTGATTGGCGAATACTTCACCGAAACCGACACCAACCCGATTTTCACCGTGGCCGATGGCCTGATCTGGTTGCGACAGAGCGTTCAGCGCAACTCGATGGTGCGCAAGCTGGAAATCATGAAGATGCGCGGCCAGCCAACGCTGCCAGGCCTGCACACCTTCCGCATCGCTACATCGGGCATCAAGGTTTTTGCGCCAGCCCAACTCAACCAGGTTGAAGCCCCCCCGCCGCTTCCAATGCAGCGCCTGAAAATGGGTGTGCCACAGCTCGACGAGATGCTTGGCGGGGGCTTGCCCCGGGGTTACTCACTACTTGTGGCAGGCCCATCAGGTTCGGGCAAAAGCATTCTGGCTGCGACCTTTCTCGCTGAAGGTGCGCGCAACGGCGAAACCGGCGTGATCGCAATGTTCGAGCAACGGCCCAATCACTCCCAGAACACCACCCTCGCGAGTCTTATCCAGAGCGGACAGATCGGACTGGTGGACAGCCGCGCGCCGGACTTGTCCATCGACGAAATCGTCCAGTTGCTGTTAAGCGAGATCAAACGGCTGAATGCCACACGCGTGGTGATTGACTCACTGTCAGGCTTCGAACTGGCGCTGGCGCCGACCTTCCGCGAAGACTTCCGTGAGTCTCTGTCGCGCATGGTTACAGCCCTCACCAGCGTGGGCGTCAGCGTGCTGATGACCTCCGAGCTGGAAGACCGCTACACCGATCTGCGCTTCAGCCCCTACGGCACGGCATTTCTCACCGACGCCATCATCGTCCAGCGCTACATTGAAGTGCAGAGCCGCTTGTTGCGCATCATGGCCGTGGTCAAGGTGCGAGCCAGCGCTCATTCCGATGAGCTGCGGTTGTACCAGATAGACGATGACGGCTTGCAGATCGGCGAAATGTTGCCGGACAAGGAGGGTTTGTTAGGGGGACGACCGACCCAACAGCGTACGGACACATTCGAAGGATGAGCGAAATATCATGAGCGAGGGTAACGGCAAGAATGAGCAAGCCATAGCTACCGCAGCACGCGAGCTGTTCCTTCTCGGCCAGAAAACGGTCGCGGCGCGGGCGGTGCTCGCGGCGGTGCATAAGGAACTCAACCAAGCCAATACCCAGCTCGTCGATAGCCAGCAGGTCGAGCAACTGATTGAAGCCAACCAGCAGCTAGTGCTGGCAATTCTGTCGGCGCAGTCGGAGGCTGAAAGTCCGAAATTCGTTCAAGCAGAGCAGCAAATGTACCTGGAGATGCGCGAAGCCAATGAACAATTGGTGATAGCCGCGCTCAGCGCACAAGACCTGCAGGTTGCAGCGGAACATGCGCTGGAGCAGCAACGCAACTTCCTCAACCTGGTTGCACACGAACTTCGCAACCCCCTAACTCCTATTAGCATGATTGCTGGCAGACTGGTACGTGTGCCTAGCGAAGAGTTGCCGCGCATGCAGATGTTGATTGAGGGGCAGGTGAAGCAGATGTCACGGTTGGTCGAGGACTTACTCGATATTGCCCGCGCCAGCACCGGCAAGTTTCGCCTTGATTGCCACTCTCTCGATATGACTCAGATCATTCATGAGGCGATAGATGCCTCCATACCGATTATGGTCGCTCATAGTCTACATTTTAGATCGGAACTGCCGGAGTGTGCGCTGATGGTGAACGGCGATCCGTCACGCCTCACTCAAATCCTTGGCAATCTACTGGGCAACGCAGCCAAGTACACGCCTGCGGATGGCACGGTTACTCTTACAGCGAAAATTGAAGCTGAGCATCTGGAGATTCGCATTTGCGATACCGGTATCGGTATAACTCCCAAAGCTCTGCCGTTCATCTTTGAGCCATTTGTACAGGATGTTCACGCGGTTGGGTTCAATGGGGAAGGCCTGGGGATTGGTCTGACAGTGGTACGCGAGTTAATCGAAGCCCACGGCGGCACAGTTACTGGTACAAGTGCAGGCGAAGGCAAGGGGAGCGAATTTGTGATGACATTACCCTTGGTAATTCATTGAAGCCATCTAGGTGGCATATCTGAGCAACTAACGCTCTGCCCATGCATAACCGTAATAATGGTCATTTAATCCAATTTTTTCGCGGCAGTGAGCCCTTGTGCCTTTCGCGAGCGATGTCATGGCTCATTCATGCACGTGAATTGCGGTTTTTTGATTTTGCTAAAGGACGCACAAGCGTCAAGTCTTCATCCGAAAGCCCCTCCTTCAGATGGAGCTCAGGAATATCGGACTGAGAAAGATCCTCCATCATCAGCGCAGATTTGGCCTGTTCAAATGCCTTCGGGATTGAGTAACCGAAGCCAATGCTGGAGTAAAACTGGGAGGAAAATACGCGAGCACCTTCATCGCCGATTTCACGATTCATACCGATTGCAGCATCTATCTTTTCAACGCTGCTTCGTGCCTGATTGAAAGAGAAACAAGTATTGAAAAATACAAGTTTAACGCTCTCAGAGCCGAACGCGATTGCACTCACTATCCCCTCCTTTGAAACGTGCTTTGGCCTACCATGGTCATCCTGAAGAACCAATGCATCTGCCGAAGTGCCATGGCCACTGAAATGCACAATCGTCGGGTGGAGTTCATTTATAGCCTGCAGGATATCCATCGGTCTGACCGCCCAACGCGTCTGAAAATTAACGGCATCCCGATACTCTGAAGCCCTGAGTTTTTCCCCAATCGATCTTGCCTCCTCATCGAGCGCAAGCTTGTTGGTTCCTGGATCTGACGCCATAAAAAGTACGGTGATCCGTTCAGGTAATGCCCTCAGCATCTGAATCTGCAAAGCCGTTTCTACGTGCAAATCTTCATGCCTAGCCAGCCCTGCTCCAATCTCACGCATACGGCGCTCTCGAATCTGCTCTGTACGCTTATGTTCGGTCTGCTGTTTCTTAAGTTCAGCATCGCGTTTTTTCTTAGCTGCGTCCTGTTTTTTCTGTTCTCGACGCCAAATCCAAGCCTTTGGAGCTGGCTTATCAGGAGCTGGTCTTCGGTGCTGGATGCTTCATGCTACTCGCGATTCTAACAACCATCAGAGAGCTCACTGTATGACCGAAAAAAGAGTGCAAAATAACGAAAACAAAACTCCCCCTCCGCCTCCTACCACGGAATACCAGCGAAGATCCGAAGAGCCGGCCGTAAATCGGCAGACACCACCTACCAAGCGCTGATCTGCGAGCCAGTCCTGTTTAGGACTGGCATTGGTGCTATTCAGCAAGCGAAATGCATTTCAGCTGCGCAGCTCTAAACGCGCCATGAACTTTTGAACCTCAATATCCAGCTCATCAAAAAATTTCCCCAGCTCAGCAATTAGATGAGTGATGAAATCTTGATGAATATGCACGCGATGGCCTGGATCCCCCGACAAACCTTCTGTAGCTTGTACAAACCTATTGAGCCTGTCGTTGCTATCTGCAGATAAAACTCCTCCTGCATGCACCATTTTATTCCGTAGGCGATTCACCTCTTTCACGAATGACAAACCTGAAACCCCGCTAAGATCAAACCCCGCAACCTTCCTTAGGAACAGGCACGCTCGTTCAACGCCCTGCCCGCTCAAGTCCGTGAGCTTGAGAGGTGTTCCCATCGAAGTAGTTAGGGTTTCGCAAAGACCATTCAACTGATCCTCAACGAATACATAGATGGAGATAACGAGAGTCGATCGATGTATGTCGGGATATTTGAATTGATTGAGATGTAAATCCCAAGCGTAAGAATCGACGATATCTTCTTCGCTCGATTTCGGATACTTCTTCAGTATCCCTGCGATTTCTTCCTGAAGAATTTCATCCTCTCGGCGCCATAGCTTTTCAGTCAGAAAGTGGAAGTCCGCAAGCTCCTGAAGTTCTCGCTGTGCTAAATCGCAGTAAAAACACAGCCCACTTTCAAAAAAATCCAATTTCATACCTCACCTTTTATTTTGACGTTTCAATGGCAGACATGGCATGGCTGCGAGATGTTCTGATGAGCAACCAGGTGGCTCGCCTGAGTTGAGCGCAGTGCTGAACAGGGCGTTTGGCGAAGGATTAGAGGTGTTTGAGCGCAAAGAGACGTAGGCAAGAAGGTTGATTAGCCGAGAACGGCGGAAGCCAAATGACAAGCACGATGAAGCCCGCTCAAAAGTGGTTTTTCAGCAATCGGTTTAGCACCAGGTATCTTCAGCATGCGAAAAGCTCTAATCGAGCACCGCCCCACGACAGTTCCCCTGGGGCGGTGTGAGACCAGAAGAATCAACGACAAATCTAAGCCTTCAGGCGCGACGGTCGCTGAGGCTTCAACTCATCGAATTGTGCATAAACCCAATCTTTTACCTCTTTTCTCCCTTGGGTCGTGGACGGAAGTGTAGTGGTCAACTAATCCCGGACACGACGTTAAGTTTTTTCTCGGCCTGAGCTGGGGCCAGTCCGTTATTGAATTGGTGCGGTCTAATCCAGTTGTACCGATGCATCAGGTAATGACTGATGTCGC
>NZ_JACSZV010000056.1 GCF_014472415.1 Pseudomonas sp. N40(2020)
GCCTGCGGCAGCTCCTACAGGGTTTTAGGTGTCCGGATTATTTGCGATCCAGCCACACGGTTTGCGCATTGCAGAATTCGCGCACACCGAAGTGCGACAGCTCACGGCCGAAACCGCTTTTCTTCACGCCACCGAAGGTCACGCGAGGGTCACTGGCGGAGTAGCCGTTGATGAACACGCCGCCGGTTTCCAGTTCGCTGGTCAGTTGCTGGGCCAGTTGCACATTGGCGGTGTAGATCGTCGCGGTCAGGCCGAACTCGCTGTCGTTGGCCAAAGCGATGGCATGCGCGCAGTCACGGGCGGTGATGATCGAGGCGACCGGGCCGAACAGTTCCTGTTTGAACGAGGTCATGCGATCGGTGACGTCGGCCAGCACGGTCGGTTCGTAGTAGTTGCCCGCACCTTCAGCCTTGCCGCCACCCAGCAGCAGGGTCGCGCCTTCTTCGAGGGTGTCGCGCACTTGTTGATCCAGTTCGTCACGCAAATCGAAGCGCGCCATCGGGCCGATGTACGTGTCGGCGGACAGTGGATCGCCGACTTTCAGCTTGCGCGTGGCTTCGACGAACTTGCGGGTGAACTCTTCGACCACGCCTTCCTCGATAATCAAACGCTTGGCTGCGGCGCAGACCTGGCCGGAGTTCTGGTAGCGACCGATCACGGCGGCTTGCACCGCTTCGTCGATATCAGCGTCGTTGAGCACGATAAACGGATCGGAGCCGCCGAGTTCCAGCACGCATTTTTTCAACGCGGCGCCGGCCTGGGCGCCGATCGCCATGCCGGCGCGCACGCTACCGGTCAGGGTGACGGCGGCAATGCGCGGGTCAGCAATGGCGGTGGAAACGCCTTCCGGGGTGACGTTGAGCACTTCAAACACGCCATCGGCGAAACCGGCGCGCTTGAAGGCATCACGCAGCAGATAGGCGCTGCCCATCACGTTCGGCGCATGCTTGAGCACGTAGGTGTTGCCGGCGAGGAGCGTCGGTACTGCGCCGCGCAGCACTTGCCAGATCGGGAAGTTCCACGGCATCACCGCCAGAATCGAGCCGAGCGGACGGTATTCGATGCGCGCCTTGCCGCCTTCGACCTGGGTCGCCTCGGCGTCAAGCATGGCCGGGCCGTGTTCGGCGTACCACTCGCAGAGCTTGGCGCATTTTTCGATTTCGCCACGAGCCTGGGCAATGGGCTTGCCCATTTCCAGGGTGATCATGGTCGCCATGGCTTCGGCGCCTTCACGCAGAGCACCGGCAAGGGCGGTCAGCGCGCGGGAGCGATCCTGCAGCGGCTTGCGCTTCCATTTCGAGAAGCCGAACGCGGCGCGGGTCAGCGCGGCATCGAGGGCTTCGGCGGATTCAAAGGCGTACTGACCGATCTGCTCGCCGGTGGCAGGGTTGATCGAGATGGCGTGGGTCTGGCTGGAAATCTGGCTCATGGCTTTCGTCCTGCGTGTCGAATGTGATGTGCCTAGAGTAGGGTGGTGTTTGTTTTCTGGAAACTGAATAATAAAGATAGTTTCTTTCACGATTGGAGAATGACTGTGGATCTGGTGCAGCTGGAAATCTTCAAAGCCGTTGCCGAACACGGCAGCATCAGCGCCGCCGCGGCGCAGATCCATCGCGTGCCGTCGAACCTGACCACGCGCATCAAGCAGTTGGAGCAGGATCTGGGTGTCGACCTGTTTATTCGCGAGAAAAGTCGTTTGCGACTGTCGCCTGCTGGCTGGAGTTTTCTCGAATACGCTCGCCGCATTCTCGATCTGGTTCAAGAGGCGCGAGCCACCGTGGCGGGGGAGGAACCGCAAGGCGCGTTTCCCTTGGGTTCGCTGGAAAGCACGGCGGCGGTGCGTATTCCTGAGCTGCTGGCGGCGTACAACCAACTGCATCCGAAAGTCGATCTGGACCTGTCCACCGGGCCGTCCGGGACGATGATCGAAGGCGTACTGTCCGGGCGTCTTGCGGCCGCGTTCGTTGACGGCCCGGTGCTGCATCCGGCGCTGGAAGGCGTGCCTGCGTTTGAAGAAGAGATGGTCATCATTGCGCCGCTCCATCACGCCGCAGTGCAGCGTGCGGCGGATGTGAACGGTGAGAACATTTATGCGTTTCGCTCCAACTGCTCTTACCGTCATCACTTCGAAAAATGGTTCAGCATCGACGCTGCGGTGCCTGGCAAGATCTTCGAAATGGAGTCCTACCACGGCATGCTCGCCTGCGTCAGCGCGGGCGCCGGCCTGGCCCTGATGCCGCGCAAAATGCTGCAGAGCATGCCCGGCAGCGCAACGGTCAGTGTCTGGCCGCTGACGGCAGATTTTCGTTATCTGACCACCTGGCTGGTGTGGCGGCGCGGGACGGTGTCGCGCAGTTTGAGCATGTTTGTGCGCTTGCTGGAGGAGCGTGGGGTGGTGCGGGCAGGGGAGTGACTGGCGCCTCTCAGCCCGCAACGACCTACGCAGCGCCCACCAGACTCATTTCGATTCACCCTGTGGCTTGAGGCTGGCGATCAGTTCGTCGGTGCTGGCGATGACGTGGGCGAAGGTCGGGCCGTTGAGCTCGTGGGCGGCGTGCATCATCTCCGCTTTGAAAGCGGCGGTGGCATCGCGCACCAGGGTCACGTGGTAACCCAACTCCGACGCATAGCGGGCGGTGGCCTCGATGCAGGTGTTGGCCAGCAGGCCGACGATGATCACGTGGGTGATGCCTTTCTGCTTCAGCCGAAAATCCAGGTCGGTGTTGGCGAAACCACTGGAGCCCCAGTGTTCCTGCACGACGATGTCGCCATCCTTCGGTGCGAAATCCGGGTGCCATTCGCCGCCCCATTCGCCACGGGCAAAATGGTGCATGTGCATGATCTTGCATTGGGTCGGTGTGGGGTGATCCCAGTTTTCGTAGTCACCTTTTTCCCAGCGATGATGGGGTACGATGACCACCGGAATGTCTAGCTCGCGCACCGCGCGGTCGAGTTTGCGCAGGTTATCGAGCAAGCCGTTCTGCTCGGCCATCGGTTTGATCAGCGGGAAGATCTTGCCACCGTCCGAGAGAAAGTCGTTGTACGGATCGACCAGCAGGTAAGCGGTGCGGTCGAGTGGATAGGAAGAATGCGACATGGCTGTTGCTCCGGCAATTGGATTGATCGTTGCGCAGGACTTCTCCCGACATCGAGTTGATATGATAATCATAGTAAATGTAAATGAGGCAAGCCCTGATGGTTGTAAACGATAGCTCTCCTGCGCAGACCCTTTGCCCGATTTACCGGGCCGAGGCGATCGTCGGCGACCGCTGGACGGTGCTGGTTTTGCGCGAGTTGTTCATGGGCAACCATCGTTATGACGAGATCCAGGCGCAGACCGGGGGCACCCCGCAGATGGTCGCCGCTCGTCTGAAAAGCCTCGAGGCGGACGGACTGGTCGAGCGTCGCTTGTACAACGAGCGGCCGAAACGCTACGAGTACCACCTCACCGCGAAAGGCGAGGCGTTCTACCCGGTGGTCATTGCTTTGCGAAAGTGGGGCGAAACCTGGTGCAAGGCACCGGAGGAAGGGCTGGCGGTGAACATGACCCACAAGCATTGCAATCACAGCGCAGGTCTCGGTCCGCTGTGTGATCACTGTGGCGAGCCGTTGCGGCGTGAAGACCTGATCAGCCAGCCGCAAGAAGCCTACGCCGCCGAACGGCAGGCGCGGCGTGAGGCGTTCAAGGCGAAATAGCGTCGATCACGGCGTGCCGTTGCGTCCGTGCAGCAGAAAGCCGGGCCGTTGGCTCAGACGCTCGTAATAGGCATTAACTGCCGACAGGTGCGGATGCTTGAGCGGGGTTTCGAACCAGCGATTGACCGACAGCCCGATGGGGATGTCAGCGAGAGAAAACTGCTCGCCGCTGACGTAGGCGCCGGTTTTTTCCAGCTGTCGGTCGAGGATTTTCATGTTCTTCGACCACTGCTCGATCCCGGCGGCCAGCGCGGTGCTGTCCTGATAGTCCGGCGAGTGGCGCACCAACGACATGAAGGGATACGACCACGAGCGGTTCAGTTCCGAAGCCTGCCAGTCGATCCACTGATCAACCCGCGCCCGGACTTGTGGTTCGGCTGGATAGAGGTGCAAGCCTTGGAAATTAGCCGCCAGATAACGAATGATCGTGTTCGATTCCCACAGGGTGAAATCACCGTCCTGAATCACCGGCACCATGGCGCAGGGATTCAAGGCGAGAAACTCCGCTGATTCAGTCGACCGAAAGCCTGTGCCCCAGTCCTCACGCTCGAATGCAATGTCAATTTCAGCGCAGGCCCAGAGCACTTTGCGCACGTTGATCGACGAAGCTCTGCCCAGTATTCGCAGCATTGGATTTCCCTGTCCGGTAGTGATTGGTCGCCAACAAATACCACACTCCAATGCAGAAGGCCCGCACACGGCGGGCCTTCCGTTTTCATCAAAGCAACCTCAATGACTGCTCGCCAACGGAGAGGTTGAAGCTGCCACGGGTGAGGAAATCATCGGTCTGAATGTGCGTGAAGATATAGCCGAAGCCGACGACGATGCCGATCCCCTGCACCCACGTACCGATGCGGTTGAGCACATGGATGAAGCGGTAGCCGATGATCCCCGAACCGAGGGCACCGATGACGATGCCGACCGGCACCGGAACACTGTCGACCACGTTTGCAGCCTGTAGGCGGAAAAAGGCCGGGACATGCCCGGCCTGATTGACGAAAAAACAGTGCCTGCTGTCAGCGGTTAAGGAATGCCAACAGATCTTCATTCAACGCTTGCGCGTGAGTCACCGCAAAACCGTGCGGTGCGCCCGCGTAGACCTTCAACTCGGCACCCTTGATCTGCGCAGCCGCCTGCTTGCCAGTGGTTTCGAACGGCACGATCTGATCGCCGTCACCATGAATCACCAAGGTCGGTACATCGATCTTGCCCATGTCCGGGCGGAAGTCGGTTTCCGAGAACGCGGTGACGCAATCCACGGTGCCTTTGAGCGAGGCCAACAGGGCGACGTTCAGCGTCTGGGTCAGTACGCCGTCGGAGACCTTCTGACCCTGATTGGTGCCGTAGAACGGCGCAGCGAAATCCGCGATGAACTGCGCACGATCCTTGAGCAGGCCAGACTTGATGCCGTCGAACACCGATTTCTCGACGCCTTGCGGGAAGTCCGGCTTCTGGCCGAACAGTGGCGTCACGGCGCCCAGCAACACCAGCCCTGCAACGCGCTCGCTACCGTGGCGGGCGATGTAACGGCTGACGTCGCCGCCGCCCATGGAGAAGCCCACCAGTGTCACTTCACGCAGGTCCAGATGATTGATCAATTGCGCGATGTCATCGGCAAAGGTGTCGTAGTCATAACCGGTCCACGGCTGATCGGAACGGCCGAAACCGCGACGGTCGAAAGCGATGGTGCGGTAGCCGCGGCTGCTCAGGTATTCCATCTGGTATTCCCACATGTCGGCATCCAGCGGCCAGCCGTGGCTGAACAGCACGGGCTTACCGCTGCCCCAGTCCTTGTAATAGATCTCGGTGCCGTCTTGCGTGGTGAACGTGCTCATGGAAGCTCCTTGGTCAGGGTTCTTTTGAAAGACATGCCGAAATGGCAGCGTTCACTATCCGCGCAATCATGACGAACCACTTGTATGCAGGTGCTGGGTTCGATTGCCGTTCAGGGTTGTATGATGCAACCCTGAACCGCGAGGCTGATCACCGATTCGATGGAGTACTTAGACGTGAAGCGCAAAAGCCTGCAGGGCAATGCCTGCCCGGTCGCCCGGACACTGGACCTGATCGGCGACTGGTGGTCGTTGTTGATCATTCGCAATGCGCTGGACGGGATTCGCCGGTTCAGTGATTTTCAGAAGAACCTCGATATCGCCAAGAACATGCTCAGTGCCCGCCTCAAGGCGCTGGTAGAGCAGGGGATCCTGCAAACGGTGCCGGCGGCCGAAGGTGGAGCCTACAAGGAATATGTGCTGACAGAACGCGGCAAGGCGTTGCAGACCGTAATAGTCGCGCTATCGCAATGGGGCGGCGAGTTCATGTACGCGCCGGGTGAGCCGGGCTCGGTCATGGTTGATGCGAAGCATCGTCAGCCGATCAGGAAGCTGGAATTGATATCGGCCGACGGTCGCGTACTGGCGCCGCAGGACGTCGCGACCCGTTTAGGTGTTGATTACGGACTTTGACTACGGGCAACCCCCCGATAGACGGACAAAACTTATATTTGACGTCAAAATGATGGCCATCTAATATCGCGCCACTATTTTGATGTCATTCTCCGTCTCGAGGGATCGAACATGTACCCACCCGCCCTCGTGGCGAGGTTGTGCGTAGCTTTGCTGTGCCTGTCTCCGCTCCAATTCGCCGCCGCTGCACCCACCCCCGGCGACACCGATGTGATCCGCGAACGCCAGAACCGTCTGCTCGAAGAGCAGCAACGGCGTCTCGAAGAACTCAAGGACCTGCCCGGCAAGGACGTCAAACCCGCACAACCGGCAGCGCCGACCGACACCCGCTGCTTCCCGATCAAGGACATCGAACTCAAGGGCGCCGACAGCCTTTCCGAGCGCGACAAGGCTCGCCTGCTCAAACCCTACATCGGCGAATGCCTCGGTGTGCCGCAGCTCAACGAGCTGCTCAAAGTCATCACCGATTACTACATCGAGAAAGGTCTGGTAACCAGCCGTGCCTACCTGCCGCAACAGGATCTGTCCGGCGGACATCTGAAGGTGCTGGTGGTCGAGGGCAAGCTTGAAGGCATGAAAGGCGCCGAGAACAGCAAGCTGTCGGAGCGCGAACTGGCCATGGCGTTTCCCGGCAAGTCGGGCGAACTGGTCAACCTGCGCGAGATTGAGCAGATGGTCGATCAACTCAATCGCCTGCCGTCCAATCAGGCAAAAATGGAGTTGGCACCGGGCCAGAACGTCGGCGGCAGCGAAGTGCTGGTCAACAACACCCCGCAGAAGCCCTGGCGTGCAGGCTTGTCGCGTAACAACGACGGCCAGCGCAGCACCGGCGAGCAACAGTGGGGCACGACGTTCGATTGGGACAGCCCGTTGGGCCTGGCCGATCAGTTGAGCCTGCGTGGCGGTCACGACGCGATGACCGATCACCAGCACACCTCCAACAACGCCATGCTCAATTACAACTTGCCATGGGGCTGGTGGAACTTCAGCTACACCTACAGCCAGAGCGAATACCGCTCGCAGATCGCTGCCAACGGCTACAACTTCAAGCAGACCGGCGATAGCGAAAACCATCAGATCCGCGCTGAGCGTGTGATCCACCGCGACGCCGTCAGCAAGACCTCGCTCAACGCCGGCCTGTCTTACCTGCGCACCAACGCCTATATCGAAGACAGCAAACTCAAGCTGAGCAGCAACCGCATCAGCGAAGCGCAGTTCGGCTTCAACCACGGCCGCCGTGTCGGCAGTGCGTTCGTCAACTTCGACGCCGGCATGCAGGAAGGCATCGGCGCATTCGATGCGCAGGGCAGCCACGATCCAGGTCCCGGCGAGCCGAATGCGCGTTACCGCAAATACACCGCCACCCTGAGCTACTTGCAGCCGTTCAAGGTGTGGGGTGAGTCCTTCAGCTTCAGCAGCCTGATGACCGGCCAGCGCAGCGAAGACGCGCTGTTCAGCTCGCAGCGCACCAGCCTTGGCGGGTCGTCGTCGATCCGTGGCTACAAGGACCAATCGTTGTCCGGCGACAGCGGCGGTTACTGGCGCAACGACCTGCGCTGGGCGCGTCCGGTGACCCTCGAATGGCTACAGCCGGTGTTCGCCGAATATGGCACCAGCCTCGGTTACGACCAGGGCGTGATTCGTGGCGATCGCTACAACGGCGATCAGCACGGGCGCATGTCGAGCAACTCGCTCGAGCTGTTCGCCCGTGGCCAGAACGTCGCCGCCAGCGTGACGTTTGCCCATTCCCTGGAACGACCGGAGGCGCTGACCGAGCGCGAAGCGCCGATCTATTTCCGCCTGGATTTCTTCATCTAATTTTTGCCTGCCCCGAGATTCTGACATGGACATCCGTCAACTGGCCTACCTGGCCAGTCAGCCTTCTGCTGCCGTAAAACACCGCGAACACTTCCTGGGCATGCCAAAACGCGGTCTGGCGTTCCTGCTGGCGAACGTCATGTTCTGGCAACCGATGTGGGCGCAGGCGGATGGCATCGTGGTGGCCAACCCGAACACCTCGCTGGATCGGGCCGGCAACGGCGTGCCGATCATCAACATCGCCACGCCCAATGGCAGCGGGTTGTCGCACAACCAGTTCCATGATTACAACGTCGGCGCGCAGGGCGTCATCCTCAACAACGGTTCCGGGCAGACCACGGCCACGCAACTGGGCGGCCACATTGTCGGCAACCCGAACCTGAAGAACAGCGGTTCGGCGCAGGCGATTCTCAACGAAGTCATCAGTGGTAACCCGAGCCAGTTGCGCGGTTACACCGAGGTAGCGGGGCAGTCGGCGCGGGTGATTGTCGCCAACCCGTACGGCATCACCTGCAACGGTTGCGGCTTTATCAACTCGCCGCGCGTCACGCTGACCACTGGTAAACCCGTGCTCGACAACGGTCGGCTGGATCGATTCCAGGTCGATCAGGGCTCTGTGGCCATCGAAGGCGCGGGGCTTAACGCTACCAACGTCGACCGTTTCGAAATCATCACCCGCAGCGCCAAAATCAACGCGCAACTCCAGGCACAGAACCTGACGATTGTTGCCGGGCGCAACGACGTCAACGCGCAAACCTTGAATGCCACGGCCCGTGCCGATGATGGCAGCGCCAAGCCGCAGTTGGCGATCGACTCCTCGGCGCTGGGCGGCATGTACGCCGGGGCGATCAAACTGGTCGGCACTGAGGCCGGGGTCGGGGTGAAACTCGACGGCAAACTGATTGCCAGTGGTGGCGATATTCAGCTCGATGCCAACGGCCAGTTGAGTCTGGCCGATACCTCGGCGACCGGCGCGGTCAACGTCAAGGCTGCCAGCCTCGATGCGCAGGGTCCGGTTTATGTAGGCACGGCGCTAAACGTGCAAACCCAAGGCAACCTGACCAACCGCCAAACCCTCGCCGCCCGCGACAGTATCAACCTCAGCGCCGGTGGCCAGTTGACCAACGCCGGCGCCATCGAAGCGGGCGTTAACGCCGACGGCAGCCGCAATGCCACAGGCGACTTGAGCCTGAGCGCGCAGAACTTCGACAACAACGGCAAAAGCCTCACCGCCAGCCGCAACCTGACGGTCAACACCGCGCAAACCCTGAACAACCAAAACGGTGAAATTTCCAGCAGTGGCATCACCCGTGTCATCGCCGGCACAGTGAATAACCGAAGTGGCCAGATCCTCGGCGATCTGGGGCTGGCTATCGACCTCAGCGGCGTCATGGATAACCGTGACGGTGTGCTGGGTTCCGGCCAATCGGTCAATTTCAAAGCGGCCAGCCTCGATAACCGCGAGGCCGGTGTGCTGGTCAGCGATGGCGGCATGACGTTGCGCGTCAGTGGTCTGCTCGACAACCGCAACAAAGGTGAAATCACCGCCAAAGGTGCCATCGATGCGCAAACCGGCAGCCTCGACAACCGCGACGGTAAAGTCATCGGCAAAAGCACCTTGGCACTGCGCGGCGATACGGCGGATAACCGTGGCGGCGTTATTCAGGCCGATCAGCAATTGACGCTGAATGTCGATCGTCTGGACAACCGCGACAAAGGCATGGTCAGCGGCAAGGCGGGTATTGCCTACACCGGCACGCGTCTGGATAACAGCGGCGGATTGGTCAGCGCCGCCGGCCCGGTCAACTTGAACGCCAGTGAAGTGCAGAATGCCAAAGGCCGAATTTCCAGCCAGAACGACCTCACCGCCACCATCGGTTTGCTGCAGCAACAGGGCGGAGCTTTGGTCTCCCAAGGCAATCTGAGCCTGACCGGTAAAACCCTCGACAACCGCAATGGCGGGCTGATCGGCAGTACAAAAGCGCTGACGTTGAATGTCGACGATATCGACAACCGCACCGGTGAAATCTCCAGCAACCTGCTGCTGAACATCAAGGGCCAGCGCCTGGATAACAGCGATGGCGGCAAAATTCTCGGCGGGACTGACCTCGGTCTGACCGTGGCTAAGCTGATCAACCAGAGCAAAGGCCTGATCAACGCCAAAGGCACAGCCACCCTCACCGGCAATACTCTGGACAACAGCGGTGGTCGCTTCAACAGCCTCAGCGGTCTGGTGATTACCCTCGACGATGCGCTGATCAACGCTCAGGGCAATATCAGCAGTGAAGGCACGCTGACAGCCAATGTCGGACGAATCGACAACAGCGCCGGCAGCCTGAGCAGCGCCGGCATTCTGAAGATCACCAGCCGTGGCGCAGTGATCAACCACGCCGGTTCGATCAGCACCGACAATACGTTGACCCTCAACAGCGCCAGTCTGGATAACAGCCACAAAGGTGTGATTTTCGGCAAAGGCGTCAGCCGGGTTGATACCGGCGACTTCGACAACAGCCTGGGCGGGAAACTGACCAGCGAGGCGTCGTTGAAGCTCAACGCCGCACAGGTCAACAACGCCACTGGCCGGATCGCCAGTCAGCAAGCGCTGGACGTGTCGGTCACCGGGCTGGATCAGCAGGGCGGCGAACTGTTCAGCAAGTCCGATCTGACCCTTGATCTGAACAACGGTCAGTTGAACAACCAGAAGGGTCTGATCAACGCACCCGGCACGCTGCTGCTGAAAAACCTCAACGGCTTAAACAACCAGGGCGGTGAAATTTCCAGCCAGCAAGCGTTCGAGATCGCGGCGCATGACCTGGACAACAGCAACGGCAAACTGATCAGCCAACAGGGTCTGACGTTGCGCATTGCGCAGGCGTTGAACAACGTCAAAGGCGTCATATCCGGCGCATCGCTGGACAGCCATAGCAACAGCCTCGACAACCACGAAGGCCTGATCAGCAGTCGCGGCGAGTTGCTGCTGACGACCGACAAGACGCTGGATAACCAGCTCGGCACAGTCATCGCCGACGATCAACTGACGCTCACGGCCGACTTGCTGGATAACCGTGGCGGCAGCATCGCTGGCAAGTCCGATGCCATCGTCAACGCTAGAAACGTCAATAACCAGAAAGGTAAATTGGTCGCCACCGGCGCGCTCGAAGTACACGCCGATGTGCTCGATAACCGTCAAACGGGCTTGCTCGGTGCCAGCAAAGACCTGACCTTGACGGTCGATGATCTGGACAACCGTGGCGGCGAAATCAGCACCAACAGCAATCTGATGGTGACGGGTAAAAAACTCGACAACAGCGATGCAGGCAAAATCTTCAGCGGCAAGGCGTTGACCCTGACCGTCGATGAACTGATCAACCGCAACAAAGGCCTGATCAGCGCCGCCACGCTACTGAGTGTACGAGGGCAATCGCTGAACAACAGCGGCGGCGAGTTGCTCAGCCAGCAAAACACGCAACTGACCCTCGACGGTGCATTCGATAACACCCAAGGCAAAGTCAGCAGTGAGGGCACATTGGGCGTCAAGACAGCCCAACTGATCAACATTAAGGGCAGTCTTTCCAGTGCCGCCGATCTGACCCTCGAAAGCGACGGCAGCGTCGATAACCAGGGTGGCCAAATCGTTACTGACGGTGCGCTTTCACTCAACAGCCGCAGCCTCGATAACCGCAAACAAGGCACGCTCAGTGGTAAAGGTGCAGTCACCGTCACCACCGGTGCTTTCGATAACAGCAGTGGTTCGCTCAGCAGCGCCGCCACCCTCAACCTCGTTGCCGGTCAAGTGACCAACAACGATGCCGGTAGTATCGGCAGTCAGGGGGCGCTGACCGCATCGGTCTCGGGCCTCGATCAACAGGGCGGCAAGCTGTTCAGCAACACCCGCCTGAGCCTCGACCTGAACAACGGCCAGTTGAACAACCAGAACGGTCTGATCAACGCGCCAGGTGCGCTGCTGCTCAAGCAACTCAACGGCGTCAACAATCAGGGCGGTACCATTTCCAGCGGTGAAGCGTTCACTTTGGCCGCGCAAAATCTGGATAACAGCAACGGCAAGCTTTTGAGCAATCAGGGCCTGACCTTGCGCATTGCCAACGCGCTGGACAACGTCAAAGGCCTGATCGGCGCCGCGTCGATTGATGCACGCGCTGCCAGCCTGAACAATAGCGGCGGCAGCCTGGTCAGCCGAGGCGACCTCGAACTGACCGTGGATGGATTGCTGCGCAACGATGACAGCGGGTTGATCAGCGCGGCGCAAGCGCTGCACATCGACAGTGGCGAGCTCAACAACCGCGACAGTGGTTTGATCATCAGCAAGGGCAACCTGACCCTGACCGCAAAAGGTCTGGACTCAAGCAATGATGGCGAAGTCTCCGCCAGCGGTGACATCAACCTGACGCTGACCTCGTTGACCCAGAACGGTGGTCGCCTGATGGGCGACAAATCAGTCACCGTCGATCTCGCCAATGGCGACCTCAATAACCAAAACGGACTGCTCACCGCCAAAGGCCCACTGACTCTCAACCGTCTGCGTGACCTCAACAACCAGAGCGGTGAAGTCTCCAGCAACCTCGGTTTTGATCTCATCGCCCAAGCGGTAAACAACACCTCCGGGAAAATCATCAGCGGCGAAAAACTGCTGTTGCGCGGCACCAGCCTGATTAACCAGAAAGGCTTGCTCTCCGGCTGGCAAGGACTCACGGTCAACGGTGACAGCCTGGACAACCGCGACAGCGGCACGCTGTCCAGCAAGTTTGGCGATGTGTCGGTTGACCTCAAAGACGCGCTGCTCAACAGCGGCGCAGGCGCAGTGGTTGCCCAGAACAGCCTGAGCATCAAGGCCGGTAGCCTCGATAACAGCAACAAAGGCAATCTCAGCAGTGGCGCGGGGCAGACCCTGACACTGAACGGCGTGCTCAATAACAATCAGGGTGGCCTGATTGCCAGTGGCGCGGCACTGGATATCGTCAGCACCGCGTTCACCAATGCCGGTGGCGCTGTTAACGCCCAACAGGCGATCAATGTCACGGCTTCGCGCCTGGACAACAGCGCTGGTCAGATTGCCGCTAACGGCGCGATCACCCTCGACCTGAGCGGCGACCTGAGCAACAACGCCGGCAAATTGGCCGGCGCCGGTCCGATGCTGATCAAGGGTGTGACCGATCTGCGCAACCAAAACGGCCAAGTCGCCAGCCAGAACACCCTGGACGTGCGCACCGGCTCGCTGGACAACAGCAACAAGGGCACTCTCGCCGCCAATGACCAATTGCAAATCACCGCGACAGGCACCGTTAAAAACAATACTGACGGCTTGATCTACAGCAAGAACGCCGATGTTCAGCTCAAAGCAGCCAGCCTGCTCAACGGCGTGGGATCGATCCAGAGCGAGAAGGCGCTGACGCTTGAGGTCAGTGGTGACTTCGACAATCAGAGCGGCAAAGTCATCGCGCAAAACGGCGATGTGTCGATCAAAGCGGCCAACATCGATAACCGTGGCGGCACGCTCTCCAGCATCAAAGGTGCATTGGAGGCACGTACGGTTGGCGTTCTGCGCAACGGTTTCGACCTGAACAACAACCGTCAGGGCGGCATCATTCAGGCACAGAGCCTGACGCTGTCGGCATTGGCAGGCATGAGCAACAACGGCGGACGGATCTCCGCGCAAGCAGGCGATAGCAGCATTACCACGGCGGCGCTGGATAACGGCAATGGCGTGCTTTATGCGAAAGGACTGTTGGGCGTCATCGGTGCAAGTCTTGATAACACCAGCGGACAAATTGCCGCCAACCGCATCGACTTCGGTCTCAGTGGTGCGCTGAGCAACAACGCAGGCGTTATCGAGAGCGAAACTCAACTGACCGTCAAAGCGGCCAGCGTCAACAACCAGAACGGTCGTCTGCGTTCGCTGGGCAATACCGGCAAGACCCTGTTCCAGATCGGTGGTTTGCTCGACAACCGCAACGGCGTGCTGGAAACCGCCAATACTGACATGACCTTGGCCGTGGGCAGCTTCCTCAATGGTGGCGGGCAACTCAACCACGTCGGCCGCGGCAAGTTCGACATCTCCACCGCCAATGTCATCGGCGCCGGCGGCAGCATCGTCACTGGTGGGCTGCTGGAACTCAATGCCGACAGCTGGAGCAACTCCAATGTCATTCAGGCCGGTCGCCTGAATGTCAACGTCGGGCAATTCAGCCAGACCGCCAGCGGCAAATTGCTGGCTTCCGATTCCCTGCAGATCCGTGGCGGCAACTGGACCAATGATGGCTTGATTGCCAGTGATGGCATCCTCGATATGCAAATCGGCGGCACCTATGCCGGCAGCGGCCGTTTGACCAGTCAGCGTGGGGCTTACCTTTCCGTCGCGCAGATGAACGTCGCGGCGGGCGGCAGCTTCGCGGTAGGTGCAACGTCGACCATCAATGTCGGCGGGCAGCTCACCAACGCCGGACGCATGACCTCCAGCGAAGACCTGACGATCAATGCGGGCAGCGTTACCAACTACGGCACCCTGGGCGCGGCGCAGAACCTCATCGTCAACACGCCTTCGCTGCTCAATGACCGTGGGCTTATTTTCAGCGGCAACAACATGACGCTCGGCGTCAGCACGTTGACCAACCAGCACGGTGATTTCTACGGTCTGGGCGATGTGATGATAGGCGGGTATGGCGGCGCAGCACGGGCAGCGGGGGTGTACAACATTTCCGGCTCGATGGAGAGCGGGCGCGGGTTCACGATCAATGCCGATGTGTTCGAGAACCGTACGGAAGGACCGACGGCATCGGTTGAACGCAAGCTCATTTCCGGGTTCATCGCGGCAACTTGTGGTGACTGCGTTGGCGGCACCTTCAACAACTTCCTCGCCACTCGCGAGACTTACCAATTCTTCGACACCGATACCAGCGCCTCGGCGATGTTCAACGTCGGCAAGGATTTTACGTTCACAGGTGGCACGTTCCTCAACAGCAAAAGCACGGTAGCGGCGGGTGGCAACATCACCATCACTGCCGACAGTTTGAAGAATATCGGTGCCAAGAGCGGGACTGTCGAAGTCACGCGTCAGTACAACTTCGAGATGGGCACTGGCACCACGGCGCAATTCATGGCCAACGTGATCCTGCCGTACAACCAGCGCAACAACCCTGATTTCCCATTTGTTTATTACGTCATCGCGCCGGAAGGCCTGATCCGTAAAGCGATCGCCAAAACCGTGGGCAATGGCATCGTCATCGTCGACGCCGAGACGGGCGAAAACGTCGGTAGTCGCAAATATGGCCGGGCCATGTCTGGTTATACCGCTGGCTTTGAAACCTCAACGCCATCGATGTATGACCCCAATAATCTGATGGCAATACCGAGTGAACTGGCACCGTTCGAAAAAGGCGTTGCTGTCGAGAAGCCGGTTAACAGTACGGGAACTGCCGACACCACGAACTCGCGCAACGCAGTGATTCAGGCAGGTGGCAACGTCTCGATTACCGCCACCCGGGAAATTGAAAACAGCGTTATCCATCAGGACTACAGCTCAACCGGTGGTACCAACAAAGTTGCTGATACTGCGGTCGGAAACAGCGGCACTGTCGTTGTGCGCATCAACAGCCAACTGCCGCCGGACCTTGCACAACAGCAAGTCAATCCGCTGAGCCTGCCAGGCTTCTCTTTGCCGACGGGCGAGAACGGTCTGTTCCGGCTGAGCGGGCAGGGCACCAGCAACACTGCATCGTCAGGGAACACCGGGCCGGCTCCGACCTGGAC
This sequence comes from Pseudomonas sp. N40(2020), assembly GCF_014472415.1. Taxonomy (GTDB): domain Bacteria; phylum Pseudomonadota; class Gammaproteobacteria; order Pseudomonadales; family Pseudomonadaceae; genus Aquipseudomonas. The sequence continues at coordinate 15,744 of NZ_JACSZV010000056.1, forward strand.
CGTCGGCAGTGAAGCGGTAACTGCGCAGGACCACGTAGTCGCCGGCACCACTGGCGGCCCGCGCAATCTGTTTATTGATGCCCCGGCGCAAGTCTCCGACAGCTCTCGCGCAGTGGACACGTTCCACCGCACCCCGAGCGTGGTTCAGGCTATCGCCAGTGCGGTCGACGTCAATGTGCCGGTGAGTTCCGCCGGCCCGGGCATGAAAGATCGAGGCAACGACGCCAAAGAGTTGATCGACAACCGTCCGGTCACCCGCGTCACCGGTCTGCCGGACACTCAGGCACCGTCCAACCCGCACAAATACCTGATCGAAACCAACCCGGTACTCACCGACCTCAAGTCATTCATGAGCTCGGATTACCTGCTGGAAAAACTCGGCTTTAACCCTGACCAGAGCGCCAAGCGTCTCGGCGATGGTCTCTACGAACAACGCCTGATCCAGCAAGCCGTCACCGCCCGCACCGGCCAGGCCTTCCTCGACGGCCAAACCTCCAACGAGGGCATGTTCAAGTACCTGATGAACAATGCCATCGCCAGCAAGGACGCACTCAACCTGTCGGTCGGCGTCGGCCTCACGGCGCAGCAAGTCGCCGCGCTGACCCACGACATCGTCTGGCTCGAAGAGCATGAAGTGAATGGCGAAAAAGTCTTGGTGCCGGTGGTTTATCTGGCCCAGGCCAACGGCCGTCTCGGCCCGACCGGTGCGCTGATTGCCGGTAACGATGTGACGCTGATTGCCGGTGAAAACCTCGATAACGTCGGCACGTTGAAAGCGACCAATAACCTGTCGGCGACGGCGGGCAAGGATCTGGTCAACAGCGGTTCGATCGAGGCGGGTAATCGTCTGGATCTGTTGGCGACCAACAACATCGTCAACAAGGCTGGCGGCATCATCGCCGGACGCGATGTGAGCCTGACCACCCGCACCGGCGATGTGATCAACGAGCGGACCATCACCTCGATGGACGACCAGTACGGCACCGTCACCCGGCATCAGGACTTCGCCGATAACGCAGCCCGGATCGAGGCTGCCAACGACCTGACCGTCAAAGCAGCCAAGGACATCAACGTCATCGGCGGCGTGATGAAGAGCGGCCAGGACATGGCGTTAAACGCCGGTCGCGACGTCAATGTGGCGTCTGTGCAGGTTAACGACAGTGCCTCGCTGGGTTGGAGGGGAACGGTCAGCAGCGTTACGCAACTGGGCGCCGATATTGATGCCGGGCGTGATTTCAAGGCGGACGCCAAGCGCGATATCAATGTCATTGCCAGTGAGATCGATGCCAAGCGTGATGTATCGATGAAGGCTACCGAGAATCTGGTGATTACCTCGGCCGCCGATGAGGAACATTCGAACTCGAAAAACAAGAAAGAAACGTGGCAGGAGGACCACGTTTCCCAAGTCATGTCTGGTATTACGGCGGGCGGCGACGTCAGGCTTGATGCAGGGAAGGATCTGAGTCTGATTTCCAGCCGTGTAACGGCAGGTGATGAAGCGTATCTGGTGGCCGGCGACAACCTGCAGATCCTGGCTTTACAGGACACCGATTACTCGCTGTACGACATGAAGAAAAAGGGCGGCTTCGGCAAGCTGAAGATGCAGCACGACGAGGTGACCGACAATAAGTATGTCGGCTCCGAGATCAAGTCTGGCGGCGATCTGACGCTCAAGAGCGGAGGCGATCAGCTTTATCAGGTCGCCAAGCTTGAAAGTGGCAACAACATCACATTGGACAGCGGTGGGGGGATCACTTTTGAAGGGGTCAAAGACCTTCATGACGAAAGCCATACCAAGACCGATAACAACGCTGCTTGGGTCTCTTCAAAAGGTCGCGGTAACACCGACGAAACCCTGCGCCAGACCCAGATAATTGCCAATGGCAAGATCGTGATCAAGGCCGTTGATGGCCTGAAAATCGACATCAAGGATGTAAACCAGCAATCCGTCGGCCAGACCATCGACAGCATGGTCAAAGCTGATCCACAGTTGGCATGGTTGAACGACGCCGAGGCGCGCGGGGATGTGGATTGGCGGCTAGTGAAGGAGATTCACGAGTCGTTCAAATACAGCAATTCCGGACTAGGGCCAGCGTCGCAGATAGTCATTGCAATTGTGATGGCCGCAGTGGTTGGGCCGGCAGCGTTAACGGCTTTGAGCGGAGCTGGGCCTGTTTGGGCAGCGGGTCTTTCTGCTGTAGCAACCGGTGCGGCTACGAATGCCACCACCAGTTTCATCAATAACGGTGGAAACCTTGGAGCCGTTTTCAAGGACGTAACGTCGTCTGATGCACTGACAGGCTATGTCATTTCCGGTGTGACCGCTGGTCTCACTGCGGGCTATTTCAAAGACGTCCTGAAGACGACAACCAATCAGGCCGGCAACGTAGTTACTGATCTCAGTAGTGTGGAGGGGATTGGCCGATTCGCCGGCTACCAGTTGCTGCAGAACACTACGTCTACCGCCGTCGGTAACGTGCTTGGACGGCATGGTGATTTCGGCGACGCCTTAACTGGAGCCGTCATCAGCACGCTGAATGCGGCTGCGTTCAACGCAGTAGGGGACTTTGCTGCGAGTCAAGGCTGGAAAGATGGCAGCCTGCAAAAAATTGCCTTGCATGCTGTGGTGGGAGGGCTGCTCAACGAGGCTGCCGGTGGCGACTTTAAAACAGGAGCGCTGGCAGCAGGCGCGAATGAAGCGTTAGTCAGCGAATTGGCTGTGCTGGTGAAAAATGATCCTGACCTACTGTCGATGTCATCTCAACTGGTTGGCGTTGCAACTGCAGCGTTGAGTAATGGCAACATGCAAGACGGCGCGAACATTGCGAGGGATGCGACGAGTTACAACTATCTGCTGCACCATGAAATTGTCGAGATGCTTGAAGAACAGGCGAAATGCAAGGACCAAACCTGTCTCAACGCTGTACGCGAACGATATGCTTCTCTCGACGAAAACCGTAATGCAGAACTGGCTGATCTTTGCCGTACGAATATCAGTGCCTGCAACGAGATATCGGCGCAGCTCCAGAAAGATCAGCCCAAGATTCGTGCGTTGTCCGAGCAGCTGTTACGAGACGGCAACATCGATGCGGGCGCCGCTATTGGATATACCAATTTCCAGAACAACGAAACTGCTCTAGGTACGATCACGAGCGAAATAGTTGTTCAACGGGACGGAGAGGGCGCCGCTTTTGCTGGCGACATGGCCCAGGTATTTGCAGACAGCGTGGGCGGCGGTAAGCCGGGTAGCAGCAAAAGTGCGACCAGGAACGGGGTCACGGAAACAGCGGACTCGCCAAAATCCACCGGTAGCGGGACTGGCAGCGCGAGGGAACCAGGTGATATCGTAGTACGCAGTGACAACGATTTCAGTGCAACGGTAAATGGCAACGGCAAACCCAAAGCGCATATCAACGAGAATGGCGATTTGGTTCCGCCAAATATCGATGGCACCGGTAGCGTTCAATCGCACGTGCGTGGTGGTAGCGCTGAGAACTCGCCTTACATCTCAGTTACGGACCCAAGTGCAACGTCGAACCCTAAAGACTATGGCACTAACAAAATAGAGATTGATGTCAAACGACTTCAGCAAGATATTGATTCCGGTGCATTGCCAGATACAAAGTTTTTGACGAGTCAACAGGTGGCGGCGGAGCTACAGTCAAAAGTTGACGCGGCGCGCACTCGATATACAAACAACCCATCCAATAAAAACAAGGAGTCGTTGATAAACGCGGAAAGAGACTTGGGGAACGCCACGCGTGATGGAGAATGCCTGATCAAGGGGTGTGTACCTGCTGACTATATTAAAACGGTAAAAAAGTAGGTTTTTATGAGCCCTGAAACATATGATCTTTTGAATAGTATTCCAGATGGTGCAGATTATGCTGTGGCCGCGGGTGACTTGGATCCAGAGGATATTCCTCAGAAAAGAGTTGATGCCGTTCTGGACTTGCTCCGTACTACCAGTGACATCGAGGAACGTTTTCAGGCTGCGAAACTACTGACAAGTTGGGGCATCCATGATGGCTTGGATGCTCTGGAAGTTATTATGGGCAAGCCTGAAGATATTCAAGGGTTTTATACACATCGATTGCATGGATACGATGACACCTATCGCCAAATACTCATGGCAATAACCAGTTATTTTGCCAATGTGGCCGATCGTGGAGAAATAGACGCTGCTAGAGCACAGGTGTATGCACCTCTGGCAAAAATTATTTTGTTAGCGAATAAGTTGCCCTTTGAAATAACAGGTATTTTTGACTTTGCGAAAAGCGGGGGCTTTTCAGAATACCTACCTCTGGTAGAGGAACACTTGACCTCCATCATTGATCAACCAAACCTGCATGGGTGGAAAATTTATGATGCTATTCAGTTTTTGATAGGGTTCGACTCCAAAGTCGTAATGTTTCTATTGAGTGAGCGGAATAAAACTGTTGATGATTTTAAGCCGAAAGCACAAGTTTGAATGGAGGGTGCGTTTAATGTTTGAGTATTGCTCCGAGAACGTGGTCTTTCCCGTTTTCCGGTTCCCCCATCGCAGAGACTGAAAAGTACGTTGAATACACGTTTGGTCGGGGTCTTGACGTCGGGCTGATACGGCCGGTCAAAATTAACGAAATCCTATCTAGAGAAAAAGTGGACAGATTTATTTTTACCAATGCTGACTTAAAAGGTTGAAAATAAATCTGTCCCCTTTTTTTGCACCTTTTTTCTTGCAGATTCACCACTGGTTAAAATTGTTCCTAAAGGGCAGGGGGTTTCCGCATATTCGCCATTTTTTACAACAGAGACAGAACTAAAACTGGCTTCAAAATCTGGGTATAGCCTTGCTGAATATTTTGGTTTGCCTATTAAGAGCGAGCCAAATATTTACGATATTTATAAAATTTCTCCAGTCGTTTCATCAAATTTCTTTGTCAGTGAAGTTGCCCCTACAACTGAACTTTGAGATTTGATGACGAGGCCTGGAGGTGCTATGCAATATATCGTACCAAATCGTGGGTCTTGGACAGCTCCAGAGTTGGTTCGAACAATTAAAAATTAGTTGGAGTTCTGAAAATGGATCAATTTTTGTTAGAGAGAAGCGCAAAAACGTTGGAAGAAGTTGTCTCTCAATATTTGCTTGATGACGCAGAGGTGGAGTCATTGTCTTATACTCTGTCAAAACTGATTGCTGATGCACGTGCAGGGAAGATTGTGTCACCTGTTGAATGGGGGGATGTCCCTGGTGCTTATAGCTTTACCGAGGGTGGTCTACGGAAATATAGTGATCTTGAAAAAGCCTATGCCGAGTTTAAAATAGAAGTTTCTGGAGGAGAAAGTCCGTTTTTAAGAAGTCTTCGTTCAGAGTCAGGAGGAAAAGGGGACTGATTTATTTTTATCTACGCTGACTTCGCAGGTTAAAAATAAATCTGTCCCCTTTTGAAAGTCCTGTCGCTGAGCGGGTAAATCAAACTCATAAAAGAAACTCGAGGTGGAGTCCGTGGCGCTTGAGCAAGTAGTCCATTGTTTTTTTAATTATGCGAATGAGCAAGGGAAACTCTATAAGGCGTTTCCCTTAGGGACCGAAATAGAGGAGTTTGGTGCGCCCTATATTGAGATCTCTGACGCTGGCAAATTTGCCCTTGTGGCGAGAGATCACGGTGTCGAGCAGCTTCGGAAGGAAACCACGTCGCCGGAAATTCTGGCGAGGTGGATTTTTGAACTATTCAATCACTAAGATTAGTGGGCTGTGAGCGTTTGTTGCCGTAATTGAAATAGAGATGAGAAATCGGACAGACCCTGAGGGATTCCCACAAATCTACTCTAATCTCTGCACTTGATGATGCACCTCATCACGCAGAGCTTAGGTATCTCCAACATTTCAAGACGTTCACCCCCCACCCAAATCAATGCAGCTACGCCAGTATTCCAAGCCTGGCCGCCATAGTGAAAGCAATGTTTTCTTCTGAGGCTGTTGCTTTTATAGCGCCGTTCCAAATGACTTTCACGCGCTTGAAGCCTCGTTAAAAAGATGAGGTAGGTTGCTAATACGGTAATTATTCAGGCATCGCCTGCCACAGGCGTCCACCCTGAAGTTGCGATCTAGATGATCGGTGGAGACTATCTGCCAGAGGCGTTCAGCCTTACTTGGAAGGGCAACCCAAAGGCTGCCCGATTTCTTTCATTCAGACGCTTGGGCCTGCAAGCGTTTGCCGATCACATCCATCAAGTCACAACCATCGCGCAGTGGAATCGCCAATAGCTTGGAAAAGTCGGACAGCACCACGGTGTCGCAGCCAATTTCAGCGCGGAACGCGATGTTCTCCAGTACTTGGGTGACGGTACGAATGCGGTAGTCGGCCATGGCGTGCAGGACGTCTAGTGGAGCTTGTGTGTCGATGAGCAGGGAGGCCGGGATCTGGTCGATTCCGGTTAAGGGGATATATCTTTGCACTGGGTAAAGCCTCGTTTAGTGGGTGAGGCTGACATCCCACGTCGCCAAACGATGGGTGGCAGCTGTACGCAGGTTGGCGAACCGGAAACGAGTAACCGGCAGACCCGAAGGTCTCCCGCGCACAACCGCCATTACACAGCAGTTTTGCGGACGCGCAGACACCTGCAAACAAGCAGATAGCCCTCGCACTCGTTATGTCAGGTCGCCAAACCCGAGTTGCCATTTGGGCAACGGGCGGACTATAAGCCTCAACGTTCCAGCCATGCAAGGCAGCCGCTTCCGACGATGTTGTAGTCTCTTGCCGATAGCCAAAAATAAAACGCCCCAAACACTGTTGGGGCGTTTTCATCTACCAGGCTCAATCAGCAGAACACTCACCGAAACGCCGGCACCACATGCTTGATCAACAACTCCAACGACTTTTTCTTCTCCTCATGCGGCAAGCCGTTATCACACCAGAAACTGAACTCATCCACCCGCAGCGGGTGCCAGAACGGCGCGATGATGGTGCTGGCGCCATTCCTCAAGGTCTTTCCCCATTTTCTCCTTGGCGCTTCCAGCGTGGATGGTGTCGCTCGCTTCCGGCGTTGCCGTCATCCGTTGCCTAATTCAGTAACGCCAACGTCCTTCGGCAAATCGCGAAATTTCCTTCATGTTTTGCAGCGTCAGCCGATTTAACGGTTTGTGGCTTGCGCGCACTCTCCAATGCTCACCCGGCTTTGACCTTGAGTGGCTGCCGCATTATCATGAGCCATCATATTGATATCGCTTATTCAGATTTTCCGGAACCCGTATCTTCGAGCGTCCGGCATCCCTCTATATACAAATTTTCCGCTCGGCTTGTGCCGTCGTTTCAGGTGTGAAGTAACGTGATCGTTCCGAAAATATCCGTCGTCATCCCCACGTATAACGTTGAATCCTACATTGCCGAAACCCTGGATTCGCTGATCAATCAACCTATAGCACTGCACGAAATCATTCTGATCAACGACGGCTCCACTGACGGAACCCTCGCCTTGCTTGAAGCGGGTTACGGCGATCGGCCGGAAGTCAAGGTCGTTACCCAAGTCAATCAGGGTGTTGGTGCAGCTCGGCGTAATGGCCTGGCGTTGGCGACTGGGGAGTATGTATTTTTCTGCGATCCGGACGATGTGGTCAGCCCTGAAATGTTCAGTACGCTGGTCGAACAGGTTCAGGCCAACCCGGCGCTTGAATTGTTTTATTTCTCCAAGCGTTCGTACACCGAGGTGGACGGCAAGAAGCAACTGTTGCGACGTAATACCGCCGCCAGCCGTAATGGCTGGTTCGATGCTGGCCGCGACTTGCTGGAAGATCTGATTTTGTCCGGCAAGTATCACGCGGCAACGTGGCAATACATTTTCAAGCGCTCGGTGTGCGAGCGTTTTGCGGTGCGCCTGGAAGGTCGGGCCCACGAAGATCATGTGTTCAGCATGAACATTTATCTGCACAGCCAAGCCACGTTTGCCACCGCGGCGGACTATTACTTTCAACGGGTCAGGAGCGGCTCGCTGACGCAAAGCCATAAGGATGTCGAGTACGTGATGGGTAGTTATGCCGCGTATCGCGACACCTTGGCAGCGTTGAAGAAACACATCGTTTCGTTCAATGCGGGACGGGAAGTTGCCCTGAACTTCATGGAGCGCAACGTCAATGCACTGATTACCAAGTGCATCAAGTATGGTGTGCCGCTACCAAAACAGATCACGGCGATGACGCGGCAAGATAGTCGTGATTGTGGGGTGAAACTGCATCCTCGCTGGATGTTGATGTTTCCGCGCGTTGCTCACGGGATACGCAAGTTGCGCTTCACGGTGAAGCAGCTGCGCAAAAGTCGCAGGGCGTCGGTTCAGGGTTAGTTTCGAGCTGAAACAAAAATGAAAAAAGGGCGAATTCACATAGTTGAATTCGCCCTTTTTTGTTGTGGAGCACAGAGGTTTATTTCAGCGAAACGCCGGCACCACATGCTTGATAAACAACTCCAGCGACTTCTTCTTCTCTTCATGCGGCAGGCTGTTATCACACCAGAAACTGAACTCATCCACCCCCAGTTCCTGGTAGTACTTGATGCGCGGAATGATCTCTTCCGGCGTACCAATCATCGCCGTCTTGTGCAGACTCTCCAGCTCAAACTCCGGACGTCCGGCAAACTTCTCTTCCGGGCTCGGGGCTAGGAAGCCATTGACCGGCGTCTCCTTGTTGCCAAACCATGCATCGAAGGTGCGATAGAAGCGTGAGATCGCTTTCGCGCCGACTTTCCAGCCGTCCGGATTATCATCGGTGTGAACGTGGGTATGGCGCAGCACCATCAATTGCGGGCGCGGCACGTCGGGGTTGTTGTCCAACGCGGTCTGGAATTTGTTCTTCAGGTCGAGGACTTCTTCGTCGCCTTTCATCAGCGGTGTGACCATGACGTTGCAACCGTTGGCCACGGCGAAGTTGTGCGAGTCCGGGTCGCGGGCGGCGATCCACATTGGTGGATTGGGCTTCTGGATTGGTTTCGGCACGCTGGTGGAGGTGGGGAATTTCCAGATGTCGCCGTCGTGGGCGTAGTCGCCTTGCCACAGGGCGCGGACTACCGGGACCATTTCCCGCAGGGCCTGGCCACCGCTTGATGCTGGCATGCCGCCGGCCATGCGATCGAATTCAACTTGATAAGCGCCGCGTGCCAGACCGACTTCCATGCGGCCGTTGCTGATCACGTCGAGCAAGGCGCATTCACCGGCGACCCGCAGCGGGTGCCAGAACGGCGCGATGATGGTGCCGGCGCCAAGGTGAATGGTGGTGGTTTTGGCCGCGAGGTAGGCGAGCAGCGGCATCGGGCTTGGCGAGATGGTGTATTCCATGGCGTGGTGTTCGCCGATCCACACGGTGCTGAAACCACCGGCCTCGGCCATCAGGGTCAGTTCGGTCAGGTCTTCGAACAGTTGGCGGTGGCTGACGCTTTCGTCCCAGCGTTCCATGTGGATGAACAGGGAAAATTTCATGACGCTACCTCGGATCTTTTGTTATTGGCCGGTCGTGTGCGGACCTGACGGAGTGGTAATCGTAGGGATCAGGCGAAAGCGGGCAGGGCACCCATCTTGCCGTGGCAATACACCAGCGGCCCGGTGTGCTGCTCGGGGACGATCAGATTCTTCACCGCGCCGACCATGATGGCGTGGTCGCCGCCTTCGTATTCGCGCCACAACTCACACTCGATGATAGCCGTCGCGTTGGCCAGGATCGGGTTGCCCAGTTCGCTCAACGTCCACTCGATGCCTTGTGCCTTGTCCTTGCCTTTACGGGCGAAGGCGTAGGCTTCGTTTTGCTGGCCGCCGGACAGAAAGTGGATCGCAAAGCGTTTGTTCTTGATCAGCACAGGGTAGGAGTCGGAGCTGTAGTTGGGGCAGAACAGCACCAGCGCCGGGTCCATCGACAACGAACTGAAGGCGCTGGCGGTCAGGCCGACAATCTGGCCGTCATCATCCAGCGTGGTGATAACGGTTACGCCGGACGGGAACGAGCCCATGACTTGTTTGTAGATGGCGGCATCGATCATTGGAAAGTCCTCGGGTGGTGTGACGCTGTTTTTATGTATTTATTGGTCTGATGGTATACCACAAAATAATCTTTGCAAGAGCTTTTAAGCTGAACCGATAAACGTGCTGCGTTCGTCGGAAACTGCCTATCTATGGGGCTTTCGGCTGTTCTAGAAGCCGCTGTTTCAGCGAGGATGGCGGATCAGATAGCGCCGCAAACTGCGGATCAGTCTTGTGAAATGTTTGGAATACCATAATATGGTTCGCATCTGAGGGGCGACCAGAGAGTCCTCCCGGTTTGGCTTCATACAACGATAAGAACAGACAAACTCGAGTTCATGCATATGTCCCAGATGTCCCGGCAAGATCCGTTGATCGAGAATCACACGGTCGACTACGTCCCACTCGCGGAACGCCACGGGAAGGCCCGCGACCTTTTCACCCTTTGGTTCAGCACCAACATTGCGCCACTGCCCATCGTCACCGGCGCCATGGTGGTTCAGGTGTTCCATCTCGATCTGCTCTGGGGGCTGTTGGCGATTGCGCTGGGGCACATGGTCGGTGGCGTGGTGATTGCGCTGGCGTCGGCGCAAGGCCCGCGCATGGGCATTCCGCAAATGGTCCAGAGTCGCGGTCAGTTCGGCCGTTATGGCGCGCTGTTGATCGTGTTCTTTGCGGCGATCATCTACATCGGGTTCTTCATTTCCAACATTGTGCTGGCGGGTAAATCCATCGTCGGTATCGCACCGTCAGTGCCAGCACCGCTGAGCATTCTGATCGGTGCGTTGGCAGCCACGGCGATCGGCGTGATCGGCTACAACTTCATCCATACGCTGAACCGCATCGGCACTTGGGTGATGGGTGGCGCGCTGCTCGCCGGTTTTCTCTACATTTTCGCCCACGACTTGCCGGCAGACTTTTTAACGCGCGGTAGTTTCAATCTGTCCGGCTGGCTGGCGACGGTGTCGCTGGGGATTATCTGGCAGATCAGTTTTTCCCCGTACGTGTCCGACTATTCGCGTTATCTGCCGGCGGACATCGGCATCGCCAAGCCGTTTTGGGCTACGTATCTGGGCGCAACGCTGGGCACGATTCTGTCGTTCAGCTTCGGCGCGGTGGCGGTGCTGGCAACGCCGGAAGGCACTGAAGCGATGGTCGCGGTGAAGCAGTCCACCGGGTGGCTGGGGCCGATTCTGATGGTGCTGTTCCTGCTCAATATCATCAGCCACAACGCGCTCAATCTGTATGGTGCGGTGCTGTCGATCATTACGTCTATCCAGACCTTCGCCAGCCAATGGACACCGAGCATCAAGGTACGCGTGGTGCTGTCGAGTGTGATATTGGCCGGTTGCTGCGTGGTCGCACTCGGCGCGTCGGCGGATTTCATTTCCGAGTTCATCGGTCTGATTCTCGCGCTGTTGCTGGTACTGGTGCCGTGGGCGACGATCAATCTGATCGACTTCTACCTGATCAAGCGAGGCTGCTACGACATCACCTCGATCTTCCGTGCGGACGGTGGAATTTACGGGCGCTTCAACCTGCACGCGATCATTGCCTATTTCATCGGCATCCTCGTCCAGTTGCCGTTTGCCAACACTTCGCTGTACATCGGGCCTTACGCCAATCTGGTGGAGGGTGCGGACCTGTCGTGGCTGGTCGGCCTGGTGGTGACGGTTCCGCTGTATTACTGCCTCGCGACGCGTGGACAGACTCAGCAGAGCAGGGCGGCGAGGTTGGGTTACACCGACTGATCTGCGTCTGCAGTACTAACAATGCCCGGCCAATCGCCGGGCATTATTGTTTCCGTATTCTGGCGGACATTCAAATTGGCCACATCGATCCCCTTTTGGCCAATCGCCCTCTGTGATCCGTCTACGCTGTCAGCAAGAATCAGGGCCATAACGAGACGCCAGACCTTTTTTGCCCTCGGCTACCTTTAAAGCCGCTGCCGTGTACAGAACATAAAAACCATCGAACTCACGTCGCATTCTGGGGAAACAACCATGGTCACGATGAAACGCATACTGGGTGCCACCGTGTGTGGGCTGACGCTGCTGGCCAGCGCCGTCCAGGCTGAGCAGCGCGAGTTGCGGGTGTACAACTGGGCGGATTACATCCTGCCGTCCGTGCCCAAGGATTTCGCCGCAAAAAACGGCATCAAAGTGACCTGGGACACCTTCGACACCAACGAATCCCTGGAAGCCAAATTGCTGACCGGTAACTCTGGCTACGATCTGGTGGTGCCGTCCAACCAGTTTCTCGATACGCAGATCAAGGCTGGTGTTTTCCAGAAACTCGACAAGTCCAAGCTACCAAACTGGAGCCACCAGGATCCGGAACTGTTGAAGCTGCTGGGCAAGAACGATCCGGGTAACCAGTACGGCGTGCCGTACATGGTCGGTACCGTGCTGATCGGCTTCAACCCGGCCAAGGTCAAGGCTGCGCTGGGCGAGAACGCTCCAGTCGACAGCTGGGATCTGGTGTTCAAACCCGAGAACATGGAAAAACTCAAATCCTGCGGCGTGGCGATGCTCGATTCGCCGACGGAGATCCTGCCGCTGGCCCTGCATTATCTCGGTCTCGACCCGAACAGCCAGAACCCCGCCGACTATGAAAAAGCCAAGGAGTTGATGCTCAAGGTTCGTCCGTACGTGACCTATTTCAACTCGGCCAAATACATGACCGACATCGCCAACGGCGACATCTGCGTGGCCATCGGTTACTCGGGCAGCTTCTACCAGTTCGGCAACCGCGCCAAAGAGGCGGGCAACGGCGTGGTGGTCGACTGGCGCTTGCCGAAGGAGGGCGCCCCGATCTGGTTCGACACGTTCGCGATTCCGAAGAGCGCGAAGAACGTCGCTGAAGCCCACGAATTCCTCAACACCTTGCTCGATCCGAAGGTGATTGCGCCGATCAGTGATTTCCTCGGTTACCCGAATGCGAACAAGGATTCAATGGCGCTGATCAACAAAGAGATTACCGGCAACCCGAATCTGACGCCGACCCCTGAAGCGCTGAAAACCCTCTATGTGGTTCAGCCATTGCCGCAAAAACTTGAGCGCGTACGCACGCGGGTCTGGACCAGCATCAAGTCCGATAAGTAATACCGGCAACTCTTCTATCTGCATGCAGACTAGAGCGCGACTCTCGCGCTCTGGGCTTCTCCCGCAGAGCCGCGTAGCGGGTTTGGCAGCGGATCACGACAATAACGCCGATTCACAGGATCAATATGGCTTCAGCCAACTGCTGATCGGTGTAATCCAGATCCTTGAGCACCTCGCGAATCCGCAAAAACGCCGCCTCCATTCGCGCTCCGCGAATCTCTCCGGCACTGGCCACAAACGCCGCCGCATCGTCCTTGGCCGCCAGCACAACCTTGTCGTCCTTGAACGATCCGCTCGTCCCTTTACTCGAGCTGAGCGTCAGGCTCAGGGTGATGTCGGTGCTGATGACGAAACTGGTGGCATGTGCTTCGGCCGCCAGCAAACAGCCGCCAAGCAGTAAAACCTGTGCAGTCTTCATGACGCATTCAAATCCGTGGGAAACCAGCCGCGAACGCTATCAAGCCGATTCCCCGCAGACTTTATGAACTTTGCCAATGATTGTTAAAAACTGCATGAGTGCCGATCACCCGGCGGTGCGCGACGTGTGCCGCGAGCGTGTTAACATCCGCGTTTTTGCACGATAGACCCGTTGAGAGCTGAGCACTGATGGCCACCAGATCCGTTGTACTCGATACCGAAACCACCGGCATGCCGGTGACCGATGGTCACCGGATTATCGAAATCGGCTGTGTCGAACTGATCGGTCGGCGCCTGACGGGCCGGCACTTTCACGTTTACCTGCAACCGGATCGCGAGAGTGATGAAGGCGCCATCGGCGTCCACGGCATCACCAACGAATTCCTGGTGGGCAAGCCGCGCTTTGCTGAAGTCGCTGATGAGTTCTTCGAGTTCATCAAGGGCGCGCAGCTGATCATCCATAACGCGGCGTTCGACGTTGGCTTCATCAACAACGAATTCGCCTTGATGGGCCAGCAGGATCGCGCCGACATCACGCAGCACTGCTCGATCCTCGATACCCTGATGATGGCCCGGGAACGTCACCCGGGGCAGCGCAACAGCCTCGATGCGTTGTGCAAACGTTATGGCGTCGACAACTCCGGCCGTGAACTGCACGGCGCTTTGCTCGACTCGGAGATTCTCGCCGACGTTTACCTGACCATGACCGGGGGCCAGACCAGCCTGTCGTTGGCCGGCAACGCTTCCGACGGTAATGGTACTGGGGAAGGCGCGGATAACTCCGCCACGGAAATCCGTCGCTTGCCGGCCGATCGCCAGCCAGCGCGGATCATTCGCGCGACGGAGGATGAACTGGCCGCTCACTTGGTGCGTCTGGAAATCATCGCCAAATCCGCTGGCGGTCCGGCGCTGTGGACGCAGATCACAGAAGCCGATGCGCAGGCCTGAAGAGCAAAAGATCTTTTACTTTTGGCAGTACTGACAAGTGGCCACCCTCGCCACTTTCACTGCAACCCTCTACGCTGAGTGCATTGGCGGATTTGAATCCGCTGCTGCCTCAGGACACTGAGCCCCATGTACAAAGATTTGAAGTTTCCGGTGTTGATCGTCCATCGCGACATCAAGGCCGATACCGTCGCCGGTGACCGTATCCGTGGCATCGCCCGGGAGTTGGAGCAGGAAGGTTTCAGTATCGTTTCGGCCACCGACTACACCGAAGGGCGTCTGGTGGCTTCGACCCACCATGGCCTCGCGTGCATGCTGATCGCCGCCGAGGATGCCAGCACCAACACGCATCTTTTGCAGAACATGGCCGAACTGATCGGCCTGGCGCGGGTGCGTGCGCCTGATCTGCCGATCTTTGCCCTGGGCGAACAGGTCACTCTGGAAAACGCCCCGGCCGATGCCATGGCCGAACTCAATCAATTGCGCGGGATCCTTTACCTGTTCGAAGACACCGTGCCGTTTCTGGCCCGGCAAGTCGCGCGGGCGGCGCGAAAGTATCTGGACGGTTTGCTGCCTCCGTTTTTCAAGGCGCTGGTGCAACACACCGCCGATTCCAACTATTCCTGGCACACCCCCGGTCACGGCGGTGGCGTGGCGTATCACAAAAGCCCGGTGGGGCAGGCGTTTCATCAGTTCTTTGGGGAAAACACCCTGCGCTCGGACTTGTCGGTGTCGGTGCCGGAACTCGGTTCGCTGCTCGACCACACCGGCCCGCTCGCCGAAGCCGAGGCTCGGGCTGCGCGCAATTTTGGTGCTGATCACACCTTTTTCGTGATCAATGGCACCTCGACCGCCAACAAGATCGTCTGGCATTCCATGGTCGCTCGCGATGATCTGGTGCTGGTGGATCGCAACTGCCACAAGTCGGTGCTGCACGCGATCATCATGACCGGTGCGATTCCGTTGTACCTGTGCCCGGAGCGCAATGAACTGGGGATCATCGGTCCGATTCCGCTGAGCGAATTCAGCCGCGAATCGATCCAGGCCAAGATCGACGCGAGTCCTTTGACCAAGGGCCGCGCACCTAAAGTCAAACTGGCGGTGGTCACCAACTCGACCTACGACGGCCTCTGTTACAACGCCGAACTGATCAAGCAGAATCTGGGCAACAGCGTCGAAGTGCTGCATTTCGACGAGGCCTGGTACGCCTATGCGGCGTTTCATGAATTCTTCGCCGGGCGCTATGGCATGGCCACCTCGCGCAGCGAAGACAGCCCGCTGGTGTTTACCACCCATTCCACCCATAAGCTGCTCGCCGCGTTCAGTCAGGCGTCGATGATCCATGTGCAGGACGGCGGCGCGCGGCAACTGGACCGGGATCGGTTCAACGAAGCGTTCATGATGCACATCTCCACTTCGCCGCAATACAGCATCATCGCCTCGCTGGATGTGGCCTCGGCCATGATGGAAGGCCCGGCCGGGCGCTCGCTGTTGCAGGAAACCTTTGATGAAGCCCTGAGTTTCCGCCGTGCGCTGGCCAATTTGCGGCAGCACATTGCCGCTGATGACTGGTGGTTTTCGATCTGGCAGCCACCGGGCGTCGAAGGCATTGACCGTGTGCAAACGGAAGACTGGCTGCTGCAACCGGATGCCGAATGGCACGGGTTCGGTGAAGTCAGCGACGATTACGTATTGCTCGACCCAATCAAGGTCACGCTGGTGATGCCAGGTCTGAACGCCGGTGGCGCGTTGAGCGAGAAGGGCATACCGGCAGCCGTGGTCAGCAAGTTCCTTTGGGAGCGCGGGCTGGTGGTAGAGAAGACCGGGCTGTATTCATTTCTGGTGCTGTTCTCCATGGGCATCACCAAAGGCAAATGGAGCACGCTGCTCACCGAGTTGCTGGAGTTCAAGCGCAGTTACGACGCCAACGTCAGTCTGGCGACGTGCCTGCCATGTGTCGCGCAAGAAGACACGGCGCGCTATCGCGGCATGGGCCTGCGAGACTTATGCGATCAACTGCACGCCTGCTATCGCAGCAACGCGACGGCCAAACATCTGAAACGCATGTACACGGTGCTGCCGGAAATCGCCATGAAGCCGGCTCACGCCTACGATCATTTGGTGCGTGGGGAGGTCGAGGCTGTGCCGATTGATAGGCTGGAAGGAAGGATTGCTGCCGTGATGCTGGTGCCGTATCCCCCAGGGATCCCCCTGATCATGCCCGGCGAGCGCTTTACCGAATCGACGCGCTCGATCATCGATTACCTGAAATTTGCCCGCACGTTCGATAGCAGCTTCCCCGGTTTTGTCGCTGATGTGCATGGACTGCAACATGAAGACGAAGGCAATGGGCGGCAGTACACCGTCGATTGCGTCAAGGAATGAGGACTTATCCCAGTATGCAACCGGTCATGAATCCGAAATATCCAGGTCTGTCGGTGCGGGTTGCCGATGAAGGCTTTGCGCCTTATATCTGGGGCAGCGACTTCAGTTTTGAAGTCGCCGCCTATGGCGCCGCGGTCATCGGCAAGCCCGTTGAACAGTGGCTGGTAACGCCGATCGTGCCGTACCGCAAGTGCTACGGCATTGATCCCGAGGAGTTCAGCAGTTTTCATAATGCCGCCGACAGCGCGATTTTCATGGCCTACCTCGATGACGAACCGGTCGGCCATCTGGTGATCAGCACCAACTGGAACGGCTTTGCCCATATCGATGAACTGGCGGTGCACGCACCGGCCCGCCGTCATGGCGTCGCCAAGGCGTTGCTCGATGTGGCGCAGTTCTGGAGCCGCAAGAAGAAGTTGCCCGGCATCATGCTGGAAACCCAGAACAATAACCTCGGGGCTTGTCGTTTATATGAGCGTTGTGGCTACGTGATCGGCGGTGTCGACCAGCTGCGTTATCGCGGCATTGATCCGAATACCGCTGAAGTGGCGCTGTTCTGGTATCGATTGTTCGATAACCCGCTGGAAAACCCGCTCAGCTCGACAGCATCGCCTCGGCTTGTTCCGTGAGGATGGCCAGTAACGTCTGAATCGCCGAAGACGGCTCTGCGTGCTTGAAGGTCAAGGCATAGAGGCTGATCGGCACGGCGGGGGACAGCGGGCAGACATCCAGCCCGGCAGCGCGGGCGCCTAACGCGGTAAACGGATCGACAATGGCCAGCCCTTCACCGGCCTCGACCATGCTGCGCATCATCTGGTGGGTTTGTACCCGGGTCTGGATGCTTGGGGCGGGGCGCAGTGCCTGGAGTTTGTTTTCCAGCGCCGGGCTCAGCGGGTCCTGACCTTCGAGGCCGACCATCGCTTGCCCGGCCAGATCCTGCAGGGAAATGTATTTCTGCTTCGGTTGCAGCCAGCCGTGGGGTGCCAGCAGTTGCAGTTTGCCCTGTGCCAGCGGCTGGCAATCAATGTCGGGGTGCTCAGGATCATGCAGACTCAGGCCCAGGTCACTCTCGCGCAGCAACAGGCTGCGGACGATGTCGCGGGTCGGTGCGCTGAGCAGGTTGCAAGGTGCATCGGGCAAGCGCCGGCGCAGGGCGGCCAGGCTTTGCGGCAATAACTGCTGGGTGAGTGGCGGAGTGCCAATGATGCATACGGGCGGGGCGAGGTATTGCTTGAGGCTACTGGCCAATCGTTGCACCGGCTCCAGTGCTTCGTAAACGTGCGCGATTTCAACCTGCAACGCCCGGGCTTCTGGCGTCGATTGCAGACGCCCGCGAACGCTGGCGAACAGCATGAACCCCAACTGACTCTCGGCTTCGCGCAAGCGCTCTTCGACTTCGGTAACCGGCAATTGCAGCCATTCGGCGGCGGTGCCCAGGTGACCGGTCTGCAAGAGCGCCTGAATCACTTCGATATGACGTAAACGCATGCGTGAAGTCCATGTTCAGCAGGTGGGGGCAGGCTGAATCCTACCCCAAGTCTGCGCATATGACTTCTGCTCATAACACAGGGTTATGAGGCGACGGTGGTTTCCGGCAGGCTGCCGACGTAGGTGTCAGGCTCGCGAACGATCGTGACGCCCGATTGAACCAGCAAAAACTCGTTGTCACTGACCTTGTTGACACGATCGCCAATGGCCAGTTTGTAAGTGGTAGCAGGCTCCATGCCAGCGAGACCGTCTACCGACGGGTTGGATTCCTGGAATTCATGCACGGAATAAACGCGGCCTTCCGCATCTCTTGCATGGAACTGACCGACGAGTACTGCTGCCATCTGCTTAGAACCTCTGGAGATAAAACGCTTGATTTGCGGCTTGGTAGACCTTCATCAAGGCCTGTAAGTTTTCCTACAGGAAAAAAATAATCAGCATGCGGGAATTTCCCTCGTTTGCTGGTGGAACCGGCACCGGATCATCTATAACTTGTGGCTCCTCCCACGGACATCGAGAGTCTTCCATGAGCAATGTCTACAACGTCGCCGTAGTGGTCGGCAGCCTGCGTAAAGCTTCGATCAATCGCAAAGTCGCTCTGGCGCTGGCGGAACTGGCCCCGGCCAACCTCAAGCTTGAGATTGTCGAGATTGGTGATCTGCCACTCTATAACGAAGACATTGACGGCGATTCTCCGCCGGCAGCCTACAGCACTTTCCGGCAAAAAGTGGGTTCATCCGACGCGGTGCTGTTTGTGACGCCCGAATACAACCGTTCGGTGCCCGCACCCTTGAAGAATGCCATCGATGTTGGTTCGCGGCCTTACGGCAAGAGCGTCTGGAGCGGCAAGCCGGGTGCGGTGATCAGCGTATCGCCGGGCGCCATCGGCGGATTTGGCGCCAACCAGCATCTGCGCCAGTCCTTTGTGTTTCTCGATGTGCCGTGCATGCAGCAGCCTGAAGCGTATCTGGGTGGCGCGGGTTCGGCGTTCGATGAGGCGGGCAAATTGAGTGAATCGGTGAAGCCGTTCCTGCAAAAATTCATAGATGCTTACGGACAATTCGTAGAACAACACAAAAAGTAATTCTTATATGGGACAAATGTAGGAGTGAGCCTGCTCGCGATAGCGGTATGTCAGTCGACTGATTGACATACCGCTATCGCGAGCAG
>NZ_JACSZV010000057.1 GCF_014472415.1 Pseudomonas sp. N40(2020)
GTCAATGCACATTTGACTGATAGACCGCCATCGCGAGCAGGCTCACTCCTACAAGGGATCACGGTTTGGCTGGAGTGAAGTCCTCATCCCGGCGATGGGCAATCTGGTACAGCGCCGGCAAGATCAGCAGCGTGAGGATGGTCGAGGACAGAATCCCGCCGATCACCACCGTTGCCAATGGCCGCTGCACTTCCGCGCCAGTGCCGGTCGCCAGCGCCATCGGAATGAAACCGAGGGACGCCACCAGCGCCGTCATCAACACCGGCCGCAGGCGAGTCAGCGCTCCAACATTGATCGCATCAGTGAGCGAACGCCCCTCCTCCCGCAGATTGCGGATGAACGCAATCATCACCAAGCCGTTAAGCACCGCCACCCCGGACAACGCGATAAACCCGACACCCGCCGAAATCGACAGCGGAATATCCCGCAGCCACAGCGCCATCACGCCCCCGGTCAGCGCGAACGGAATCCCGGTAAACACCAGCAAGCCGTCCTTCAAATTGTTGAACATCATGAACAACAACCCGAACACCAGCAGCAACGCCACCGGCACCACAATCTGCAAGCGCTTGGCCGCTGATTGCAGCTGCTCGAACTGCCCGCCCCAACTGGTCCAGTAACCGGCCGGCACCTGCACATCACGTTCGAGCACTTCGCCCGCCTCTTCAACGAATGAACCGATGTCACGCCCACGCACGTTGGCGCTGACGATCACCAGGCGCTTGCCGTTTTCGCGGCTGATCTGATTCGGCCCCAGCACCAGATCAAGGCTGGCGACGTCTTGCAGTGCGATGAAGCCGATCTGATTGGCCGAGCTGTTCACGGCAGGCACCGGAATCAGCAGCGCCGACAAGCCTTCGATGTCCTTGCGCATGGCATCGGACAAACGCACGACCATGTCGAAGCGTCGGTCGCCCTCATACAACGTCCCGGCCTGACGCCCGCCCACCGCAACGGCAATCGTGTCTTGCACATCACCGACGTTGAGCCCGTAACGCGCCGCCTTGTCGCGATCAATGTTGATGGTCAGCACCGGCAACCCGGTGGTCTGCTCGACCTTGACCTCGGACGCGCCGTTGACCTTCTGCATGGCGACGGCAATTTTCGCGGCGGTGGCGTTGAGCACGTCCATGTCATCACCAAACACCTTCACTGCCACGTCACTGCGCACGCCGGAGATCAGCTCGTTGAAGCGCAGTTGAATCGGCTGCGACAGCTCATAGTTGCTGCCCGGCAGAGTCGCGGCGGCGGCTTGCAGTTCGGCCATCAGGGTTTCGCGGGACTTGCCCGGGTCTGGCCACTGCTCTTTTGGCTTGAGCATCACGTAGCTGTCGGAGATGTTCGGCGGCATTGGGTCGGAGGCGATTTCGGCAGTGCCGGTGCGGGCGAACACGCGCTCGACTTCCGGCATTTTGGCCAGAATCAGCGTTTCCAGGCGCTGCTGCATGTCCACCGATTGCGTCAGGCTGGTGCCTGGTACGCGCAAGGCTTGCAGGGCGAAATCACCTTCGCTGAGGCTCGGAACAAACTCGCTGCCCATGCGGCTGGTGAGCACGCCACTGAGCACGATCACGCCCAACGCAGCGCCCACGGCAACAGCGCGATGGGACATGACCCAGGCCAGCGCCGGCGCATAAAGATTACGCGCGCCGCGCATGACTGCGCCCTCTTCTTCCTTGACCTTGCCAGTGACGAACAGCGCAATCGCCGCCGGGACAAAAGTCACCGACAACAGCATGGCACCGAGCAACGCGATGACCACGGTGAACGCCATCGGGTGGAACATTTTCCCTTCGACGCCGCTCAGGGCGAAGATCGGCAAGTACACGACCATGATGATCAACTGGCCGAAAATCAGCGGTCGCCGCGCCTCTTTGGCAGCCGCAAACACTTCTCTGAAACGCTCGGCGCGGGTCAACAAGCGCCCGTGATGTTGCTGGGCGTGAGCCAGTCGACGCAGGGTGTTTTCGACGATCACCACCGCGCCGTCGACGATGATGCCGAAGTCCAGCGCGCCGAGGCTCATCAGGTTGGCGCTGACCTTGTTGCTGAACATGCCGGTGAAGGTGAACAGCATCGACAGCGGAATCACCATCGCGGTAATCAGCGCGGCGCGGATGTTGCCGAGGAACAGGAACAGAATCGCTATGACCAGAATCGCGCCTTCGATGAGGTTCTTTTTCACCGTGGCGATGGCTTTGTCGACCAGGTGCGTGCGGTCGTAAACCGGCACCGCAATCACACCTTGGGGCAAGGATTTGTTGATCTGTTCAAGCTTGCTGGCGACGGCTTGCGAGACGGTGCGGCTGTTCTCGCCGATCAGCATGAACACCGTGCCGAGCACCACTTCGCGACCGTTTTCCGTGGCCGCACCGCTGCGCAGTTCACGACCGATTTCCACGGTGGCGACGTTCTTGATGCGGATCGGCGTGCCGTCGACATTGGCCATGACGATGTTGGCGATGTCCTCGGTGCTCGCCACTTGCCCCGGCGCACGGATCAGCAACTGTTCGCCGCTGCGCTCGATGTAGCCGGCGCCGACGTTGGCGTTGTTACGCTCCAGCGCCGTGACCAGATCGGTGAGGGTCAGCTTGTACGCGGCCAGGCGTTTCGGGTCCGGCGCAATCTGGTATTCCTTGGCGAAGCCGCCGATGGTGTTGATCTCCGCCACGCCCGGCACGTTGCGCAATTGCGGCTTGATGATCCAGTCCTGAATCACCCGCAGATCGGTAGGTGTGTAAGGCGTGCCGTCCTCCTTCAACGCACCTTCCTGCGCCTCGACCGTCCACAGGAAAATCTCGCCGAGACCGGTGGAAATCGGCCCCATGACCGCTTCCGCGCCTTCGGGCAATTGCTCCTTGGCGATCTGCAAGCGCTCGTTGACCAATTGGCGGGCGAAGAACAGGTCGGTGCCGTCCTTGAAGATCACCGTGACCTGCGACAGCCCCGAACGCGACAGCGAACGGGTCTGCTCCAGTGCCGGCAAACCGGCCATGGCGGTTTCAATCGGGAAGGTGATGCGCTGCTCGGTTTCCAGCGGCGAGAACCCGGCGGCGCCGGTGTTGATTTGCACCTGGACGTTGGTGATGTCGGGCACGGCGTCGATCGGCAGTTTTTGATAACTGGCGATGCCGAGGCCGGCCATGAGCAGAACGGCGAGCAGCACGATGATGCGCTGCTCAATGGCAAACTGGATCAGGCGTTCGAACATGGGGACCTTCCAGAATTAATGACTGTGCTCGGCTGAGGCTTTGCCCAGTTCCGACTTGAGGACGAAGCTGCCGGCGCTGGCGACTTGCGCGCCCGCCTCCAGCCCTTGAGTGATTTCCACCTGCCCCGCCGCGCGACTGCCCAACTCCACCGCTTGCGCCTTGAAGCCGTCGCCGGTGCGCACGAACACCGTGGGTTTGTCCTCGATGGTCTGGATCGCGGTTTCCGGCACCGCGACTTGCGCCTGACGGCTGTCGGTGGCCACCAGCGCCGTGACGAACAGCCCCGGACGCCACGAACCCTGCGGGTTTTGCAGAGTGACGCGCACGGTTGCGGTGCGAGTCTGCTCGCCCAGCAGGCTGCCGACATAAGCCACGCTGCCGGTGACTTGGGCGTTCAGTTCCGGGGCGCTGACGGTGACTGCTTTTCCCACTTGCACCTTGTTCAAATCCTTGGGTGACACGCCGAACGTCACCCACACCCGCGACAAGTCCGAGAGCGTGAAAGCCGCCGTGGTTTCATCGACCACCTCCCCCGGCGTCAGATGTTTTTCCACCACCACGCCGTCGAACGGTGCACGCAGTTCATAGCGATTGCCGCCGGTAGCGACCACGCTGCCGCTGAGTACGCTGATTTTTTGCCGGGCGTTGCTGACGGCGATTTCGGCTTCTTCCAACGCTTGGCGCGCCTGAAGGAAATCCTGCTCGGCGGAGATCTTGTCTTGCCACAGCTTTTTCTCGCGCTCGTAGGTCGTGCGCGCCAAGGCCAAACGACGTTGCGCGGCGGCTTGCTCGCTGCGCTGATCGGAGATCTGCTGACTGGCGATCACTGCCAGCAACTGGCCCTTTTTCACCGGTTGCCCGAGGTTGACCGCTACCGACTCGACCACGCCCGGCACGCGCGGCACCACGTGGGCGGTGCGGTCTTCGTCAAAGCGCACTTCGCCCGGGAACGGCAGGCCGAGGCTGATGTTCTGCGCCTGTGCCTGAGCCAGTTGAATGCCCGCCGCGGTGATCTGCTCGGCGCTCAACTCGATATGCCCTTCTTCGGCGTGGTCGCCGTCAGCGGCGGCGCCTTCTTCAGCGTGATCGGCATGTTCCGCTGCTTCATCGGCGTGGGCGTCGATGGACGCATTGCCCGGCCACATCGAGCCGATGCCGATGCCTAATGCCAAGGTCGCCGCAGCGACCACAATCAGTTTTTTATCCATGGAAACTCCTCTGCGCCAAACCATCGCGCAGTGATCAAAAAGATTAAATTCAAGGGCTGACGGCGAGGTCGCCGAAGATCCGTTCGATGCGCACACGGGCGTCCGTCGCTTCGCTGACGGCCTGGATGTATTGGCTGCGCGCACTGATCAGCGTGCGCTGGGCGTCGAGCACATCGAGGAACCCGAACTTGCCCATTTCAAAGCCGCGCGTGGCGCTGTCCACCGCACTTTGCGCGGCGGGCAGGATGGTCTGGTTGAACGCGGTGACTTCACCGTTGGCGGTCTGCCATTGCGCCAGTGAAGTCTGGATTTCCGTGCGCAAACGCAGCTCGGTGGCATTGCGCAGGTCCCGCGCCTGATCGCTGCGCCGTGCGGCCGCGAGCACGTTGCCCTGATTGCGGTTGAACAGAGGAATCGGCATCGACAGCCCGACCACGTTGACCCGCTCGCGCTCGGTTTCGCTGTATTGGCTGCCGATGCTCACCGTCAGGTCGGGGATGCGCTGGGACTTTTCCAGGCCCAATGAGGCTTCGCGCTGATCGATCTGTAATTTGGCCAGACGCAGCTCGGCGGTTTCGTTAAGACGATCAAGCAGTCGGGTGGGTGGCGGTACGGCGGCGAGGCTCTGCGTGGCGGCTTGCACGTTGACCGAAGTGGGCAACGGTGCGCCCATGACCTGCGCCAATTGTTGATAGGCGTTGGCCTGATCGCGTTCGGCGCGGCTCAGTTCCAGGCGCACTTCGGAGAGCTGCACTTGCGCGCGCGTGCCTTCAACGGGCGATGATTTGCCAGCCTCGATCCGCCCTTGCGCCACACGCAACCCGTGCTCGGCCAGTCGCAGCGACTGACGGGACAACTGCAAGCGCTGCTGGGCAGTCTGGGCGCTGTTGAACGCTTGAATCACATCGGCGCGCAATGTGTTGCGCTTGCGTTCAAGCTCGATGCCGGCGGCGTCCTGCGCGCGGCTGGCGACATCAATGCGCGCGCCGCGTTTGCCACCCAGTTCGATCGGCTGGCTGAGCATCACCGTGGTGGTGCGGGATTCGCGGCGGGTGTCCTCGGCCTCCCATGACACTTCGGGGTTGGGGATCAGGCCAGCCTGTTTGCGGTCACCCTCGGCGATGCCGATTTCCCATTGCGCGGCCGCCAGATCCGGGTTGCCGGCGAATGCCGATTGCAGGGCTTGTTCGAGGGTCAGCGTCGAGGCTTGCGCAAGCCCCGCTGTGGTCAGCCATAAAACGCTGCTGGCCAGTACCCACCTTTTTTTCAGGCGTGATCGCGCCGTCAGTTCTATTAAACCGGGCAATGGAATGCTTCCTTTAATCAAGAATCTTCGATGGCGCCACGGTAGGGTTTTGAACTTATCGACAAGGTGACTGGAAGATTACAAATCCGTTATCCAGGGTTGCAGGAAGTTGTTTTGCACTAGCATGCGAAGTGCGACATTCAATTATGTAATACACGGAAACAAATACACCGAAGTTATCTGCCGAACAGCACTTGCCTGAAACGAGTTCTCATGAAGGATGCCTTATCGCCCTGCGACAGGCTGCCGCAGTGGCTCTATTCAGGGCTTCATCAAAAGGTTTTTCGTTGACTCTGTAGCTACTACAGCCTTTACCTTGCACGCCTGCACGCAGAGAAATATCTGTAGGAATATTTTTAGTCGTTAATAAAACCCGCCCGGAAGCCCTTACAAAAACAATAACTTTCCCGGCCACCCTTAATTAAATATCCATTAAATAAAAGTGGTGATAGATCATGCGAATCCTTGTCATCGAGGACGAGCTTAAAGCTGCCGAATACTTGCATCAGGGTTTGACCGAAAGTGGTTATATCGTCGACCACGCGGCCACCGGCGCCGATGGACTGCATCTGGCACAACAGCAGGCCTACGACCTGATTATTCTCGATGTGAATCTGCCGGAACTCGACGGCTGGGGCGTGCTGGAACAACTGCGCCGTACCCACGCCACGCGGGTGATGATGCTCACCGCACGCGGGCGTCTGGCCGACAAGATTCGCGGTCTCGATCTGGGCGCCGACGACTATCTGGTCAAGCCATTCGAGTTCCCCGAGTTGCTGGCACGGGTCCGTACACTGATGCGCCGCAGCGAAAACATCCCGGTGCCGCAGGTGCTGAAAGTCTCTGATCTGGAACTTGATCCCGGCCGCCATCGTGCGTTTCGTGGCGAGCAGCGCATTGACCTGACCACCAAGGAATTCGCCCTGTTGCATCTGTTGATGCGCCAGTCCGGCGAGGTGCTGACCCGCACGCAGATCATCTCGCTGGTGTGGGACATGAATTTCGACTGCGACACCAATGTGGTCGAGGTTTCGATCCGGCGGTTGCGGGCGAAGATCGACGACCCGTTCGACCACAAGTTGATCCACACCCTGCGCGGTGTCGGTTATGTGCTGGAGGCGCGCGAATGAAACCGGCCAGTCTGTCGATGCGCCTGGGTTTGACGGTGAGTATTCTCGGCGCGCTGCTGGTGGTGTTTCTGGCGATCCTGGCGTATTTCGCCCTGACCCATGAGCTCAATGCGCTTTCCAGAGACAGCTTGGAAAAGAAGGTGGAGCAAGTCGAACACAGCCTGTCGCTGTACGCCGATGCTGGTGAGATTCGCTCGAAACCGCATATCTTGCTCGATCAGGTGATGGGCCATGACAACCTCACGTTGACCATTTACGACCGCGCAAATCTGCGTACGCCGCTGCTGAAATCCGGCTCGGGACTGGCCGATCCACGGGTTGAATTGAAAGCCGTTCGGGCGACCACCGAGCAGTTGAGCTACAGCGATAGCACTGATGCTGAAGGCGCAAAGTTTCTGACGGTGTCAAAGCTGATCCGCCTCAAGGATGGCAGCAGCGTACCGGTGTTGCTGTCGATGGATAACGCTCACGATCAGGCCTTGCTCAGTGCCTATCTGCGCTCGACGCTGATTGCCTTGCCGTTGTTGCTGATCTTCATTGGCCTGACTGCCTGGGGCGCGGTGCAGCGCGGGCTGGCGCCGATGCGCGAGTTTCGCAAAGTGGCGGCGATGGTCTCGACTCAGGATCTGGATCATCGGCTTTCAGTGGTGAACATGCCGCAGGAACTCAGCGAACTGGCGCAAGGCATCAACTTCATGCTGCATCGGCTCGATGCCGGGGTGCAGCAGTTGTCGCAGTTCTCGGATGATCTGGCCCATGAGCTGCGCACGCCGATCAACAATCTGATGGGCAAGGCGCAAGTTACACTGTCACGCGAACGCAGTGTGGATGAGTACAAGGATGTGCTGGTCTCCTGCACTGAAGAGCTGGAGCGCGTGGCACGGATTGTTTCGGACATGCTGTTTTTGGCGCAGGTCAGTCATCCATCGGCACTGGCACCGTTTGAGTCGGTGGCGCTGGAGGTGGAAGCATTGAAGGTGGCGGAGATGTTTTCGCTGTCGGCGCAGGACAAGCAGATTCATTTGAACGTGCTTGGCAGTGCGTCGGTGATGGGCGATCGGTTGATGATTCAGCGAGCGATTTCCAATCTGCTGTCCAACGCGCTTCGGCATTGCCCGGCCGGGAAAACCGTGACGCTGCTGATCGAGCAAGGCGCGGCGCAGACGTCACTGCTGGTCAGTAATCCTGGCGCGGGGATCGAGGCGCAACATCTGCCGCATCTGTTTGATCGCTTCTACCGGGTCGACAGCAGTCGCTCGCGTTCGCAGGGCAGTACCGGGTTGGGGTTGGCGATTGTGAGGTCGATCATGAGCCTGCATCAGGGCGTGGCCGACGTGAAGAGTTTGCCCGGTGCGATGACCGTGTTCCGATTGGGTTTTCCTGCGGTGATACCAACGGCCCCATCGCGAGCAGGCTCACTCCTACAGTGATTTGCGGCGTACACGCATTAGTGAATGACACAACACCTGCAGGAGTGAGCCTGCTCGCGATAGCAATGGCAAAGGCAGCAAAAAAAACGGCACCTTTCGGTGCCGTTCGCCTGTCACAGTTCAGCCTTTACTTGCGAGCATCCGCCCACGATTTCAGCAGTTCGTTGTAGCTCACGGTCTCGCCCTTCGGCTTCTCGTTAGCCAGTTTCGGTTTCGGCGCGCCTGGCTGATCAAACCAGTATTGCGCGTCGCGTTCCGGGTTCATTTTCGGTGCGCAAGTGGCTTGGGCCTTGGAGCGTTCGAGGCGCGTCATGATCGCGTCCTGATCTTTCGCCAACCCATCCAGCGCTTGCTGCGGAGTCTTCTCGCCGCTGGCCGCTTCGGCGATGTGGCTCCACCACAGTTGCGCCAGACGCGGATAGTCCGGCACGTTGGTCCCGGTCGGGGTCCATTGCACGCGGGCCGGGCTGCGATAGAACTCGACCAGACCGCCAAGTTTCGGCGCCAGGTCAGTCATCGCTTGCGAGTTGATGTCCGACTCACGAATCGGCGTCAGGCCGACGATGGTTTTCTTCAGCGATACGGTTTTGGAAGTCACGAACTGCGCGTACAGCCACGCCGCGAGTTTCTGTTTCTCAGGCGTGGATTTCATGAACGTCCACGAACCCACGTCCTGATAACCGAGCTTCATGCCCTCTTCCCAATACGGCCCGCGCGGTGATGGTGCCATGCGCCATTTCGGCGTGCCGTCGGCGTTGACCACCGGCAGGCCCGGTTTGGTCATGTCGGCGGTGAACGCGGTGTACCAGAAAATCTGCTGGGCGATGTTGCCCTGCGACGGCACCGGCCCCGACTCGGAGAAGGTCATGCCCGCCGCTTCAGGTGGCGCGTAGGCCTTGAGCCAATCGACGTATTTGGTCGTGGCAAACACTGCCGCCGGGCCGTTGGTGTCGCCGCCACGGGTCACGCTGGAGCCGACCGGGTGGCAATCCTCGACACGAATCCCCCACTCGTCCACCGGCAGACCGTTAGGCAGGCCCTTGTCGCCGCCACCGGCCATGGAGAACCAGGCATCGGTGAAGCGCCAGCCCAGCGACGGGTCTTTCTTGCCGTAGTCCATGTGCCCGTAAACACGTTTGCCGTCGATTTCCTTGACGTCTTCGCTGAAGAATTTGGCGATGTCTTCATAGGCTGACCAGTTCACCGGTACGCCCAATTCGTAACCGTACTTTTCCTTGAACTTGGCTTTCAGATCCGCCCGTTCGAACCAGTCGGCGCGGAACCAGTACAGGTTGGCGAACTGCTGGTCGGGCAGTTGATAGATCTTGCCGTCCGGCGCTGTGGTGAACGAGATGCCGATGAAGTCCTTGAGGTCGAGAGTCGGCGAGGTGAAGTTCTTGCCTTCGTTGGCCATCAGATCAGTGATCGATTCGGTCTTGCCGTAGCGAAAGTGCGTACCGATCAGGTCCGAGTCGTTGACCCAGCCGTCATAGATATTCTTGTCGGACTGCATCACCGTCTGCATTTTTTCCACCACGTCGCCTTCTTGCAGCAAGTCGTGGGTGAGCTTGATCCCGGTGATTTCGCTGAAGGCCTTGGCCAGCACCTTGGACTCGTATTCGTGAGTGGTCAGGGTTTCCGAAACCACCTTGATGTTCATCCCGCGAAACGGCTCGGCGGCCTTGATGAACCACTTCAATTCTTCCAACTGCTGTTCAGCCGTCAGGGTCGACGGTTTGAATTCGCTGCCGATCCACTTTTTCGCGGCGTCTTCGTAGGCATCGGCCCAGGCAGACGCGCTCAAACCGCTGAGTGCCAGCATGGCTGCCAATGAAATGCTATGTCGCAGCTTATTGTTTTTGTCGAACATAGAGACCTCCTGTTTAAGTTGTGGAGCTGACTTTTTACACAAGCCCGCCGAGCGAACTTTGTAAAGAACCTAGCCCCAACGCATCACAGCCAACAGCCACACCAGGGACAACGCGGACGCGACCCAGATGCTCCAGTCGGTGGCGCCGATTACCAGCAGATGCAGGTAGGCGCTGCCGAGAAGACCGATAAACAAGCGATCGCCACGGGTGGTGGCAATCGGCAGAAAACCTCGCCGCAGGATGCTCGGCGAGCGCAGCTCCCACGTCGTCATCCCCGCCAGGATCAGGCCAATGACGATAAAGAATGCGGCTGTGGGTGTCGTCCAACTCATCCATTCCATCATCAGCTCCTCAGACCCGACCGAGGGCAAAGCCCTTGGCCACGTGGTTGCGAACAAACCAGATCACCAGCATGCCCGGCAGGATGGTCAACACCCCCGCCGCTGCCAGCACGCCCCAATCGATACCCGAAGCCGAGACGGTGCGGGTCATCACGGCGGCAATCGGCTTGGCGTTTACCGAGGTCAACGTGCGCGCCAGCAGCAATTCGACCCAGGAAAACATGAAGCAGAAAAACGCCGTGACGCCGATGCCGGAGCCGATCAACGGGATGAAAATCTTCACGAAGAACTTGGGAAAACTGTAGCCATCAATGTAGGCGGTTTCGTCGATTTCCTTCGGCACGCCCGACATGAAGCCCTCCAGAATCCACACCGCCAACGGCACGTTGAACAGGCAGTGCGCCAGCGCCACGGCGATGTGCGTGTCAAACAAGCCAATCGACGAATACAACTGAAAGAACGGCAACAGGAACACCGCCGGCGGCGCCATGCGGTTGGTCAGTAGCCAGAAGAACAGGTGCTTGTCGCCGAGAAAACGATAGCGCGAAAACGCATACGCCGCCGGCAACGCCACACTCAGGGAAATCACCGTGTTCAGGCTGACGTAGTACAGCGAGTTCAGATAACCGGTGTACCAGCTCGGATCAGTGAAGATCACCTTGTAGTTCGCCAGCGTGAAGTCCTGTGGGAAAAGCGTCAGGCCGCCGAGGATTTCGGTGTTGCTCTTGAAGGACATGTTCAGCAGCCAGTAGATCGGCACAAGCAGGAACAGGATGTAGACCAGCAATGGGATCAGCTTTCTCTTGCTCATGGCCGGGCCTCAGCGGTTGGCGTCGGAGTGCGTCATGGCGGTGTAGAACAGCCAGGACACCAACAGGATGATCAGGAAGTACACCAGCGAAAACGCCGCTGCCGGACCCAGGTCGAATTGCCCTACGGCCATTTGCGTCAACGTCTGACTCAAGAAGGTCGTGGCATTACCCGGCCCGCCGCCGGTGAGCACGAACGGCTCGGTGTAAATCATGAAACTGTCCATAAACCGCAGCATCATCGCGATCAGCAGCACACTTTTCAACTTGGGCAATTGGATGTGGCGGAACACAGCCCAGGCCGAGGCCCGGTCGATCCGCGCGGCCTGGTAATACACGTCGGGAATCGCTCTTAACCCGGAGAAACACAACAACGCCACCAGCGAAGTCCAGTGCCAGACGTCCATCACCAGCACCGTGACCCAGGCGTCCATGGTATTGGCCGCATAGTTGTAGCTGATGCCCATGGCATTGAGACTCGAACCGAGCAAGCCGATATCGGCGCGGCCAAAGATCTGCCAAATGGTGCCTACCACGTTCCATGGAATCAGCAGCGGAATCGCCAGAATGATCAGCACCAGTGACGACCAGCGGCCCTTGGTCGGCATGGTCAGGGCGACGGCAATGCCCAGCGGGATTTCGATCAACAAGACGCAGGCCGAGTAGATGAACTGGCGCAGCAGCGAGTCGTGCAAACGCGGATCGAGCAGCACTTGCTTGTACCAGTCGGCACCGACGAAGTAGCGGCTGGACTGGTCGAAGATGTCCTGCACCGAATAGTTGACCACGGTCATCATCGGGATTACCGCACTGAACGCCACCAGCAGAAACACCGGCAACACCAGCCACCAGGCCTTGTTGTTCTGCACCTTGTTCATGGCTGCACCTCGTTTTCTTCTGGGGCTTCAAGCAGAAACTCGTCGGCATAGACCATCAGCCATTGCGCCGGAAAACTGATGTACGCGGTGCCCTGCGGCACTGGTTTGTCTTCGGCCAGGCGCACTTTCAGCGGCGCACCGTCGAGGTCCAGGGTCATGATCTTGTAGGTACCGAGGTCTTCGACGTGTACGACCCTGGCCTGCATCGCGTCGTCAAACGGCTCGTCCCACACATGAATGAATTCCGGGCGAATGCCGACCTTCAGATTTTTCCACTGGCCGTGTTCGATATGGCGCTGCAAGGCGTCGGACAACGGCAGGTGGGTCGAGGCGAAACCGACGCCGCCGGGTTGCGGCTGCACCTCGATCAGGTTCATGCCGGGGCTGCCGATGAAGTAGCCGACAAAGGTGTGGCTCGGCCGTTCGAACAACTCCCGTGGCGTACCGAACTGGACGATCTGGCCGCCGTACATCACCGCGATTTTGTCGGCGAAAGTCGAGGCTTCCAGTTGATCGTGGGTCACGTAGACCATGGTGATGTTGAACTGCTCGTGGATCTGCTTGAGCTTGCGCCGCAGTTTCCACTTCAGGTGCGGGTCGATCACTGTCAGCGGTTCATCGAAGAGGATCGCCGAAACGTCGTCACGCACCAGCCCACGGCCCATGGAGACTTTCTGTTTTTCGTCGGCGGTGAGGTTGCGGGCCTTTTTGCTCAGCAGGCTTTGCAGATCGAGCACCTCGGCAATTTCCTGTACCTTGCTGTGTACTTTCGCCTCGGCCATACCCTGATTGCGCAGGGGAAACGCGAGGTTATCGAACACGGTCATGGTGTCGTAAACCACCGGAAACTGGAAAACCTGAGCAATGTTGCGCTTCTCCGGTGTCAGGTCGTTGACTGCTTTGCCGTCGAACAACACATGACCCTGCGAGGGGCTGAGCAGGCCGGAAATGATGTTGAGCAAGGTCGACTTGCCGCAACCCGACGGCCCGAGCAACGCATAGGCACCGCCCTGCTCCCAGACGTGATCCATCTCGCGAATCGCATAATCCTCCGCGCCGCTGGGGGTTTTGCTGTAGCTGTGGGCGAGGTGTTGCAAACGGATTTCGGCCATCAGGCAACCCTCGCGACACGCAGGCTAGGTGCTTGCACCAGACGGCCCTGCGCATCGAAAACGAACAGTTTATGGGTCGGGATATAAATGCGGATCGGCGCATCGACGTCGTATTCGTGAACGCCGGGCAGGTGCAGCACCAGCAGAAAATGCTCGTTGCGCACGTGCAGGAAAGTTTCCGAACCGCTGATCTCGGCGACTTCGACGGTCACTGCCAATTCCAGATCGTCGTCGTTGCTTGGCACCAGCGAGATATGGCTGGGGCGCACGCCGAAGCGGAACTCGCCCTCACCCACCGGCCGCAGATCGACGTTCAACGGGAAGTGTACGAAGTTGGCGAAGCTGACTTCGTTGCCGGCAATTCGCCCCGGCATCAGGTTGATCGGCGGCTCGGAGAACAACTCCGCCGCCAGCACGGTTTGCGGTTGGTGGTAAACCGAGGTCGAAGGACCGCTCTGAATCACCCGACCTTCATGAAGAATCGTGGTAGTGCCGCCCAGCGCCAGCGCCTCGTTGGGCTCGGTGGTGGCGTAGATCGCAATGGTGTGGCGCAGCTTGAACAGCTCGCGCATCTCCTGGCGCAGTTCTTCGCGCAGTTTGTAGTCGAGGTTGACCAGCGGCTCATCGAACAGAATCAGTTCGGCATCCTTGACCAGCGCCCGGGCCATGGCCGTGCGTTGCTGCTGTCCACCGGAGAGCTCCAGCGGATAGCGCTGCAGAAACTTCTCGATGCGCAGCATCTTCGCCGTTTCCTGCACCTTGCTGTGGATGATCTCTTTCGACACACCCGCCTGCCTTAGCGGCGAGGCGATGTTCTCGAAAACGGTCATGGTCGGATAGTTGATGAACTGCTGATAGACCATCGACACGTTGCGCAAACGCACCGGTCGTTGGGTGACGTCGACGCCGTTCATCAGGATGCGGCCGCTGTCGGGCTTGTCCAGCCCTGCCATCAGGCGCATCAGGCTGGTCTTGCCGGACAGGGTGCGCCCGAGCAAAACGTTGAAGGAACCGGGTTCGAATTTCAGGCACGCATCGTCGATCCAGGTCTGGCCCTCGACGGTACGGCAGACGTGCTCCAGGGTGAGTGACATGGCTCGGCCTTTTTATTATTGGAGTCAAGCGACCTGTGCACTGGAGCGACTTTCGTGCCAAAAATGGCAAGTGATTGATTTGTCGTGAAAATCGTTGAAAACGCGGCTAAACGGCGTTCAGAGCTGAACACATTTGAACAGTTGGGCGATTGACAATGAACAATAGTGAACAACACTCTATGAACGCTTTCGCGACCCGACTCCCTGTAGGAGCTGCCGAAGGCTGCGATCTCTTGATGTTGTTTTTTAACGATCAAAATCAAAAGATCGCAGCCTTCGGCAGCTCCTACAGGGGGCCTTATAACAATAATAAAAATGCCCTTCAGAGGCTGACCGCCATGGCCGCACCTGCCCCGCCGCTGTCCCACGACGCGATCATCCAGAGTTCCTGGCAACGTTGCCGTGCGTTCGGTCTCGATCACCAAAGCACCCCGGCCTTCGACCAATTGCCCGCCGCCGGCATTGCGCAATTGCTCGACAGCCAGCACTCGCTGGTGCAGACCACCCATCAGGAGGTGCTGCCCTACTACGAGAACATCCTCAGTAATTCCAATTGCCTGATCATGCTCGCCGACCATCAGGGCCAGGTGCTGACGTCGTGGGGCACGCAACGGTTTATCGAGCCGAATCTGGCGCGGGGCTTTCAACCCGGCGCGAGCTGGATGGAGCGCTGCAGCGGCACCAATGCGATCGGCACTGCACTGGCCTGTGAGCAGGCGGTACACATTGAACACGACGAGCATTTCCTCAAGGCGAACCGCTTCATGACCGGTTCCGCCGCACCGATTTTCGACGCCGAGCGCAAAGTCATCGCGGTGCTCGATGTGTCCAGCGACAGCTACCTGCCGCCCTCCCACACCTTGGGCATGGTCAAGATGATGAGCCAGACCGTGGAGAACCGGCTGATCCTCAACCTGTTCCACGGCCAGCACTTTCAATTGACCTTCAACACCGGGTTGAACAACCTCGACAGCCAATGGGCCGGCTTGCTGATTTTTGATGAGAGCGGTCAGGTGCTGTCGGCCAATCGCCGGGCGGACAATCTGTTGGGCGTGCGCTTGTCGCAGGTCAGCGTTGAAAGCCTGTTCAAAGTGTCGCTGCTGGAGTTGATCAATCAGCCGGACGGTTTGCCGTTCGCCTTGCAGACCTCCGGACGTAACCGCTTTCAGTGCTTGTTGAAGCGGCCGAAACAGGCACCGATTCAGGCACGGGTGTTTGCGACTGAACCTAAACCCGTCGCTGCAACCGCGATCAGCCTCAACACCCTGCACTTTGGCGACAGCCGCGTTGAAAAAGCTGTGCGTCAGGCTGAGCGTCTGCTGGAAAAAGACATTCCGTTGCTGATCCACGGCGAAACCGGGGTCGGCAAAGAGGTGTTCGTCAAAGCCCTGCATCAGGCCAGTTCGCGCAGCAAACAGGCATTCATCGCCGTCAACTGTGCGGCGATCCCCGCCGAACTGGTGGAGTCAGAGCTATTTGGTTACGAGAAAGGCGCGTTCACCGGTGCTAATCAGAAAGGCAGCATCGGCCTGATTCGCAAGGCCGACAAAGGCACGCTGTTCCTCGATGAAATCGGCGACATGCCGCTGCCGACCCAGGCGCGGTTGTTGCGGGTTTTGCAGGAGCGCTGTGTGCAACCGGTGGGCAGCAGCGAGTTGTTCCCGGTGGATCTGCGGATCATCTCGGCGACCAACCGCTCGCTGCGGGAACAGGTGCAACTGGGGCGGTTTCGTGAGGATTTGTATTACCGCATCGGTGGGCTGACATTGGAGTTGCCACCGTTACGCGAACGCAGTGACAAAGAGGCGTTGTTCAAACGGCTGTGGGAACAGCATCGCGAGCCGACGCAATGGGCGGGTTTGAGCCGTGAGGTATTGGAACTGTTCGACAAGCATCCGTGGCCGGGGAACTTGCGTCAGGTCAGCAGCGTGATGCAGGTGGCACTGGCCATGGCTGAGGAGCAACCGGTGCGGCCGGAGCATTTGCCGGATGATTTTTTTGTCGATCTGGAGATGGAGCCGGTGGAGAGCGCGCAGCCACTGGGGTTGGATTTGAATGATGTTGAAGCGTTGAACCGGGAGTTGAAGGCTGCGGGGGGGAATATTTCGCACTTGGCGCGGCGGTTGGGGGTTAGTCGCAATACGCTTTACAAGCGGTTGCGGCAGATGGGGGATTGAGTGGATGGCCCTTGCCCCTCACCCCAGCCCTCTCCCCTTGGGAGAGGGGGCTGACCGAGGTGTCTGGCGTGGTACATCGACCTGACAAATCGTGTCGATTATGGATTCAGTACACCTCGTTCAGGTCGGCGTATCTCTTGAGCATCCCCCAAACAGTCCCCTCTCCTGGGGGAGAGGGTTAGGGTGAGGGCGAAAAGGCCGGCTCAACATGCGTAGCAGAAGCAGCACCCAATGTACGCAGTCCAACCAGCACAACCACCATCATCATCACCCCGGCACCAATCGCCACGCCGAACCCGGCTCGCGCGCCGAACGCATCAATCACCAACCCCGCCAGCATGCCTCCCAGCGCTACGCCGATGCTGATGCCAGTGGTCATCCACGTCAGCCCTTCTGTCATCCTGGACGCAGGGATGATGATCGTCCCCAGCTTCATGACCACGACCATCGTTGGCGCAAACGATATGCCAGCGATAAACAGCATCACTGACAGGACATAAACATCTGTTGAGAAAACCGGCAGTACGCCGGTAACGGCCGTGACCAATATGCCGATGAAAAACTGTTTTTCGATCGGCAGGGAAACTCGCATTGCACCGAAGGTCAGGCCCGCCACCAGTGAGCCGAGCGCATAGGCGGCGAGGATGAACGTGGCGGACGCTGGCCAGCCTTGCGCATTGGCGAACGCCACAACGGCGACATCGATTGCTCCGCCAATGACCCCCATCGCCAACAGCGCCAGCACGATGGTGCGAACGCCGGGAATCAGCAAGGTGGAACCGGTGTGGCTCTTGTGGCCCAAGACCACTTTCGGTTCGGTCTGACGCTGCAACAGAAACGCCGTCACCCCGATGGCCAGCAGCGCCACTGCGACAAGCGGCCCGGCTTCGGCGAAAAAGCTCACGCTCAAACCGATCGCCAGTGGCGGACCGATGATGTAAGCCAGTTCGGTCAGCACCGTATCCAGGGAGAACGCCGTATGCAACTGAGGCTTGCCACAGAACAACTGCGTCCAGCGTGCCCGGATCATGGACGGCATGCTCGGCATCGTCCCCGCCAGTGCAGCGAGCACAAAAAACAATGCGGCGGGAGCCCTCATGTAGACGGCGAAGATCAGCGCCAGCAACATCACAACGCTGAAAGCCGTGACGATGGGCAGCACTCGACTCTGACCATGCCGATCAACGAGTTTCGAGATGCGCGGGCCGAGCAGTGCATTGGCCAGGGTAAACGTACCGGCGACTGCGCCGGCCAGCCAGTACACACCTGTTTGCTGTACCAACATGGTGATGATGCCAATGCCGATCATTGCCTGCGGTAATCGGGCAATAGAGCTCGCGAGCACTAACCCGGTGGCGCCGGGGGTTGTCAGCAGTTCGCGATAGTGATTAGCCATGATTTCTCCCTCTATTCGTCGCTGAGCAGCATCCCGCTGCCGCGTCAGACATCAAGACCTAGGCGGACACCAAAAGCAACAGCAAAAAGATCCCCTCACCCCAGCCCTCTCCCGGAGGGAGAGGGAGCCGACCGAGGTGTCTGGCGTTGTACATCGACCTGAGAGATTGCGTGGATTATGGATTCGGAGAAAACCTTTCAGGTCGGCGTATTTCTTGAATATCCCCCATTCAGTCCCCCTCTCCCTCCGGGAGAGGGTTAGGGTGAGGGGCTCTTCTTCGCAGCCAAACAAAAACCCGCACCAGGCGGGTTTTGTTTTAAAGCAGATCAGACGATCAGTCAGCCAGACGCCAGGTCGTGCCGCCCTTGCCATCTTCCAGCACCACGCCCATGGCGGTGAGCTGGTCGCGGATGCGGTCGGACTCAACCCAGTCCTTGCCGGCCCGTGCCGCCAGGCGCGCCGCAATCAGCGCATCGACTTCAGCCGCATCGACACGCCCTTCAGCGCCCGCCTGCAAGAAATCATCGGCCTCAAGCTGCAACACGCCCAACACACTGGCCAGTTCTTTCAGACGCGCCGCCAGACCGGCCGCTGCATTGAGATCGCTCTCACGCAGACGGTTGATCTCACGCACCATCTCGAACAGCACCGCGCAGGCTTCCGGCGTACCGAAGTCGTCGTTCATCACCGAGGTGAAACGCTCGACGAACGCTTCGCCGCCGGCCGGCGCGACAGTCGGCAGGCCTTTCAACGCGTGGTAGAAACGCTCGAGGGCGCCTTTGGCGTCCTTGAGGTTGTCTTCCGAGTAGTTGATCGCGCTGCGGTAGTGGCTCGACACCAGCAGGTAACGCACGACTTCCGGGTGGTACTTGTCGAGCACGTCGCGAATGGTGAAGAAGTTGTTCAAAGACTTGGACATCTTCTCGCCATTGATGCGAATCATGCCGCAATGCATCCACGCGTTGGCGTAGGTCTTGCCGGTGGCTGCTTCGCTCTGGGCGATTTCGTTTTCGTGGTGCGGGAATTCCAGATCGCTGCCGCCACCATGAATGTCGAACGTCTCACCCAGGCAGCAGGTCGACATCACCGAGCACTCGATGTGCCAGCCCGGACGCCCGGCGCCCCACGGCGATTCCCAGCTCGGCTCGCCCGGCTTGACGCCTTTCCACAGCACGAAGTCCAGCGGATCTTCCTTGGCTTCGTCGACCTCGATCCGCGCACCGATGCGCAGGTCTTCGATCTTCTTGCGCGACAGCTTGCCGTAGCCCATGAACTTGCCGACGCGGTAGTACACGTCGCCATTGCCCGGGGCGTAGGCGTAGCCCTTGTCGATCAGGGTCTGGATCATCGCGTGCATGCCCGGAATGTGATCCGTGGCGCGCGGTTCCATATCCGGCTTCTTGATGTTCAGGCGCGCTTCGTCTTCGTGCATCGCCGCGATCATGCGCTCGGTCAACGCTTCGAACGATTCGCCGTTCTCATTGGCCCGGTTGATGATCTTGTCGTCGATGTCGGTGATGTTACGCACGTAGGTCAGGTTGTAACCGCTGAACCGCAACCAGCGGGTCACCAGGTCGAACGCGACCATGCTGCGGCCGTGGCCCAGGTGGCAGTAGTCGTACACGGTCATCCCGCAGACGTACATGCGCACGTTGTTGCCATCGAGCGGCTTGAAGACTTCTTTGCTCTTGGTGAGCGTGTTGTAGATCGTCAGCACTTTAATTTCCTTGACGCTGAATCACTGGCCCCACGAATCACGCAGGGTCACGGTACGGTTGAATACCGGCTGACCTGGTTTCGAGTCCTTGATGTCCGCGACGAAGTAGCCTTCGCGCTCGAACTGGAAACGGTCTTCCGGCTGTGCATTGCCAAGCGATGGCTCAGCACGACAACCGGTCAGCACTTGCAGTGAGTCAGGGTTGATGTTGTCGAGGAAACTGGCGCTGTCTTCGGCCTTCTCAGGGTTGGCCGAACGGAACAGGCGATCGTACAGACGCACTTCGCACTCGACGCTGGCAGCGGCCGGCACCCAGTGAACCACGCCTTTGACCTTGCGGCCTTCAGGGTTCTTGCCGAGGGTTTCCGGGTCGTAGGAGCAGCGCAGTTCGACGATGTTGCCGTCGGCGTCCTTGATCGCTTCGTCGGCACGGATCACGTAGCTGCCGCGCAGACGCACTTCACCACCGGCTTCCAGGCGCTTGTAGCCCTTCGGCGGCTCTTCCATGAAGTCTTCACGGTCGATGTAGATTTCCCGGGCGAATGGCAAAGCGCGCACGCCCATGTCTTCTTTCGGGTGGCGCGGCAGTTCGAGGTTCTCGACCTGGCCTTCCGGGTAGTTGGTGATCACGACTTTCAGCGGACGCAGCACGCACATGGCGCGCGGGGCGCTGTGGTCGAGGTCGTCACGGATGCTGAATTCGAGCATGCCGAAGTCAACCACGCCGTCGGAACGGTTGGTGCCGATCATGTCGCAGAAGTTGCGGATCGATTTCGGCGTGTAGCCACGGCGGCGGAAGCCCGACAGCGTGGACATGCGCGGATCGTCCCAGCCATTGACGTGTTTCTCGTCTACAAGCTGCTTGAGCTTTCGCTTGCTCGTGATGGTGTAGTTGAGGTTCAGGCGGCTGAACTCGTACTGACGCGGGTGCGCCGGCACTGGCAAGGCGTCGAGGAACCACTCGTACAGTGGACGATGGCTTTCGAACTCCAGGGTGCAGATCGAGTGAGTGATGCCTTCGATGGCGTCCGACTGACCGTGGGTGAAGTCGTAGTTCGGGTAGATGCACCACTTGTCACCGGTCTGATGGTGATGAGCGTGGCGGATGCGGTACATGATCGGGTCACGCAGGTTCATGTTCGGCGAGGCCATGTCGATCTTGGCACGCAGCACACGGGCGCCGTCCGGGAACTCACCGGCGCGCATGCGGGCGAACCAGTCGAGGTTCTCTTCAACCGAACGGTCACGGAACGGGCTGTTCTTGCCCGGTTCGGTCAGGCTGCCACGGTATTCCTTGGCTTGCTCAGGGGTCAGGTCGTCAACGTAGGCCTTGCCAGCCTTGATCAACTCGACCGCCCAGTCGTGCAACTGGTCGAAATACTGCGAGGCGTAGCGCACTTCGCCGGACCATTCGAAGCCCAGCCATTTGACGTCGCTTTCGATCGCGTCGATGTATTCCTGGTCTTCCTTGGCCGGGTTGGTGTCGTCAAAACGCAGATGCGTGACGCCGCCGAACTCCTGGGCCAGGCCGAAGTTCACGCAGATCGATTTGGCGTGGCCGATGTGCAGGTAGCCGTTGGGCTCAGGCGGGAAACGGGTGACGATCTGAGTGTGCTTGCCCGAGTCCAGGTCTGCCTGGATGATCGGCCGCAGGAAGTTGACCGGCACGGCGGGGCCGGACTTGGCATTCGAGGTAGGGTCGACAGTGGGCTTGCTCATAGGATCCTTGACTTACATGTGCGCGGCCGCAGAGAGGGGCCAGACAAAACAAAGCCGCTATCATAGCCGATGCTGTCAAGGGGCTGACAGAGCAGGCCCTATAAAGGAACGCATTTAATCGCCGGGAATTGAAAAACAGCCTCGAAATTCGCGCCTGTCACGCTAAACTGCGCACCTTGGCCAAAGCAGGCTGAACCGGTTTTGGGGCTCAATGTCCGATAACCACGAATTCCTTATGAAGAGTAATGACCATGACTCAAGTCAAACTGACCACCAACCATGGCGACATCGTCATCGAAC
The DNA here is from genome assembly GCF_014472415.1 of Pseudomonas sp. N40(2020). Taxonomy (GTDB): domain Bacteria; phylum Pseudomonadota; class Gammaproteobacteria; order Pseudomonadales; family Pseudomonadaceae; genus Aquipseudomonas. The sequence goes on from NZ_JACSZV010000057.1 coordinate 21,701, forward strand.
TGAACGCTGAAAAGGCGCCGACCACCGTCGCCAACTTCATCGAGTACGTTAACGCCGGTCACTACGAAAACACTGTTTTCCACCGTGTAATCGGTAACTTCATGATCCAGGGCGGCGGTTTTGAGCCAGGCATGAAGGAAAAGAAAGACAAGCGTCCAAGCATCCAGAACGAAGCTGACAACGGTCTTTCCAACGACAAGTACACCGTTGCCATGGCGCGCACCATGGAGCCGCATTCGGCTTCCGCGCAGTTCTTCATCAACGTGGCTGACAACAGCTTCCTGAACCACAGCGCCAAGACCACCCAAGGCTGGGGTTACGCCGTGTTCGGTAAAGTGACCGCCGGTACCGACGTTGTCGACAAGATCAAAGGTGTTTCGACCACTTCCAAGGCCGGCCACCAGGACGTACCAGCAGACGACGTGATCATCGAGAAAGCCGAGATCATCGAAGCGTGATATTGCTGATTTCAGACTTGCATCTGGAAGAGGAGCGCCCGGACATAACCCGGGCGTTTCTGGATTTGCTCTCCGGACGCGCCCGCTCGGCGAGTGCGTTGTACATTCTGGGCGACTTCTTCGAGGCGTGGATTGGCGACGATGCCATGACGCCCTTCCAGCGCTCCATCTGCCAGGCCCTGCGCGAATTGAGCGACAGCGGCACGGCCATCTTTCTGATGCACGGCAATCGCGACTTCATGCTCGGCAAGGCCTTCTGCAAACAGGCGGGCTGCACGCTGTTGAAGGACCCGAGTGTCGTGCAGTTTTACGGCGAACCGGTGCTGTTGATGCACGGCGACAGCCTCTGCACCCGCGACGTCGGCTATATGAAGCTGCGTCGTTACCTGCGCAACCCGATCACCCTGTTTATCCTGCGGAACCTGCCTTTAAGCACCCGCCACAAACTGGCGCGCAAGCTGCGCAGCGAAAGCCGGGCGCAGGTGCGGATGAAGGCCAATGACATTGTCGATGTCACGCCGGAAGAGATTCCGCGGATCATGCAGGCATTTGGCGTGAAAACCCTGATTCACGGGCACACCCATCGCCCGGCGATCCATAAACTGCAGCTCGGTGAGCAAGCGGCGAAGCGGATTGTGCTAGGGGATTGGGATCGTCAGGGTTGGGCGTTGCAGGTGGATGAAAACGGCTATGCGTTAGCGCCATTCGACTTCGCCCCGCCACTGGCTTTGCCGCACGGCTGAAGATCGCTACCCCCTCACCCCAGCCCTCTCCCCCAGGGGGGCGAGGGGGAAAGGGAGCCGATCTCTGTGCTTTTCAAAACCTGAGTTCGACTGAAGTCTGTCAGGTCGATGTATCCCGAACATCCACCACGGTCAGTCCCCTCTCCCTCCGGGAGAGGGTTAGGGTGAGGGGCTTTTGACCTTAATGCCCGGAAGCAGCCGGCCCTGCCTTGGCAGCAAACGGCGGCTTCGCCAGCCACACAATCAGAATCAACCCCATGAAGCCCCACCCGAGCAACGTGAAGTAATCCACGGTGGAGAGCATGTACGCCTGACTCGTCAGGATCTGATCCATCTGCGCGTAAGCCGAATGACTCGCCCCGCCCAGTTGATTCAACGTCTCACGGGTCGCCGGCTCATAGGTGCTGATGCTTTCACTCATGTACGCATGATGCTGATCAGCCCGGCGAATCCAGATCCACGTGGTCAACGACGCGGCAAAGCTGCCGCCCAGTGTCCGCAGGAAGGTCGCCAGGCCCGCACCGTCGGCAATCTGGCTCGGCGGCAAGTCCGACATCAGAATGCTCAAGGTCGGCATGAAGAACAGCGCCACACCAATGCCCATGAACAGTTGCACCAGAGCGATGTGCTGGAAGTCCACTTCATTGGTGAACCCGGCGCGCATGAAGCAGCTCAGGCCAATCGCCAGAAACGCCAGCCCGGCCAGCAAGCGCAGATCGAACTTGTTCGCGTACTTGCCGACAAACGGCGACAGCAGCACCGGCAGAATGCCGATCGGCGCCACGGCCAGACCCGCCCAGGTCGCGGTGTAACCCATTTGCGTCTGCAACCACTGCGGCAGGATCAGGTTGATGCCGAAGAACCCGGCGTAACCCAACACCAGCACAATCGTGCCGATACGGAAGTTACGGTGCGCGAACAGCCGCAGATTCACCACCGGATGCTGATCGGTCATTTCCCAGATGACGAACACCGCCAGGGCAATCACCGAAATCGCTGCGCCGATGATGATGAAGTTCGATTCGAACCAGTCCAGGTCATTGCCTTTGTCGAGGATCACCTGCAAGGCACCGACGCCGATGATCAGCGAGATCAGCCCAACGTAATCCATCGGCTGACGACTGGTCACCACCGGCCGCTTGGCCAGTTGCGAACGCACCACCATCACCGCAAAGATCCCGATGGGTACGTTGATGAAAAAGATCCACGGCCAGCTGTAGCTGTCGGTGATCCAGCCACCGAGAATCGGCCCGGCAATTGGTGCGACCACCGTGACCATCGCCAGCAACGCCAAAGCCATCCCCCGTTTCGCAGGGGGATAAACGGCGATCAACAGGGTTTGTGTCATCGGATAAAGCGGCCCGGCCACCAGGCCTTGCAGCACGCGGAAGCCGATCAACTCGGGCATCGACGTCGAGATACCGCAGAGAAACGAGGCCAGCACAAACAGAATGGTGGCCCAGAGAAACAGCTTCACCTCACCGAAACGCCGACTGAGCCAACCGGTCAGCGGCAGCGCAATTGCGTTGCTCACGGCAAACGAGGTGATCACCCAGGTGCCCTGCTCCGAACTCACCCCCAGGTTGCCGGAAATCGTCGGCAATGCCACGTTGGCGATGGTGGTGTCGAGCACTTGCATGAAGGTCGCCAGCGACAGGCCGATGGTGCTGAGCAACAGGCTGGGCGGCGTGAAAGAGGCGTTATTGCTCATTGTGAATCCTTTGGAACCTGATTGGCACTGCGCCCTTGTGGGAGCGACGGTGTCAGCGTTGCGCGGTTTTGCTGGCCGCAGCGCTGTTGTCGTGGATCAGCTGAGCGATCATCGCGTCGGCTTCGGCCAGTTGACGGTCGTAGACGTTGGTGCTGAACGAGGCTTTCTGCGGCGGTTGCTGAGCCAGTACCGGGCCGCTCTGGTCGTGCAGATTGACTTCGACGTTGGTCGACAGGCCCACCCGCAGCGGGTGCTTGGCCAGTTCTTCGGCGTTGATGTGAATCCGTACCGGAACACGTTGCACGATCTTGATCCAGTTACCGGTGGCGTTCTGCGCAGGCAACAAAGCAAACGCGCTGCCGGTGCCGGCACCGAGGCTGTCGACGGTGCCGCTGTATTTCACGTCGCTGCCATAGATGTCGGACTCGATGTCGACTGGCTGACCGATGCGCATGTCACGCAGTTGGGTTTCCTTGAAGTTGGCATCGATCCACAGTTGATCCAGTGGAATCACCGCCATCAGCGCGGTGCCCGGTTGTACGCGCTGACCGAGTTGCACGGTGCGTTTGGCGACGTAACCGGTGACTGGCGCGATCAAGGTGCTGCGCGCATTGGTCAGGTAAGCCTGACGCAGATCCGCAGCAGCCGACATCACGTCCGGGTGCGACGACACCACGGTGTCATCGACCAGCGCGCTGCTGGTTTTCAGTTGTTGTTTGGCGTTGGCCAGGGCGTTTTGCGCCGAGGTCAGGTCGTCGCGAGCGTGGGACAGTTCTTCTTGGGAAATCGCCCCGCCAGCGGCGAGATTCTTCCGGCGATTGAAGTTGTCCTGCGCCTTCTGCACTTCAGCCTGTTGCGCATTGACCTGGGCTTTCATGCCATCGACGTTGCTGTACAGGCCACGCACCTGACGCACGGTGCGCGCCAGTTTCGCCTGAGCACTTTGCAGGCCGACTTCAGCGTCGTTGGGGTCAAAGTTGATCAGCACCTGACCTTCGTGGACTAGGTCGCCATCGTCAGCGCCGATGCTGACCACAGTGCCGGTCACCAGCGGGGTGATTTCCACGACGTTGCCGTTGACGTAGGCGTCGTCGGTGCTTTCGTTAAAGCGCCCGATGAATTCGTGATACGCCCAGACGCCGCCAACGGCGAGAAGGACGATAACCGCCAGCACCAGCAGCATCACTTTGCGTTTGCGCGGATTGCCGGTGTCTGGGGTGTTGTCTGGAGCTTGAGTGTTTTCGGCAGTGGCCATGACAAATACCTTGAATTAGTTGTGCGACGTGGCTGGGGTGGCGTTGGCTGCGGTCAGGGTCTGCCCCTCGAAGCCGCCGCCCAGCGCTTGCATCAGTTGAATCGACAGGTCGATCTGCTCGGCATTGAGGTTGGCCAATTGACGCTGGGCCTGGAGCAATTGCTGCTCGATGCTGAGCACGTCCAGGTAGTTGCCGATGCCGGAACCGTAACGCTGGACGACGGTGTTGTAAGAGTCCTGAGCAATGTCGGTGGCGTGTTGCTGCGCGCCGATCTGCCGGCCGATGTCACGCAACTGATTGATCGTGTCGCTGACATCGCCCAGTGCTTTCACCAGACTTTTGTTGTACTGCGCCACCGCCAGATCGTAATCGGCGTCGCGCGCATCGAGGTTGGCGCGCAGGCGTCCGCCATCGAAGATCGGCACCGAAATGGTCGGGGCAATATTGAAGAAGCGACTGGCCGAACCGAACATCGCGTCACCCAAAAGGGATTCGGCGCCGGCCGAGGCCGTCAGGTTCAGGTTCGGATAGAACTGGGTCTTCGCCGAGTCGATGTCCTTGCTCGCCGCCTCTACCCGCCAGCGGGCGGCAACCAGATCCGGGCGACGACCGAGCAGTTCGGCCGGTAACACCGAAGGCACCGCCACGGCGCTGGCCTGCAACACTTTTGGTCGGGCGATTTCGTTACCGCGATCCGGGCCTTTGCCGAGCAACACGGCCAAGGTGATTTTCGCGCTGTTCAGGCGTTTTTCCGCATCGATCAGGCTGGCTTCGGAACTCGCTTCCAGGCTCTGGGTTTGCTGGAACTGATACTGGCTGTCGATCCCGGAACTCAGGCGACGCTGGCTCAAATCGAGCATCTGTTTGGTGCGCTTGAGGTCTTCGTTGGCCAGGTCATAGACGATGTGCGCCTGACCGAGATCGCTGTAAGCACGGGCCACGTCGGCGGCGAGGGTCAGCTCTGCAGCCTGGCGGTCGACTTCGGCGGCACGGGCCTGACCGAGGGCGGCTTCCCACGCATCACGCTGGCCGCCCCACAAATCGAAGTTGTAATTGAAGCCGGCGCTGACATTACGCACGGTGGCGTAGGCATCGCCCTGCCCCCGCGGATCCTGATCCTTGGCCAGACGCGAACGGCTGATGCCGGCGCTGGCGTCGAGGGTCGGATAACGCGCGGCATCGGCGGCATACGCGGCGGCGCTGGCTTGATGGGCGCGGGCTGCGGCGATCTGCATGTCCGGGCTGTCGTGCAGCGCTTCGCGGATCAAACCGTCGAGTTGCGGGTCGCCGAGGCTGGTCCACCAGTCGCTTTTCGGCCACGCGGCCGGCGACAGGGTTACGCCGTTAAGGGATTGGCCGACTTTCAGGTTTTGCGCATCAAGATTTTTGCCTTGGGTGTCGAGGCCGCTGTAGTTGGCGCAACCGGCGAGGATCATCGCCGACAGCACGAGGGTCAGGCTGCTGCGCAAGGTTTTACCGCTCATTGTGTTCACCTAACCGCTGGATAGTGATCGGGTCACCGGCTGCCAGCAGAATTTTCTTGAGGATGTATTCCAGGGTCTTCAACTCGTCCGGAGTGACGGCGCCGGCCAATTCATTCATTGCATCGGCGCCGATGTGCGGCAGGCGATCGGCCAGTTGCTGGCCTTGCTCGGTCAGTTTCAGTTGCACTTGACGGCGATCGCCTTCGCTGCGTTGGCGAACCAGGAAACCTTTCTGCTCCAGACGATCGAGCATCCGCGTCATCGAACCGCTGTCCAGCGACAGATGCCGGCACAGCTCGGCCGGGGTGTCGACGCCGAACTGGGCCATGATGATCAACACCTTGAACTGCGCGGCGGTGATGCCGTGGGGTTCCATGTGGGTGTCGATGATCCGGTCCTTGAGCAGCGCAGCACGGCCAAGCAACAGGCCGAGATGGCAGTGTTTGAATTCGTCCGGGGTGAAATGCTTCATTTGCTCACCTAATAACTGCCTAGGCAGTGAATATATGTCGAGATGTTACTGCCTAGGCAGCGAATGTCAAACAAATAGTTAGGAAGCTTTGTAATTGGCGGATAGGTGGTGGGGCTTCAGAAGCCAAAAGCAAAAGATCGCAACCATCGGCAGCGCCTACAGGGATTGAGTAAACCCTTGTTGGAGCTGCCGACGGCTGCGATCTTTTGATCTTTCAGAGGTGAATCAGAAATCGCGCTTGTAGAAGATATCCAGCGAACTTGCGACGCCACTGGCCGCTTCGAGGTAAACCTTCTTGCTCAGCTTGTAACGCAGGGCAATGGTGCTGGCCGGTTCAAACACGCCGACGCCATAACGCAAACTGAGTTTTTCGGAAATGTTGCCGCTGGCCACCACGCTGGTGGTGTTGCCGCTGCCCTGGGTGTCGAGCTGGAAATCTTGAATGCCCAAGTCCTTGGCCAGACTGCTCGTCACCCCAGAGCTGCCCATCAAGCCGAGACCCAACGCCGCTTGCGCGAGCATGTTGTTGTCTTCGCCGCTGGTACTCAGCGGACGCCCCAGCACCAGATAGGACAGCGCCTGCTCCTGGCTCATCGCCGGTTCCGAGAAGATCTGCGTAGTCGGCTGCTCGGCACTGCCGCTCAGGCGAATACCGGCGATCACGTCGTCAGTCTGGCGGATCGCCTCGATGTCCAGATACGGCTGATCGAGGGGGCCGGCAAACAGCAGACGCGCACGCCGCACCGTCAGACGCTGGCCGTAGGCACGGTAACGTCCGTCGTTGAGCCACAACTCGCCACGGGTGTCCATGTTGTCGCCGATGTGCACCTGACCTTGCAGATTGGCGGTCAGGCCGAAGCCGGCGAAGCTGAGTTTGTCTTCGCCGACGACTACATCGATGTCCATTTTCATGGCCATCGGTGGTTTGCCCTCTTCGGTCTGCGCGCCGACGATGATCGTGTCATCGGATACTTTCACCGTCGATGGCGGCAATTCGCGCACGGTGATTTCTCCTTTGGGCACCAGCACTTTGCCGGCAATCTTCAACTCATCACCGGCCATGGAAATCTTCAGGTCGGGCGCCACTTCGAGCTTGGCGTAGGGCTCGACGGTGACCGGCAGTTGCGTACCTTTCAAAGCGAGATCAACCACCAGCGCCTGACCCCAGGCGACGTTGCCGTTCAGACTGCCCTGCCCGGTCTTGCCGCTTTTCCAGCCGCCGTCCAGACGCACCGACTCACCGGCAATCACGGCTTGCAGTTGCAGATTGTTGAGTTCCATCGGCAACTCGGCACCCGACACTTCGCCGTCGCTGAGTTGCACCGTACCGTTGACCAGCGGTGCCAGTAGCCCGCCGGAAATCGTGCCGCTACCGTTCAAGCGCCCGGTGAGTTTCTCGACCATCGGCACAAACGGCCGCGCCACCGACAGATCCAGTCCACTCAAGCGGAACGAGCCGCTCAGCGGTTTGTTCTTCGGCAGCGGATTGAGCTGCGCCTGCACCATCAATTCGCCGAGTTTGCCGCCGACGAAATTGAGGTCGGTGTCGATACGCTTCGGCGTGAGTTTGCTGGTCAGCTTGAGCGTCTGGTACGGGAAATCCAGCCACTGATCTTTCTCACGCATGCGCAGCGTGCCGCCACTGGCATCGACGCTGATCACGCCGTTCGGGCCGCTGGCCGGCACGTCCAGTTGCAGATCGGCGTTGAGCTTGCCCTGCCAGGCGAAATCCTTGGGCAGCCACTGCGCCAGACTCTCAATCGGGAATTGCTTGAGGTGGTAGCGCAGTTTCGGATCGGGCATCAGCCGTTGATCTTCGCCGCACAGGCTGGCGCTGCCGGACATCCAGCAGTGGGCGCCAAAGTTGATCTTGCCGTCGGCCAGACGTTCGAGTTTCGCTGGGTTTTGCAGCTTCCAGTCCTGGCCACCGGCCTGAATGTCACCGCTGGCCAAGCGTCCACGCCAGTTGCCCTTGTCGAGATTGCCGTCCAGGCCCAACGCCAGTTTCAGTTTCGGCCCGAGCAGATCGAGGTTGAGTTTCTGGCTCTTGATGTCGCCTTGGGCACTGGCGGTCAGTGTACCCAGCGACGTGTCGCCGGCCTGAATGCCAGAGCCCTTCAGATCGATCTTCGCCCGTTGCGCACTGTCGAGGGTGGCGTCGAGGTTGAGGCTTTGCAGGCGATTGTCCTGGAAGGCCAGTTGCGAACCTTGCAGGCCTATCTTGCCTTGCGGCGCTTTCAGCGTACCGGCTACGTTGACCTGACCGTTGATCTGCCCGCGCAATTGCGGCCAGAGCTGGGCCAGACGCGACAGTTTGAAGTCGATCTGCCCGGTGAGTTTTTGTTGCAGGCTGCCCTTGCCGATGATGCTGTTGTCGCCGAGGCGGATTTGCAGGGCGTTGAGATTCCACTGCTCGCCGGCACCGTCAGCCTTGGCTTGCAGGATCGCCGGTTGGCCGCGCAGTTTGCCTTTCAGATCGAGGTCAGCTGTCAGGCTCAAGCGCTCGTTCTTCATTTCGCCTTTGCTTTTCAGTGGCCCGGCCAAGGTGCCCGGCAGCTCCGCGACCCAGTACGCCGGGTTGAGCGCTGACAGATCCAGCGCCGTGTCCCAGGCGATGCCGTCGGCGAACTGCACGTTCACATGCCCTTCGGCCTTGCCCTGCCCGGCTTCCATTTTCAGTTGCGGCAGTGCGATCTGTTTAAGGCTGCCACTGAAAGGACTGCTCAGGCTGAACGCCCCCGCCGGGCCATCCAGCGCGGCGGCGAAGTTACCGATGTACTGACCGTCGGTGTAGGAGACTTCGCCATTGAAGGTGCGCAAGGCGACTTGCGGCTCGTCGATTTCGTTGTAGAGCCGATGCCACGGGAAGTCCTGCCAAGTGATGTTGGCTTGAGCCGTGATGCCTTTGCTCCAGTCGACGCTGCCGGTGAGCTTGAGGCTTTGCTTGTCGTTGGCGCTCAGGTCGAGCCCGGCGATTTGCGCGCCGCTGGCGTCGACCTTGCCTTTGAGCAGCAGCGCCACCGGGCCTTTTTCCGCCGGTAGCGTGGCGTTGCCGAGCAACTGGTAACCGTTTTTCAGGTCGCCTTCGCCGGTCAGCACCAGTTGATTGAGTTGCAGGGTGTCCGGCAGGTCGGCGCTCGGCTTGAACGCCTCGGAAGTGATGCGCACCTTGGCCGGCAGGTTTTCCACCAGCGGTTGCAGTTCACCGCTTAACTGGCCGTCGAGGTAGCCACGGCTGTCGGCGTGCAGGTTGAGGGTTTTCAACAGGTCGCCGTCGATCTTTAACGCCAACGTCCATGGGCCGGTGCCCGGCGACGGCAGGGTCAGATCACCGGCGATGTTCAGTGGCCAGTTACCGGAGGGTTGCAGCAGACCGGACAGATTCAGGCTGAGCTCGTCGCGCTGCAATTGCACGCTGTCGATCTGCATGCCCTTGGCGGTCCAGTGCGCCGCCAGTTTCAGGCCTTTGAGTTGTTCGCTGCCGTTAAACAACAGGCTGCCGACCTGCACGTCGCCCAGCTCGAGGGCCACCGGCAATTGCAGATCCGGCAGTTTGATCGGGCCGCTTTGCGTAGTTTCTTCGCTCGGCGGGAATTGCAGAATGACCTGATCAGCCTTGAGCTGGTCGATGCACAAGGTCATGCGCGTCAGGCACAGCGGCGACCAGGCGAAGATCGGCTTCTGCAACTCGACGCGGCTGCTGTCTTGCTGCCACAACAGGTGATCGGCGCTCCATTGTCCGCCGAGGCGGCCCTGGAAATTTTCTACGCTCAAACCCGGCACCAGACCCAGCGCCCAACGGCTGCCAGCCTGCGTACCCAGCACCGCAGCGATGCTCAAGACAATCAACAACACCAGCGCCAGAAGCGTCAGTGCCGTTATTTTCAAACCACGTTTCACAGCTCAGGCCCCATGGAAAAGTGCAGCCGGATGCCGCCATCGTCGTCCAGCGCGTGGGCCAGGTCGAGGCGGATCGGCCCCACCGGCGAGACCCAGCGCACACCAATACCGACCCCGGTCTTGAGGTTCGGCAGTTCGAGTTTGTTGAAAGAGTTGCCCTGGTCGACGAAGGTCGCGACCCGCCACTTCTCGGCGACCGAGTATTGATACTCGACGCTGCCGGCAACCATGTAACGGCCACCGATACGTTTGCCGTCGGAGTTCTCCGGAGACAGGCTCTGGTAGTCGTAACCACGCACGCTCTGATCGCCACCGGCGAAGAAACGCAGCGACGGCGGCACCGACGCGTAACCGTTGGTGGCGCTGCCGCCGACCTGCACGCGGCCGAGCAAACGGTGTTTGTCGAACACCGTGGTCAAGCCTTTGACCAACGCCGTGCCATATAAAAGGTTGTTGTCCGAGCCGAGGCCTTCCTTCGCGACTTTGCTTTCAAAGGTCAGGCGATAGCCATTGTGCGGGTCGATGCGGTTGTCGCTTTTCAAGTACGAATAACTGATGCCGGGCATCAGCAAGGTACTCAAACCCGAGTCATCACCGAGCTCGTATTCCTCGCGCTGCCATTTCAGCGAGATAACCCGTTGCCAGCCACTGGACAACTTGCTGTGCCATTCCGGGCCGAAGGTCAGCAGCTTGCTCAGGGTGTCAGAACCCTCGATGTCTTCGAATTGATAACCACCGGCCCAACGCAATTTGTCGGTCAGCGGCGGGTCGAGCGGAATGTCGTAAAAGAGGCCGACGTTCTGCCGTGGCGCCGAGAGTTCGGCTTCCCAGCCATAACTGTCGCCCTGCGGATTGACCCAATGGCGCGTCCAGTTGGCCTTGATCCGTGGCCCGACGTCGGTCGAATAACCGAGGCCCAGGCCCATGGTGCGCGGCTTGCGCGTGTCGAGTTTGACGTCGACCGGGATCACCTCGTTTTTCGCGGTGGTCGGTGCGGCATCGACGCGCACCCCTTCGAAATAGCCGCTCGATTGCAGGTCGCGGTTGAGTTCGGCGATCAGCTCGGAGTCATACGGCTCGCCTTCCTTGAACGGCACCATGCGTTGCAGCAGGTCTTCGTCGAACGGCGTGTCGCCTTCAAAACTGACTTTGCCCAGCGCATAACGCGGGCCGCTTTCGTAGATCAATTCAACATCGGCGACACCGGCACGCGGGTCGACCATGAGTTTCTGGCTGGTGAAATGGCCGCTGAAATAACCGAAGCGCGAGGCCTGATTCTGGATCAGCCGCTTGGCGTCTTCGTAGCGACCATGGTTGAGCACCGCGCCGGGCTTGAGCACGTCGGCTTTCGGCACGCGAAAGGATTTAAAGGAGGCAGCCGGGCCGTCGACACGGATTGTGACGTTGCGCAGACGAATCGGCTCGCCGGGATCGATGTTCAGCACCAGACGCGGCTTGTCGCCGCCCTTCACGTCGCTGTCGATCTGCGGCTGATAGTAGCCCAACGCCTGGGCCGCCTTGCGCGCCTGCTCTTCGGCACCGCGACTGAAGCGCAGCAAGGCTTCTTCGTCACGGTCACCGAGGCTGCCGATATAGCCTTCTATATTGGCCTTGAGTTCATCGTTGGACGGTTTGATCCGCACATCCAATTCACTTTGCGCCAGCGCCGCGCAGCTGGATAACAGCATGAGCACACCACTGGTAAATCTTCCTGGAAACTTCATGGCGCGAATGCTATCACGGGCTTGGGAGCGTAATAGAAGAGGAAATTTCCCAAGAAGTTCGATTGCTATGCTGTTGCAGTTTGTAACACCTGAGGGTTGGCGTGGAAAAACACGTGCTCGCGCACCGGGCCGACGGCAACTTCGCCAATCTCCTGATAACCCTGACGTTTATAGAATTCCAGGTAACGCGGGTTGCCGGTATCGAGCACCACGCCTTGCGAGGTTTCGTCCACCGCGCACCAGTTGTGCACGGCAGTCAGCAGTTGCTCACCGAAGTGTTTGCCTTGGAACTGCGGGTGAACACCCAGCAGCGGTAACATGTGCACCGAATCGCTCGGTACGCAGGCGGCCACGGCATCGTGATACTCCAGGTAGCGGCGAGTACAGCGAAAACCGGTGCTGAGCACCATGCGCAGGCGCCACGCCCAGCTCTCGGTGATGCCCAAACGGCGTTGCGGCGGTGCGATCAGGGCGATGCCGATCAGGCGGTCGTTGACCAGCAGGCCAATGGCCGGCAGATCCTGCAGGAAGTGTTGTTTTACCAATTCGCGCACCGTCGCCCGCACCCGCTGCTCGTAGCCGGGACGCTCGGCTTCGAACAGGTAGCCGAAAGTCGGCTCGTGGCGGTAGGCCTGATACAGCAGGGATCGTGCTTCGCGGGAATAGCCGCGGTCGAGCATATGAATGTCAGCGATGGCGGTCTGGGTTTCAGGCATGACGGTGATTCTCCCCGGGGCGCGGCTAAAATGACTGCGCTCTTGTTGGTACGAACCTTTTGCCGTTGGCACAGTTCCCCACAGGTATAGACCAACCTTGGATCTTCATCGAACGGGCGGCCGCCAATCGCGAGCAGGCTCACTCCTACAGGGGTACGCATTTCAATTGTAGGAGTGAGCCTGCTCGCGATGAACGATAACGCGGTTTTTTCTGCGGATCAGGTTTGCGGGTCGACCCGATCCAGCGCCCGGTTCACCGCCAGTTCGGCGAGCATGACAATT
>NZ_JACSZV010000005.1 GCF_014472415.1 Pseudomonas sp. N40(2020)
GAGGCTTGACCATATAACACCCAAGCAATTTGCGTCGAAAGGCCAAGTTGCGGTGTGTGAAGACGAAACGAACCGAAAGTTCGATGTTCACAAAACACCGACAGCTGTCACATACCCAATTTGCTGAGGCGAGGCCAGCCGGCCGCGACTCAGTACCCGAATTTCTTGACGACCATAGAGCGTTGGAACCACCTGATCCCATCCCGAACTCAGCAGTGAAACGATGCATCGCCGATGGTAGTGTGGGGTTTCCCCATGTGAGAGTAGGTCATCGTCAAGATTAAATTCCGAAACCCCAATTGCGAAAGCAGTTGGGGTTTTGTTTTGCCCGCAGGAAAGTTTTTTGCTCGCGTCAGCCACATCAAACCATCGCAACAGCTACCGCTGGGAAAATCGTTCTGAAGTGACCGGGTAGTTTTGGTATGGTGCAGCTCGTTTTTTCACGGACTGATGTCATGCCCACGGATCGGCACTCATTTATGTCAAAGAGTTGCTGTAGAAATGCCAGAGCCAATCCCGATCAAAGATCACGAAAAAGAGACGCGTCTGGTCAACACGCGATTGATCGCCTGCGCCTTGTTCGTCTTCGCTGTCAGCTGTGCCCTCGTCGTTCGCATGTACATTCTGCAAGTTGTGGAATTCGACTATCACTCGACCATCTCTGAAAACAACCGGGTGCACGTCTTGCCAATCCCGCCGACACGCGGGCTGATCTACGACCGCAATGGCTTGCTGCTGGCCGACAATCGTCCCAGTTACAACCTGACCATCACTCGTGAACGCGCGACTGATGTGAATCAGGAGCTGGATGAGGTTATAAATCTTCTGCATCTGCCAGCAGAAGATCGCACCGTGTTCGACAAGGCTATGAAGCAGTCTCGGCATCCATTCACGCCGGTGACGCTGTTTTACGAACTGACCGAAGAGCAGATTGCCGTGTTAGCGGTCAATGAATTCCGTTTGCCTGGCCTTGATGTCGAAGCGCAGTTCGTCCGTGATTACCCTTTTGGTGCGCACTTCGCCCATTCAATAGGCTACGTCGGCCGGATCAACGAGAAAGAATCCAAGACCCTCGACTCGGTTGAATACCGTGGCACCCAGTCCATCGGCAAAACCGGTATCGAACGCTTCTACGAAGCACAACTGCACGGTCACGTCGGTTACGAGGAAGTTGAAACCAACGCGCAAGGCAGAGTACTGCGCGTGCTCAAGCACACCGACCCGGTGCCAGGCAAAAACATCGTCCTGAGTCTCGACGTCAAACTGCAGGAAGCAGCCGAGGCCGCGCTGGGTGATCGTCGTGGTTCAGTTGTGGCGCTTGACCCGTCCACAGGGGAAGTGCTGGCCATGGTCAGCAATCCGAGTTTTGACCCGAACCTGTTCGTCACCGGCATCAGCTCCAAGGAGTATTCGGCGCTGCGTGACTCCATCGACCGACCGCTCTTCAATCGCGTGCTGCGTGGCTTGTACGCGCCGGGCTCGACTATCAAACCGGAAGTGGCGATCGCCGGCCTAGATGCCGGCGTGGTCACGCCGCAGAGCCGCGTGTTCGATCCGGGCTATTACCAACTCCCGGACTTCGATCACAAGTACCGTAACTGGAACCACAGCGGCGACGGCTGGGTAGATATGGACGCCGCGATCATGCGTTCCAACGACACCTACTTCTACGACCTTGCGCACAAACTGGGCATTGATCGCCTGCACGACTACATGGCCATGTTCGGTCTTGGTGAGAAAGTCTCGCTGGATATGTTTGAAGAATCTCCCGGGCTGATGCCGTCCCAAGCCTGGAAGCGTGCCACAAGGCGACAGGCTTGGTTCCCCGGCGAAACAGTCATCCTCGGCATCGGTCAGGGTTATATGCAGGTGACGCCGCTGCAACTGGCTCAAGCCACCGCACTGATTGCCAATAAAGGTGTGTGGAACCGTCCGCATCTGGCCAAGACCGTCGATGGCGTAGCACCTGTCGACGAGCACCCGATGCCGAACATCCTGCTCAAGGATCCGCGCGACTGGGAGCAGGTCAACCATGGCATGCAGATGGTGATGCACGATGCGCGCGGCATTGCCCGGGCGGCAGCAGCGGGTGCGCAATACCGTATAGCCGGCAAGAGCGGCACGGCGCAGGTGGTGGCGATAAAGCAAGGCGAGCGCTACAACCGCGAGAAGACGCTGGAACGCCACCGCGACAACGCCTTGTTCGTCGGTTTCGCTCCAGCTGAGCATCCGAAGATCGCGATTTCGGTGATGATCGAAAACGGTGAGGCGGGTGGTCGTGTCGCAGGTCCCGTGGTGAGGCAGATCATGGACGCCTGGTTACTCGATCAGGATGGCCATCTCAAGCCGCAATACGCGGCGCCGAGCAAGGCGCCGGGTGATCCGCACGTTTAGTCGGGACTCAGACCTTCTCATCGATTCTTTTGGCATCGATTGCGGCATCGCGTGCGGCCACAATGGCTGCATCCGAGGCCGGCGTGCCCAGCTCACCTTTGCGCCATAACTGATGCGAGAAAAGGCCGTCTATGGCTTCAGCGCTGGGCGCCTTGCCCTTGGGCAGAAAAAGGGCTGCCATATCAATGGTGTTGGCGAAGTTTTCTTTGGTCAGGTTGTACTTGCCCAAATGGCTGCCTCCCCATCCGGCATCCGCCGCGACCAACTCGATGGACGTGTCCCGATAACTGAGTGCCGCCGTTTTCAATGCGCCTGAGGCATTGAGCAGTGAGTTGAGTTGATCCATGTCTGAAGCGCTCAGCTCGTTGTCGGGGTTCAGCGCTTTGAGGTTGCCATCGGCTTCAACAGTAAAGCCGAATTTCTTGTTGGCGATATCCGGGAAGGTGTAACTCAAGGCCGATTTGAAGTCTTCAAACGCCAGTTTCAGCGATTCGTGGGCGTTTTTGTGCTGTTCGGCAATTTGAGGGAAGTCAGCTGCCTGGGATCGGCCGAGCCAGACATCGATCGCTTCCATGGTCGGGCTGATTGTCTGTGCTTCATCACTGGGATGATAAACGGCTGCCGGATTGAGGTTGACCGCCGTCTTTTTGAGGTCTTCGCTGAGCGACGCTGTTGTCAATGGTTGGGCTGTTTTGCTCAGCTCAAAGGCTGATGGCTGGATAAAAGCAGAGTTTAAAGAGATCGCCATTTCGTCATTCCCTGATCGTTGGTTGTCAGCCCTTTATCGGCGATTAGAGGCTTGCCTTTAGTTATAGGGCGACAGTGAGCGTTACTGAGTGTGTCGGAGGCATTTCAAAAATCATGCCCCGGGAACCGGGCAACTCATGTCACCTTCTTCACACTTCAGATACTGCTTCAGCGCCTCGACTCGCACCTTGGTCACAGCCGTCATGCAATTGCTGTAAACCCACGGATAAACACTCCCGCCTGTCACGCCGGACGACGAAAACTTGCACTCGGCATCACGAAACCCGATCCACGCCCGCTGCGCATTCACCAACAGCTTCTTGCCATCCGGGTTGTCCTTCAAACGACCGGTGATCTGCTGATACACCTTATTCAACTCTTTGTCCGCCGCTTTGTAATCCTGGCCGGCACACTGGTTCATGGTTGCTTGGTCGCTGGCATTGGCGCAGTCGACGGCGGCGTGGGCGAGGGCCGGGAAGAGAAATGGCGTCAGGGCCAGGAGCAGGCGTGGGGACATAAGAAATGCTCATTTAAAGTTAAAGAGCAAGCAGTGTAGCCGGACTAAACAGAGTACCGGGCAGCCGTTTGATACAACTTCAGGTTGGACATGTGGTCATACAAGCCTAGTGTTCAGAACAGGAGGTGACGTGTGAAACCAGTACCTAACAGCTTTGAACGCAAGATAACGCTCAAATCGCCACGATCGCATGTCTGGCGCGCGCTGGTGGATGCCGAGGCGTTCGGCCAGTGGTTTGGCGTGGCGCTGGAGGGCAGACGTTTTATTGCCGGTGAATGGACACAAGGTCAGGTCACATATCCGGGTTATGAACATGTGCTGTGGAATGTGCTGGTCGAGCGGGTCGAGCCGCAGCAGTTGTTTTCATTCCGTTGGCATCCGTATGCAGTCAATCCGAAGATCGACTATTCCCAGGAGCCGACGACGCTGGTCAAGTTCGATCTGCAGGATTACGAGGATGGCACGTTGCTAACGGTGTCCGAATCGGGTTTTGCCCATATTCCCGATATCCGCCAGAAAGAGGCGTATTACATGGACAGCCGTGGCTGGGAAGAGCAATTGAGCAGGCTCGAGCGCTTTCTCGCCGAAAGCGCCAAGGCCCGTCTGCGCGAAGACAGTGACGCTTCGTCGCTCGATGACTGACACGTCTAAGGGTTTTCGGAAGGGCTGCTATGGCGAATGTCTTACACGCGATGGTAGCTATTGCGACTATTGCCGATTGGATCCAGCGCGTAATCTACACACATCAACTGAAGCACAGGGAGTGCTTCAGGATCAGGGATGATCGACCATCTGCAAGGATCGCTGCCGACAGGGAGTCGATAATGGTCTTGGGAAAAACCCGCTTCGGCGGGTTTTTTTTCGTCTGTAGAAAAGTGCTGCGCTTAAACACAAACACCGCCGGATCGCGGTGTTTGTGCCTCGACAGGTTTACGAAGCGATCAACTGCCGCAACACATAATGCAGAATCCCGCCCGACTTGAAGTACTCCACCTCATTCAAGGTGTCGATCCGGCACAGCACTTCGATTTTCTCCTGGCGCCCGTCTTCACGGGTGATCACCAGGGGCAGGTTCATCCGTGGCGTCAGTTCGACGCCGCTCAGGCCCAGAACTTCAAAGGTCTCCTTGCCGGTCAGGTTCAGGCTCTTGCGGTTCTGATCAAGCTTGAACTGCAATGGCAGCACACCCATGCCCACCAGGTTGGAGCGGTGGATCCGCTCGAAGCTTTCCGCGATCACGGCTTTGACGCCCAGCAGGTTGGTGCCTTTGGCTGCCCAGTCCCGACTTGAGCCCGTGCCATATTCCTGTCCGGCAATCACCACCAGCGGCGTTCCCGATGCCTGATAACGCATGGCCGCGTCGTAGATCGGCATTTTCTCGCCGGTGGGAATGTAAAGGGTGTTGCCACCTTCTTCGCCGCCGAGCATTTCGTTGCGGATGCGAATATTGGCGAAGGTACCGCGCATCATCACTTCATGGTTGCCGCGACGTGAGCCGTAGGAGTTGAAGTCTCGCGGCTCCACACCTTTTTCGCGCAGATAGCGTCCGGCGGGGCTGTCGGCCTTGATGTTGCCGGCGGGGGAGATGTGGTCAGTGGTCACCGAGTCGCCCAGCAGCGCCAGTACCCGCGCAGCTTTGACATCCTTGATCTCCGGGAGCGGGCCGGAAATATCGTCGAAAAACGGCGGATGCTGGATGTAGGTCGAGTCGTCCTGCCACACATAGGTTGCCGCCTGCGGCACTTCAATGGCTTGCCACTGCTCGTCACCGGCAAACACCTCGGCGTATTCCTTGTGGAACATCGCGGTGTTGACTTGACTGACCGCGTCGGCGATTTCCTTGCTGCTTGGCCAGATATCACGCAAGTACACCGGATTGCCCTGCTGATCGTTACCCAGCGGTTCGCTGCTGATATCGGTACGCACAGTACCGGCCAAGGCATAAGCCACCACCAGCGGCGGTGATGCCAGCCAGTTGGTTTTCACTAGTGGATGCACCCGGCCTTCGAAGTTGCGGTTGCCGGAGAGCACCGAGGCGACGGCGAGATCGGCTTTCTGAATAGCCTTTTCGATCGGCTCGGGCAAAGGCCCGGAGTTACCGATGCAGGTCGTGCAGCCATAGCCGACCAGAGAGAAGCCGAGCTGGTCGAGGTACTGCGTCAGTCCGGCGGCCTTGTAGTAATCGGTGACCACTTTCGAACCGGGTGCCAGCGAGCTTTTGACCCACGGTTTACGGGTCAGGCCCTTTTCCACGGCTTTTTTCGCCAGCAGCCCGGCGGCCATCATCACGCTCGGGTTGGACGTGTTGGTGCAAGAGGTGATCGCAGCGATGACCACGGCACCGTTTTTCAGGCGATAGGTGTGGCCTTCGTATTCGTACTCTGTTTCCCCGACCAGATCGGCGTTGCCCACGGCCACGCCGCCGCCACCTTCACTTTCAAGGCGTCCTTCTTCTTTGCTGGTCGGCTTGAATTGCAAATCGAGGAAGTCGCTGAAGGCCTGGGCGACATTCGGTAATGAAACGCGATCCTGCGGGCGTTTCGGCCCCGCAAGACTGGCCTCAACGCTGCCCATGTCCAGCGACAGGCTGTCGGTAAATACGGGCTCCTGACCGGGCAGACGCCACAGGCCCTGAGCCTTGGTATAAGCCTCGACCAGTTTCACCACTTCCGGCGGCCGTCCGGACAGGCGCAAGTACTCCAGCGTCACGTCATCGACCGGGAAGAAACCGCACGTCGCACCGTATTCCGGCGCCATGTTGGCGATGGTCGCGCGGTCGGCCAGCGGCAGATCGGCGAGGCCATCACCGTAGAACTCGACAAATTTGCCGACCACGCCTTTCTTGCGCAGCATCTGCGTTACCGTCAGCACCAGGTCGGTGGCGGTAATGCCTTCCTTGAGCTTGCCGGTCAGTTTGAAACCGATCACTTCCGGAATCAGCATCGACACCGGTTGCCCGAGCATCGCCGCCTCCGCCTCGATCCCGCCGACGCCCCAGCCAAGTACGCCGAGGCCATTGATCATGGTGGTGTGGGAATCGGTGCCAACCAGGGTGTCGGGGAAGGCATAGGTGCGGCCGTCTTCGTCCTTGGTCCACACGGTGCGGCCGAGGTATTCGAGGTTGACCTGATGGCAGATCCCGGTGCCCGGCGGCACCACGCTGAAGTTGTCGAAAGCGCTCTGGCCCCAACGCAGGAAAGCGTAACGTTCGCCGTTGCGCTGCATCTCGATGTCGACGTTCTGTTCGAAAGCGCTGGCGGTAGCGAATTTGTCGACCATCACTGAGTGGTCGATCACCAGATCCACCGGCGACAACGGATTGATTCGCTGCGGATCACCGCCAGCCTTGGCCATGGCGGCGCGCATCGCAGCGAGGTCGACCACGGCAGGAACACCGGTAAAGTCTTGCATCAGCACGCGGGCGGGACGGTACTGGATTTCCCGGTCGGAGCGACGCTCCTTGAGCCAGGCGGCGATTGCCCTGAGGTCGGCGCCGGTGACGGTTTTTTCATCTTCCCAGCGCAGCAGGTTTTCCAGCAGGACTTTCAACGACATCGGCAGCGTGTCGATATTGCCGAGGCTCTTGGCGGCATCAGGCAGGCTGAAATAGTGGTAGGTCTTGTCGTCGATCTGCAGGGTCTTGAGGGTTTTCAGGCTATCGAGGGACGGCATTACAATCACTCCTTTGAATCCGCACGGCTACGGATTTAGGGGGACGGGCAGAGCTAACAACGTAGCCCTGTTTTCAGTAGCTGGCTAATAACTGGACTCTATGGGCAAGTCCAAGGTTCCGACTTCGGCTATCATGCGCCGGTTTTCGTGACAGGCTTTGCTGCAACGCAAGACCTGAGCATCGCGCAGAGGGCGAATAATCGTCCTCTGCCCAGGAGTAAGAATGAACACCCTATTCATGCATTGCCGGCCCGGCTTCGAAGGCGAAGTCTGTTCGGAGATTTCCGACCTCGCGGCGCAGTTGAACGTGGCCGGCTACGCCAAGGCCAAAGCGGCCACCGCGTGCGCCGAGTTTGTCTGCACCGAAGAAGACGGCGCCGAGCGCCTGATGCGCGGTCAGCGTTTCGCCGAGTTGATCTTCCCGCGCCAATGGGCGCGTGGCGTCTTCATCGATCTGCCGGAAACCGACCGGATCAGCGTGATCCTCGCGAACATGGCCGAATTCCCGGTGTGCGGCAGCCTCTGGCTGGAAGTCGTCGACACCAACGACGGCAAGGAACTGTCGAATTTCTGCAAGAAATTCGAAGGCCCGCTGCGCAAGGCCCTGACCGGCGCCGGCAAACTGGTGGATGACGCCAGCAAGCCGCGTCTGTTGCTGACGTTCAAAAGCGGTCGCGAAGTGTTTCTCGGCATGGCCGACGCCGGTAACTCGGCGATGTGGCCGATGGGCATTCCACGTTTGAAGTTCCCGCGTGAAGCGCCGAGCCGATCGACGCTGAAGCTGGAAGAGGCCTGGCATCACTTCATCCCGCGTGACCAGTGGGAAGACCGTCTGCACAGTGACATGACCGGTGTCGACCTGGGCGCAGCGCCGGGCGGTTGGACCTGGCAACTGGTCAATCGCGGCATGCTGGTGACCGCCATCGACAACGGCCCGATGGCCGAAAGCCTGATGGACACGGGGTTGGTGCAGCACTTGATGGCCGACGGCTTCACCTTCAAGCCCAAGCAACCGGTGGACTGGATGGTTTGCGACATCGTCGAGAAACCGGCGCGTAACGCGGCGATGCTCGAAGAGTGGATTGGCGAGGGCCATTGTCGCGAAGCCGTGGTTAACCTGAAATTGCCAATGAAGCAGCGTTATGCCGAGGTGAAGCGCCTGCTTGAGCGCATCGCCGATGGTTTCAAGGCGCGCGGGATCAAGGTCGATATCGGCTGCAAACAGCTGTATCACGACCGTGAGGAAGTGACCTGCCACCTGCGCCGGCACGATGTGAAAAAGACCAAAAGATGACCGAACACCCGGCAATGCGCGACAATGCCGGCCAGTTTCAGGAGTGAATCATGAGTGAAATGATCGACACGCCGGTCGACGGCACCCTCGACGCCACCGGCCTCAATTGCCCGGAGCCGGTGATGATGCTGCACCAGCACATCCGTGATCTGGTGCCTGGCGGACTGCTCAAGGTGATCGCCACTGATCCCTCGACTCGCCGCGACATTCCCAAGTTCTGTGTGTTTCTCGACCACGAACTAGTGGGGCAGCACGAAGAGGCCGGTACTTACCTGTACTGGATTCGCAAGAAGTCCGGCTGACAGACAAAAAAAGACCTGCAAATGCAGGTCTTTTTTTATGGCTGATCAGCCCAACGAACGACTGATGCGAATGCGCTTGCGTGCGCTGCGTGTCAGCCTGATCGACAGCATCAGCGCCGCGCAGCTCAGACCCACGATCAAACCCTGCCACAAGCCGCTCGGACCACGCGGTTCGCCGAGCCAGTTGGTCAGGCCGAGGGCATAACCCACCGGCAGACCGATGCCCCAATAGGCGAACAGAGTCAAGATCATCGTCACCCGAGTGTCCTGGTAACCCCGCAGGGCACCGGCGGCGGTCACTTGGATCGCATCGGAAAACTGGAACAACGCCGAGTACACAATCAACATCGCCGCGATGTGAATCACCGTCGGATCAGCCGTGTAGATCGCCGCAATCGGTTCACGCAGCAGCAACATCATGCTCGCCGACAGACAGGCATAAGCCAGCGCGGTGCCCATGCCGACGCCTGCGGCGAAACGCGCCTCGCGTGGTTCTTCGCGACCGAGAGCCTGACCGACGCGAACGGTCACGGCCATGCCCAACGAGTAGGGAATCATGAACACCAGTGAGCTGACGTTCAGCGCAATCTGGTGCCCGGCCACCACGGTAGCGCCAAGGCTGCCGATCAGCAGCGCGATCACCGCGAAGATGCTCGACTCGGCAAACACTGCGATGCCGATCGGCAGACCGATTGCCAGCAGACGCTTGATCACCGCCCATTGCGGCCAGTCGAAGCGGCTGAACAGTTCGCTCGAACGATAAGCCGGTGCCCAGCGCTCGTAACCGGCCAGGCCCAGCGCCATCACCCACATCACAATTGCCGTGGCCCAGCCGCAGCCAACGCCACCCATGGCTGGCACGCCGAAGTGACCATAAATGAACACGTAGTTCAGCGGGATATTCAGCGCCAGCCCGCACAGGCCCAGCACCATCGCCGGGCGGGTACGACCGAGGCCGTCACTGAAGCAGCGCAGTACGTGGTAGAACGCCACCGCCGGCAGACCACTGGCGATACCGTGCAAATACTGCATGCACGGGCCGATCAGCTCGGGATCGACTTTCATCAGGTGCAGCACCGGTTCGGCGGCAACCAGCATGGTGGTCGCGATTAGTCCGACCACCAGCGCCAGCCACAACGCCTGACGCACGATCGGGCCGATCTCGCTATGGGTGCCGGCGCCGTAACGCTGGGCGACTTTTGGCGTGGTTGCCAGCAGGGTGCCGGTCATCAGCAGGAACACCGGCACCCAGATCGAGTTACCCAGTGCCACGGCCGCCAGATCCTTCGGTCCGACGCGACCGGCCATCACTGCATCGACGAAGCCCATGGCCGTGGTTGCCAGTTGCGCGATGATGATCGGCAACGCCAGGGCGAGCAGGTTCTTGAACTCCAGGCGAATCCGCGCGGGGCGGGTCAGGGAGACGGCGACAGGTTGGTCAGTTACAGAATTCACAGGCAAAGCGTCCACGGAGATTGATGCGCAGGGCGCCGCATTCTACGCCGCTGACGCTTTGGTCAGGAAAAATCCTCTGTTGCGGATTTGTAATCACAAAGCCTGCTGGCCCAACCGTGCATCTGCACCTAAACTGCCGATCCGCCCAAGGAGCCCGCCATGCTGATTGTTGCCGACGAAAATATTCCGCTGCTCGATGCCTTTTTTGAAGGTTTCGGCGAGATCCGCCGGGTACCGGGCCGCTCCATCGACCGTGCGACGGTCGAGCAGGCTGACGTGTTGCTGGTGCGTTCCGTGACCAATGTCAGCCGTGCGTTGCTGGAAGGCAGCAAGGTGCGCTTCGTGGGGACGTGCACCATCGGCACCGATCATCTGGATCTGGAGTATTTCGCTGAGGCCGGCATTGCCTGGTCGAGCGCGCCCGGCTGCAACGCCCGGGGCGTGGTCGATTACGTGCTCGGCAGTCTGCTGACCCTCGCCGAAATCGAAGGTGTTGATCTGACTCAACGCACTTTCGGTGTGGTGGGCGCAGGTGAAGTGGGCGGTCGTCTGATCAATGTCCTCAAGGGCCTGGGCTGGAACGTGAAAGTCTGCGATCCGCCACGTCAGGCTGCCGAAGGTGGCGATTACGTCAGCCTGGAGCAAATCATCGAGCAGTGCGATGTGATCAGCCTGCACACGCCACTGACCCGCAGCGGTGACGGCGCGACGTGGCATCTGTTCGATCAGCAACGCTTGCAGCAACTCAAACCCGGCGCGTGGCTGATCAATGCCGCACGCGGTCCGGTGGTTGATAACGCTGCACTGCGCAAAGTGCTGCTGGAGCGCGAAGACCTGCAAGCGGTTCTGGATGTCTGGGAAGCCGAGCCCGAGGTCGACGTGTCACTGGCTGATCTCTGCGTCCTGGCCACACCGCACATTGCCGGTTACAGCCTCGACGGCAAACAGCGCGGCACAGCGCAGATCTATCAGGCTTACTGCGACTTCATCGGTGTGCCTGCAAGCATCCAGCTCACTGACTTACTGCCAGCACCCTGGTTGTCGGAAGTAACCTTGCATGCTGACAGCGATCCGGCTTGGGCGTTGGCGATGTTGTGCCGTGGCGTGTACGACCCGCGCCGGGATGACGCAGATTTTCGTCGCAGCCTTGTAGGCAATGTCGGCGAGCAGCGTGCGGCGTTTGATGTGTTGCGCAAGCAGTACCCGGTTCGGCGCGAGATTGAAGGGCTGAAAGTGCGGATCGACGGGAATTCGCCAGTGTTGCAGCAGATTGTGGCTGCGCTTGGCGCGGTGGCAATCTAAGCCAGCGTACTGGCAGACAGAAAAAACCCGGCCAAAGGGGCCGGGTCAGGAAGACGGTGGCTATATCACTTTTGTTCGGCAGGCTTGACCAATCGCTTATCCAGTTCGCGGCAGGCGTCCTGGATCATATCTTCAGTGATCGGTACTTCGCGCCCATCCTTATCGATAATCGAGCAACCCAGAGTCTGGCCGGGCTTGGTGCGGATCACTTCAATCTTGTCTTCGCTGCTTTGTTGCAAGGACATGGCCTGTCTCCTCATCAGGTTGTGCGCCTAGGTTAAAACCCCCACGTGACCGGGCTGTGACAACTCCCTGCGGTCTGTCGGCGGCGGCATCTCCACTCAAACAGAAATGACCGCTCGTCTCAACCGGGACTTTAGACCAATAGCAACTATGGCCTAGTCTTTGGGGGCATATTTAACCTGACTCATTGTGATTTACAGAGTTCCACCCCATTGAGCTTGTAGGTTGGCCCTATTCATCCGCACAGATGTGAACCCGAATGATCTCGATGCTTTCCTCAAGGCACCGGCGCGCCCTGCGCCTGACCAGCCATTTTCTTGCGCCGTATCGTTGGCAGGCCTTCGGCGCGCTGCTCGCGTTGATCCTCACCGCTGGTATCACTCTGTCGATGGGGCAGGGCATCAAACTACTGGTCGATCAGGGATTCATGACCCAGTCGCCGCACCTGCTCAATCAATCCATTGGCCTGTTCATGCTGCTGGTGCTTGGTCTGGCGGTGGGTACATTTGCCCGGTTCTACTGGGTGTCGTGGATCGGCGAGCGTTGTGTGGCGGACATTCGTCGACAGGTGTTCAACCATCTGGTGTACCTGCATCCGGGGTTCTACGAGGACAACCGCAGCTCGGAAATCCAGTCACGCCTGACCGCTGATACGACATTGCTGCAATCGGTGATCGGCTCGTCGCTTTCGCTGTTTCTGCGCAATCTGCTGATGGTCATCGGCGGCGTGGTGTTGCTGTTTATCACCAATCCAAAACTTACCAGCATCGTTGTTATCGCCCTTCCATTGGTGATCGCGCCGATCCTGATCTTCGGCCGACGCGTGCGTAACCTGTCGCGGCTGAGCCAGGACCGGATTGCCGACATTGGCAGCTACGTTTCCGAAACCCTCGGCCAGATCAAAACCGTGCAAGCCTACAACCATCAGGTGCAGGACGAGCAGCGCTTCGCCACCACTGTCGAACAGGCTTTCGAAACGGCGCGAAAACGAATCTTCCAGCGGGCATGGCTGATCACATTGGTCATCGTGCTGGTGTTGGGTGCCGTGGCGGTCATGCTGTGGGTCGGCGGTATGGACGTGATAGCCGGGCGGATTTCTGCCGGTGAACTGGCCGCGTTCGTCTTCTACAGCCTGATTGTCGGCAGCGCTTTTGGCACACTGAGTGAAGTGATTGGCGAGCTGCAACGCGCGGCCGGCGCCGCCGAGCGGATTGCCGAATTACTGCGCTCGGAAAATATTATCCAGCCGCCAACGTCCGGATTGGTGACGTTGCCTGCGCGGGTGAGGGGCGAGTTGGAGCTGCAGGATGTAAGGTTTTCCTACCCTTCAAGGCCAGAAAGCTACGCCGTCGACGGTTTGAATCTTACGGTCAGGGCAGGCGAAACCCTGGCATTGGTGGGGCCGTCCGGTGCCGGTAAATCCACGGTTTATGACTTGCTGTTGCGCTTCTACGATCCCGGCCAAGGCCGGATTCTGCTCGATGGCGTGCCATTGACGAGTCTTGATCCGCTGGATCTGCGTCGCTGTTTCGCCCTGGTCTCACAAACGCCGGCACTGTTTTTTGGCAGCGTGGAAGAGAACATCCGTTATGGCTGTCCGACGGCGACCCTGGAGCAAGTCAAGGAGGCGGCGCGGATTGCTCATGCTCACGACTTTATTGAGCAGATGCCCGACGGATACCAGACCCATTTGGGCGATGGCGGTCTCGGACTCTCCGGCGGCCAGCGTCAGCGGTTGGCTATCGCCCGGGCGTTGTTGGTTGACGCGCCGATCTTGCTACTCGACGAAGCTACCAGCGCCCTTGATGCGCAAAGTGAACACCTGATTCAGCAAGCCTTGCCGAGCCTGATGCACAACCGCACCACACTGGTCATCGCCCATCGTTTGGCCACGGTGAAGAATGCCGACCGGATTGCGGTGATGGATCAGGGCAAGCTCGTGGCAATCGGTACGCATCAGGAATTGATTGTGAGCAACCCTTTGTATGCACGGCTGGCGTCATTGCAGTTCAGTGATGGCCAGCACGCGACAACCAACTAGTTGGCGGCCCATAAAAAATGCCCGCATTTCTCAATGCGGGCATTTTCGTTTAATCGAACCGTCGTCGATCACTGATCATCAAAATAGCGTTCATGCCAATCCACCAGCGGTTGCGGCGAATTGAGCTTCTGGCCGTAGATCACCGAATAAGACAGCACGTTTTGCACGTACTGGCGGGTTTCGTCAAAGGGGATGCTTTCCACCCACACGTCGAAACTCAGGTGATCAGCGCCGCGTAGCCACTGACGTACGCGGCCGGGGCCGGCGTTATAGGCGGCGGAAGCGAGTACGCGGTTGCCGTTGAACTGGCTGTGCACCTGGCTCAGATAAGCAGCGCCGAGCTGGATATTCTTGTCCGGATCGAGCACTTGCTGCGGCGAGGCCAGCGGAATGCTGAACTTGCGCGCGGTTTCCTTGGCGGTGCCGGGCATCAATTGCATCAGGCCGCTGGCGCCGACGCCGGAGCGGGCGTCGTCCATGAAGGCACTTTCCTGACGGGTGATGGCGAACACCCAACTCGAATGCAGGCCGCGAACCTTGGCTTCCCGCACTAGGGTTTCGCGGTGGGCCATCGGGAAGCGAATATCCAGATCGTCCCAGTACTGCGCCTGACTGATGGTGCGGATCGCCGGGAAATACCACTTCAGGTCGTAGGCGAGTTTGGCCTGGGCGACCATTTCGTCACGGTTGAAGTGGCGGCTGACGTGATACCACTCGCGGCGACCGTCGACGATCTGCCCGCGGGCATGGAATTCCAGCGCGCGGCGCACGCCCGGCGTATTGCGTACCTTGTTGATCAGCGCCTGACTGAGCACCAATGGCTTATTGTTCAACGAGTACGGGGATTGGGAGCGATCGGCCGCGAGGAAACCGTAGAAATCACGTTCTCGGGCGAGCCCTTTGTACAGCGTCTGTGCTTCCGGGTTTTGCGGTTGCGCCAGTTCCAGACTGCGTGCCTGCCAGTAGCGCCAGCGATTGGTGGTCGCCAGATCCTGCGGCAGGCGGCGGGTCAGTTGATAAGCGTCGTCCCAACGGGCCAGGCGCAGCAACAGGCGCAGGCGCCATTCCGATACCGTGTTGTCACGCAGTTCCGGATCATATTTGGTCATCACGTCCAGCGCGCGGCTGTCGAAACGCCGAGCCAGAGTCAGGCCGATTTCCCGGGCGATCGCGACTTTCTCATCGCGGGAGAAATGCATGCTGCTGGCGTAACCGTCGAGCAACGCCATGGCCTTTTCCGGATCCTGACGGGCCAGGCGGCGCAGGCCAAGGCTGACCACGTCGGACATCGGCTCATCGGCCGGGGTGAAGCGCGACTGTTGATTCAACAGCTCGGGTTTCTGCGCCACATCGACCAGCAAACGACCGCGCGGGGAGAGGGTGGTCAGGCCGTTGACCAGGCTGTTGGCCAGCGGATAGTTGCGCGCCTGAGCCGCAAGTTTGGTGCGCTCCCAGCGTTTCTGTTCGGTCAACTGGCCGTCGGCGGCCCAGATGCCGAACAGCGCATCACACGCGGCGGGTTGCGATTTGCCAGTCAGCCAGAGCTTGTCGGCATTGGCGTAGCCCTCGGCTTTTTTACCGTGGGTGATCTGGTACTGCGCATTGAGGCAGTCCAGCTCAGTGAAGTTGAGTTTGGGGTCGTAATACTTGACGAAGGTCGCCCAGTCACCACGGTCGGCGAGCCAGCGCAACCAGCGCAGCTTCATCCAGTTGGCCTGGGGCAGGTCGCCGTGTTCGGCGAGGAATTTCTCGATTTCCGCGTTGCTCGCGGTTTTCAGGCGCGCAGTCAGTTCGTCGTAGGCCAGATACGGTTCCAGCGGATAGTCGGCCAGAGCCTGGCTGTAACGGAAATACGGGCCGGTATCGCCCTTGGCCAGCGCGCGCTTGGCTTCATCGTAATACTGGCGCTGGGTGGACAGGTCCACCGCCTGGGCGGATTGAACGGCAGTGGCGGTAAGTAGCAAACAGGACAAAACACTGAGAAGGCGACTGCGCATGAGACATCCGGGCAGAGAAATCATGACAAGTGCCGACAAGGATCAGCACTGAATTGTCTGTAGCTTAGCCTTTTGCCAGCAAGCGGCGAAAGCTTTGCCGGCCTCGCAGCACAAGTTCGCAACAAATGTTGTGCAGAGTGCTTCAACAGACAAATTGCCGGCCTGTTGAAGCCCTATCTCAGGTAGAATGCGCCCCCGGTTTTTGGAGAAGCTCATGACCCTGCTCAAATTCAGCGATGTGTCCCTTGCATTCGGCGCGATGCCGTTGTTGGACAAGGTGTCCTGGCAGATCGCCCGTGGTGAGCGGGTGTGCATCATCGGCCGCAACGGCACTGGCAAGTCCAGCATGATGAAACTGGTCAAGGGCGACCAGAAGCCCGATGACGGCTCGGTGTGGCGTGCCCCCGGTCTGAAAATCGGCGAATTGCCGCAAGAATTGCCGGTGGCCGACGAGCGGACGGTGTTCGACGTGGTGGCTGAAGGCCTCGACGGCGTTGGCGCATTGCTCGCCGAGTACCATCACCTGAGCCAGAACATCGTCACCGACGCTGATCTGGACAAGCTGATGCACGTCCAGCACGACCTCGAAGCCCGTGACGGCTGGCGCTTGCAGACTCTGGTCGACAGCACCCTGAGCCGCCTGCAACTGCCGGCCGACAAGACCCTCGCCGAACTGTCCGGCGGCTGGCGTCGTCGCGTACTGCTTGCGCAGGCGCTGGTGTCCGAGCCGGATCTGCTGCTGCTCGACGAGCCAACCAACCACCTGGACATCGGTGCGATTGCCTGGCTTGAAGAAGCATTGAAGGATTTCCAGGGCGCCGTGTTGTTCATCACGCACGACCGTTCCTTCTTGCAAAACCTCGCCACGCGCATCCTTGAACTGGATCGCGGCGGTCTGATCGACTGGAACGGCGACTACGCCAGCTTCCTCGTGCACAAAGAAGCCGAGCTCGCTGCCGAAGCCACTGCCAACGCATTGTTCGACAAGCGTCTGGCCCAGGAAGAAGTGTGGATCCGTCAGGGCATCAAGGCGCGCCGCACCCGTAACGAAGGTCGTGTACGTGCGTTAAAAGCATTGCGCGTCGAGCGCAGCGAGCGTCGTGAGCGTACCGGCAAGGCCAACATTCAGCTGGATACCGCCGACAAATCCGGCAAGCAGGTGATGGTGCTCGAGAACGTGAGCTTTGCTCATCCGGGCGGCCCGTTCCTGATCAAGGATTTCTCGATGGTTCTGCAGCGCGGCGACCGTATCGGTCTGCTTGGCGCCAACGGTACCGGCAAGACTACCCTGTTGAAGCTGATGCTCAACGGTCTGCAACCGACCAGCGGTAAAGTGGAAGAGGGCACGCGCATCGACGTGGCTTACTTCGACCAGTTGCGTCATCAGCTGGATCTGGAAAAAACCGTTATCGACAACGTCGCTGAAGGTCGCGACTTCATCGATATCGACGGTCAGAGCCGCCACGTACTGAGCTACCTCGGCGACTTCCTGTTCAGCCCGCAGCGTGCCCGCACGCCGGTCAAGGCGCTGTCGGGTGGTGAGCGTGCGCGCTTGCTGCTGGCCAAACTGTTCAGCAAGCCGGCGAACTTGCTGGTCCTCGACGAACCGACCAACGACCTCGACGTGGAAACCCTCGAGCTGCTCGAAGAAGTGCTGCTGACCTTCAACGGCACTGTGCTGATGGTCAGCCACGACCGGGCATTCCTCGACAACGTGGTCACCAGCACACTGGTCTTCGAAGGTGAAGGCAAGGTGCGTGAATACGTCGGTGGTTATCAGGACTGGATCCGTCAGGGCGGTTCGCCGCGTCTATTGGGCGTGACCGAAAGCAAGTCGGGTAAGGCGGATCTGAATTCGGCGGTGGTAACTGCCGAGCCCGCGCCGGCAGCCGCTGCTCCGGCAGCCAAGAAGAAGCTCAGCTATAAGTTGCAGCGCGAGCTGGAAGCCTTGCCAGGCGACATCGACGCCAAGGAACAGCAAATCGCAGCGGTTGAAGCTGAAATGGCTGAAGGTGGTTTCTATCAGCGCCCTGCGGCCGAAACCGCCAAGGTGATTGCATCGCTTGAGCAGTTGCAGGCCGAACTGGATGCTCTGGTGGAGCGCTGGGCCGAGCTGGATGCCTGATTGATCCGGCAATAAAAAAAGCCCGGCCTCATTCGCGTGAGGCCGGGCTTTTTGCAGGAACTGCCGAAGGGTTTAGCGTTTGACCAGATGCACCGCCAGCACATCACAAGGCGCGCCGTGCAGTACATCGTTGGCGGTCGAGCCGAGCAGCAGCGCCAGACCATGCCGGCCGTGACTGCCGACCACGATCAGGTCGCAGGTCTTTTCCTTGGCGAAATGGTGGATTTCCTGGCGCGGCTGGCCGTAGGTCAAGTGGCAGTTGGCACCTTCGAGTTCGGAGTACTTGAGCTTCAGGCGCTCAAGGCGTTCCTTGGCTTGATCGAATTGCTGCTGTTGCAGTTGTGACAGGTCCATCGGCACGTCGCCGCCGAAAGCCATGGCCATCGGTTCGACAATGTGTACCAGTGACAGCTTGGCGCCGTTGCTCACCGACAGCTCTCGGGCGCGGTGGATGACAGGGTCGCACTCTTCGGTCAGATCTACGGCGACCAGGATGTGGTGGTAGGGCATGAGGTGCTCCTCCTGAGGTTTCAATATTGGTAAGTATGGCTGGTTTCAAGCGCATTGGTTCCAAAGTGACGCAATGGGCTCATCAAGATTCGGGAGTACAGATATGACGGTCTGGATAGTGGTGTCAATCCTGCTGGTGGTATTGAGCCCGCTGGCGTGGTTGCGCCCATCGCGGGCGCAGAGTGGCCGCATCGCCCTGCGCATGGAGGCTCGGCGCATCGGCTTGGCCATGCAACTGGCACCTCAGGAATGGCCGCACTGGCTGTCGCAAGAGCCGCCGAGCCCGTGCGCGCAGTACCATCGGCCGCGCCGTGGCAATCAGCCGGCGTGCTGGACGTACTGGCAGAAATCGCCGGGCGTGTGGGTCAATCAGTGGCAAGAAGTCTGCGAAGATGGGGCGTTGCTCAATCATTTCGAAAAATTGCCGGCCAACGTCTTCAAGGTGGAGGCGGACAAGCAGATGATTGCTTTGTATTGGGGCGAGAAGGGCGAGGCGACGGTTTTGAAGGAAATCGACGCCACACTGAAAGCGCTGGCATGACTCGCGGAGTTTTCGCACTGCAACGGTGCGAAGGGTCCGGCAGACGAGCAATAAAAAGCCCGACATCATTCATCGGGCTGGGTTGGCCAGGCAGGCCGGTAACTCTTTTTTCACTGAAGTAACGTCGGTAAGTCAGCAAATTTTTCTGTAGTCCTGCCAGCGTAGCCTGTTAAACAAGGCTTGCCGCGAATTAGGGCGACTTTTCTAACTATTGATCTTATGAATGGCTGCACATGCAGACGCGTGTTGCTGGTCTTCGTGGTACGGAAATGACCGCAAAGTCGCATTTCAACCCGTATTTTGGGCGATTGACAATTGTTGGAAATTCCGTGAAGGTGACGTACCCAAATCAAACGGGCGTATGAATTGAGCGTTTGTCTTACAGAGCGCTCCTACAGAATCCCGACTATCGCGTTGGCGGGTGTGCCGGGTGGATTGGCTTTAGCATCGACGAAAAAGCGTCCTGCCGAGCCATTCGCCTGCGTCCGACGTGTACTGTTCAGCTTCCATATCGTGGAGATCAGTTGATGATTTACGAAGGTAAAGCCATCACGGTTAAAGCTCTTGAAAGTGGCATCGTCGAATTGAAATTCGACCTCAAGGGTGAGTCCGTCAACAAGTTCAACCGTCTTACCCTGAACGAACTGCGTCAGGCCGTAGACGCCATCAAGGCAGATGCTTCGATCAAGGGCGTGATCGTCAGCAGTGGCAAGGACGTGTTCATCGTCGGCGCCGACATCACCGAATTTGTCGACAACTTCAAGCTGCCGGATGCCGAGCTGGTTGCTGGCAATCTCGAAGCCAACAAGATCTTCAGCGATTTCGAAGACCTCAACGTTCCGACCGTGGCCGCGATCAACGGCATCGCACTGGGTGGCGGTCTGGAAATGTGCCTGGCGGCTGACTACCGCGTCATGTCCACCAAGGCCAAGATCGGTCTGCCGGAAGTCAAACTGGGTATCTACCCAGGCTTCGGCGGTACTGTGCGTCTGCCGCGCCTGATCGGTGTCGACAACGCTATCGAGTGGATTGCCGCCGGTAAGGAAAACCGCCCTGAAGACGCCCTGAAAGTCAGCGCAGTCGACGCCGTGGTTGCTCCAGAGAAGCTGCAGGAAGCTGCCCTTGAACTGATCAAGCGCGCCATCTCCGGCGAGTTCGACTACAAGGCCAAGCGTCAGCCGAAGCTGGAAAAGCTCAAGCTGAACGCCATTGAACAAATGATGGCTTTCGAAACCGCCAAAGGTTTCGTGGCCGGTCAGGCTGGCCCGAACTATCCGGCGCCGGTTGAAGCGATCAAAACCATCCAGAAAGCTGCGAACTTCGGTCGTGACAAGGCGCTGGAAGTTGAAGCTGCAGGTTTCGTCAAACTGGCCAAGACCTCTGCCGCGCAGAGCTTGATCGGTCTGTTCCTGAACGATCAGGAGCTGAAGAAAAAGGCCAAGGCCTACGATGAAATCGCCAAGGACGTGAAGCAGGCAGCCGTACTCGGCGCCGGTATCATGGGTGGCGGTATCGCTTATCAGTCGGCCTCCAAAGGCACGCCGATCCTGATGAAGGACATCAACGAGCACGGTATCGAGCAGGGTCTGGCCGAAGCCGCCAAACTGCTGGTTGGCCGCGTGGATAAAGGTCGCATGACCGCAGCGAAAATGGCTGAAGTGCTCAACGGCATTCGTCCGACCCTATCCTACGGCGATTTCGGTCACGTCGACCTGGTGGTCGAAGCTGTGGTCGAGAACCCGAAGGTCAAGCAAGCCGTGCTGGCTGAAGTCGAAGACAAGGTCAAAGACGACACCATCCTCGCGTCCAACACCTCGACCATTTCCATCAGCCTGTTGGCCAAGGCCCTCAAGCGTCCGGAAAACTTCGTCGGCATGCACTTCTTCAACCCGGTGCACATGATGCCGCTGGTGGAAGTGATCCGTGGCGAGAAGTCCAGCGAGCTGGCAGTTGCCACCACCGTTGCCTACGCCAAGAAAATGGGCAAGAACCCGATCGTCGTCAACGACTGCCCGGGCTTCCTGGTCAACCGCGTGCTGTTCCCGTACTTCGGCGGTTTCGCCAAGCTGGTCAGCGCCGGTGTGGACTTCGTCCGCATTGACAAAGTCATGGAAAAATTCGGCTGGCCAATGGGCCCGGCGTACCTGATGGACGTGGTCGGCATCGACACCGGTCACCACGGTCGTGACGTGATGGCTGAAGGTTTCCCGGACCGCATGAAGGATGACCGTCGCTCGGCCATCGACGTGCTGTACGAAGCCAAGCGCCTGGGTCAGAAGAACGGCAAGGGCTTCTACGCCTACGAGGCCGACAAGAAAGGCAAGCAGAAGAAAGTCGCCGATCCGTCGGTACTGGAAGTGCTCAAGCCGATCGTGTACGAGCAGCGCGAAGTCACAGACGAAGACATCATCAACTGGATGATGATCCCGCTGTGCCTGGAAACCGTGCGTTGCCTGGAAGACGGTATCGTTGAAACTGCCGCTGAAGCCGACATGGGTCTGGTCTACGGCATCGGTTTCCCTCCATTCCGTGGCGGTGCGCTGCGCTACATCGATTCGATCGGTGTTGCCGAGTTCGTTGCCCTGGCTGACCAGTACGCTGATTTGGGCGCGCTGTACCACCCGACCGCGAAGCTGCGCGAAATGGCCAAAAACGGCCAACGCTTCTTCGGTTAAGCGCCCCCAACTAGAGTGAGAGTGAACTTATGAGCTTGAATCCTAGAGACGTCGTGATTGTCGACTTCGGTCGTACTCCGATGGGCCGCTCCAAGGGCGGCATGCACCGCAACACCCGCGCCGAAGACATGTCGGCGCACCTGATCAGCAAACTGCTGGAACGCAACGCCAAGGTTGATCCTGCAGAAGTCGAGGATGTGATCTGGGGCTGTGTAAACCAGACCCTGGAGCAGGGCTGGAACATTGCGCGCATGGCGTCGCTGATGACCCAGATCCCGCACACCTCGGCCGGTCAGACCGTCAGCCGTCTGTGTGGCTCATCGATGAGTGCTCTGCACACTGCTGCGCAAGCGATCATGACCGGCAACGGTGACGTCTTCGTGGTTGGCGGCGTCGAGCATATGGGTCACGTGAGCATGATGCACGGAGTCGATCCTAACCCGCACATGTCGCTGTACGCGGCGAAAGCCTCGGGCATGATGGGCCTGACCGCTGAAATGCTTGGCAAAATGCACGGCATTACTCGCGAGCAGCAAGATGCTTTCGGCGTGCGTTCCCACCAGTTGGCCCACAAGGCTACTGTGGAAGGCAAGTTCAAAGACGAAATCATCCCGATGCAGGGCTATGACGAGAACGGTTTCCTGAAACTGTTCGACTACGACGAAACCATTCGTCCGGAAACCACCCTGGAAAGTCTGGCGGCCCTCAAGCCTGCCTTCAATCCAAAGGGCGGCACCGTGACTGCCGGTACTTCGTCGCAGATCACCGATGGTGCTTCGTGCATGATCGTGATGTCGGCGCAGCGTGCGCAGGACTTGGGAATCCAGCCGATGGCGGTGATCCGTTCGATGGCGGTGGCGGGTGTGGATCCGGCGATCATGGGCTATGGTCCAGTTCCGGCGACACAAAAAGCCCTGAAGCGCGCAGGCCTTGGCATCAACGATATCGACTTCTTCGAGCTCAACGAAGCTTTCGCCGCACAGGCTCTGCCAGTGCTGAAAGATCTGAAAGTGCTCGACAAGATGAACGAGAAGGTTAACCTGCACGGCGGCGCGATCGCCCTGGGTCACCCGTTCGGTTGCTCCGGTGCGCGTATTTCCGGCACCCTGCTGAACGTGATGAAGCAGAATAGCGGCACCTTCGGGGTGGCCACTATGTGCATTGGTCTCGGCCAAGGCATCTCTACCGTCTTCGAACGCGTTTAAGCGTCTCGTCGATGGAAGCCGGGGCCAAGTGCCCCGGTTTTTGTTTTTGTGGATTTATTTTGTTTTTATTTTGAAAAAATTTGAGTGAGGGCCAAACCATGCCGATACAACCTGGGCTCTACCAACATTACAAAGGTCCGCAGTACCGTGTATTCAGTGTTGCGCGGCATTCCGAGACTGAAGAAGAAGTGGTCTTTTACCAAGCCCTGTATGGCGATTACGGCTTTTGGGTGCGTCCCTTGAGCATGTTTCTGGAGTCGGTCGAGGTTGACGGCGAGCAGGTGCCACGCTTTGCTTTGGTGCAAGCCGAACCGAGCCTTTTTTCCAAGGCCTGAGGCGAGTGCGCACAGAACCCTGTGCTTGACCTCACCTTGTATCAACTATATATAGCGGTGCCGCGTCAGGCGCCAACCGCCTTTCACTTCTCGAATTCAGGAATTTTCTGATCCATGGGCAAATCGCTGGTCATTGTGGAATCCCCGGCTAAGGCCAAGACCATCAACAAGTATCTGGGTAACCAATACGTGGTGAAGTCGAGTATCGGCCATATCCGAGACCTGCCCACCAGCGGTTCGGCTAGCGCCAGCAAAGAGCCAGCCGCCAAGCGCGGCAAGGCTGCCGCAGGCGAAGGTCCGGTGCTCACGCCGAAAGAGAAAGCACGCAAGCAGCTCGTCTCGCGTATGGGTGTCGATCCCGATCATGGCTGGAAAGCCAAGTACGAGATCCTCCCGGGCAAAGAGAAGGTGATCGAAGAGCTGCGCAGGCTCGCCAAAGATGCTGACACCATCTATCTCGCAACCGACTTGGATCGCGAGGGGGAAGCCATTGCCTGGCACCTGCGCGAAGCCATCGGTGGTGACGACAGCCGCTACAAGCGCGTGGTGTTCAACGAAATCACCAAAAAGGCCATTCAGGAGGCCTTCTCCAAGCCGGGCGAGCTGGACATCGATCGTGTCAACGCTCAGCAGGCGCGTCGCTTCCTCGATCGCGTCGTTGGCTACATGGTCTCGCCGCTGCTGTGGGCCAAAATCGCCCGTGGCCTGTCCGCCGGTCGCGTGCAATCGGTTGCCGTGAAACTGGTGGTCGAGCGTGAGCGTGAAATCCGTGCGTTCAACCCGGAAGAGTACTGGGAAGTGCATGCCGATCTCGGCACCACCAAGGGATCGACAGTACGTTTCGAAGTCGCCCGCGAGAAAGGCGAAGCCTTCAAGCCGCTGAACGAAGCCCAGGCCATGGCCGCGCTGGAGAAGCTCAAGTCTTCCAGCTACAGCATCGTCAAGCGCGAAGACAAACCGACCAGCAGCAAGCCGTCGGCACCGTTCATCACGTCTACGTTGCAACAGGCTGCGAGCAACCGCCTGGGCTTCGGCGTGAAGAAAACTATGATGATGGCCCAGCGTCTGTATGAAGCCGGCTACATCACTTATATGCGTACCGACTCGACCAACCTCTCGGCAGATGCCGTGACGATGGCGCGTGCTTATATCGAAGACGAGTTCGGCAAGAAATACCTGCCGGAAACGCCAAACGTCTACAGCAGCAAGGAAGGCGCACAAGAGGCTCACGAAGCGATTCGTCCGTCCGATGCCAATACCATTCCGAGCAAGCTTGCTGGCATGGAGCGCGATGCGGAGCGTCTCTACGAGCTAATCTGGCGCCAATTCCTGGCTTGCCAGATGCTGCCGGCGCAATACCTGTCGACTACCGTGAGCGTAGGGGCCGGTGATTTCGAGCTGCGCGCCAAGGGTCGTATCCTCAAATTCGACGGTTATACCCGCGTTATGCCGCAAATTGCCAAGCCTGGCGATGACGACGTTCTGCCCGATATGGCGCAGGGCGATGTGATGAAGCTGATCAAGCTAGATCCATCCCAGCACTTCACCAAGCCGCCGGCGCGTTACTCCGAAGCCAGCCTCGTGAAGGAAATGGAAAAGCGCGGCATCGGTCGTCCTTCGACCTACGCGGCGATTATTTCGACCATTCAGGATCGTGGTTACGTGACCCTGCATAACCGTCGTTTCTATTCGGAAAAGATGGGCGACATCGTTACCGAGCGTCTGTCGGAGAGCTTCTCGAACCTCATGGACTATGGCTTCACCGCCGGCATGGAAGAGAACCTCGATGACGTGGCCCAGGGCGAGCGCGACTGGAAAAACGTGCTGGACGAGTTCTACGGCGACTTCAAAAAGAAACTGGAAGTGGCCGAAAACCCTGAAAGCGGCATGCGTGCCAATCAGCCGGTCATGACCGATATTCCGTGCACGACTTGCGGTCGTCCGATGCAGATCCGTACCGCATCGACCGGTGTATTCCTCGGCTGCTCGGGTTACAGCCTGCCACCGAAAGAGCGCTGCAAGGCCACTGTCAATCTGGTGCCGGGCGACGAGATCGCTGCGGACGATGAAGGTGAGTCGGAATCGCTGGTGCTGCGTGGCAAACATCGCTGCCCGATCTGCAGCACAGCGATGGACGCTTACCTGCTCGACGAGAAGCGCAAGCTGCACATCTGCGGTAACAACCCGGATTGCGCGGGCTACGAAATCGAAGAAGGCAGCTATCGCATCAAGGGCTACGAAGGTCCGAGCCTGGAGTGCGACAAGTGCGGCAGCGAGATGCAGCTCAAGACTGGTCGTTTCGGCAAGTTCTTTGGCTGCACTAATCCGACCTGCAAAAATACCCGCAAGCTGCTGAAGAGCGGTGATGCGGCGCCGCCGAAGATGGATCCGGTGAAGATGCCTGAGCTGAAATGCGAAAAGGTCAACGACACCTACATCCTGCGTGACGGTGCGTCTGGTCTGTTCCTGGCGGCCAGTCAGTTCCCGAAAAACCGTGAGACCCGTGCTCCGCTGGTGATCGAGATTCTGCCGCACAAGGACGAAATCGATCCGAAGTACCACTTCCTGTGCGAAGCGCCGCAGAAGGATCCTGATGGTCTGCCAGCGGTGATCCGTTACAGCCGCAAGACCAAGGAGCAATACGTGCAGACCGAAGTCGACGGCAAGCCTACCGGTTGGAAGGCGTACTTCGACGGTGGTAAATGGACGGTTGAAGACAAGCGCTCTGCAAAGGCCAAGGCTGAGTAAGCGTTAGGCTGATACTGAAAAGGCCGCATGAGAACCTATGGGTTTTCATGCGGCCTTTTTGTTTTGTGCTTGCGGTGAGATCGGCTGATCCACGACACTGTCCGGCCTGTGTGAAGCAATTATTTCGTTGTGGAGACTGCCGTCATGGCCCACGAGTTCTATACCCGTACCAATCAGAAAATCTATTTCGCCGGCCTGTCGCTGGAAGCCTTGGCTCGGGCTGAAGAGGGGCGGGCGATGAATTCCTTGGCGCTGATTCAGGCCGGGCGCGAATCGGCGTTGTTCCACTTGTACGGCGCGCTGTTGGGTTTGTGTCACGAGATCGCCGGATTCTATCGACTGCCACAGGCCAATGCGCCACGGGCCGAGATGTTGCTGACACGCGAAGTGCTGGAGTCGATTGCCATTCCCGAGCTGGCTGAAATGGTTGAACTGGCGGGCAATCCGGAAACCTGGCTGGCAAAACTGTTGGCAGCGCATTCGGCGCTGTTCCAGCCGCCACGGGTGCCACGCAAGCCCAAGGGTGACGTCACACAGCCATTGATTCAGGCGGTTAACCTGGATGAGGAAGAGGCGCCGCAGGAGTTGAGTCGAGAGGAGCTTGAGAGTTGGCGGCAAAACCTCAAAGGCCTGGCCATTCGTTTTCGCGAAGGTTTGAACGAGTGCTGACGAGGATTGACACGGTGGCAATCTGAAACATGCTGCTGGTCAAGATCCCGAGCGAAGCCTGAATGATGTCTATATAATGCCTACCTTTCGTGGAGAACAGACCTATATGCCAACGTCCTTTCTAGAAATTGTCGAGTTACCCGACGGCCGAATCGAACTGCGCAGGGCTGAGGACGAGGGTTCTTTGGTGACTCTGGATTTCTCCGAGGATGCCAAGACATTCCTGCAGGGCCAGCACGTGGAAATCGCCAAGGCGATGTTGAGCGTCGGCGTGCAGATGGCAGGCCGGATGATTGAAGGTGAGTTTGATAAGGAAGAAGGGCCTCGGGTTCTTCATTGATTCCCGACTGCTTTTGGTTCCTGTCGATACCGCTTCAGATCGGCTTCTCTATCCATGGAGAAGCCCTGCGCTTCAAACAGCGCACCAAACCAGCCAATCAACCCAATCGAATGTTCAGACTCTGAGCGTCGCCTGTGCGTGCAGCGCTGATCAGTTGTTGTCGTGAACTCGTGTTCAGTGGGTTGAGCCAGGTGACTACCGTATGGCTGCGACCTAGACGCAACGCTTCGCAGGCCAATTGATGAGCACTTTGTGTGCCTCTGGGTTGCAGCAGCAGAATGCGCTCGCGGTTCAGGCCTGCATCCCGCAACCATGATTGGGTCAGGCTGGCGGGTGGCGCAATCAGCGTCAGCCAGCGTGCGTCTTGATCGTCGCTCAATTCGCGAAGTATCGGGGCGAGCAGGTTCAGGCAGCTCCCGGTCGCACCGCGCAGTGACAGCTCACTGAATACTTCGGGTTCGGCATTCCAAGGGCGTTCGACCACGTCTTTCAGGATCGGCGCCATCGGTTGCGCCAGAAACGCTTCGAATAAAGGCAGTTGTGTTTGCTGAGGTGTGTGTGGGAACTGCATAAAGCCTCCTTTAGCGGCGGATTACGCCGACACTCAAGCCTTCGATCACCAGTTCCTGATCTTTCAGGTCGACTTCGATGGGGGCAAATTCAGGGTTTTCTGCTATCAGCCAGACTTTGCTGCCTTCACGCTTGAAACGTTTGACGGTCACTTCATCGCCGATGCGGGCGACGACAACCTGGCCATTACGCGCTTCACGGGTGGTGTGGACTGCCAGAAGGTCGCCGTCGAAAATGCCAATGTCCTTCATGCTCATGCCGTGCACGCGCAGCAGATAGTCGGCACGTGGGTGGAAGAACGCTGGATTGATGTTGCAGGATTCTTCAATGTGCTGCTGGGCGAGGATCGGCGCGCCGGCTGCGACTCGGCCGATGATGGGCAGG
This sequence comes from Pseudomonas sp. N40(2020), assembly GCF_014472415.1. Lineage (GTDB taxonomy): Bacteria > Pseudomonadota > Gammaproteobacteria > Pseudomonadales > Pseudomonadaceae > Aquipseudomonas. Next base: position 28,067 of record NZ_JACSZV010000005.1, read on the forward strand.
GTAGAGTCGTCGGCCTTGGCTTCGAAACCAGGGATTCGAATGCCGCGAGAAGCGCCCGGGGTCATTTCGATGGCGCCCTTGCGGGCCAATGCCTTGAGGTGTTCTTCCGCAGCATTGGGCGATTTGAAACCCAGTTCCTGAGCGATTTCCGCGCGGGTCGGCGGGTAGCCATTGTCTTCGAGGCAACGTTTGATGAAGGCCAGAATCTCGGCTTGGCGTGGCGTCAGCTTTAGCATAATGATCGCTCTGTCTTTTTATACAGTGACTGGGATTATATACAGTGAAGCGGTCTTGGCAATGCCCGTTTTTTTGCAGGCCGCCGGACGGTCGGCAGACGTGCTTATTAATGCACTGGCCTTGTGTGGTTAAATAGCTGACCGACCATTCCCAAAACGAACAGGCAGGCTTGACAAGGCACAGGCTGAAACGTATGTTTCAAACAAGTGTTTGTCAGGCGGAGTAGCCATGGCCCAGTCGGAAACCGTTGAACGCATTCTTGATGCTGCCGAGCAGTTGTTCGCGGAGAAAGGTTTCGCTGAAACCTCATTGCGTTTGATTACCAGCAAGGCTGGCGTCAATCTGGCAGCGGTGAACTATCATTTCGGCTCCAAGAAAGCGCTGATTCAAGCCGTTTTCTCGCGATTCCTCGGGCCGTTCTGCATCAGCCTCGATAAGGAACTGGAGCGACGCCAGGCCAAGCCTGAAAACAAGCCGACCCTCGAAGAGTTGCTGGAAATCCTTGTTGAGCAGGCGCTCGTGGTCCAGCCGCGCAGTGGCAATGATCTGTCGATCTTCATGCGGTTGCTCGGTTTGGCGTTCAGCCAAAGCCAGGGGCACCTGCGTCGTTATCTGGAAGACATGTACGGCAAGGTGTTCCGCCGTTACATGCTGCTGGTCAACGAGGCGGCGCCGCGCATTCCTCCGATAGAACTGTTTTGGCGCGTGCACTTCATGCTCGGTGCGGCGGCGTTCAGCATGTCCGGCATCAAGGCTTTGCGTGCGATCGCAGAGACCGATTTCGGCGTTAACACCTCCATTGAGCAAGTCATGCGCCTGATGGTGCCGTTCCTTGCCGCAGGCATGCGCGCAGAGACCGGTGTCACCGACGCTGCCATGGCCACCGCGCAGTTGCGCCCGCGCAGCAAGTCAACGCCGGTAGCCGCCAAGGTTTGACTGCGCACGGGTGGGCGCGGCAGCTTGTATCCGCTAAGCTAGCCGCCCATGCCGACTCTCGTTCTGAACCCGTTCTCTATCGATATCGCTGACCTGCCGGGCACTGCCTTCGGTGGCGATCTCGTGCGCAACGGGTTTTTCGTTTTCAAGGAATCTCTATGACTGCTGGCCTGCAAGGCTCGTTGATGGTGGACGTCGCCGGTACCTGGTTGACGGCCGAAGATCGCCAATTGTTGCGCCAGCCCGAAGTGGGCGGCCTGATCATTTTTGCCCGCAATATCGAGCATCCGCGCCAGGTGCGTGAACTAAGCGCGGCGATCCGTGCGATTCGTCCGGATCTGCTGCTGGCGGTGGATCAGGAGGGCGGCCGCGTGCAGCGTCTGCGTCAAGGCTTTGTGCGCCTGCCGGCCATGCGCGCCATCGCCGACAATGCGAACGCCGAATATCTGGCCGAGCAGTGCGGCTGGATCATGGCCACCGAGGTGCTGGCGGTCGGACTCGACCTGAGTTTCGCCCCGGTGCTCGATCTGGACTACCAACGCAGCGCCGTGGTTGGCACGCGTTCGTTCGAAGGAGATGCCGAGCGCGCCGCTCTGCTCGCTGGAGCCTTCATCCGTGGCATGAACAGCGCCGGGATGGCCGCCACCGGTAAGCACTTCCCTGGTCACGGCTGGGCCGAAGCGGACTCTCATGTCGCGATCCCCAACGATGAGCGAAGCCTCGACGAAATCCGCGCCAACGACCTCGTACCCTTCGCCAGACTCAGCAAGCATCTGGCTGCGGTCATGCCAGCCCACGTTATCTACCCGCAAGTCGATTCGCAGCCCGCCGGTTTCTCCCGCCGCTGGTTGCAGGACATCCTGCGCGGCGAGTTGCAGTTTGACGGCGTGATCTTCAGCGACGATCTGTCGATGGCCGGCGCCCATGTGGTCGGGGACGCCGCCAGTCGTATCGAAGCGGCACTCAGTGCCGGTTGCGACATGGGCCTGGTGTGCAACGACCGCGCCGCCGCCGAGTTGGCCCTGAGCGCCGCACAACGGATGAAGGTCAAGCCATCGGCGCGCATCGCGAGGATGCGTGGTCAGGCGTTCGCCAGCACCGACTACCGTCAGGATCCGCGTTGGCTCACCGCTATCGGCGCGCTGAAAGAAGCTCAACTGATCGATTGAGGATTTTTCGCTATGACGGTTTACGCAATCATCGGTGGCACCGGCCTGACCCAGCTTGAAGGTTTGAGCATTCGCCAATCGCTGGCGGTGGACACCCCTTACGGCGCGCCGTCGGCCGACGTGCAAATCGGCGAATATGCCGGCAAGGAAGTGCTGTTCCTTGCCCGTCACGGCCACCCGCATCGTTTTCCCCCGCACAAGGTCAACTACCGCGCCAATCTGTGGGCGCTGAAGCAGGCTGGCGCCGAGGCGATCATTGCGGTCAATGCCGTTGGCGGGATTCATCCGACGATGGGCACCGGGCATTTCTGCGTGCCACATCAGATCGTCGATTACACCAGCGGGCGCGAGCACACCTATTTCGCCGATGATCTGGAACATGTCACCCACATCGATTTCAGCTTCCCCTACAGCGAGCCGCTGCGTCAGCAATTGATTGCTGCGGTGGCCGCCGAAGGTTGCGAGTACAGCGATCAGGGTGTTTACGCCTGTACCCAAGGCCCACGCTTGGAGACTGTTGCCGAGATCGTGCGACTGGAGCGTGATGGTTGCGACATCGTTGGCATGACCGGTATGCCGGAAGCGGCGCTGGCTCGTGAGCTGGATCTGGATTACGCCTGTCTGGCGCTGGTGGTGAATCCGGCGGCTGGCAAGACCGCCGAAGTGATCACCATGGCCGAGATCGAGCAGGCGTTGCATGACGGGCTGGGGAAGGTGAAGTCGGCGTTGGCGCGGTTGTTGGCCGGCTGAAGGGGTGATAAACGCCATGACGACAATCATCAGTCAGCTTCACTCGCTGCCGTGGACTGATGCATTCAGCCGTAATGCTCTGGCCAAGGCTCGCGATTACGCCATCGAGGATCGGATAGAAATCCATTTAGTCGATGACGAGATGATTGAGGCGGCCTGCGCGGGTTCTGAAACCTACGTCTATCAACAGATCATCTACTTGATTAAAGATCAGCAGGAGCAATTCGGTCTGCGTTGCTTTTGCTCCTGTCCGGTCGAGATCAACTGCAAGCACAGCGCGGCGGTGCTCTTTCACTTGCAGGCTCGCGCCGATAAAGCGCCTGAAAGTGATGCCCCGGTTCAACTGAGCCGATCACTGGAACATTGGCTCTCCAGTATTCCTGTGGCGACCCAGCCCACTGAAGAAACCTCACAAGCGGCCAGTACGCGGCTCTTTTACAAACTCAATGCAACACCGGTGCCGGGCAAGTGGCTGGTAGAAATCTTCAAGGTCTACCAGCTCAAGAGTGGCGAGCTGCGGGACGTCAAACCGTTGTTCTCGCTATCAGACATGCTGATGCGTCAGCCCGGTTATCTGACCGAACTTGATCTGCGAATTGCCAGGCTGCTCGTGGCCATGCACTCCCATCATGCCTATTACAGTGGCTATCCGCTGGAGGGCAGCAGTGGCGCCGAACTGCTCGAAATGCTGTTGAAAACGTCGCGCTTGTATCTGGATTTTGAAGTGTTGCAGCCGCTGACTGCGGGCGCCAGAAGAAGCGCGCAGTTTGCCTGGGCCGAACAAGCCAATGGCAGTTTTCGCCCGCAATGGAGCAGCGATGAGGCGTCGGTGGAAACCGTGCTCGCGCTGGAGCCGCTGTATTATCTGGATCGCGAGCGGCAACACATCGGCCCGCTGTTTAACGAGCTCGATGAGAAACTCGCCTGTCATTTGGCATTGGCACCAGAGATTCCGGCCCGCCAAGCAATGCAGTTCAGCCATCGGATGAGTGCGGCAACGCAAGTGGCCCCGCCGCACCAGCTCACGGAGCGGATCGTCGATGATGTGTTGCCCAAGGCTCATCTGACCCTCGCCAGCGGCAAACGCTACACGCGCTGGCAGTACGAACCCGAGCACCGTGCAGCTTTGCTGTTCACCTACGACGGTCATCCCGTCCAGGATCGCAACCCGGAGGTGATGGTTCTTGCGGGCGTTGAAACCCTGCGTATTCAGCGTCAGCCTGCTGCCGAAAAAGCCCTGCGTCAGCAGCTGCAGAAACACGGCTTCAAGAAGGCCACGCGCAAAAGCAGCGTTGATCATCCGGGTGAGAGATTTGACCTGCCCGATGATTCAACCTGGCTCACCTTTGCTCAAAATGGCATTCCCGCATTGCGCGAGGCAGGCTGGCAGGTTGACGTCAGCAAGAATTTCCATTTCAACGTGGAACCGGTCGAGCATTGGTACGCTGAGGTTGAGGAAGAGTCGGGACGGCAGTGGTTTGATTTGCAATTAGGGATTGTCGTTAACGGCGAGCGCCACAGCCTGTTGCCGATTTTTCTGCACCTGTTGCGCACTCATCCACTGCTTCTCGATCCAGCCAAACTCGCTCAGCGCGGTGATGATGAGCTGCTGTTGGTCGAGTTGGGTGCCGGTCGCTTCAGCAATAACATCAGTGGCAAAGTCGCGCTGCCTTTTGGCCGGGTCAAACCGCTGATGGCCACGCTCAGTGAATTGTATCTGGGCAATCATCTCGGCGATAAATTGCGCTTGAGTGCTCCCGATGCAGCGCGCCTGAGTTTGCTTGAAGGTGTATCGCTCGATTGGCAGGGTGGCGAGCGGCTGCGCAATTTTGCCAAGCGCCTGCGTGAGTCAACTCATACGCAAGTCGCCGCGCCGGCCGGACTCAATGCGCAGATGCGACCTTATCAGCTCGAAGGCCTCAACTGGATGCAAACCCTGCGCGAGCTGGAGGTTGGCGGCATTCTCGGTGACGATATGGGGCTGGGTAAAACCTTGCAAACCCTGGCTCACCTGTTGACTGAAAAGCAGGCCGGGCGGCTTGATCATCCGGCGTTAGCCGTGATGCCCACCAGTCTGATCCCCAACTGGCTGGACGAGGCCCTGCGTTTCACGCCGCAGTTGAAGGTGCTGGCGCTGCATGGCACCGCGCGGAAAAAAGACTTCGCCACTTTTGCCGAATACGATTTGGTGCTGACCACTTACGCCTTGCTGCCAAGGGATCTTGAAGTTCTGCAGCCGCAGCTATGGAGCGTGCTGATTCTAGATGAGGCGCAGAACATCAAAAATCCGCTTAGCAAGGCTGCTCAAGCCGCGCGTGATTTGCAGGCCCGTCAGCGCTTGTGCTTGAGCGGCACGCCGATGGAAAACCATTTGGGTGAGCTGTGGTCGCAGTTCCACTTCTTGATGCCGGGTTGGCTCGGCGACAGCAAATCCTTCAATCGCGACTACCGCACGCCGATTGAAAAGCACGGCAACGCCGAGCGCATGCAGCATCTGACGGCGCGGATAAAACCCTTTTTACTGCGCCGCAAAAAAGATCAGGTGGCGACCGAGTTGCCGCCGAAAACCGAGATTGTCCATTGGGTTGATCTGAGCGACGGCCAGCGCGATGTCTATGAAACGGTTCGTGTGGCAATGGACAAAAAAGTGCGCGACGAAATTGCCCGCAGTGGCGTGGCGCGCAGTCAGATCATCATTCTGGATGCCTTGCTCAAGCTGCGTCAGGTCTGTTGCGACTTACGCCTGATCAACATGCCGTTGACGGCAAAGGCGCTGCGCTCCGGGAGTGGCAAGCTGGTCAGCCTGATGGAAATGCTCGAAGAGTTGCTGGGCGAGGGGCGCAGGATCCTGCTGTTCTCCCAGTTCACCTCGATGCTGGCCTTGATCGAGCAAGAGTTGCAGCAACGTAACATTGCCTATTCGTTGCTGACCGGTGAAACCACGGATCGGCGCACACCGGTGAAGGATTTTCAGGGCGGCAAGGTGCCGCTGTTTCTGATCAGTCTGAAGGCTGGGGGTACCGGTTTGAATCTGACCGCTGCGGACACGGTTATCCACTTCGACCCTTGGTGGAACCCGGCGGTGGAAAATCAGGCAACCGATCGTGCGTATCGAATCGGGCAAAACAATCCGGTGTTCGTTTACAAGCTGATAGCTCGTGGCACGGTAGAGGAAAAAATACAGGCGTTGCAGCAGGAGAAGGCTGCATTGGCTGGGGCGGTGCTCGAGGGTGGCACGACGGGGGGATGGAAATTGGAGCAGAGTGACATCGAGGCATTATTTGCGCCGTTGCCTGTTGCCAAGGGTTGATTGCCTAAGCCGGATACCAATATTTGATGGCCCCATCGCTGGCTTGCCAGCGATAGCTATCTAACAGGCGACAAAGATCTCAGCGCTTGTCGAGCTTATCCGGCAACGGCGCAAACAACGCTTCAATATCGTCATTCTGCAATTTCCAGTCGCCAGCCTTGCGTCCATCCAGAACGCCCGCAGCCAAGTCGGACTTTTCCTTCTGCAGATGCTGAATCTTCTCTTCGACCGTGCCCCGGGCAATCATCTTGTAGACGAACACCGGTTTCTCCTGGCCGATCCGGTACGCGCGGTCAGTCGCTTGATTCTCGGTCGCCGGGTTCCACCACGGATCGTAGTGAATCACCGTATCCGCTTCGGTCAGGTTCAGACCTACGCCGCCGGCTTTCAGGCTGATCAGAAAGATCTGACGCTTGCCGCTCTGAAATTCCTTCACCGGCGTGCGCCTATCCCGGGTTTGGCCGGTCAATAAGGCGTAAGCGACATTGCGTTTTTTCAACTCGTTCTCGATCAGTGACAGCATCGAAGTGAACTGCGAAAACAGCAGAATCCGCCGACCCTCTTCGAACAACTCCTCAAGCATTTCCATCAGGCTGTCGAGCTTGCCCGAGGTGCTGCCGCGGGCAGGCAGGGAGGCGTCGTTGACCAGGCGCAAATCGCAGCAGACCTGACGCAACTTGAGCAACGCCTCAAGAATGATGATCTGGCTGCGCGCCACTCCTTTGCGCGTGATCTCGTCGCGAACTTTCTTGTCCATGGCCAAACGCATGGTTTCGTACACGTCGCGTTGGGCTTCGTTGAGATCGACCCAATGGATGATTTCAGTCTTCGGCGGCAGTTCGGTGGCCACCTGCTCTTTGGTGCGGCGCAGCAGAAATGGTTTTATCCGACCGTTGAGGTGCTGAAGTCTGACTTCACTGCCGCGCTTTTCAATCGGCACTCGGTAATCGGCGTTGAAGCTTTTGACGTCACCGAGCCAGCCGGGCAGCAGAAAGTGAAACAGCGACCACAGTTCGCCGAGGTGATTCTCCAGTGGCGTACCGCTCAGGCACAGGCGCTGGCGCGCATTCAAATCGCGGGCCGCTTGAGCGGCTTTGCTGTTCGGGTTCTTGATGTATTGCGCTTCATCCAGCACCAACACATGCAGCGGCTGTTTGGCCAGAATCTCGACGTCCTTGGGCAGCAGCGCGTAGGTGGTGAGGATCAAGTCGAAGTCGGCCAAATGCTCGAAGTGCTTCTTGCGGCTGGCGCCATACAGCGCCACGACTTTCAGTTGCGGCGTAAAGTGCGCCGCTTCATCGAGCCAGTTCGGAATCAGGCTGGTAGGCATCACCACCATGCACGGCCGATCCAGGCGTCCAGCATTTTTCTCGCTAAGAATATGCGCCAGAGTCTGTAGGGTTTTGCCCAGGCCCATGTCGTCCGCGAGAATCCCGCCGACTTCCAGTTGCCGCAGCGATTGCATCCAGCTCAAACCTTCAAGCTGATAGGGGCGCAGCGTCGCGTTCAGGCCTTCCGGCGCTTCTGTGCTGAAATCACGGATGTCGCGCAGGCGCTGGGCGAACGTGCGGATCTGCTCGCCGCCTTCCCAAAGCAGCGGAATGCCTTCCAGCGAATTCAGGCGTGTGGCGTCGGCCTTGCTCAGGCGCAGGGTGGTTTCGCCGGGCTCTTGCAGATAGAACTCGCCCAGGGTCGCCAGCACCGGTTTCAGTCGGCCCAGCGGAAGCGCAACCTGCAACGGCCCGTGTTCGATATTGCGTTGGGGGACATTGACCAGAATCAGCTCGTCGTCGCGCCGGCGCGCGAGGCGTTCCGGATTGAGAATCTCGGCGTGCGAGCGCATCAGATTGAGCAGAATCGGCAGCAGGCTCAGGCGCTCGCCGTTGACGATGATGCCCAGTTCCAGATCAAACCAGTCGCGCTCCGGTGCCTGTTCGACGGTGGCGTACCAATCATCGACTGCGGTCAGGTCGAAGCCGAACTCCTCATCGATCTGCAATTCCCAGCCTTGCGTGCGCAGCTTTGGCAGATCGTTGAGGGTAAAGGTCAGCCATGCGCTGTCATTGACCATCTCGTAGAGTTCGCCGGCGCTTTCCGGGAGTGCTTTGCTTTGGCGCGTGGCGATGCGGAAACCGAGGATTCGTAACTGTTCGCGGTAGGACTGTTCGACTTCCGGATGGCGTTTTATCCGCAGCGTCTGGGTTTCCTGACGAATCAGGATGTCGCTGTTTTTCTGCCCGCTGACGTATTCGTCCAGATAACTGAACGACAGCGCCGCGCGATGTTGAATGTAGCGCTGCATCTTGCCGTTGCGCGGCTCGAAAGCGCTGAACTCGACACTGGCCAGCCACAGGCGCGGTATCGGTTGCACGTTGTCGACCAAAACCTGCGGCGGCGCTTTCGGGCTGCGGTTTTCCAACACGGCCTGAAGTTTTTCCAGTAGTTCGGCGTCTTTGGCGGCGGCGGGGTAGTCGAGGGTTTCCTGGATTTTCAGCAGCACCGCTGCGCAGTGCTTGCAGTTGCTGCGAACCGGGCAAGTGCATGCCGCGTCGACGAGCAGCAAAGTGCTTTTTGCCGATTCGCGCAGTTGAATGGTCTGACGGTAGACGTTACCGCCAGAGCCTTCGCAACTGGCTGTAATGGTCGCATCGCCGACCTGGGCGATGCGTACCCGGTTTTCCAAAGCGTAGCGGCGGCCACGCTCCAGGCTCTGTTCCTTGAATCGGCTGACCCAGGAGGGTGCCAACGGTTTACTCAGGGGCGCGGACATAAGGACTTCGGTCAGTCCGGAATGGCTTCAGGCGCTTCCCGTGGCGCAGGCGCCGTCAGGGAAGTGATCTTGATCAGCAGGGCCAGGTGGCCGTTGTCGAGATAATTGAGCTGGCCGTTTTTGGTGTGGCTGTCCTGTTTCAGGCGCTCACTGGCGGTGACCATACCGTTGCTGTCGATCTGATTGACCCAGAAGTCGGCAGCCACGTCGGTGAAACGCCCGAGTTTCATCTCAAGCGTGCCCTCGATCGGGAACTGGCCGAACTGTTCCTGGCCGTCGCTGACCGCTACTTTCGCCGGTGCCTCGCCGAGGGTTTGCTGCCAAGCCTTGTGCATCAACACGCTGTACTCCCCGCTGGCAGTGAGTTTTGCGGCAACTTCACCGAGTGCGGGAGTGCGCTTGGTTTCATCGCCAAGTCGTTGTGCGCCGGCGGCCCAGTCTTCCGGCGCGGCGCGGCTGACAATGGCCGGTACGGCGTTCTGACGGACCAGAATCATTTCGACCTGATACGTGTCATCGGCAAATGCCGTGGGTGCTACCAAAGTCAGTAGCAAAGTCAGTGAGCGAAACAGGCGCATGCGGCGTCCTTTCAAGCAGTTTTCGGAATGAGGCGCTCGAACAGCGCCTCTACAGTATTAAAGCGCTCTTCCGGGCGCTCCATCGGCACCTGAAACTTGAACATCGTGGCGCCTTCGAATTTGTAGCGTTTGGGCTGGCTCTGGATCAGCTTGATCAGGGTCATCGGGTCGACCGGCGTCTGCGCGGCGAACTCGATGCGGCCACCTTGCGGGCCGCCATCGACCTTCTTGATGCCCAGCTGTTCGGCCTGCAGTTTCAAGGCCGTGATGCGCACCAGATTTTTGGTCGGTTCCGGCAGCAGGCCGAAGCGGTCGATCATTTCCACTTGCAGATCCTTCAGGCCTTCCTCATCGGTGGCCGAGGCGATGCGCTTGTACAGGATCAGACGGGCGTGGACGTCCGGGAGATAGTCTTCCGGAATCAGTGCCGGAACCCGCAGGTTGACCTCCGGGCCACCGCCGAGCGGTTGATCGAGGTTCGGCTGCTCGCCCTTACGGATTGACTTCACCGCGCGCTCGAGCATTTCCATATACAAAGTGAAGCCCACAGCCTGAATCTGGCCGCTCTGGCCATCGCCAAGCAATTCTCCGGCGCCACGGATTTCCAGATCGTTGGTGGCCAGCACGAAACCGGCGCCGAGATCCTGGGTATTGGCGATCGCCTCCAGACGTTTTTCCGCGTCCGAAGTGATTTGCTGGCGCGGCGGTGTCAGCAGATAAGCATAAGCCTGGTGGTGACTGCGACCGACGCGACCGCGCAACTGGTGCAGTTGCGCCAGGCCGAACTTGTCGGCGCGCTCGATGATAATGGTGTTGGCGCTCGGCACGTCGATGCCGGTCTCGATGATGGTCGAGGCGATCAGCACGTTGAAGCGCTTGTGATAGAAGTCGCTCATCACCTGTTCGAGTTCGCGCTCGCGCATCTGCCCGTGGCCGATGCCGATCCGCGCTTCCGGCACCAGTTCGGCCAAATCGGCGGCGCATTTCTCGATGGTCTTCACGTCGTTGTGCAAGTAGTAAACCTGACCGCCACGCAACAGTTCACGGAGCAGGGCTTCTTTGACCGTGCTTTTGTTCTGTTCCATAACGAAGGTGCGCACCGACAGGCGTCGGGCCGGTGGCGTAGCGATGATCGACAGGTCGCGCATGCCCGACACCGCCATGTTCAGCGTGCGCGGAATCGGCGTAGCGGTCAGGGTGAGGATGTCGACTTCGCTGCGCAGGGCCTTGAGCTGTTCTTTCTGGCGCACACCAAAGCGGTGTTCTTCGTCGATGATTACCAGGCCAAGGTTTTTGATCTTCACATCGTCGGAAAGCAGCTTGTGCGTGCCGATGACGATGTCGATCTTGCCTTCTGCCAGATCAGCGATTGCAGCATTTACTTCCTTGGTCGATTTGAAGCGGCTCATCACTTCCACGGTCACCGGCCAGTCGGCGAAGCGGTCGCGGAAGCTGTTGTAGTGTTGCTGAGCGAGCAGGGTGGTCGGCACCAGAATCGCCACCTGGCGGCCGCCGTGCACGGCGATGAACGCCGCACGCATGGCCACTTCGGTCTTGCCGAAACCAACGTCGCCGCAGACCAGACGATCCATCGGTTTCGGCGCGAGCATGTCTTCGCGCACGGCTTCGATGGTGGACTGCTGGTCCGGGGTTTCTTCGAACGGGAAGCCTGCGCTGAACGTTGCGTAGTCGGCCTTCGGGTCGGCGAACGCATAGCCTTCGCGAGCGGCGCGGCGGGCATAAATGTCGAGCAGTTCGGCGGCGACGTCACGCACCTGTTCAGCGGCTTTGCGCTTGGCTTTCTGCCAGGTCTCGGAGCCGAGGCGGTGGAGCGGGGCCAGCGCATCGTCACTGCCGGTGTAACGGGCGATCAAGTGCAGGTTGGCGACCGGCACGTAGAGTTTGGCGTTCTCGGCGTATTCGAGCGTGAGGAACTCGGCAGCCTGATTGTCGATTTCCAGAATCGTCAGGCCCAGATAACGACCGACGCCGTGGTCAATGTGCACCACCGGTGCGCCTTCACGCAGCTCGGTGAGGTTCTTGATCACCGCATCGTTGTTACCGTCGGCACGCTTCTCGCGGCGACGACGCTGCATCACGCGTTGACCGAACAGCGGACTTTCCGCGACCAGTGCCAGCGCCGGATCGTCGAGCATCAAGCCTTCGTCGAGCGGGGCGATGGTGATTGCCAGGCGATCCTTGCTCGCGACGAAGTCCGGCCAGCTGTCGACGGTCTTCGGCCGCAGCTTCAAGCGTTCGAGCAACTCCAGCAGGACTTCGCGACGGCCCGCCGATTCGGCGGTGAACAACACGCGGCCGGGAAATTCGTCGAGGAAGGTCGAAAGTGCCGCCAACGGTTGTGTGGCTTTGGCTTCGATTGCCAGGTTCGGCAGTGCCTGCGCCGGGAAGCGTTCGCGGCCGACCCCGGTTTCCACGTCCTGCTGACTGGCAACTACGCGTGGCCAGTTCTTGAGTCGTGCAAAGCAGTCTTCCACCGGCAGGAACAATTCCGCAGGAGGCAATAGAGGACGCGATGGATCGACGCGGCGTTCTTCATAACGGTTACGCACGTCATTCCAGAAGTTTTCTGCCGCTTGCTCGATGCCCGGTAGCGAGAACACTTGCGTGTCCTGAGGCAAGTAATCGAACAGGGTTGAGGTTTCGTCGAAGAACAGCGGCAGGTAGTACTCGATACCGGCTGGGGTGATACCGCTGCTCAAATCCTGAAAGATCGGGCAGCGCCGGAAGTCGACGTCAAAACGCTCGCGGAAACGCGCCTTGAAGCGAGTGACCGCATCTTTTTGCAGCGGGAACTCACGTGCCGGCAGCAGCTTGACCGAATCGACCTTGTCGATGGAACGCTGGTTTTCCGGATCGAAGGTGCGCAGGGTTTCGATTTCGTCATCGAACAGATCAATGCGATACGGCAGCTTGCTGCCCATCGGGAAGAGATCGATCAGCGCGCCGCGAACCGTGAATTCACCGTGCTCATAGACGGTGTCGACGTAGCGATAGCCGCTGGCTTCAAGTCGCGAACGCATTTGCTCGACATCGAGCTTCTGGCCGACGTCCAGTACCAGGCTGCTGCCGAGCAGGAATTTGGTCGGCGCCAGACGATGCAGGGCCGTGGTAATCGGCACCACCAGCACGCCATGCGCCAGTTCCGGCAGCCTGTACAGGCTGGCGATGCGCTGGGAAATGATGTCCTGGTGCGGCGAAAACAGGTCGTACGGCAGGGTTTCCCAGTCGGGGAAATGCAGAACGGGCAAATCCGGGGCGAAGAAACTCAGCTCCTGTTCCAGCCGTTCGGCACTCTGGCTGTCGGCGGTCAGTAGCAGGGTGAAGCGCTTGGCAGCGCTGGCAGCCTCGGCAATCGCCAGGCTCAGGGCGGCACCGGGCAGATTGCCCCAGTGCTGTTTACCTGCCTCGGCAGGGAGAAGCGGTAGACGCAGAACAGGCACGGAAGGTTGAGCTCCAGGCGTTGCGACAAAGTCGGTAATTGTAGCGGCGTCCGATGCTGCCTGTCAGTTGCAGACTGCGTCTATCTTCACTGTTTCGGCAAAATGTAGTGGTAACCATAAAAAAGAGCACTTTTTTTGGGGTTATGTAGTGCCGAAACGGGGTGGTGTTACGGAGGGTTACAGACATCGTCTAACAGTCGTCGAAAAATTGACTGTGCTGGAGGCCCCGGTTTTACTGGGCTGGCGAGGGGCGTAATTTTTTTGAACGGAATTTTGTTACCGATTGCGCGACAAGCGCGCATTGCTACAAGAGGCTCGCGGCGGCATAATGTAGCCCCTTTTTTCTGCCCCTACATGTGGAAGGTTCCCGTGACTCAGAAGCCCGACCAGTGTCTTGGTGAATGGATCGACCGTGAAGCACTCGCAGAAGCGATGATCCCGCTTATCGGTCAGCTCTACCGCAATAACAACGTGGTGAGCTCGATCTATGGCCGCAGCCTGATCAACCAGTCTGTCATCGCGATTCTCAAAGCTCACCGCTTTGCTCGCCATCGTTCTTCCGACGATAGCGAACTCTCCGTCCACGAAACATTCCCACTGCTCAAAGCCATGAGCGAGCTCAAGCTCGGCGCGGCTTCGGTGGATCTGGGCAAGTTGGCGTTCAAATTCCGCAACGAAGCCAATGGCCGCACTGCCGAGCAGTTCGTCCGCGAAGAAATGGCTGACGTGGTTGGCCAGCAAAACGCTTCGGCCCGCAAAGGCACTGACGTTGTACTGTACGGCTTCGGTCGTATCGGCCGTCTGCTGGCGCGCATCCTGATCGAGAAAACCGGTGGTGGCGACGGTCTGCGTCTGCGGGCCATCGTGGTGCGCAAAGGCGCCGACAACGACCTGACCAAGCGCGCCAGCCTGCTGCGCCGCGATTCGGTACATGGTTCGTTCAACGGCACCATCACCATCGACGAAGAAAACAACACCATCACCGCCAACGGTAACCTGATTCAGGTGATCTACGCGAAGAACCCGACCGAGGTGGATTACACCCAGTACGGCATCAAAGACGCGCTGCTGGTGGACAACACCGGTGTATGGCGTGACGCTGATGGCCTGGGTCAGCACCTGGCGTGCCCGGGTATCGACCGCGTTGTTCTGACCGCGCCTGGCAAAGGCAAACTGAAGAACATCGTTCACGGCATCAACCACGGTGAAATCACCGCTGACGACAAGATCGTGTCCGCTGCTTCCTGCACCACCAACGCCATCGTGCCGGTGCTGAAGGCTGTGAATGACAAGTTCGGCATCATCAACGGTCACGTCGAAACCGTTCACTCGTACACCAACGACCAGAACCTGATCGACAACTTCCACAAGGGCGATCGCCGTGGTCGTTCCGCTGCGCTGAACATGGTAATCACCGAGACCGGTGCTGCCACCGCTGCTGCCAAGGCTCTGCCGGAGCTGGCCGGCAAGCTGACCGGTAACGCGATCCGTGTTCCGACGCCGAACGTGTCGATGGCCATTCTCAACCTGAACCTTGAGAAAGCCGCTACCCGTGAAGAGATGAACGAGTACCTGCGCTACATGGCACTGCACTCCGATCTGCACAAGCAAATCGACTTCGTCAATTCGCAGGAAGTGGTATCCACCGACTTCGTTGGCTCGCGCCACGCCGGTGTGGTCGACGCTGAAGCGACCATCGTTCAGGACAACCGCGTTGTTCTTTACGTCTGGTACGACAACGAGTTCGGCTACAGCTGCCAGGTTGTTCGCGTGATGGAAGACATGGCCGGTGTAAACCCGCCAGCATTCCCGCGCTAAGCCTTAGCTGCAAATGAAAACGCCCCGACTTTGGTCGGGGCGTTTTTTTATGCCTGGTAAATCTCTGTTGCCTGTACCGGCATCATCGCTGGCAAGCCAGCTCCCACAGGTTTCTTGAGAGCTTGCACAATCGCATTTACACCCGAAACCCTTGTGGGAGCTGGCTTGCCAGCGATGGCGTCCTGTCAGGCGCGACCAACCACAGCCGCTTGCGCAGTACGCAGTTCATGCTTGTTGCCCCGGAACAACACCAGCGTCGCAATCAACCCCAATACCGCCGCACCGCTGAGCCAGATCCCCGGCGCAGCCTTGTTGCCCAGCACATGAATCAGATAAGTACACGCTGCCGGTGTAAAACCGCCGAAGGTCGCAGTCGCCAGGCTGTAGGCCAGCGAGAACCCGGTTGTACGCACTTCTACCGGCATGATCTCGGTCAGCGCCACCACCATCGCGCCGTTGTACGAGCCGTACAGGAAAGACAGCCACAGCTCCACGATCAGCAAATGGCTGAAGCTCGGATTCGCCACCAGCCACGAAAGGGCAGGGTAAGCGGTCAGAATCGCCAGGATCGTCGCCGCCAGCAGTAGGGGTTTGCGTCCGATCTTGTCAGACACCGCACCCATCACCGGCAGCCAGAAGAAGTTCGAGAGGCCGATGCACACCGTCACCAGCAACGCATCCAGATCCGATAAATGCAGTTCAGACTTGCCGAAAGTCGGGGTGTAGGCAGTGATCAGGTAGAACGACACCGTGGTCATCACCACCAGCGCCATGCCGGCGAGCACGATGCCGAAGTTCTGGCCAATCGAGCGGACGATTTCCTGCAGAGTGGGGCGATGTTTGCGCGCCTGGAATTCCGGGGTTTCCTCCAGCGAGCGACGAATCACGAAGATCACCGGCACGATCATGCAGCCGATCAGAAACGGCACGCGCCAGCCCCAATCGCCCATTTGCTCCGGGCTCAGCCAGTGGTTGAGACCGACGCCGAGCAGGCCGGCGAACACCACGGCCGCTTGTTGGCTGGCGGACTGCCAACTGACAAAAAAGCCTTTGCGGCCCGGCGTGGAAATTTCCGCCAGATAAACCGAGACGCCGCCCAGTTCAACCCCCGCCGAGAACCCTTGCAGCAAGCGGCCAAGCAACACCAGCAAGGGTGCGGCGACACCGAGCGTCGCGTAGCCGGGGACGCAGGCAATCAACACGGTGCCGGCGGCCATCATCGCCAGAGTGATGATCAGGCCCTTGCGACGGCCATGGCGGTCAATGTAGGCGCCCAGAAAGATTGCGCCGAGTGGGCGCATCAGGAAACCGGCACCGAAGGTTGCCAGCGAAAGCATCAGGGAGGCGAAGGCGCTGTCGGTCGGGAAGAAGGTCTTGGCGATCGCCGTGGCGTAGAAGCCGTAGACCATGAAGTCGAACATTTCGAGAAAATTGCCGCTGACAACGCGAAAAATCGCCTTGCCTTTGCCGGTCGTTGAAGACATTTCTGGATACTCACTTTAAATCTTGTAAGAAAGCGTTTCGCTCGTATCCCATAATGGCCGGCGTGCTTTTGCGGGGAGATGAAGAATTGTTAACTGGACGGTGGCAGGGGGTTGTGGTGTTGGCGGTCGTCTTGTCCGGCTGCGGCAATGGCGATTCCATGGAGAGCGTTGGCGGTCCAACCATGGGCAGCACGTATTCGATCAAATACGTACGTCATGCAGGTCTTGCCGATCCTGCACAAGTTCGCCGCGAAGTGGAGGGCATCCTCGCCGAAGTCGATCGGCATATGTCCACTTATCGCGGTGACTCGGACATCGAGCAATTCAACGCATTGCCCGCCAACAGTTGTCAGAAGATGCCCGCTTCCGTACTCGAATTGGTTCGGATCGGTGAACAGCTGTCAGAGCAAAGCGAAGGTTCCTACGACCTCACCGTCGAACCGCTGATGAATCTCTGGGGCTTCGGCCCGCAAGGTCGCGAAGAAAAAGTCCCAAGTGCTGCTGCATTAACCGAGGTGCTGCAACGGGTCGGTCATCAGCATCTGCGAATCGATGGCGATCAGTTGTGCAAGGACGCCGCGGTCGAAGTCGACTTCAACAGCATTGCCGCCGGTTATGCCGTCGATAGGATTGCCGCACGACTCGACGCCATGGGTATCCACGATTACCTCGCCGAAGCCACGGGAGAGCTCAAGGCCAAGGGCAAAAAACTCGATGGCTCATCATGGCGCATTGCCTTGGAAGAGCCCCGCGATGATCAGCAAGTCGCCGAGCGCATCATCAATGTCGATGGCTACGGCGTTTCCACCTCCGGCGATTACCGCAACTATTTCCTGCAAGATGGCCGGCGCTATTCCCACACATTCGATGTGCGTAGCGGCGCACCTGTCCTACATGATCTTGCGTCAGTCACGGTGATTCATCCTTCAGCGTTGATGGCCGATGGACTATCGACGCTGTTGCTGATTCTCGGGCCTGAAAGGGCTTGGGACTATGCCGAAGAACACGACATTGGTGCATTCTTTGTGATTCGTGCCGATACAGGTTTTGTTATCCGCACCAGCAAGGCTTTCGAGCGGTTCAGTGGCGTAAAAACTGACTGAGGACAATACGAAAGCTGGCGTTGTAGTGCAGGCAAAAGTAGCCTACGACGCGACCAAGGGTTAATGTGCGCGGCGTTGACGCTTCTATAGACTGTGTCCGGGCTCATCACTGGCCCCCAATTGTTCCTTCGCGCCGCCGTTCGGCGTGATTTAGCCGCAGGTGCTGCTGGCACCGCGGCCTGTTCTGAGGAGTACGCATGGCTGTCTACAACTACGACGTGGTGGTGCTGGGTTCCGGCCCGGCGGGAGAAGGCGCGGCAATGAACGCCGCCAAAGCAGGGCGCAAGGTCGCGATGGTCGACAGCCGTCGTCAGGTCGGCGGCAACTGCACCCACCTCGGTACCATCCCGTCCAAGGCACTGCGTCACTCGGTGCGGCAGATCATGCAGTTCAACACCAACCCGATGTTCCGGGCCATCGGCGAGCCACGCTGGTTCTCCTTCCCGGACGTGTTGAAAAGCGCCGAGAAAGTCATCTCCAAACAAGTCGCCTCGCGCACCGGCTACTACGCCCGTAACCGCGTCGACGTGTTCTTCGGCACCGGCAGCTTCGCCGATGAGCAAACCATCGAAGTGGTCTGCGCCAACGGCGTGGTCGAGAAGCTGGTGGCCAAGCACATCATCATCGCCACCGGTTCGCGCCCGTATCGCCCGGCGGACATCGATTTCCACCATCCGCGTATCTACGATAGCGACACCATCCTCAGCCTCGGCCACACCCCGCGCAAATTGATCGTTTACGGCGCCGGCGTGATCGGTTGCGAATACGCCTCGATCTTCAGCGGTCTGGGTGTACTGGTTGAACTGGTGGATAACCGCGGTCAGTTGCTGAGCTTCCTCGACTCGGAAATCTCCCAGGCGTTGAGCTACCACTTCAGCAACAACAACATCACCGTGCGCCACAACGAAGACTACGATCGTGTCGAAGGCGTGGACAACGGGGTGATCCTGCATCTCAAGTCCGGCAAGAAGATCAAGGCAGATGCCTTGCTCTGGTGCAACGGCCGTACCGGTAACACTGATCAGTTAGGTCTGGAAAACATCGGCGTCAAGGTCAACAGCCGTGGCCAGATCGAAGTCGACGAGGCTTACCGCACCTGCGTGCCGAACATCTACGGTGCTGGCGACGTGATCGGCTGGCCGAGCCTGGCCAGTGCCGCGCACGACCAAGGCCGTTCGGCTGCTGGCAGCATCGTTGATAACGGTAGCTGGCGCTTTGTGAATGACGTGCCGACCGGCATCTACACCATTCCGGAGATCAGCTCGATCGGCAAGAACGAACAGGAACTGACCCAGGCCAAAGTGCCGTACGAAGTCGGCAAGGCATTCTTCAAGAGCATGGCGCGGGCGCAGATTGCCGGCGAGCCGCAAGGCATGCTGAAGATCCTGTTCCACCGTGAAACCCTGGAAGTGCTGGGCGTTCACTGCTTCGGTTATCAGGCGTCGGAGATCGTGCACATCGGTCAGGCGATCATGAATCAGCCGGGCGAGTTGAACACTCTGAAATACTTCGTCAACACGACATTCAACTACCCGACCATGGCCGAAGCCTATCGGGTAGCGGCGTACGATGGCCTCAACCGGCTTTTTTGACGGGCTCCGGCCGGTGGCCTGAGCCGGCCGGGGAGACCGATTTCAGCAATTCTCGAGAGTGGCAGTGGCCAAACCGGGAAAGTCTGTAATCAGGCTGTCAACGCCGAAGTCGGCGAGTCTGCGCATCAGTGCAGGCTCGTTGACGGTCCACACAGACACATGCAGCCCCTGACGCTGCGCCTTTTGCAGGCGTTCCGGCGTACACAGCGTCCAGTTCAACGCAAGAATCTCACAACCATAGCTCTGGGCGACCTTCAACGGGTCGAGCCAGGCGTACTCGGCTACCAGTCCGCGCGACACGTCCGGCACCAGATCCAGCGCCGCTTTCAGCACTTCGCGCGAACTCGAGGTGATCGTCACCTTGTCCAGCAGACCGTGGCGCTGAGCCATTTCACGAATTGCCAGCACCGTGGTTGCGGCGCGGGTGCGTGAGGCGCTTTTCACTTCAAGCTGCCAGTGCTCGAAATTACACTTTTCGAACAGCTCTTCCAGCGTCGGAATCGGGCACGGCTTGATCCAGCCCGGGCCGCCCTTGCGCGCGTCGTACGTCACCAGTTCGGCGGCGCTGTGCTCGACGACTTTGCCGCGACGCTCGGTGGTGCGTTTGAGGGTCGGGTCGTGGATGACCATCAACTCGCCGTCCTTGGACAGGTGCAAGTCAAGTTCGCAGCGGCGCACGCCGTGCTTGAGACATTCCTGAAAACTGCTCAGGGTATTTTCCGGTGCTTCGCCCTTGGCGCCGCGGTGGCCGTAGATGAGGGTCACGGTTCTTCCTTAATTTAAATGCCTGATTCGTTCTGTTCGCGGGCCAGACGTCGTTCCTGGGCCTGCTTCTGCAAGATATAACGAGCGAGCAGTTGGCGTTGGGCATCGGTCAGGTGTTCGAACTCGGTGCCGACGTCATAGCCGTCGCCCTTGCGGTCGCAATGGGTGACGCGTGCGCGCAACAGCAGGCCCAGCGCTTGCGGCATCAGCACCAGTTTCACCGACAGATGCGCCTCGGTAGCGATTGGCGTCGGATACTGAAAGTCGATCCCGCCTTCGGAGATGATCACCGGTTGCGGCTCGCCGATATGGCCGAGCACGGTCAGTGCGACCACCTGGCTCAGCAGGTCGATGCGTTTGTTCTGGGATTTCAGGAACGCAGCGATGGCCCGGTCGCGCTCGCTGATCTGGCGCAACAGGTGCTGCGACTCGAATTCGCTCAGGTGCAGTTCGCTGAGCAGGTTGAAGAGTGGGGAAGCATCCTGCAACACTTCCTGGCCTGCGGCTTCGGGAGCGGACAGGGGCCGAATTTCCAGTGCGATCGTGTCCTCGATACGGTAGTATTCGCGGCGATCTTCTTCATCTAATGTCGACATGGCGAACCCATGGTAGCGGCGGTGGTCTGAGTGTAAAGCTGGTTATCGACCCCCGCCACAAGGACGTTCCTTTTCCCTCCGAACAAGCCCCGACATGTTCAGACCTCTCTTCGTATTTATCGGCACGCGTTATACCCGTGCAAAGCGTCGCAATCATTTTGTGTCATTCATTTCCCTGACTTCGATGATCGGGCTCGCCCTTGGCGTGGTCGTAATGATCGTCGTGCTTTCGGTGATGAATGGCTTCGATCATGAGATGCGCACCCGTGTGCTGGGCATGGTGCCCCACGCGACCATCGAGTCCACTGAGCCGATCAACGATTGGCAAAGCCTGGCCACCCGGGTCAAGCAGAACCCGCAGGTGACGGCGGTTGCGCCGTTCACCCAGATGCAGGGCCTGCTGACCAACAACGGTCAGGTGTCCAAGGTGTTGCTCAACGCCATCGACCCTGCGCTTGAGCGCAATGTGTCGATCATCGACAACTTCATGAAGCAGGGCAAACTCGACGATTTGACGCCGGGCAGCTTCGGCATCGTGATTGGCGACAAGGCCGCGACCAAGCTGGGCGTGGGCATCGGTGACAAGATCACCTTTGTCGCACCGGAGGTCAGTGTGACCCCGGCCGGGATGTTCCCGCGCATGAAGCGCTTCACCGTGGTCGGCATTTTCCATGTCGGCGCCGGCGAGCTCGACGGTTATCTGGGCGTCACCAACCTGCAGGATCTGGCGAAAATGCATCGCTGGAAGCCTGATCAGGTGCAGGGCATCCGTTTGAAATTCGATGATCTGTTTCAGGCACCACGCTTAGCCTGGAATATCGCCCAGCAGCTCGGCGAAGACCATTACTACGCCCGCGACTGGACCCGTACCCACGGCAACCTGTATCAGGCCATCCGCATGGAGAAAGCCATGATCGGTCTGTTGTTGCTGCTGATCGTTGCGGTGGCGGCGTTCAACATCATTTCCACGCTGGTGATGGTGGTGAACGACAAGAAGGGCGACATCGCCATTCTGCGCACCCTCGGCGCCACGCCTGGGACGATCATGCGCACGTTCATGGTGCAAGGCACGGTCATCGGCGTAGTCGGGACAGCCATTGGCGCTGTGCTCGGGATCCTCGCTGCGCTCAACGTCAGCGCGGCGATTTCGGCTCTCGAAGGGCTGATCGGCCACAAATTCCTTAATGCCGACGTGTATTTCATTGATTATCTTCCGTCGCAGGTGCAGAGCCAGGATGTGGTCATGGTTTGCGCGGCTGCGTTGATCTTGAGTTTCCTCGCCACCCTGTATCCCGCCTGGCGTGCCGCGCGCACCCAGCCGGCGGAGGCGCTACGTTATGAGTGAGTCGGGCATGAGTGAAAAAGCAATCTTGAGCTGCCGCAACCTGGGCAAATCCTACGAGGAAGGCCCGGAGTCGGTGCAAGTGCTGGCCGGTCTGCAACTGGAGTTGCACCCGGGCGAGCGTGTGGCGATCGTCGGCACCTCGGGATCGGGCAAAAGTACTTTGCTCAACCTGTTGGGCGGCCTCGATACGCCAACCAAGGGCAGCGTCTGGCTTGACGGTGAAGAGCTGTCGGCCCTGAGCGAGAAGAAACGTGGTCTGCTGCGTAACCGCGCGCTGGGTTTCGTTTACCAATTCCACCACCTGCTGCCGGAATTCACTGCGCTGGAAAACGTCTGCATGCCGCTGCTGATCGGCACGACGCCGATCCCGGAAGCCCGTCAGCGCGCCACGGCATTGCTGGAGCGGGTGGGGCTGGGCCATCGCCTGGAGCACAAGCCGGCGGAACTGTCCGGTGGTGAACGTCAGCGTGTGGCCATCGCCCGCGCCCTGGTGAACAAGCCAGGTCTGGTGATGCTCGATGAGCCGACCGGCAACCTCGACTCCCACACCGCCCAGGGCATTCAGGATTTGATGCTGGAACTCAGCACCTCGATGCGCACGGCGTTCCTGGTGGTGACTCACGACATGAACCTGGCTCGCCAGATGGATCGCGTCCTGCACTTGCAGGAAGGTTGCCTGACGCCCATCTGATTGGTTGAAACCCGACGTCTGGAAAGGCGTCGGGTCTTTTATTTTTATACGGTGCCCCAGCGAATGTTCAGACCGTTATCGATCTTTATCGGCACGCGCTATACCCGCGCCAAGCGCCGCAATCGCTTTGTTTCGTTCATTTCGATGACCTCGATGATCGGCCTCGCCTTCGGCGTTTTGGCGATGATCGTGGTGTTGTCTGTGATGAACGGCTTCCAGCGTGAAATGAGCTCGCGCATCCTCGGTATGGTGCCGCACGCGACCATCGTCGGCGTCAAACCGATTGATGACTGGCAGCCCGTGGCTGCCGCTGCCATGAAAAACCCAGAAGTCACCGCCGCCGTGCCGTTCACGGAAATGGAAGGCATGCTCTCCTACAAAGGCCTGATGCAGCCGATCCAGATCAGCGGCATCGATCCGGCCCAGGAAGGCAAGGTGTCGATTGTTGCCCAGCACATCGTTCAGGGGCGTCTCGATGCTCTGAAGCCGGGCGAATTCGGCGTGGTGATCGGTGAAATCACCGCGCGTCGTTTCCGTCTGAATGTCGGTGACAAAATCACTCTGATCGTACCGGAAGTCAGCACCGCGCCGGGCGGCATCACGCCGCGCATGCAGCGCCTGAACGTGGTCGGCGTGTTCAAGGTCGGCGCTGAGCTGGACGGCTCGATGGGCCTGATCCATATGGCCGATGCTGCGACGATGCAGCATTGGGAACCGAATCAGGTGCAGAGCGTGCGTCTGGCGGTGAAAGACCTGTATGCCGCGCCGAAAGTCTCCTCGGACATCGCCGCCGGCCTCGGTGCCGACTTTAAGGCTGACGACTGGACCCACACTCAGGGCAGTCTGTTCAGCGCCATGAAAATGGAAAAAACCATGATCGGTCTGCTGTTGCTGATGATCGTCGCGGTGGCGGCGTTCAACATCATCGCGACCTTGATCATGGTGGTAAACGACAAGGGTGCGGACATCGCGATCCTGCGTACCATCGGCGCTACACCCCGGCAGATCATGGCGATTTTCATGGTGCAGGGCACGGTGATCGGGATTGTCGGGACGTTGATTGGCGGCGTGCTGGGCGTGATCGCGGCGCTGAATGTCAGCGAACTGGTGGGCTGGGTTGAGCGGGTGACCGGGCAGCACATTTTCAGTTCGGATGTGTATTTCGTCAGCAATCTGCCGTCGGAATTGCAGGGCGGGGATGTGCTGTTGATCTGCTCCGCCGGGTTCATTCTGAGCTTCCTGGCGACGGTGTATCCAGCGTGGCGGGCGGCGAAGATCGAGCCTGCTCATGCGCTGAGATATTCGTAAACTCTGAAAACGCCATCGCGGGCAAGCCCGCGATGAGGCCAGCAGTACAGGCCTCAATCTTCCTTAGGCAACTCAATCACAAACCGCGTCCAGCCCTCAGCCGATTCGCAATGAATCTGCCCACCATGGGCCCGGACAATCGATTGAGTAATCGCCAGCCCCAACCCCGCATGTTCACTGCTGCCTTCCTGCCGCGCCGGATCCGCCCGATAAAACCGGTCGAACAACCTCGGTAACTGGTCTGCCGAAATCCCTTCACCACGGTTCTCGACGGATATTCGCACTGCGTTCGCTTGATCGAGGATTGATAAGCGCACCACACCTTCAGTTGGCGTAAACCGCAGCGCGTTATCCAGCAAGTTCGACAAGGCCCGGCGCAACATGCTGCGATCACCTTCGATTCGTGCATGCCCTTCACGAGTCAGTGTCACCCCTGCGTCCTCAGCCAAGGGCGCAAAAAACTCTATCAGCGCCTCCGCTTCGTCCGCCAACTCCAATGGCTCACGCTTGGGCATTAACAAACCGTGATCGGCCTTGGCCAGGTACAACATGTCGTTGACCAGTTGCGCCATCCATTGCAGTTCTTCGAGATTGCTGTGCAGCGCTTCGCGGTAATCCTCAATCGGCCGTGGGCGGGTGAGGGTGACTTGGGTGTGGGTCAGCAGATTCGACAACGGCGTGCGCAGTTCATGGGCGATGTCGGCCGAAAACGCCGAAAGCCGCTGAAACGAGTCGTCGAGGCGTCCGAGCATGGCGTTGAAGCTGTGGGCCATTTCCGCAAGCTCTGGCGGCATTTGCGCTTCCGGCAGTCGGGCATTGAGCGACTGCGCCGAAATCCCACGGGCTACTGCGCTCATGCGCCGCAACGGTCGTAAACCGCTGCGTGCTGCCCAAGCGCCCAGCAGCGCGGTGGCCAGTGCTGACAATCCGACGGTCAGCCAGATCAAATGCTGCATACGTTGCAGGAAGTGTTGGTGATGAGTGATGTCCAGTAACAGCGTCAATTGTGGCGAGTCGGTTTTATCCGGGTAGAGCGGGGCGTTGAGAACGCGGTAGTCGGCGCCGTCATCGCTGATGGTCGACAGACCATTTTTTCGCGGCAAGTCTTGCGGTATGCGGGGCGAACTGTCGAACCAGAGCTGCCCCTGGGCCCCGGTGATACGCAGGGAAAGATCAGCCTGCCGGCTCAGCTCATCGGCCAGTCGTGCCTGGCTTTCACTGGGCTGAACATCCTGCAGGGCCCGGCGCAGGCCGATCAGTTTGCTGTCCAGTTGTTGCTGGTCGAGTTCGATGAAGTGCGCCTCGCTGGCACGATTGAACAGCACCCCGGCAAACAGCGAAACCACGGCGGTACAAGCGGCAAACAACAAGGCCAGGCGCGAACTCAGGGACAACCGGCGCATCAGGCTGAGCGCTCTTCAAGCACGTAACCCATGCCTCGCACGGTGTGGATCAGTTTGTTGGGGAATTCGTCGTCGATCTTCAGGCGCAGTCGGCGGATGGCTACTTCGATGACATTGGTGTCACTGTCGAAATTCATGTCCCAGACTTGCGAGGCGATCAGCGATTTAGGCAGCACTTCGCCCTGGCGGCGCAGAAGCATCTCCAGCAGGGCGAACTCCTTGGCAGTCAGGTCGATGCGCTGGCCACTGCGTTCGACCCGGCGTCGAATCAGATCAAGACGCAGGTCGGCCAGTTGCAGGCTGGTTTCCACAGCAACGGCGCTGCCACGGCGCAACAGGCTGCGCACCCGGGCCAGCAGTTCGGAGAAGGCGAAAGGTTTGACCAGATAGTCGTCGGCACCGAGTTCGAGGCCGTGCACTCTGTCCTCCACTGTGTCTTTGGCCGTCAGAAAAAGTACCGGCGTATCGAGCCCGGCACTGCGCACCGCTTGCAGGATCTGCCAGCCATTGCGTCCTGGCAGCATCACGTCGAGGATCAACAGTGCGTAATCACCGCTCAGGGCCAATTGCTGGCCGCTGTCGCCGTCGGCCACCAGTTCGGTGTTGAAACCGGCCTCGGTCAGGCCCTGACGCAGGTATTGGCCGGTTTTCGCTTGGTCTTCGACGATCAACAGTTTCATGGGCGACTCGGTGTGTAGGAACTCGGATTTTAGGAACTCAGGCTTTATAACGTGAGAGCAGGCGACAAATGCCAACCTGACAAAGTTGTAATCTGCCTGTCAGGTAGATGCCAGCGCAGGCGCGCTAGAGTTTCCCACAGGCTGAACCTTATCTTGTGGGAGTACGACTATGTTTTTGCGTAAACCTTTGGCCTTGGCCGCGTGTTTGCTGGCGCTGAGCTCGCCTGTTTGGGCAGGGCCGGCACACACCTACGACTTTGGCCAATCGGCGCCTGCGGCCAACGCCACGCGCAGCATCGAAGTGGTGATGGGCGACATGTCGTTCGATCCGAAAACCATTCAGATCAAGGCCGGTGAGACCGTTCGCTTTGTGCTGGTGAATAAAGGTCAATTGCTACACGAATTCAACCTCGGTGACGCGGCGATGCACGCCGAGCATCAGCAGGAAATGTTGCAGATGCAGCAAAGTGGCATGCTCACGCCTACCGGTATGAAAGAAATGTCCCACAATATGGCGGGCATGGACCACGCTGCGATGGGCCATGGCATGAAGCATGACGACCCGAACAGTGTGTTGGTCGAGCCGGGCAAAACCGCCGAGCTGATCTGGACCTTCAGTAAAGCCACCAGCCTGGAATTTGCCTGCAATATCCCCGGTCATTATCAGGCGGGCATGGTCGGCAAACTGACTGTCAGTCAGTAAGCACTCAAAGGCGCGGGCAAAGGCTGGTAGAATCCGCTGATTATTCAGTCAGGTTTCCGCCATGCATCCCGCAGCCGAACATTCGCCGCTGGGCAAATCCAGCGAATACATCGCCACGTACACACCGTCTCTGCTTTTCCCGATCCCGCGCACCGCGAAATGGGCCGAGTTGGGCCTGACCGCCGATACCCTGCCTTATAAGGGCGTGGACTTCTGGAACTGCTTCGAACTGTCGTGGCTGTTGCCGTCGGGCAAACCGGTGGTGGCCATCGGCGAGTTCAGCATTCCGGCGGATTCGCCGAACATCATCGAATCGAAGTCGTTCAAGCTGTACCTGAATTCGCTGAACCAGACGCCGTTCGCTGACGTTGCCAGCCTGGAAGCGACGCTGGTCAAGGATCTGTCTGCCGCTGCCGGCAAACCGGTGGGCGTGCGGGTTCGC
Organism: Pseudomonas sp. N40(2020); assembly: GCF_014472415.1. Taxonomy (GTDB): domain Bacteria; phylum Pseudomonadota; class Gammaproteobacteria; order Pseudomonadales; family Pseudomonadaceae; genus Aquipseudomonas. The sequence continues at coordinate 55,208 of NZ_JACSZV010000005.1, forward strand.
AGTCTTAAAGACGTGGAAGCCGAAGGTGTCGTGGCGTTGCCGGGTGTGTGCATCGACGATCTGGATATCAGCGTCAGCAACTACGAGCATCCGCGTCCGGAACTGCTGCGTTGTGATGATTCGAAGGTTGTGGAGGAGAGCGTGCATAGCCACTTGCTCAAATCCAACTGCCCGGTGACCAGTCAGCCGGACTGGGGCAGTGTCGTGGTGGAATATCGCGGCGCGGCGCTGGATCATGCCAGTCTGCTGGAGTACATCGTCAGTTTCCGCCAGCACTCGGACTTCCATGAGCAGTGTGTCGAGCGGATCTTCCTCGATCTGCAACGGTTGCTGAAACCGGAGAAGTTGACGGTGTTTGCGCGGTATGTGCGTCGTGGCGGGCTGGATATTAACCCGTATCGCAGCACTGAGAGTTTGCAACTGCCGAACCATCGTCTGGTTCGCCAGTAAGACCTACAGGCAGAAATGAAAAAGCCCTGTCAGTGATGGCAGGGCTTTTTGCGTTTCGGCGGGAATCAGATCCCCATGCTGCCCAGTGTATTGATGATGTTGCGCAGCGTGCCAGCAATGGCAGGGTGTTCGACTTCAAAGCGTTCGACGGCCAGGTTCACGCCATCAGCGAGGCTGGCATCCTGGGTCTTGGTTTCGAGTTCAAGCTCCAACTCGATCTGCTGCATCAGCGTATGCAGATCTTCCCGTTCGGCTTCAGTCAGTGGCGGATTCTGTTCCAACTGCTCGCGCAGGGTATCTAGCTGTTTCTGCAATTCTTGAGCGGGCATGGTGTTTTCCTTTTTATCGAGAGGCACTGGCATTGACCGCAGCCGCGCGCCAAAGGTCTATGGCTGACCTTTAGATTAATCCACTCTCGACCACCCTGCATGATCCCGATCAGGGCTTTTCGCCTTTGAGGCGGCGCAGGCTGATGTCCGCCAAGCAGGTTTCGAGCTCGCCCAGATGATCGATCACCGAGTGCACGCCGAGTCCGAACAACTGCACAGTCGCCTTGCCGCGCAGTTGTTCGCGCTCCCTCTGGCTCAGGGCCTGCCATTCGCCCGGCGCGAGGCCGCACAGCGAACCGCAGGAGGCGAGCCCGATTGTCCATAACCCGGCATTCAATCCCGATTGCAGCAATCGTGGTTCACCGCTGACCAGCACGCAGCCGTCGAGACTGGCGACGTTCAAGCTCATCAGCGCTTGCCAGCAGGCGTTGGGAGCAGGCCACGGATGCACTGTTGCAGAATGTTGCGCGGGCTTGATCCACGCCGGCAACGAAGCCGACAGCGGTTGTGCAAGGGCCGGGGGCAACTCATCAAGCCAGGCGCACGGAATCTGCTGGCGCTGCAAACCGAGCAGGCTGTCCAGCGCGCCGAGTGTGGCATCGGCATGTTCGGGCAGGGCGACACAGCCTTGTCGGGCGCGGGCACCGAAATCCACCAGACAGCCGCTGAGGCCGAACAGCACGGCAGTCAGTCCGGGAGCAGCGAGGGGCAAGGTTTCGGCGTGTGACATGGTAACGTCCCTGAAATAACGATCAGGCTAGGGCGTGCCGGTGACAGTTGGATGACAACTGTGTGAAAGGCGACGTAGGAGACGTCTCACAGATGCCTTTATTCGCGGACTGCCCAAAAGACCTTTTACGCTTATACTAGCGCTCTTAACGCCCAGGCCCTCGATGCCCGCGCCAGTACAAATCCAAGGAGTTTTTCTATGCGCTGGAGCCCTCCGCTCGCTCAGCTTTGTGTATATGCCGGCCTGCTGCTGGCGCCGTTGGCTGCTCAGGCCGCCACGGAAGAAGACCCTTGGGAAAGCGTCAACCGTCCGATCTTCCAGTTCAACGACTTCGTTGATACCTACGCGCTCAAGCCGTTGGCACAGGGTTATGAGTTCGTGACACCGCAATTTGTCGAAGACGGCATCCACAACATGTTCCGCAACGTCGGTGATGTCACCAACCTGGCGAACAACATCCTGCAGGCCAAACCGGCTGCGGCTGGCGTCGACACTGCGCGCCTGATCTTCAACACCACGTTCGGCCTGCTTGGCTTCTTCGACGTCGGCACCAAAATGGGCCTGAACCGCAGCGACGAAGATTTCGGCCAGACCCTCGGCTATTGGGGTGTGGGTAGCGGCCCGTACGTGATGCTGCCGTTGATGGGGCCAAGCACTTTGCGAGACGCACCTTCCAAGTACGTCGACGGCTATACCGGTCCTTACCGGTATATCAACGACGTGCCCGTGCGTAACTCGGTGTTCGGCCTGAATATCGTCGACACCCGTGCCAGCCTGTTGTCGAGCGAAAAGCTGATCAGCGGCGACAAGTACACCTTCATCCGCAACGCCTACTTGCAGAACCGCGAGTTCAAAGTGAAAGATGGCCAGGTCGAAGACGACTTTTAATCTCGACCAGTAAGAAGAAGGCGACCCTCGGGTCGCCTTTTTTGTGTGTGCGCTTATTTCATCTGCAGAATCGTCAGGCCGAGCTTTTGGCCGCCGCCATCTTGCGCCCGGACCCAGACTACTTCGGTATCGGCTTCAAGCCCGCTGAGCGCTGCATGCTCGGAATCGATGCGCACGCTCAAACGGTCACCTACCGCGAACTGGCGCGGCGCCTCGACCTGCATGCCACTGCTGGAGAGATCGATACACACCGCTGACACCTGATCCCCTTCATGAATCAACACGACATCGGCATCGACCCGCATGCGGATGAAATCGCGTTTTTCGCTGTAGTCCCGGCCGGTTTGACTCATGGCTTCATCCTTCCATTGGGTTACGGTTTGAGCCGTTCTTATAACTCTCGGTGATTTGACAAGTAAAGTCGTCAAGCGACCATCGGCGCATGCTTGAAACGCCCCGCGGATGGGAGTACCGTCTGCGCCTTAGAAGGGCACCTCTGGTGCAACCGTGTACGGAGCAAACGCTCTAAAGCGGTGCAGCAGAGAGGCTAGAAAGCGAATCCAGTAGTCAGTGCAGGGCCTGTCGCCCCGCCAACTACGCCAACCTAATTCTGGCGCCGTTTGCCCACATGCCAAAAACCAGTGCCACGCTGCTGATAATCGATGATGACGAAGTAGTGCGCGCGAGCCTCGCGGCCTATTTGGAAGACAGTGGTTTCAGCGTCCTGCAGGCCAGCAATGGCCAACAGGGTCTTCAGGTATTCGAGCAAGACAAGCCCGACCTGGTCATCTGCGATCTGCGCATGCCGCAGATGGGCGGTCTCGAACTCATCCGTCAGGTCACCGAGCTGTCGCCGCAAACACCGGTGATCGTAGTGTCGGGTGCCGGCGTGATGAACGACGCGGTCGAGGCGTTGCGCCTGGGCGCGGCGGATTACCTGATCAAGCCTCTCGAAGATCTGGCCGTGCTCGAGCATTCCGTGCGCCGGGCCCTGGATCGTGCGCGCCTGCTGCTGGAAAACCAGCGCTATCGCGAGAAGCTGGAAAAAGCCAACCGCGAACTCGAAGCCAGCCTGAACCTGCTCCAGGAAGACCAGAACGCCGGTCGCCAGGTGCAGATGAACATGCTGCCGGAAAGTCCGTGGAGCATCGACGAGTTCAAGTTTGCGCACCAGATCATCCCGTCGCTGTACCTGTCGGGTGATTTTGTGGACTATTTCCGTGTCGATGAGCGTCGGGTCGCGTTTTACCTGGCGGACGTATCGGGTCATGGCGCCTCTTCAGCCTTCGTCACCGTGCTGCTGAAGTTCATGACCACGCGTTTGTTGTTCGAATCCAAGCGCAACGGCACATTGCCGGAATTCAAGCCTTCGGAAGTCCTTGGTCATATCAACCGGGGACTGATCAGTTGTAAGCTGGGTAAACACGTCACAATGGTCGGTGGAGTCATCGACGAGGAGACCGGTTTGTTGACCTATAGCATTGGCGGCCATCTGCCTTTGCCTGTGTTGTACACGCCTGACAGTGTTCGTTATCTCGAAGGACGCGGTCTGCCGGTGGGCCTCTTCAATGAAGCCACCTACGAAGACCACGTGCTTGAGCTGCCACCGACGTTCAGCCTGACGCTGATGTCTGATGGCATTCTGGATCTTTTGCCAGAACCTACGCTCAAAGAAAAAGAAGCGGCTTTGCCCGAACGGGTGAAGTCAGCGGGCGGCAGCCTGGATGGTCTGCGGCAAGTGTTTGGATTGGCCACGCTAGGGGAGATGCCGGATGATATCGCCCTGTTGGTGTTGAGCAGGAATCTTTAATGAGTACCGGTAGAATCCAGTTCGCCGAGCAGGACGGCACCTTCGTCCTGAAGTTCGTCGGTGAAGTTCGCCTGACCCTGTGTTCGGCGTTGGATGCGACTATTGAGAAAATCTTCACCGCGTTGAATTTCAACGCGATCGTGATCGATTTGACTGAAACCCGCAGCATCGACAGCACCACATTGGGCCTGCTGGCCAAATTGTCGATCCTGTCGCGGCAGAAGGTCGGCCTGCTGCCGACCGTCGTCACCACCCACGATGACATCACCCGTCTGCTGCAATCGATGGGTTTCGAGCAGGTGTTCAACATCGTCAACCACCCAGTGCCATGCCCGGAGTGCCTGGACGACCTGCCGGATCAGGATCAATCGGAAGAGGTTGTGCGGATCAAGGTGCTGGAAGCGCACAAGATCCTCATGGGGTTGAACGATTCCAATCGTGAAGCCTTCCATGATCTGGTGAATGCCCTCGAACGGCACTGATCCTCTGAAGTGATGTTGTCTGGGCCGGCCTCTTCGCGAGCAGGCTCGCTCCCACACTGTTGCGGCGTCGATCACAAATCCCCCTGTGGGAGCGAGCCTGCTCGCGAAAGCGGCCGCAAGATCACCAAGAATTTCCCAGCAGCCACAAAAAAGGGCGAACCCAAACGGGTTCGCCCTTTTTGCATTCCAGCGACTCAGATCACAGCTTGGCTTGCAGCAATGCCTCAAGCTTTTCCTGATCACGGGCAAACTGACGGATGCCTTCAGCCAGTTTCTCGGTGGCCATCGCGTCTTCGTTGGACAACCAGCGGAACTGCGCTGCGTTCAGGCTCAGACGCGCTTCACCGGCATGACCCGGCGCCAGTTTGCGCTCCAGCTTGCCGGTGTCTGCCGCCAGCTTGTCGATCAGATCCGGGCTGATGGTCAGGCGGTCGCAGCCGGCCAGTTGTTCAATCTGGTTCAGGTTACGGAAGCTCGCACCCATCACCACGGTCTTGTAGTCATTGGCCTTGTAGTAGTTGTAGATGCGCGTAACCGACTGCACGCCCGGATCATCGGCACCGGTGTAGTCGTTGCCGTTGGCCTTTTTGTACCAGTCGTAGATGCGGCCCACGAACGGCGAGATCAGGAACACGCCAGCATCGGCGCACGCAGCAGCTTGTGCGAAGGAGAACAGCAGGGTCAGGTTGGTCTGAATGCCTTCCTTCTCCAGCACTTCGGCCGCGCGGATACCTTCCCAGGTCGAGGCGATCTTGATCAGTACGCGGTCGCGGCCAATGCCGGCCTTGTCATACAGCTCGATCAGGCGATGCGCGCGTTTCAGCACGGCGTCTTTATCGAACGACAGGCGCGCATCCACTTCAGTGGAGATACGGCCTGGAATCACTTTGAGGATTTCCTGACCCACCGCGACGCCAAAACGGTCGCTGGCCAGGCCCACATCGCCCTTGCAGTCGCTGACGCAGGCGTTCAGCAGCTCGGCGTAAGCAGGAATGGCCGCTGCCTTGAGCAGAAGGGAAGGGTTGGTGGTGGCGTCGACCGGCTTGACCCGGGCAATCGCTTCGAAGTCGCCGGTGTCGGCAACCACGGTGGTCATTTGTTTGAGTTGTTCCAGCTTGGAAGTCATGTGTGTGCTCTGTCCTGTGGGTTTGACGACATTACCCGAGCGCTGACAGCCACTCAAGGGCGGGTGCGTGTATCGACGGCCCATGCGGCAACAACCTGAAAACGATTGTTTGAAAGGTAGGGCGCGGTATCGATGAATACGATGCCAAAACCGCTCACAGGTTCAACGCAACTGACCTGCGTACAGATCAGTCGCGCATGGCCTACTGCGCGTTCAATTGAGTGGCGGCGGCCATTTTTGCCGGTTTCGGTTGCCCGCCCGAGGTCAGCAGGCCGAAGTTTTTCTCGCGATCGTTACTGCCCGAGTCACTGTTCTTCCATTCGTATATCGATGTCAGCGGGATGTTGAGTCTTTTTACATCGGCGATGAATGCGCTGATTTTGTTGGCTTGTCCGTCATTGCCACCGTTGGAGGTGAGCGCCGAGATGCCCCATTCACTGATGACGCCGGGCAGGTGGAAGTTCTGCTGGATGAAGGTCTGCGCATTGCTGATCTGCGTGGCGGTCATGCCGTAGGGGTGATAGGAGATCGCGTTGAGGCATTTCGGGTATTCACTGACGATGCGGCTCAGCGCCACGGTTGAAGCAGAGCCGGCAGTCGGTGGCCGGGCGAAACCGTAGCCGACCCGTGGCGTCGATTGCGGTTTGTCCTGCAGCGACTTGCACACCGCGCTCATGAACGGCACGAACGTCGTGTCGAAATTGCGAGTCGGCCAATAGGTTTCAAGGTCCGGCTCATTCCAGATTTCAATCGCCGCCAATTGCGCGCTGTAGGTTGTCTCCAGACCGGTCAGCGCGTTGGCAAAGGATTCGCCAGCCGTTGCCAGTTCAGCGCTATTGCCTGACGCCGAGGTCAGCGGCTTGATGGCGCGCACGGTCAGCAAAACTGGCAGGCCAGCGGATTTGGCCGCTGCAAAGGCATCACTGACCTGCTTCTGATAGGCCTTGGCGCTCAGGCTGTCGCTCCACACGCCGAAGCGCACAAAACTGAATCCTGCTTCTTTGATGTGTGCGGCATCTTCGGCGGTGAAGTTCTGGATCTTCACCTGAACACCGATGGTTCTGGCGGGGAGGTTGGGGAACAGTTCACTGGCGTGAACCTGCGTCGCGGCACTGAGCGCCAGTAACACTGAGGCGCTGAGCCGTTTGAGATGGGCTGATTTCATGTCGGTTCTCCCGATGGGAATGACAACGGCGAATAGTTATCTTGTTACATGAATTACGAAACTAACAACGACGCTTAGTGCGCAAATGTTATTTATTGTCAGGAAGTCATTATCCGAAAATCACAGTTATTTTTAGTCCGGTAATTCTGGTTGGGGCGCTTTTGGGCCTGTGGTACTTAATACGCTGTAGTAACAGGGCGAATCTATTTCTGAGTGCATGAAGATCTAGTGGGTTCATTAAAGTTCGCTCTAGATGTTGGCAGTTTGATATTACACAGGAAAGTAAACCTTGTTCAAAAAGATCCTTGTCGTCTGCGTGGGCAATATATGCCGAAGTCCGACAGCAGAACTTCTGCTGCGTAACGCGCTGGCGCCTTCAACGATCTCGGTGACCTCCGCAGGCCTCGCTGCACGTGTCGGCGAAGGCGTTGAAGCCTCGGCGCGGCAGGTGCTGGAGGATCACGGGCACAGTGCCCAGGGGTTTCAGGCGCGGCAACTGACAGCCGACATCGTCAATGAATCAGACCTGATTCTGGTCATGGAAAAACAACACGTAAATCAAGTATTGAAAATTGCCTCTCACGCGAGAGGCAAAGTGTTTTTGCTCGGCAAGTGGCAGAGCGAGCGCGAAATACAAGATCCCTATCGTCAAGGCAAGGCCGCTTTTATTCATGCCCATGCATTGATTGAAGATGCTGTCAGCTCATGGGCACAACGTCTCGCACGTTGATGAATATTCTTCAGATCAGTGAATGGTAAGAACAGACTTATGCAGTTACCGTCAGTAATCGCCAGCCGTGATAACGATCAAGACAGTATTGATCTGCTCGGCATATTCGGCAGTTTGATTGACCAGAAGTGGTTGATCGGCGCGTTCACCGGCGCCTTCATGGCCGCCGGTGTTGCCTATGCAGTGTTGGCCACGCCCGTGTACCTGGCGAACGCGCTGGTGCAGGTCGAACCGAAAAAGAACGACATGCTCGGGTTTTCCGACCTCAACAGCATGCTCGGTGGGCAATCGCCGTCGGTGACCGAAATCGGCATCATCAAGTCCCGCGCAGTGATCGGCAAAACCGTCGATGACCTGCGTCTGGATATCGATGTCACTCCCAACCGGTTCCCGGTTATTGGCGGTTTTCTCGCCCGCCGTTATCGCGGCGAAACCGAGTTAAGCGTCGCGCCGCCGCGTTTCGGCTTCAACAGCTACGCGTGGGGCGGTGAGCGTGTGGACATCGCCCGGCTCAACCTGCCGAAAGAGCTGTTGGGCAAGAAGCTTACGCTGATCGCCGGTGAGCAAAATCACTTTCAGTTGTTCGATGAGAACGACAATTTGCTGGTCGACGGCGTCACCGGCGAAGCCTTCGCTCAAGACGGTATTGAAGGCCTGATCGCGCAGCTTTCGGCCAACCCCGGCACGCGTTTCGAAGTGGTGCGTAATCCACGGATTGTGACCATCCAGAGCTACCAGGATGCGTTGGATATCACTGAACAGGGCAAAGAGTCGGGAATTATTCGTCTGGCGCTGGCCAGCTCCGATGCGCCTGAGGCGGTGAAGATCCTCAACAAGATTGCCGCGCTCTACGTTGAACAGAACGTGCGACGCACCTCGGCTGAAGCGGCGCAAAGCCTGGCTTTTCTGCAAAGCCAGTTACCGCAGGTCAAACGCGATCTGGCCAAGGCCAGCGATGCGCTCAACGCCTACCAGACTCACGGCAAAACCGTGAATATCTCTCTGGAAACCCAATCGGTGCTCGGTCAGTCCGTGGCGCTCGAAACGCGAATTTCCGAGCTGAAAATGCAGCAGGCGGAGATGGATCGCAAGTTCACCAAGCAGCATCCGGCGTATCGCGCGTTGATGAGCCAGATCGGTGAATTGACCCAACTACAGAAGTCACTGGAAGGCAAGGTTCAGGACTTGCCGGCCACGCAACAGGAATTGCTCAACCTGACCCGCGATGTCGAAGTGGCTTCGCAGATCTACACGCAACTGTTGAACAAATCCCAAGAGCTGGACATCGTCCGGGCCGGCGCTGTCGGCAACGTACGTTTGGTGGATGCGGCGGATGTCGACCTGACCAGTCCGGTCAAACCGAAAAAACCTTTGATCGTGCTCATCGCCACGTTCCTCGGCGCCTTCCTCGGCGTGGCGCTGGTGCTGCTGCGCAAATCCCTGAGCCGTGGTCTGGAAGGGCCAGAGGCCATCGAGCAACTCGGCCTGCCGGTCTATGCGTCGATTCCCTATAGCGCACTGCAACAGGAAGAGGACGGGAAAAAAGGTCGCGCTCGCGACGGTGTCGACAAACCGGCGTACCTGTTGGCATTGCGCAACCCGACGGATCTGTCCATCGAATCGATCCGCAGTCTGCGCACCTGTCTGCACTTCGCCGGCCTGGACTCGACCAACAACCGCATCATGATTTCCGGGCCGAGCCCGCAGGTCGGCAAGACCTTCGTGTCCTCCAACCTTGCCGCCGTCATGGCGCAGAGCGGCCAGCGTGTGGTGCTGATCGATGCCGACATGCGCAAAGGGCATCTGCACAAGACCCTGAACGTACCGATCGAAAATGGTCTGTCGGACCTACTGGTCAAACGCTGCAGCGTCGAACAGGCGATCAATAAAATTGAAGGCGCCGACCTGCACTTCATCAGTCGTGGCCAGGTACCGCCCAATCCTTCCGAGCTGTTGATGCACGCCAATTTCCGCGAGCTGCTGGCGCAACTCAGCGACATGTACGACGTAGTGATCATCGATACACCGCCGCTGCTGGCCGTGACCGACGCGGCGATTGTCGGCCGTGATGCGGGCATCAGCCTGATCGTCACGCGCTTCGGGGTGAACCCGGCCAAAGAGATCGAGTTGACCATTCGCCGCTTTGCCCAGAACGGCATCGAGCTCAAAGGCGCGGTATTCAACGGCGTCGAGAAGCGCGCGTCCAGCTATTACGGAAACGGCGGCTACGGCTATTACAACTACGAATACGCGTCCGACAAGTCCTGAGTTTCAGCGGTTGTCCTTACTTTTGAAGTGGGTGAATTGTGAAGAAAATACTGCACGTGGCTGAAACGATAAAAGGTGGCGTCGCGACGGTGATCCGCACGATTTCAACGTCCCCCGAAGACGACGCTGCCAACTATCAGCTGGTCTATCTGGTCCCGCAGGATCAGGAAAAAGAACTGCACGGCATCGCACCGCAGCAGATACGTACTTTCGCCCGTACCGGGCGCAATGTGCCGTCGCTGCTGCGTTTCGCCTGGCGTCTGGCCCAGGTGATGCTCAAGGAGAAACCGGACGTGGTGCATTTGCACAGCACCTTTTCCGGGGTAATCGGTCGTTGCGTGTGTGTGCTGTTGCGACCGTGGCGCAAGCCGAAAATCGTCTACTGCCCACACGCCTTTTCGTTCCTGATGGAAAGCTCGCCGACCAAGCAGAAAGTCTATGCGTGGATCGAGCGCGTGTTGCAGAAGGTCACCGACGTGATCATTTGCGTCAGCCAGTACGAACTGGATAAAGCCGCACGGTTTGGCATTGATCGCAAGCGCATGAAGCTGATCTACAACGGCATTCATCACCGCGACGATGCGGCGAAAACCCACAATCCCGAGCCGATTCACCTGCTGTTTGTCGGCCGTCTCGACTACCAGAAAGGCTTCGACGTGTTGCTCAAGGCTTACGCCAAGGTGCAGCGCAACGATCTGAAACTGACGGTGGTGGGTAGCGCTGTCAACGAGGATGCGGTCGAGTGCCCACCCATGGACTCGGTTGAATACTTGCCGTGGGTTACGCCGAGCGAAGTGCACGCGCTGTATCAAAAAGCCGATGCGCTGATCGTCCCGAGTCGTTGGGAAGGCTTTGCCATGGTGCCGCTGGAAGGCATGGCTATGGGGCTGCCGGTGATTGCCAGCAATTGCACGTCGTTGCCCGAGTTGGTCACCGACGAAGTGTCCGGTTACGTCTTTCCCTCAGGTGACCACCAGGCACTCGCCGACGTGCTTTCGAAAATCCAGAAGCCACGGTTACTCGACCTCGGCAACGAAGGTCGCAGCATCGTCCGCGAGCGTTTCAGCGCTGCGTTGATGATTCGCCAGACCTACGATCTGTATCGCGCTCCCTCTTATTAAGTAGAACTCAAGCTTATGAACGTAACGATTTTGCATGGCTACAGTGCGTCCAACTCCGGTGACGGCCTGCTCGTCGATCTGGCCATTGCCCTGGTGCAGCGCAACTTTGGTGATGACACCGCGATCAGCGTCGTGGCTTCCGATCCCGAGTCCTTCAGCTATTTGCCGCACCCGCGTTTTGACGCGCCGGTGATGGCGGCCAAGGGTTTGGGCCGGGTCAAGCAAGCCGTGTTTCTCAATCAGTCCTACGCGGGGCTTGCCGATCTGTTGAAGAAAACCGATCTGATCGTTGGCGTCGGTGGCGGCTACATGCGCTCGAAAAGCGCTTTTGAACACATCAAACTGAAACTGGGCCACGCCAAGCAACTGGAAACCGCAATCCTCAGCAAAGTGCCTTCGGTGTACCTGCCGCAGAGCATCGGCCCGTTCCACGGCGAGAGCAGCAAGATCGTCGAGCATTACGCCAGCGCCGACGCAGTGTTCGTGCGCGACAATCGCTCTTCGGCGATCTTCGATGCCTGTGAAAACGTCTACCGCGCGCCGGATCTGGCGGTGCAGTCATTGGCGAGCAAAATCCTTCTGCAACCCAAGTTCACCCGCTGCGCCTCATCGCCGGCAACGGTCTGTGTGGTGCTGCGCAAGCCGCCAGAGTGGAGCAAGGAAAAGAAAGTCGCCTACGTGGCCAACCTGAAGTTGCTGCTGCAGCGCCTGAAAAACAAAAGCAAAGTCGTCTGCGCCGTACAAAGCGCTGTGCGTGGCAACGATGACGGTGCGTTCTATCGCGAACTTGGCATCACCGAAGACCTGCTGTCGCTGAAGGCCACCATTGCTAAATATCAACCGGACCTGGTGATCTCCGTGCGCCTGCACGGGGCCATCGAATCGCTGCTCTCCGGCGTGCCGGCGTACCACATCAGCTACGAGCGCAAAGGCTTTGGCGCCTATCAGGACATGGGCGTCGAGGACTGGGTCATCAACGGCGGCGACATCGATGTCGACACCATCATCAACACGGTTTACGCACCGAATGCACTGTCGAATTTCGGCAAGCGCCTGACCGATACCTGCCGCGAGATCGAGGCGAAAACCGTGGCCATGGACGACATCATCAAAGGGATCGTTCGATGATATTTCGGCTACTGCTTCGCGGCGGTGCATTAGGCGCGAAGTTTTTGCTGGTGCTGGCCATCACCCATTTCCTCGGTTATGAGGCCCTGGGTTTTTACGGCGTGGTGGTCGCGGCGTCGTTGATCGCGTCGAAGTTCTACAGCGTCGGTTTCAGTTCCGAGATCAATCGGTTGATCAGTGTTGGCGGCAGTTCGCGCCGGGTAGTCGACAAGGTTTTGCTGCTGTACCTGGCGGTGGGGCTGGTGTTGTCGCTGGTGACCGTGGGGATTTACTCACTGTTCCAGCAGGTTGATGCGCCGATCGCGCTGATCGCTTGTGTGACGCTGGTGTTGCTCACCGAGCACCTGTCGTTCGAAATCCACTCGTTCGTGTTTTCCGCACAGAAAGCCACGGCGGGTGCGTTGCTGTTTTTCATCAAGACCGGCCTGTGGGCGTTGTTGGCCGTGGGCGGGATGATGCTCGGCTGGGTGTCGGGCGTCGCCAGTGTGTTGTGGCTGTGGGTCGCCGCCAACGTGCTGGTGATCATCGCGGGTTACTTGATTGTGGTGAGAGTTCATCACGGGCGAGAAGCCGGGACGCTGGCTACGGGCGCCGTGTGGAAGGCCGGGTTGCCGTTCTATCTCGGCACCGGGTTGATCGCGTTGAGTCAGTACGCCGAGCGCTTTCTGATCATCGACCTTGAACCCTACGCCAGCCTCGGTAAATACGTGTACGCGTGGTCGGCAGCCAACACCTTGCAGGCGTTGTCTTACGCGGTGGTGGCGGTGGTCGGCATTCCGGTGCTGGCCAAGCGTTTTCAGGCGGATCAACAGGCATTCACGGTCAAGCAACTGTTCGTGAACAAATGGGTTGCACGCTCGCTGGTGGTCTCCGCTGCCGTGGCGGTGGCGATTTATCTGTTCTTCAACATCGTGCTCGATTACGTCGCCACCAGCGTGCCGCGTCCGGATAACGCGCTGCTTGCCGTGCTGATTTTCTCCTTCGCCCTGCGTGCGATTGGCGACATCGTCTGGGGCGGGTTGATCGCTTCGAAAAACAGTCGGGTGTCACTCGCCAGTGCGGCGATCTGCTTGCTGGTTTCGGTGCCGGTCAGTTACGTGCTGATCAAGCACTATTCGATCTATGGCGCGGCCTGGGGCAACGTCTTCGCGATCATTGTGCAACTCGGCGTGATTGCTCTGTTGACCCGCGTGACCGGCACGAAAAAGGCTGCCGTGTCATGGGCCTGAAGCTGCCGTGCATCGAGTTTCGTGGCAAGAAACTTGATTCGTACGTCTCGTTCCTGATCCTCTTCACCGGGTTGTTTCTGTCGGTGGCCATGCCACTGCTGATCCCCCGTGATCCCGGCCCGGATGCCATGACGTTGTGGTCGTCCTACGCCCGCGCCGACAACTGCAATTTCTGGAACCCGTTCTCGCCGGATCGCTCGTCCTACGAGTGTTCGGCATTCCTGCTGCGGCCCACCGGGATCAACCTGACCAATGCCTGGGCCTATGGCATGTTCTGCAACTTTTTCCTCACGGCGATTCCGGTTGTGGTGTTCCGGCGCATGCCGCTGGCGATTTTCGGCACCCTGTGTCTGTGGGGCATCGTGCGCTCGTTTTTCCTGGAAAACCTGACCAAGGAAATCATCGTGTCGGTGGCGGTGCTGAGCATTTTGCTCAGCTCGTTGACGCGCAAATATCGTGGCGGTTTTTTTCTCTCGGCGGTGATCTACGGCGTGCTGATCCGGCCTTACTGGATTCTGTTTTCGCTGTCGTGGGTCGGCGTCTGCGTGATGAAGAAGTACGTGTCGCGTTTCACCTTTTTCCTGATGCTGTTCCTGTTCTACCTGGCGGTGGCCATGGCGATCCAGGTGGCGCTCGGGTTTCCGGTGTCGTCGATTCGCGCCAGCAACAACGAGCTGCGCACGGCGGGGGAGGAGGGCTCGAAGTCGTTGATCGTGTCCTGGCTCAGCGGCAGTGACTTCGTCTCGCAAGCGCTGGACTCGATGATCATCTTCTTCCGGCTGTCGTTCCCGGTGGAGCTGATTCTGCTATCGGGGCCGGGCCAGGTGATCTTTGTGGCGTTGATGATCATGACCGCGCTGCTGCTGTTCAAAGTCATCACCTCGACCGATTACAAAGGCGCGCCGATCCAGACCAAACCCAAGGAACTGATCGCGATTCCGCTGGCGTTTTTGCTGGTGCAAGGCTTGTTCGAGCCGGACTTCGGCTCTTTCGCCCGGCACTTCTCGATGGTGGTGCCGGTGCTGTTTGTCGGCTTGGGATTGATGCTGCGCGCGAACAAACCGGTGCAGGTTGAATCAAGAATTCTGAATTGAGGCAGGTGCTTTATGTCGAGCAAGAAAAAGTCCCTGGAGATCGAAACCCTGCGTGGCCTGGCGTGCCTGCTGCTGGTGCTCTATCACGTCATCGGCCCGTTGGGCGGTGGTTTGAAGATTGATCTGGGCTCGCCGTTCCGGGTGCTCGCCGACTCGATGGTGTACGTACGCATGCCGCTGTTCACCTTCATTTCCGGCTACATCTATTCCATCTACAAAATCCGCGGCAATGACTTTTCGACGTTCTTTTCCGGCAAGGTGCGGCGGTTGATCGTGCCGTTGTTTTGCGTGGGCGTGCCGTTCTCGGTGTTGCAAGCGGTAGGGCCGGGGGTGAACAAGGATGTCGGTGTGATGGACGCGTTGTTGTCGTTCTGGGTGCCGATCAATCACTTCTGGTTCTTGCAGGCGGTGTTCATCATTTTCATGTTCGTCGGCCTGTTGGAGTGGCGTGGCCTGTTGCGTTCGGCGACCCGCTTGTATCTGCTGTTTGCCTTTGCGGCCGTGGTATTTCTGCTGCCGCCGTTCACGTTCGACGCGTTCGGCATCAACGGCGCAATCTATCTGCTGCCGTTTTTCGTGGCGGGGATGATTGGCCAGGAAAACGTCAGCCAGTTGAAGCAGACGTTTAAGGTGATCGGCCCGTTGGTGTTTGTGTTGATCTCGCTGACGCTGTTGTATGTGGCGGCGGTGGATCGCGAGTTGATTGTTGATCGCCGTAGTCTGATCGGTCTGACCGTGGGCTGCGTGTCCTGCTTCGCGCTGCTGTCCAGTGACATGCGCTCGAAGTGGCTGACCTGGCTGGGCGGTTATTCCTATGCGATTTTCCTGTTCCATGTCTTGTTCGCGGCCACCTCGCGGTTTGTACTGGGGCGCCTGGGCGTGAAGGATGAGAGCCTGCTGGTATTCGGTGGTGTGGCGTGCGGTTTGCTCGGGCCGGTGGTGTTGTCGATGATTTTCAGTCGGTTCAATTTCACTTCCGTGCTGTTTTTGGGTGAGCGTGCGGCGAGTAAAAAACCGCCGGCGACCATCACTCCGGTGGTGCAGGCCTGAGAATGCTAAAAGCTTCGCGAGCAGGCTCGCTCCCACACTGGATCTGTGTCTACACACGATCACTGTGGGAGCGAGCCTGCTCGCGAAGGGGCCACTACGGACTAAAGGAAATTTTGCATGTTGGTAGTTGATGACACCCGGCCAGTTGCGGCCGCGATGGTTGAGGTGGGCGATGCGCGCGAGCGCTTTGCCCAGTGGCGAGAAGGCAAGGCCGGCAAGGTGCTGGCGGTCTCGGTGATCGGCGACAGCTACAGCGCCGGGCAGGATTTCTATCTGAACAAACTGGTGCAGCGTGTGGCCGGCGAGGTGGGTTTTGCCGGCCCCGGTTACGTCGGCTTCAACCATGGCGCGGCACTGGGCGGCACCCATTTCAAATACACCCGCAGCAGCGAAAAGTACTTTGGTGGTGGCTGGGATGTGTCCAGCCTCGGCCAGGCCAGCCCCGACAGCCGCACGGTGACGGGGCGTCCCGGCGCCTGGTTGCAGATCGATGCCAACCCGACACCCAGGATCAGCACGGCGGTCACTCAGGCGAAATTGCTCTATCTAGGCAATGGCGAGTCCAGTGAGCTGCGCTATCGCTGGACGCCATCGGAAGACTGGAAGCCGTTGACGCTGGCCGGTTCCGGTGTTCAGGAAGTGCCATTGCCGGGCACGCCGACAGCGGCGGACTGGGCGTTCAAACTGGAAGTGGTGAAAGGCGCACCGACGCTGTTCGGCCTTTGGATGAGCAATGATCAGAACGGTGTGCGGGTGTCGAAACTCGCGGCGTCTGGCGCGGCATCTGCTGACTTCTATCACAAGGATCCGCACTGGCAGACGCAGTGGAAAGCCGCCGTGTCGAAGATTCCCGCCGATGTTTACCTGATCATGCTCGGTGGCAACGATCAGGGTTTCGGGGTGAAGCCCGAGGCGTATCTGCAGAACGTTCAGGGGCTGGTGGGGATGATCCGCGAGATCCAGCCGAAGGCGAGCATCAACCTGATCATGCGGCAGGACACCACGCGTTCCAGTGCGTATCCGATGTCGGCGTATGCGCAGGTTCTGCAACCTTGGGCGCATGAGCAGCATCTGGGTTACGCCAACCTGCAATGCGCCTTTGGCCCCGACGTCAAACGCTATGCTGCCGCGATGATTGGTCCGGATAAGATTCATCCAGTGCCGGCCACGGGCGGAAAGGTGATTGCCGATTATTTCTATGGCTGGATCGTGGGTGGCCACACAGGCAATTGCAGCGAAATACCTACCCGTTGATCGTTCCCACGCTCTGCGTGGGAACGATCAGGCCGCGTCAACTATTCGAAGGCCTCGACCTGATCGAGCAATTCCGTGAGCTTCTGCGGCATCAGGCGCGTATCACAACGGGTTTCCACGTTGATGATGATCGCCGGGTCGTTACAGCAAATGCGCACGCGAAAGCGCCAGTCGCTGAAAATCACTTTCAGGCCATCGCGGTCGTCGATTTCCAGCGCCTGTTCGCCGTAAAGCTTTTTCAGATGGGCGAGCAGGGGATAGGGGTCGGCCATCGTCCGGCGAATATCGCCGGACGAAGGAAACATGCCGATGCGCTCCACCAACAGGATGGTGCCCAGCCAGGACTCGTTGGCGCTGGGCAACGGCTGGTGGCGTGACAACCAACTCACCACCCCGAGGTTGCCCACCTCGCGTTCAATCTCTACGGAATGTTGTGCAATGTTCATGGTGACCTGCCTGAAGTGAAGAGTGGGCGTCGAGTGTCGGGGCCGTCTCAGCGGCCCTTGAGGTACACGTTTTCGTAGCAGAAGTTGGTCGCTTGCAGATAACCCTCGGCATCGCCGCAGTCGAAGCGCAGGCCCTTGAACTTGTAGGCCAGCACGCAACCGTTCTGCGCCTGTTTCATCAGCGCGTCGGTGATCTGGATTTCGCCGCCCTTGCCCGGCTGGGTATCGGCGATCAGGTCGAAAATGTCCGGAGTCAGGATGTAGCGGCCGATGATCGCCAGGTTCGACGGGGCGTCCTGTGGCGCCGGTTTTTCCACCATGTTGTTGACCCGGTAGATGCCGTCGGAAATCAGCTCGCCAGCGATCACACCGTACTTGTGCGTTTGATCAGCCGGGACTTCCTGGATGGCGACGATCGAGCAGCGGAATTTCTTGTACAGCTGGATCATCTGCGCGAGGACGCCGTCGCCTTCCAGGTTCAGGCACAGGTCGTCGGCCAGTACTACGGCGAAGGGTTCGTCGCCGATCAACGGGCGACCGCTGAGAATGGCGTGGCCCAAGCCTTTCATTTCTACCTGACGGGTGTAGGAGAACGTGCAGGTGTCGATCAGCTCACGGGTGCCGGCGAGAAACTTCTCTTTCTCGGTGCCGCGAATCTGGTGTTCCAGTTCATAGCTGATGTCGAAATGGTCTTCCAGCGCACGCTTGCCCCGGCCTGTGACGATTGCCATGTGTTGCAGGCCGGCGTCCCGAGCTTCTTCAACGGCGTACTCGATCAACGGTTTGTTGACGATCGGCAGCATCTCTTTCGGCATTGCTTTGGTGGCCGGCAAGAAACGCGTGCCGTAACCGGCAGCGGGGAACAAACATTTACGAATCATAAAAGTATCCTGGACAGTCATGGAACACAGCCAACGGGTGCATGCACTAACGAAGGAGTGCAAGTTTCAATAGTTATTGAACGAATGCTTTAATACCTGAGTCAGGTTGTTAATGGCAAATAGCGGAGGCGGTAAAACACGACAATGTTATGCGATGTCGGTTAGAGCGTTATTAGTTATTTTTAGTCGGCATCTGTTGATAGTGATGAGTGCACTTGCAGTGCTAATAAGTACCGGGCAATACAGTGTGACCTGCAAAAATAAATATTGCCAGTCATTGAACTAGTTTTGTTTTCGGTTGTTGTCGCCTTGTTTGTGTGGATTGCGACACATCTCCACAACAAGAGGCTTGACACGCTACTTGGCACTTATCCAATTACGGACCCGCGCTATGAAGATTCTGGTAACCGGTGGCGCCGGCTATATCGGCTCGCACACCACACTTGCTTTGCTTGAAGCAGATTATGAAGTTGTCGTGCTGGATAATCTCTGCAACAGCAGCGACGCGGCATTGCATGCGGTGGAAGCCATCTGTGGCAAGAGTGCGCTGATGATTCGCGGTGATGTCTGCGACCGGGCGCTGCTCGACCGGATTTTCCAGGAGCATGCCATTGGAGCGGTGCTGCATTTCGCCGGGCTCAAAGCCGTCGGCGAGAGTGTGCGCAAGCCGCTGGCCTACTACGAAACCAACGTCAGCGGCAGCATCACGCTGTGTCAGGCGATGGCAGCGGCGGGGGTGTTCCGGCTGGTGTTCAGCTCCTCGGCGACGGTGTATGGCGAGCCTGAGCAAATGCCGATCCGCGAGGATTTCCCGACCGGCAATCCGACCAACCCCTACGGCCAATCCAAACTGATTGTCGAAAACGTCCTGCGCGACCTGAGCCAGTCGGAGCCGCGCTGGAGCATCGCCTTGCTGCGGTACTTCAACCCGATCGGCGCGCATCACAGCGGTCAGATGGGCGAAGACCCGAACGGCATCCCCAATAATCTGGTGCCTTATATCAGCCAGGTCGCGGTGGGCAGCCTGCAAGAACTGTCGATCTTCGGCAACGATTACCCGACCGTCGACGGCACCGGCGTGCGTGACTACATCCACGTTGTGGATCTGGCGGACGGCCACCTCAAGGCTTTGCAGTCGATCACTGACCGCACCGGCATTCACACCTGGAACCTCGGCACCGGCGATGGCTACAGCGTATTGCAGGTGTTGCGCGCCTTCGAGCAGGCCTGCGGGCAGCCCGTGCCGTATCGAATGATGCCGCGTCGTTCGGGGGATATTGCCGAGAGTTGGGCTGACGCTTCCAAAGCAGAGCAAGAGTTGGGCTGGAAAGCCACGCGTAGTTTGCAGGACATGGTCACCGATACTTGGCGCTGGCAATCGAACCATCCCAAGGGTTATCTCGGCTGATGTCGTTTTGATGCGAAATGTTAGTTTCGGTCAGGTGTTAGATATCGTCGGGAAAATACGCTGGAAATGCCTTTTGCAAGTCCGTAGATATAAACCTGCCGTTCGACTTTTATCAGTTGGGTAAGACTGTGAAAGAACAACGGATCTTGTTCGCATTTTTCGCGGACTTGAACTCTACCACCTCTAACACCAATCAGTTTTTAACAGATTGAATGTTAGAAAGGAGTTGATATGAAAAAAGTGATGGCAGTTGCCCTGTTGACGATGTTGAGCAACTGGGCTGCCGCAGCTGAAGCACCGCTGACGGCGGTGACCAATGTAGGTGGCAGTGTGGCGGCTTCTCAAGCGCCTGCAGCCAGTACTGCAATGGTTGCCAGTGCAGTAGCGGCGTCCAACAGCGGTGGCAGTGCCAACGGCGGTACCACCGGCACCACAGGTACCACCGGTACAACCGGCACGCATAACTAACAGAAGTTTTGTTAGTGCAGTACAGGGTCGCCCGACGCAAGTCGGGTGACTTCTTTTTAGATTCGCCCTTGAATAGCGTAGTGCCATTATGACTCGTAGTTTTTCTCTTTTGATGTTGGCAAGTTTCGCTTTACAAGGTTGCATGTTTTCCCCGGGCCAATACCTGAGTACCAGTGACATCACCCGCCAAGGGGCCAGTGAAAGCAGCCGGGTCGAGCTGATCCCGATCACCCCCAAGCTGATTTCCACCACCCGCGCCACGCACAAGCGTGAGTCGCTGCCGGCGGAGCTGTTGGCGACCCCGGCCGAGTACCGCATCGGTAACAACGATGTCTTGTACATCACGGTCTGGGATCACCCTGAGCTGACAGCCCCGTCCGGCGCGCAACAACAGATCGATGCCAACGGCCGACTGGTGCGCTCCGACGGCACGCTGTATTACCCGTTCATCAAGGAAGTCCAGGCCGCCGGCCGGACCATCCAGCAATTGCGCGCGGACATTGAACAACGGCTGTCGGCGTTCATCGCCGAACCGCAGGTGGATGTCGCGGTGCTGCGTTTCGCCAGTCAGAAAGTCGTGGTCACCGGCGCGGTGGCCAAGGGCGGCCCGCAAGCGATTTCGACCAATCCGCTGAGCGTGGTCGAAGCCCTCGGTTCCGCCGGTATCGATACCAACAATGCTGACTTGTCGGGCCTGACGCTGACGCGCAACGGCCGGGTTTATCCGCTGAATCTCGACTCGCTCAATCAGCAGGATTCCGAGCTGCAGGGCGTCTACCTCAAGGGGGGCGACCAGTTGTATCTGCCGTACAACGACAACAAGCGCATTTACGTCATGGGCGAGGTCAACCAGCCGCGCGCATTGAGCTTCAAGACCGCCACCATGAACCTGTCGGATGTGCTCGGCTCGGTCGGCGGCTTGAGCCAGACCACCTCCAACGGCAACGCGGTGTACGTCATCCGTGGCGTGGAAAACCTCGACGTCGAGCCGGCGAAGATCTACCAGTTGAACGCTGAATCGCCGACCGCCATGGCGCTCGCCACGCACTTCGAAGTCCGTCCCCAGGACGTGGTCTACGTCGGGCCTGCCAACGTGACGCGCTGGAACCGCTTCATCAGCCAATTGGTGCCGTCGGCGTCGATTGTCGGGACCGGGGCTTCCGC
The DNA here is from genome assembly GCF_014472415.1 of Pseudomonas sp. N40(2020). GTDB lineage: Bacteria > Pseudomonadota > Gammaproteobacteria > Pseudomonadales > Pseudomonadaceae > Aquipseudomonas. Next base: position 76,429 of record NZ_JACSZV010000005.1, read on the forward strand.
TGCGAAGAACTGGAGCGAATACAGTAACAACAGCAAATAAGGCCGCCGACTGTGAACACGTTGAAAGTTGGCGTCTGCCTGAGTGCGGCCCTGTTGTTGTGTGGCTGCAACCCGCTGATGAGCGCTTCGTTGAACAACCTCAAGTCGGCGGTGATCGGGCCGGACGAGGTGGACGTGACCGCGGCTCAGGTGGCCGAGGTCAACTATCCGCAAATCAAACTGACCACGCCGTCCGGCTCCGGGGTGTTGGCGCTGGTACGCGAGCGTGAAGACCTGCAGTTCTGGGTCGCCTCCGGCAAACAAGTGTTGCTGCTGCGTGATGGCCTCGCCGTGCGCAGTATCGGTCTGGGCCTGGAGGGTGATCTGGACGGCACGCGTCTGGCGGATAACTCACCATTCAAGCAAGGCCTGCATCAAGTCGCCGATGGTTACACCACCCGGCGCTGGATTGATCTCTACAAGGGCCAGGAAGTCGGGGTGATCGTCAACAGTCGCTTCTCCCGCAAGTCCATGGACACCCTGACCATTCTCAACAAGGACTACCGCGTGCTGCGTGTCGATGAGCAGATTGACGCCCCGGCCATTGGCCTGAGTGCGACCAATCGATATTGGGTCGATCCCGTCGACGGTTTCATTGTGCAGAGCGAGCAACAGCTGACGTCTCAGTTGCGCGTGAAGATCGTGCAACTGACGCCCGCGCGCAGGCATGTCCCGTGAAGCGCTTCAGAACGCTATCGGCGTGTTTGCTGTTGCTCACCAGCGTCAGCCAGGCCGCAGTCACCGTCAGCGGTGACGTCGCCAACCCCGGGCCGGTCAAGCTACCGGCGGGCGGGCGCTTGCTCGATGTAATCAACGAGGCCGTACCGAATGCCGAAGGTTATTGGCTGGCGGGTGTTTTGTTGCGGCAGTCATTGCTGGAAGAACAGGCGCGCCTCAAGGCTGGCGTGCTGTTTGATCTGGACGTGTTGCAGCGCATGGCGTTGCTTTTCGACAAATCCAGCCGTGCAGCGCTGGCACTGCGTTTGACCGAGCAAGTGCGGCAGATGCAGGTGACGGGGCGGCAGGTTGCCGATCTCGATCCGGTCGCGGTGGAAGTCGGTTTCGCGCGCAACATTCGTCTCGACGATGGCGATCGCCTGATCTACCCCAAACGCGTCGATGAGGTCGAAGTGCTCGGTGCTGTCGCCGAGACCTGCCACTTGCCTTATCAGCCGCTGCTTGAAGCGCGTGAATACCTTGAAGGCTGCACGCCGCTGGACGATGCCGAGGCCGATTACCTGTGGTTGATTCAGCCCAATGGCGTGGTCCGGCGCGTCGGCATCGCACACTGGAATCGCGAGAGCGGGCACTTCCCCGTGGCCGGCAGCAAGATTCTGGTGCCGGTAAAAAATGATGATCTTGATCCGCCTGTCCCTGAGCTGAATCAGCAGTTGGCCGAATTGATTGCCACGCAGCTGGCCGAGGTGGTTCGTTGAATTTACGTTTTGCAGCTGTGTTGTTATTGCCGTGTGGTCTGGCGTATGCCGAGCCGCGCATCACTCAAAATGACTTCGGTGGCACCGGCCTGTTGCAGACGCCGACCGCACGCATGGCGCCGGCCGGGGAGCTGAGCGTCAACGCCAACCGCACCGAGCCTTACAGTCGCTACAGCGTGTCGCTGCAGCCGCTGGACTGGCTCGAAGGTTCCTTTCGTTATACCGCGATCACCAACCGGCCGTACGGCTCCGAGGCCCTCAGCGGCAGCCAAAGCTATAAGGATAAGGCGGTCGACGCCAAAGTCCGGCTGTGGCAGGAGAGCCACTGGCTGCCCGATGTAGCCCTGGGCTTCCGAGATATCGGTGGTACGGGTTTGTTCTCCAGTGAATTCTTTGTCGCCAACAAGCGCTTCGACAATTTTGATTTCAGCGCCGGCATTGCCTGGGGTTATCTGGGCAATCGCGGCGACATCGACAACCCGTTGGGCTATGCCAGCGATCGCTTCGATACCCGGCCCGCCCTCGAAGGCACTGGTGACGTCAACTCGGGTTCGTACTTTCGCGGCAAGCCTTCGTTTTTCGGTGGCGTGAGTTACCAGACGCCCTGGGATCGGCTCAGCCTGAAACTCGAATACGAAGGCAACGACTACAAGCACGAGCCGAAGGACAACATCATCAACCAGGACTCGCCGATCAACTTCGGCGCGGTGTTCAAAGTGGCGGACTCCGTCGATGTCAGCGCAGCGTGGGAGCGCGGCAATACGGCGATGTTCGGCATCACGTTCCACACCAATTTCGCCACCCGCAAGGCACCGGCCAAGACCTACGACCCAACCCCCGAACCGTTGCCGGCGAAGATGCCGACCACGTCGATGGAGCAGGTCGACTGGGCCAACGTCTCCCAGCGTTTGCAGCAGAACGCCGGCTACAAGGTCGAGCGCATCACCCAGCGTGATTCCGAGTTGATCGTGTATGGCGAGCAGCAGCGTTACTTCCACTCGTCCAAAGCTGTCGGCCGTGCGAGCCGGATTCTGGATAACAGCGTCAACGACGACATTAACTGGTTCACCATGGTCAACAAGCGCTACGACCTGCCGCTGGAAGAAACCAGCGTGCCGCGCCAGACCTTCCGCGAAGTGATCAACAACGAGGAACCGCTGCTGTCGCTGCACCGCACCACCGAGATCAATCCGGCGATGCCGCACAACGAGAAAACCCTCTACACCGAAGCGCCGCAGCATTTCAGTTATGGCGTCGGCCTGGGCTTCAAACAGAACGTCGGCGGCCCGGATGGCTTTCTCTATCAATTGAGTGCCGACGCGGACGCCGAATATCGCTTCAACCGCAACACCTGGTGGAGCGGCTTGCTCAGCGCCAACCTGATCAACAACTTCGACAAGTTCACCTACGATGCACCCAGCGGCTTGCCGCGCGTGCGTACGGATTTGCGTCAGTACCTGACCGAATCCGAGGTGACCATGCCGATGTTCCAGCTCAGCCATACCGAGCAACTGGATAAAGACTGGTATGGCATGGTTTATGGCGGTTATCTGGAGTCGATGTTTGCCGGGGTAGGGGGCGAGGTGCTGTTTCGTCCGACCGGTGAGCGCTGGTCGGTGGGCGCGGATCTGAATTACGTGCGTCAGCGTGAGTTTGATCAGGGCTTTGGTCTGCGTGATTACTCTGTGGTCACCGGGCACATCACTGGCTACACGGATTTGCCTTACGACACGCTCGCGGCCATTAGCGTCGGCCGGTATCTGGCCGGTGACTGGGGCGGCACGCTGGATATTTCCCGAGAGTTCTCCAACGGCGTGCGCTTCGGCGCCTGGGCCACCATCACCACGGCCAGCAGTGCCGAGTACGGGGAAGGTAGCTTCGACAAAGGTCTCTATCTGTCGATTCCGTTCGACGAGATGATGAGCATGTCGACCATGCGCCGCGCCAACCTCGTTTGGGCGCCACTGACCCGTGACGGTGGTGCGCGGCTCAATCGCGGTTACCAACTGCACTCGATGACCGATAGCCGCGATGACGACATGTTCTATCGCAACTTCGAGAAGATCACCGAGTAACGGCTGATCGATCAACGCTCAACCCAACGCAGCTCCTACAGGGGTCATGTGACGAACCCCGGATCCTGGCCAACACGCGATCCCCTGTAGGAGCGAGCCTGCTCGCGATAGCGTCGGCACATTCGAAATCATCATTGACTGACTCACCGCTATCGTAAGCAAGCTCACGCCCGCAGGGATCTTTGGCGGCCCCAAATCCCGCGCACAAAAAAGGGGACTTTCGTCCCCTTGCGGTGTTGCCTTGCGTAATGCTGAACCTCAGTAAATATCCTTCGACAGCAACGTAAACGGTGTCTTCACCAGGATCTTCAAGTCCAGCCACAGCGACCAGCTGTTGATGTACTGCAGGTCAATCTCGACGCGCTTCTGCATCTTGTCGAGGGTGTCCGTCTCACCACGGCAGCCACTGATTTGAGCCAGCCCGGTAATGCCCGGTTTAATCCGGTGACGCGCCATGTAAGCGAGGATTTTGCCCGAGTAGAAATGGTTGTGCGCGACAGCATGCGGACGTGGGCCAACCAGTGCCATGTGCCCTTGCAGCACGTTGAACAGTTGCGGCAGCTCATCCAGCGAAGTGCGGCGGATGAAGCGGCCAACGGGGGTGATGCGCGAGTCGTTGCGGCTGGCCTGTTTGACGTCTTTGTCATCGTGCACACGCATCGAGCGGAACTTCCAGACCTGAATCACCTTGCCGTTCCAGCCGTGGCGATCCTGCTTGAAGAACACCGGGCCCGGCGAGTTGATCTTCACCGCCAGGGCAATGATCGCCAGCACCGGACTCAACACAATGATCGCCAGCAGCGCCACGGCTTTCTCCACCAGACTTTTGCTCAGGGCAGCGGTCGGGCGACTGGTCAGCGGGCTTTCGTTCAGGTAGATCGCCGGCAGGCCGTCCACGACTTTAACCGAGTGATTGAGCAGCGTCAGACTGTTCAAGTCCGGCACCCACACCACATCGACGTTGGCACCGAGCAAATCGACATACATCGCTTCGATTTTCGCCGCTTCCGACAGGGGCAGGGTGATGTACAACCGGCGGATGTCGTGGGCCTTGATCAGCTCAAGCAACTGCTCCTGAGCACCGACGATGCGCGGGGCATCCGACTCCAGCGCAGGCACGGTACCGTTACTGATCAAACCTACCAGTGGCAGGTTCTCGATCTGGCTCAGCTTCTTCGCCAGACCCAGCGCCAGCTCACCCGTACCAACGATCAGGGTCTTGTGCTCGCTTTTGCGTGAACGCTGATAGAACTTCGAAAACGCATGCAACGGTGCATACAACAGCGCCTGTCCGAGGAAGCCATACACCGCCCAGCTGAGAATCACCTGTCGGGAAAACAGCTCATCGGCCTTGCAGATAAACGCGATGCACGCCAGCGCCGCCATGGTCATGGACCAGCCCATAAACAGGCGACCCAACCCCGTCAGATAGTTATCGCGTTTGCGATACACACCACTGAACGTATAAGCCGGCACCGAAGCCAGTACCGCCAGCGTTGCGCACATTCGGTAGTAAAACGCGACCGTACCGGTGTGCTGCTCGGCCAGTACAAACAACAGAGCAACGATAAATCCCTGTGCCAGCGCCCATTGGCCCCAAAAGGTCAGTCCCTTGAGGCCCGTGCTTCGATTGATACTGAGAGAAAGATCCATACGATATCCCCAAAAGACGTCCATTCAGGTTTCAACAGTTGAAAGCCGAGTTGTTAGTCAGAGTTATTATTTTTGTTTTAACGAGTGTCCTGAGGTAACAACGCCGATATGCCGAACTGTCGTCAGTCAATAGACTAAGTTATTGCCGGGAATGGTGTCTGACGAGTTCTAACAAGATGGCACAATGCCAACTTTTTAATAATTAAATATAAGGGTGTTAGAAAAGGTCGTAGAGAAGGGGGTGAATAATCGAAGGGGTATTTGTTACTGTTTGAGGGGTGGATGCAGGGATTTTATTCATCAAGGGAGGTGAAGCCAAACAGAGTGCTCTTGTTGTTTTTGTAGTCGCACTGTTTTCTGTTTGATGTGTTCGCAGATATCGCTGTCTTTAAGCCACGATTTCTTGAATGAGGCAGTAGCCGCGGTTTCTTACAGCGCGGAACAGTCGCTCACCCTTACTGGCGCTTTTGAATTTGTCTTGCAGGCGACTCAGGCACATCTCCAGCCCACGATATTGCTCCGGCTCTCGGCCGATACTGAGGATCAGTTCGTCGCGGCTGACTACGCGCTCTTCGTGGTGCAGCATTTTTCTGACCAGTGCAGTTTCGAGCCCGGTGAGACTGATCTCTACGTCTTCTTTGATCAATGCGCCTTGATCATTGTCGAGGTGCCAGGTCTCAGTGTAAGGAGCAGCACTGTCGAGAGCGGGAGGCGGGTTGCCGGCTTCAGCGGTTATTGCCGGAGTACTGTGAAATGGATTCGCCGATTGAGCGGCCAGCCATTCAGACTCAAGCGTGGCCAATATGCGCTGGGTGTCATGTTCAATTGTGCGAGCGACATTTTTACGGGTGCTGCCAGGGTAAGTGAACTCCATCAGCACGGGGGCGGAAGAGGGCGAAGTAGCACCTTCAATAAACATTTGCGCCTGAGACGTACCAAACGAATTGAATCGTTCGCTGGACAGAATGCTCTCAAGCTCACGTTGCGACGTTGTACTGTGAGTCACGACGACAAAATATTTTCTGGGGAGGGTTGTACTAGTTTCCATGTCTCTCTCCTTAACTGCGTACCAAAATTGGCTAAAAGGTAAATCGGCAGGCGAGCAATGACTTCCTCGGAAGTAATCGACAGGCAGGGTCTGGGCCCGAAAATGGCCCTCGATAAGTTCCACTCGTTCTGCTGCTATGTTGTTAAGTTTATTGTTATGTTGGCGCGCTCATTCAATCGCTTTGTTATTAGTAGGCGTGAAGTACAACTAGAGCTATATGGCTGCATCAGACGATCCTTCGTAAGCATGCAAAAGGGTGGCTGCCCTTGAGTCAGGCAGTCGATATCAGGCCGCGCATCAGGCGATAGCCATAGCCGCGGATACTCTGAATCGCGTTTGTACCATACATGTCCTTGATTTTTCCACGCAAGCGGCTGATTGATTTCTCCAGCGCCCTTGGGTCGTAGAAATTGGTATTGAGCCCCATGATGTTGGCAATTTCATCATGGCTGAGGATGTGGTTGCCGGTTTGCGCAAACGCTTCCAGGATCTTCATTTCAGCGAAAGAGATATCCAGCTTCTTGCTGGTGCTCATCAGACAGATACGAGTAGGGTCGAGCGTCAGATTGATATCTCTTTGCCATTCTTCACTGTTGAAGAACTCGGCAAGCAACTCGGCACCTTCGTCGGAAAGGGTATTGAGCTTGATACAGAAGTCCGCCCCGGCAAGAAAATACTTGATCTTGTTGAAGGCGCCGCGACCAGTGATGACCGCGCAAATGATGGGCTTCAAGTTATCGGTGCGCAGGTTCTCCACCAGCGCAAGATTGTCTTCAAGGGCTTGCGGGCTGTCGATGACAATGAAGATCGCTCGATATGAACCAGAGAGTTCATTCTGCTTATATGAGCTAGTGTACGAATTGGCATCAAGCGCCATGTCGGTGCGGACGTGCTTGGCGAGTAGCGCTCTAAAATGTTCAGCCACGCCACGGGTATGGCCCAGAGTAAGAACACCGGGTTCGTCGTTTGTCGGGCGCGGACTTCTAGTCGCCAAGTTCCCTGAGAGCATCATGCATTGACTCGAATTAGGTGCTGACATCGGGATGTTAAAGCACCGGTTCTCATCTGTGACTGACAATTGGTAACATTCGACCAGTTTTTAGACGTGGCTCCCGAGTTTTCTAACAATAATTAAGCTTTTCAGGCTTTTAGTTGATTTTTTCGGGAGTGTGAACTAGTCATTAGATGGTGGCAATATGGAATTGTGCCACTATTTTGAACTCAATGCGACAGCTTTGTTTATGTCCTTTGGCCACTGTCTGGCCATCCAAGATAATGTGATATTGATCACACTTTATTGGGCGCGCAACTTTTTTCTATATAAAGGCCTAAATATTTCCCGAGTAGTTCGTAGGCGGACGATTACTAACATGGCTTGAGTGTGTCTTTTGATAAGACATATTCTGCGTCGCCTAGTCAGGCAACGGGTGTCGATATACCGATTGTTTCACTTCAGATACTCAATTCCTGAGTGCAGTTTAACGGGCCGCTCGCGATGAGCGCTCTGACGGAGGATTAATGGATTTCTGGACCTTTTTCCAGGTGTTGATTTTAGGTGCGGTAGAAGGCCTGACCGAGTTCCTGCCCATCTCAAGTACGGGCCACCAGATTATCGTCGCCGACTTGCTGGAATTCGGCGGTGAACGCGCGATGGCGTTCAACATCATTATTCAGCTCGGCGCCATTCTTGCCGTGGTCTGGGAGTTCCGGCCGAAAATCTTCGAAATCGTCAAAGGCCTGCCCACCGAACGCAACGCACAACGCTTCACCCTCAACCTGTTGATCGCCTTTCTTCCGGCAGTGGTTTTGGGCGTGCTGTTCGCTGATGCGATCCATGAATACCTGTTCAACCCGATCACCGTTGCCGTCGCTCTGGTCGTCGGTGGCATCGTCATGTTGTGGGCGGAACAGCGCAGCCATGTAGTGAGCGTCGATCATGTCGACGACATGCGCTGGTCTGACGCGTTGAAGATCGGTTTCGTACAATGCCTGGCGATGATTCCGGGCACCTCGCGCTCCGGCTCGACCATCATCGGTGGCCTGCTGTTCGGTCTGTCGCGCAAAGCCGCTACCGAGTTCTCGTTCTTCCTCGCCATGCCGACCATGGTCGGCGCCGCCGTGTACTCAGGCTACAAATACCGAGACCTGTTCGAACAAAGCGACCTGCCAGTCTTTGCACTTGGTTTCGTTACGGCGTTCATCTTCGCCATGATCGCCGTGCGCGGCCTGCTCAAGTTCATCGCCAACCACAGCTACGCCGCGTTCGCCTGGTATCGGATCGCGTTTGGCTTGCTGATTCTGGCAACGTGGCAGTTTGGCTGGGTCAACTGGACAGCAGCGGCGGCAGGCTGATTACTCACTGCTGATCAACGCAGCGACGGCGAGGTCGTTTAACTCGCTGTCGGGCGCCGCCTGGCGGAAGCGCTGCAAGGCTGAGGTGAAATACGCGGCTTGCAGCATGCCGTCGCTGGCGAGGTAATAACGCGCTGCTTCGATTTCTTCTACCGAATAAACACGTTTATTCAGTCCGGAAACGTTCGACGTCCCATCAAACGAAACCAGCGTCCCGGTGAAAACCAGAAAGCCAGACATCTGCGTAGATTGAAAAGGGCCATCTTCTCCATCACCGCAGCCCTTCGCAAAATCGCAGGATGCGTAGGCGTTGGCATAAAGAGTCGAGAGTAAAGCGAGGAGGGTGAATCGCTTGAATAAAACACGGCTAAACGCGGGCATAACCTGAAGACGTCCTGTCAGTACAACAACACTCCGGGCAACGCTCATTCGTTGCCCGCACATCCAACGCATCGATCAACGCCCCGCCAACAACTCCGCCGCCTGATCCAGCAACGCCAGCGGATCCTTGGCCTTGTGAATATCCACCGACAACAACTGGCGGAATTTACGCGCCCCCGGAAACCCGGTGCCCAGGCCCAGCACATGCCGCGTGATGTGGTGCATCGACCCACCGGCCAGCAAATGCTCGGCAATATAAGGCCGCAACTGCGCCAACGCCTCAGCCCGACTGATCACCGGCGCCGAACTGCCAAACAACTGCTGATCCACCTCCGCCAGCAGATACGGATTGTGATAAGCCTCACGCCCCAGCATCACGCCGTCGAACGTCTGCAAATGCTCATGGCAGGCCTCCATGGTCTTGATCCCGCCGTTCAGCACAATCTCCAGCTCCGGAAAATCCGTCTTCAGCTGCGCCGCCACGTCATAACGCAACGGCGGAATATCGCGATTCTCCTTCGGCGACAACCCCTCCAGAATCGCAATCCGCGCATGCACCGTAAAACTCGTACACCCGGCGTCCCGCACCGTCCCGACGAAATCACACAACTGCTCGTAACTGTCCCGCCCATTAATCCCGATCCGATGCTTCACCGTCACCGGAATCGACACCGCATCCCGCATCGCCTTCACACAATCCGCCACCAATTGCGGATGACCCATCAAGCACGCGCCGATCATGTTGTTCTGCACACGATCGCTCGGGCAGCCGACATTCAGGTTCACCTCGTCGTAACCGTGCTCCTGAGCCATACGCGCGCAAGCTGCCAGATCCAGCGGAACACTACCGCCCAACTGCAATGCCAGAGGATGCTCGGCTTCGTTGTGACGGAGGAAACGCTCGTGATCGCCGTTAAGGAGCGCGCCGGTGGTGACCATCTCGGTGTAGAGCAAGGCGTTCTTCGACAGGAGGCGTAGGAAGAAACGGCAATGGCGGTCAGTCCAATCCATCATTGGGGCGACGGAGAAGCGGCGGGAGAGTGGGGCGGGTTGTAGATGCATTGGGGGAATCTGGATCAAAGGGGCGACGGTGGGGGAGTTTATCAGGAATGGGGTGGGCATAGTCTTACGCACTTTGATTCAAGGGGGGGCCGCTTGATGATAAGGCAGCCGACGCTGGTCGGCTGAATATCGTGGTCTGTCCCCGATTTCTCACAACCGTTTTGCGTGTGTAGCAAACGGGTTCAGATCAGGCATTGGTTACTGAGTTGGACTTGCAGTTGCTTTGGTTTAATGTTTATGGTGGTATGAATATTCTTGTGGTTGGAGGAAATAACTTTTCTAATAATAGTATTAGTGGCGGTGTGCTGGCAGGCTATCGCAAGATAGCTGTGCTCACCTCCTATAATGAAAGATTGAAGTCGGCGTATTATTTACCGTTCTCAATTTCCACTTCAGATCGATAACTGCCCGTTAAATGAGGCCTCCCTTCAGTCGAGCCAGGCCTTGCTTGATGTGTCCGGCGTTCTCGCCAATTGCCCCCAAGGTGCCCCGTACGTTGTCTCCTACCTCGCTGATGCCTCGCTTCTCAGTATCAAGCGTCAGCTCCATCAGCGCTGCCTCTAGGGCGAGCTGATTCTAATACATCCTTTCCAGCACGTCCGATAGCGAATGCTCGGCTGCCATGACATCGACTCCTTTCGAAAAAGAAAAGCGTAGTACCGGTGCCCTGCGTGGGAGGTAATTGCTGCATGCTTAGAAATTGCTACGAAGCATTATGTGCTTGAGGAATGAGCCAAGCTGGCCGGGGTGCAAGCGAGAAGCTACGCCCAATCCATCATAGTTTGAGCAGTTCTGTGGCTTTGATAATTTACTTAATTGGCTGCACGATATGCGGATCTGATTAATGCGAAAATTCATTTTAGGTTAATAAGTTCTGTGGTGAAGTTAATTTATAAGATGGTTGTTAAATATACTTAGCGCCATTCGCCCTATTAAAAATACAAGCAGAATTAAGAAAAATATCCTAATGAAGCCGCTTCCATAACGTAATGCTAAAAAAACCCCAGTGAGTGAGCCCGCAATATTACAAGCGGCCACCACGCTACCTACTGTCCATAAGACATTCCCAGACGGAACAAAAAATATAAGTGCTGCACTAAATGTTCCCAAGTTAACGAGCTTTGCAGATGCTGATGCGTTTAAAAAGTCGAAGCCGAAAAATTTAACAAAAACAAAAAGTAGAAGGCTTCCGCTACCTGGTCCAAAAACACCGTCATAAAAACCAATCAGACCGCCAAAAAAAATTCCTAATATAATCTCCTTTGTTCCGCAGTGTATGTTTTGGCTGAATAAACCTAGGTTCTTTTCCGTAAAGGTATAAATAGCCATCGCTATAAGGATAAAAAAAACAACAAATTCCATCAGCTGTTTTGGCACAATGGAGACTGAGGCGGCGCCAAGGAATGCAAATAAAAATGCTGAAAGCATGGTGGGGAGCATTAGCCTCCACACGATTTTTATCCTTTTTAAATATCTAAATATTGAGGATAGGTTTCCTGCCAAGACAGCTAATTTGTTAGTGCCAAAAACTGTAGCAAGGGATTGCTGAGGTAGGGCATGTAAAAGTGCTGGGATTTGTACAAGCCCTCCACCGCCTACCGCAGCGTCTATCAAACCACCGCAAAAGGCGAAAAAGCCCAGAACGATTAAAGCCTGGTCAAAATCCATATAGAGGATCCTTTCGTAACTTGAATGTCCAGCGAAAAGTCATGATGTCCTCTTATCTTTAATTATACGCTCTCCTAAATATACCGATTAGTTTACGGCGCGGCTACGTGAGCTAATCGGCAGATTTTCCAAGTGGAAAAAAATAATTTTCGGGCAAAGCCCTATAGTTTTCGTATCAAATGCTCTAAAGCTGCATTGAGCCTCGTTTTTATGCGGTTAGGGCTCGGTGCATCGCCGCAAAAGCCTTTCCTACTCGTTCATTGTAATTAAGCATAATCCCCTTCAGTCGTCCTAGCTTAAAGTTTGTATCTACAGTTCGACCATATGCTTGCGCCGCAGCTAATGCATGCAACCCATGCTTGTTTTCAACTTCGCCGGAATGACCTATTACGTATCCCTTGGCGTTACGCAATGATTGAACGTTTGTCCTCAGCGAAGGATTGATTTCAACCAATTTATCCTCTATGAACTGAGCGATAAAGTTGTATTCTCGGCCATTCCATAGCTCTGATGCGATAGAAACCATCATAGCATCCATGATCGAGGTTTTATGCTCGACTGAATTCAAGGCCGACTTATGTTCCGCTACGCCGGTATTGTATAAAAACTCGGAGAACTCATTGCATTCTTGCACTTTGTATTGGTCACTAACCCAATCCGTCGCACCAAAGGCGGTGGTCATATGACTATACATACCATCATGCCCCTGGTGCCCAAGCCCAAAATCATCTTTAGCGACTTCATGCATGTGCGCCATAACGTTGTGATAACTAATTCGCTTCTCTGCCGGTACCGATATGGCGTCTGCAGATAGGCGCATAATAATTTTAGCTGAGACCAAGCTAGTTGTTTTATGGGTTTCATTCCATCCATTGAAAAACTTAAGAACAGCAGAGTCTGCAGTTTGTTTTTTTCGGAAAATTCTGAAAGCACTCTCAGTATGAAACTGAGCTTCTTGCGTGATTGGATGGCGGAGCACTTCAAGCAAAGCATCTTGGGTTTCGGATATTTTCAGGACTTGCGCTGATACCGGCTCCCTGCGGTGGTTTTCAAATATAATTCGCCCGGGAATTTTTAAACTCCGAATATGCTTCGGTAGCGCCTCAATAAAAGCCTCACCAAACTCCTGCATAGAAGTTTTTTCAAATGTTTCGAAACGAATTTGCGGCGATGCTTGGTTCATGAAGTGTCTCTCTCCTTGAGGACCGATCGAATTGTTACCGATTTTAGTTTCTGCATGAATCCGTCCAAAACTTAAACGGCTTGATACCTTGTGACAAGTGATTTATAATGAAGTTATCGTTCACTTTTAGTGAGTAATGAAGTGGAGCTATCTCAGTTGGCTATGTTCAAAGCAGTTGTCGATCAAGGTAGTATTGTGCGCGCTTCTGAACTATTGCACTGTGTTCCATCAAATATAACGAACAGGATCAAGTTACTAGAAAGTGAGTTAGGCGTTTCGTTATTTATAAGGAAGGGGAGGGGGCTAGTTATCAGTCCTTCTGGGAGGTTGTTTCTCAGCTACGCTAACAAGATTTTGTCTTTATGCCAGGAATCACAAAGAGCTCTCGACCCTACAGCTGCACCATCGGGGGACTTAAAGATCGGCGCCATAGAGTCCTCCGCTACAGGTAGGTTGCCTAAACTGCTGTCAAAGTATCATTGTCTTTATCCATCTGTGCAAATGCAGTTTAGTACTGGAGATTGGTCGCAGTTATTAAAGGATGTGGTTGGTTGTAAACTGGACGGGGCAATTGTTGCCGTCGGAATTGAGCATGCAGATATTGAAGGTACTGAGATTTACAAGGAGGAATTAGTACTGATAGCTTCTCCAGCTGCGGGAGCGATACGTGAGCCGCAGGATCTTAGGGGCTTAGATATTTTCATGTGGCCTGAAGGATGCCCATACAGAAAATCGCTGGTAAACTGGCTGGATCTTCATAAAGTGTCGAGTTCTATAACTAGCATAGCAAGTTATGGCACTATTCTTGGGTGTGTGAGTTCCGGGGCGGGAGTGTCGTTAGTGCCTAGAGGGGTCTTTGAGCAGTTTAAACTAATCGGAGGTATCTGTGGGCAAGTGTTTAGCGATTTACTTCCCGTACAAAATTATTTTATCTGGAACAAGCATGTTGAGTTTCATCGTGCAAAAGACAAGTTTGCAGAACTATTAAAAGAAGAGTTTAAAGACATATAACGAAACTTTTCAGTTCGAGGCTTACAGCGCGAACGCCCTGAATTTATTGGACTAGATCTCTTACCTGTAACCTCTGTATGTCGCGGCGTAATTTTGCTTGCAGATATTTCGACCGACTCTACTTCTCCTCCTGAGCCAGGCAAACAGATAAATCCATGTCCTAGGTTGACTACAGCGACTCGGATCTATGCCGCCCCCTTTCCTTTCAGTTAGGCTAAGCCTTGCTTGATGTGTCCAGCGTTCTCGCCAATTGCCCACAAGGCGCCCCATAGTTGTCTCCTACTCCGCTCGAACCTTGCTGCTCAGCATGGAGCGTCAGCTCCGTCAGGGCTACCTCAAGGGCTAGCTGATTCTGGTACATCCTTTCCAGCACGTCCGATAACGAAGATTCGTCTGACATGGATTCGACTCCTTTCGAGAAAAATTACAAGCATCGTACCGGCAGTGCACTTGTTAGACAGCAGTTGCGGCTTGCTTAGAAATTGCTACAGGACGAAGAAATTTCAGCGGGCAAGCCAGTCAATCTGGGGTTTTGTCTCAGACCTGCGCCCAATCCATCATCGGTGCGACGGACAGCTCTTGAAAAATAAGTGCACAGAGCTCCTAGCAAATGGCGACAGGCTTGGGTTCGATCTCTGTGCTCATTAAAATTTTAAACACAGAAAAACACGCATGTTTAGATGAGACATATTGTTGTAGTCGGCCACCTACAACACCTTGCGCCTCCCCCTACACGTAAGACAGAATCCGCCGGCTTGTGCGTCTAGCTCGCGGGTTCTATCGTTCCTGGGTCACTGAAAACCAGTGATCGGGTTTGGTAGCCCGTCTCCGTCAGAAGCACAAGACTACTGTCTTTCGAGGGCGTTTCTCGTCTTCGTTTTATGGTGGTCATGCGCGGGGCGTCTTCGGATGCGCCGGGGTTCCTGACGACCGGTCTACCAACCTGCGTATGGCCTCCACCCTTCGTTTGGTAGCGAGAGTGATGGCTCCTTTTCGTTAATCCGTCAGGAGTTACACCATGTTCAAACCAACACCCAACCCACCAGAAACCGATCCCGCATCCCCCTACGAATCCCCCCATTCCAAAAAGCTCCACGAAGCCGCCGAGCGTGCTCTTGATCACTATCTCCTTCCCGCCAGCCAGATCATGGCCAGCACCAACGAGCCCGAACGCATGTACTTCGCCAATCCGAAGTACGACACCGAGTCCCTGCTGGCCAACGCCAGTGAAACGCTGAGTTCCGCGTCCGAGTTGCTCAACAACTTCGCCGCGCTGCTTGATCCCTCGAACCGCAAAACCGCGCTAGGCATTGCGCAGGTGGTGATGTTGGGTGAGTTGGCGGTGAATCAGGCGTTGGATCACGTCGAAATCAAGCCGTAAACCCGTGTCCCTCTGCGGCGTGCGGCAGGCCGTCGCCGCAGAGGGGCGGGCGTCTGGATCGGTATTTTGTGTCATTTTGCGCCAGTAGCGATGTGCCACAATTTGTGATGGCAATGCGTCATCACGCGACTCTAAAAGTTCAATCATTGTGCAAAAATAAAAAGTTGTACAAGTTTTCCTAAAGTTTATAGCATCCCTTCCAGATACCTTTTGCTGAATCGATAAATCTTGCGTCCAGACGCCCTGTTTGCGACGTGATGGTTTTGTCTGCCGATGCTTGTGTCGGGTTTCTTTGACGCATCAACCGCATCGCATTTTGCATTTCCGGGACAGCTGGAGCGTCCCGTATCACGCCTTGGATGACGACCCCCGAATGTCTGGACGGTGACTGCGGTTGCCGAAGATCTATTTTTTGTGCCTGGCGTTTCGCGTCAGGGCGTTTGAGGCTGAATATGGCAGTTGCATCGAATTTTCTGGGTGATATCAAAGTTTCCCGCAAGCTGGGAACCGGTTTCGGCATTCTTTTGCTGGCTGTTTTGGCGGTTGCTTTCATTGGCTATAACAGCAACAGCGTGCTGGTTGATCGCTTGAGTACGACGCGGCTGATCGGCACGTTGAATGACGCTACGCAAAATATGCGTCTGTCCGAGAAACAATACGAAGCCGCTGCTGACGCTGCCTTCGTCGATTCTTATCACGCTCAGTTGAATGTCTTGCAGGGCCTTGTGAGCAAGGCGCTGGACACGTTGACGCGCGCTGAAAACCAGCAAGCCTTGAAGGCGTTGCAAGCCACGATTGTTGCCTACGATCAGAAGGTAAAGCGGCTGATTGATGCCGATAAGTCGACGACGGATGCCCTGAAACCGCTGGGTGCGCTGTCGGACAAGTACGCGCAGACTTTTGCCGGCATGCTTGAAAGCACCACAACCAATGCCCTGGCGTCCGCCGATGGCGAGCGCGTTCGGGAGTTGCGCACGGTTGCTGACTTGCGCAACGGCATGACCACGTTTCGCCTGATGTTGCGTCGTTACATTGCGGTACCCGACGACGCGAACAAAAAAGTGCTGATGGAAACCATCGACACGTTCCTGAGTGATATCACCAAGGCGCGTACCAGCCTGCCGGCGACCCTGTCGAGTCAACTGGAAGAAGCGCACGCCGGGATGCGTCGTTATCGCGAAGTCTTGGTGGAAGTGGCCGGGCTGTTTGAGCAGAAGCAGAGCATGCGTCAGCAGGTCGACCAGGAAAGCAAGGCGATGGACAGCATCATGAACGGCCTGATGGACACCCAGCAGCGCCTGGCGCGTGAAGATCAGCGCTCAGCCTTTATTCAGATGGCGGTGTTGACCGTGTTGGCGCTGGTGGTCGGGCTGTTTGCTTCGGTGGTCATCTCGCGGCAGATCACTTTACCGCTGGCGCTGACGGTTGATCTGGCTCGACGTATTGCCAAAGGCGATCTGACGGTTCACGCCAAATCGGCGCGCAAAGATGAGTTGGGCGATCTGCAAAACGCGATGCAGGACATGGCGCAGAACCTGAATACGCTGGTGCAAGGCATCGGCAACGGCGTCACGCATATTTCCACCTCAGCGGAAAAACTCTCGGCCATGAGCGAGCAGACCAGCGCGGGTGTTCGACAGCAGAAAAGTGAAGTGGATCAAGTCGCCACGGCGATGCACGAAATGGCTTCGACGGTGCAGGAAGTTGCCCGTAACACAACAGACGCCTCGGCTGCCGCGACCTTGGCCGATCAGCAGGCGCGTCACGGCAGTACGGTGGTGAAGCAGGCGACGGTGCAGATCAGCGAGCTCGCGGTGGCCATTGAAGAGTTGGGTGGTGCGATGAATGTGCTGTCTCAGGACAGTGAGCAGATTGGCAAAGTGATCGATGTGATCAAAGCCGTCGCGGAGCAGACCAATTTGCTCGCGTTGAACGCCGCTATCGAAGCGGCGCGGGCGGGGGAGCAGGGCCGTGGTTTCGCCGTGGTGGCAGACGAGGTGCGTTCGCTGGCGCAGCGGACACAGGACTCGACCAAGGAAATCGAAGCGCTGATCGTCACCCTGCAACAGGGCACGCAAGCGGCTTCTACGCTGATGGCTTCCAGCCGCGAGCGCACCCTCGATACGGTGGTGTTGGCGCAGAAGGCCGAGCTGGCGATTACCGAGATCAATCAGTCCATCGGCACGATCCAGGAAATGAGCTTGCAGATATCGGCCGCTGCCGAGCAGCAAAGTGCCGTGGCCGACGAGATCAATCGCAGCATTGTCAGTGTGCGTGATGTGGCCGACCAGTCGGCGGTTGCCAGTGAAGAGAGTGCAGCGGCGACGATTGAGTTGGCGTCGCTGGGGCAGGACTTGCAGCGAATGACCGCGCATTTCCGCACTTGATTTTGTGAACGATGAGCCCACGGCGCCTTCAATATATTCAGGCGCCGTTGGGCTACAGTTATGGCTGGGTAGCACATAACCGAACAGCTGCTTATTGATCATATGGACGTTTACAACCCGTTATCAGGGGGCTTCATGACCGAATTTCCAAAATCATCCGCCTCTCCCGGAGGCTGCCAGGGCTGTAAAAACAAAGGCGCGCCGGATCTGGATTTCGCTTTTGCGTTTCAGCCGATTGTGGATCTGCGCGATCAAACGACCTTTGCCCATGAAGCCTTGGTTCGCGGCGTGAATGGCGAAGGTGCGTTGTCAGTCCTGGAGCAGGTGGACGATCAAAACCGATATCGATTTGATCAACTGTGTCGTGTGCGGGCGATTTCCACGGCGGCTCAGTTAGGTATGACCGAGTACCTCTCGATCAACTTTTTGCCGAATGCCGTTTACCGTCCGGAATTGTGCATTCGCAGCACGCTTGAAGCGGCGCGCGCTCACGGGTTCCCGCTGGATCGCCTGATCTTCGAGGCGGTTGAGGGCGAGCACGTTGAAAAGAACAGCCATCTGACGAACATTTTGCGTGAGTACCGTGAGTTTGGTTTCAAGACGGCAATCGACGACTTTGGCGCAGGCTATTCCGGCCTTAACCTGTTGGCGGATTTTCAGCCGGATTTGATCAAGCTGGACATGGCGCTGGTCCGGGATATTCACCTTGATCGTGTGCGCCAGACCATCGTGCGCAACGTCGTGAACATGTGTAGAGAATTGGGCGTTGAGGTGATCGCCGAGGGCATTGAAGATGCCCAGGAAAGAGACTTTCTCGCCGATTGCGGCATTTATCTGATGCAGGGTTTCTGGTTCGCCAAGCCTGCTTTCAAATCGCTGGCGCAGATCCCCAAAGGTGCGTGGCTGGAGAGATGATCTCGTTCAGCTCGCACTGATCCGCTCGATAACGGCGGCCAGCGCAGGTCGCTTGTTCTGCCACTCAGCCTTGGTTATTCCCAACAAAACCACGTCGACCCGAACCCCATTTTTCACCACGTTCTGCCGGCGAACTCCTTCAATCTCAAACCCGAACTTCTGGTGCATCTTCACTACCGCTGAATTCATCGCCAGTACTTCGCAATTCAGCTTTTCCAGCCCCGCCACATCAAACGCGTAATCGAGCATCCAGAACTCGACCACGCTGCCCAAGCCCTTGCCCTGCAAGCCAACGTCCAGATAAAACGCCCAATCTGCGGTTTTCTGCGCAGCGTTGATCGCGTTCAACGAGACGATCCCGACCGCTTGCTGATCCTTGATCACTACAAACACTTGCTGCCGAGGGTTGTCCTGCAAAGAGGCCAGCCAGTTAGCGTGTTCCTGTTCGGTGATTTCATGAGAGGTGTACATGAATTTGCGCACGTCCTCTTGATTGCGCAGGGTGCGGACGTGGGCCTGGAGGGCGGGGTCGGCTTCGGTGAGGGGGAGGAATTGCATGGTGATGTCCTTATCTGGCGGGAAGGTGATTCTGAAACGGCGCTGTCGATAAAAAAGGCTCAAGTTACCGCGTGGATGATTACTGCGCGGGTGGCACGGCAATCCATTCGCTGAGCACTTTCTGATATCTACCGGTCACCTTACTCAAATGCAGCCACTGATCAACGTACAGCTTCCAGCTGATGTCATCGCGCGGCAGCAAATAAGCCTTCTCGCCGTACTGCATGAACTGCTGCGGATTGACTGCGCACAATCCCGGTTTCAGCTTCTGCTGGTACAGCGCTTCCGAGGCGTCGGTGATCATCACGTCGGCCTTGTTGTCGAGCAGTTGCTGGAAGATCGTCACGTTGTCGTGCAGGGCCAGTTGCGCCTTGGGCAGGAAGGCGTGGACGAAGGCTTCGTTGGTGCCGCCGGCGGGTTCCACCAGGCGCACGCCGGGCTGGTTGATCTGTTCGACGGTCTGGTATTTGGCTTGATCGGCGCAGCGCACCAGCGGGATTTTGCCGTCGACGTCGAGGGTGTTGCTGAAGTAGGCCTTTTTCTGCCGGTCCAGCGTGACCGAAATCCCGCCCATGCCGATGTCGCACTTGCCGGCCTGCATGTCCGGCATCAGGGTTTTCCAGGTCGTTGGTACCCACTCGACCTTGACCCCGAGGCTGTCGGCCAGCGAGCGGGCCATGCTGATGTCGATGCCTTCGAAGTCGCCGTCGGTGCGTTTGAAGGTGTAGGGCTTGTAGTCGCCGGTGGTGCAGACGCGCAGTTGGCCTTGTTGCTGGATGGTGTTCAGGTGCGAAGGGGTTGGCTCAGCGTGGGCGCCGGCGGCCAGGGTGAGCAGGCCGCAGAAGATCATCGTGCTTTTTAGCGTTGTCATGGCGATCGGGCTTATGCAGGGAAAGGTGGCCCAGTGTAGTGAAAGCCTTTGCCGGGTGTCATCCCGGCTCGGGACTCAAAGTGCCCAGCCATGCAACCAGCGCCACGATCAGCAGCGCGATGGCCAACTCCAGGAGAACACTGCGCCTTAGAGCGTTCGCGGCTTTGCGATGCTGGCCATCGCACAAGGATTGTTCGAGTAATGGCCCGAGGTAAAAGCGGTTCAGCGCCGCTAACACCAGCATGGCCGCAAACAGCACGACTTTGATCGACAGCAGAATTCCGTAGGCACCAAGCAGCACGTCATCGAGTTTGGGGCCGACGATGAACAGGTAATTCACCACGCCGCTCACCGTGAGCGTCAGCACAATCACTGCGCCCACCGGTTCGAAGCGTTTGACGGCATGAGCGAGTTGCCGAAGGCGTGGTTCATCAACAAGCCCGCGCGCCATCAATACCAGCGCCAGCATGGCGCCCAACCATGCCCCGGCAGCAAGCAGGTGGAGGATGTCACTGAGGAAATGCCAGATCCGCAGCCATCCTTCGTCCATCGCGCCATGCCCGCTCCAGGCCAGCGAGGCGAGGGCGATTGCGCCGGCAATCGAAGCGATCCATAACCCCGGCCTGATCAACACGACGATCAGCGCACCAACCCGCACCGCCCACGCCAGCCCCACGTCGGTTTCAAACAGCATCATTTGCAGATGCGGCCACAGCGCGGCGAGCTCGGTTTCGCCACTCATGGCGCTGGTCATCAGCACTCCGCCAGCCACTGACAGCAGCATCCCGAACAGCGCCATGGCGCGCAGCATCGGCTGAAACCGCAGCACCCGGTTAAAGCTGTAGACCCCAAACAACGCCACCCCGAACAACAGCAGCAGATCCACATACAACGCCAGTCGCAGGATGATGTTGCTCAGTTCGCCCATCGCTCACTTCACTTTGAACGTGACGTTGCCGGTGATCGGATGGGTGTCTGAAGACACCGCGCGCCATTCGACTTTGTAGGTGCCGGCAGGCAACGGGGCGAGCGGGGTGATGAGCATGGTTTTCGGGTCGCTGCCGGCGCTGACTTTGGCTTTCATCGGCATCGGCGAATGGGCCATGCCGGCCATTTCGGTCATCACCAGTTTGGCCCCGGAGAACTGGGTCATCAGGTTTTCCGAGAAGTGCAGTTCGATCTTGCCGGGCGCCGCGCCGTCCGCGCCTTCGGCCGGGGTCGATGAGAGCAGTTTCGGGTGGGCCTGGGCCAGGCTGCTCAGGAGCAGGCCGGTGGCGAGTATGACGGCGGTTTTCAATGTGCGCATGCGAGGCCTCTTACCGCGCTTGGGCGGTGGTTGTTTTGTTATTGAATATGGCTTCAGAACCACAGCCGCACGCCAAGCACCAGGCGCGCTTCGCTGCGATCCTCGCCTTCGGCCCGCGCGTAATCGGCGGTGTTGCCGTAGGTGCGGTTCCAGGTCACGCCGATGTAGGGGGCAAATTCACGGCGAATTTCATAGCGCAGGCGCAGGCCGGCTTCGGTGTTGGACAGCCCTGAGCCGATGCCCCGTTGCGGATCGTTTTTGCCGTAGACGTTGAGTTCGGCGGTTGGCTGAAGGATCAGGCGATTGGTCAGCAGAATGTCATAGTCACCTTCCAGCCGAATCGCGCTCTGGCCACCTTCACCGATAAACGCCGTCGCCTCGGCTTCGAAGTTGTACAGCGCCATGCCCTGCAATCCGAAGGCAGCCCAGGTTTGTGGGGCGCCGGGCTTGAAGTCCTGGCGCACACCGCTGACCACGTCCCACCACGGCGAAATCGCGTGGCCCCACAGCGCCTGGATTTCCGCGTCCTCGGTCTTGCCGTTGCTGCGTTCGCCTTCGGAGCGCAGCCACAGGCGATTGCTGTCGCCGCCGATCCAACCGGATAAATCCCAGGCCAATGCGCTGCCGTCGTCGGCGTCCTGCCATTCGAGTTTGTCGGCGAGGAAATAGCTGTTGATCGCGCTGTCATGCACTTGATGGCCGCCGGGGCTGGTGAACACGGCGGCGCGGTCGGCGTCGGTCAGCACGGGGATCGGTGTGCGACTTTCAGTCGGGGCGGCGGGCTGCATCATGCCGTCGTCCATGCTTTGCATCGCCGAGTTATCCATGCCGGGCATCTGGCTGTGATCCATGCCCTGCATGTCGCTGGCGGCCATGGCCGAGCTGCCGACAAGCAGTAAGGACAACGCGGTGAATCGAGTCATGATCGGCCCCTTCATTCTTCCACCCGTACTTCGCGGAACATGCCCATTTCCATGTGGTACAGGAGATGGCAGTGATAGGCCCAGCGGCCGAGTGCGTCGGCGGTGACGCGATAGGTGCGGCGTGTGCCCGGGGGCATGTCGATGGTGTGTTTGCGCACCTGGAAGTCGCCATTTTCGTCTTCCAGGTCACTCCACATGCCGTGCAGATGGATCGGGTGGGTCATCATCGTGTCGTTGACCAGCACCAGACGAATGCGCTCGCCGTACTTGAGGCGCAGCGGCTCGGCATCGGAGAACTTGATGCCGTTGAACGACCAGGCGAATTTTTCCATGTGGCCGGTGAGGTGCAGCTCGAGGGTGCGGCCCGGGTCGCGGCCGTCCGGGTCTTCGAAGGTGCTGCGCAGGTCGGCGTAGGTCAGCACACGGCGACCGTTGTTGCGCAGGCCGAGGCCGGGGTCGTTGAGTTTCGGCGCGGTGGTCATGGCCTGCATGTCCACCAGCGGGTTGTTTTTTTCGCTGTCGGGATGCGCTTGCATCGGCCCCATGGCTGAGTGATCCATGGCGCTCATGTCCATCGATCCGTGATCCATCCCGCCCATGCCCATGTCGTCCATGGTGACCAATGGCCGTGGATCCAGCGATGGCACCGGGGCGGACAAGCCGGCGCGGGTCGCAAGAGTGCCTCGGGCGTAACCGGTGCGGTCCATGGCCTGGGCGAAGAGGGTGTAGGCCTCGGTTTCGGGCTCGACGATCACGTCGTAGGTTTCGGCCACGGCGATGCGCAACTCATCGACGCTGACCGGTTTGACATGCAAGCCGTCGGCGGCGACCACGGTCATCTTCAGCCCCGGAATGCGCACGTCGAAATAGCTCATGGCCGAGCCGTTGATCAGGCGCAAACGCAGTTTTTCGCCGGGGCGGAACAGCCCAGTCCAGTTTGTGTCGGGCGCGTGGCCGTTCATCAGGAAGGTGTAGGTGGCGCCACTGACGTCAGCGATGTCAGTGGGGTTCATGTTCATTTCTGCCCACATCTTGCGGTCGGCGACGGTGGCGTCCCAGCCTTTGGCGCTGACGTCGTTGATGAAGTCGCCGACGGTGCGTTTGTGGAAGTTGTAGTAGTCGGACTGTTTTTTCAGGGTCTTCATCAGGCTGGTCGGGGCTTCGTCGGTCCAGTCGCTGAGCATCACCACGTAGTCGCGGTCGTACTGGAACGGCTCCGGGTCTTTGGCGTCGATCACCAGCGGCCCATAGACGCCAGCCTGCTCCTGGAGCCCGGAATGGCTGTGGTACCAGTAGGTGCCGTTCTGTCGGACTTTGAATTGATAGACATACACGCCACCTGGCTCGATGCCATGAAAACTCAGGCCCGGCACGCCGTCCATGTTGGCCGGCAGCAGAATGCCGTGCCAGTGAATCGAGGTGCTGTCCTGGAGTCGGTTGCGCACCCGCAGCGTCACCGTGTCGCCCTCGCGCCAGCGCAGCAGCGGGCCGGGGAGGCTGCCGTTGATGGTCATCGCCGTGCGCGGTTGGCCGGTGAAGTTGACCGGGGTTTCGCCGATGAACAGCTCGAACTCGCTGCCGCTCAGTTCGTTGATTTGACCGGGACCGCTCAGCGCCCAGACCGGCGCACGCCACAGGCCGAGGCCACCGAGCAAACCACCGGCGGCCAGGCCTTTGACGAAGGTGCGTCTTGAGGTGTTGGAAGGCATGCGCGCTGAGTCCCCGTTTGATCCATGACAGAGAGGCTAACCAGCGCCAGCTTTCAGTAGGCTGAGGGGCAGATTACAGTTTTGACAGGTTCAGCATTGACCTAAAGCCCCAACCCCTCCTGAACCACCTGCAACAGGTTGTTCTCGGTCAACGCAATGGCATCCAGCTCCTGCCCGGTTTCAACGGTCTGCAGCCACCAGTGGCTTTCGTGGTGTTCATCGACGGTGCGCAACAGATAAGTGTTTCGCTCCGGCAGGGTGATTTGTACCCGTCCAGAACCATCTTCGGTAAACCGGGCGATGGGATCAAATGTCAGGGTTTGGTCATTCGCCTCGATCACCAGTTGGTCGATGGCGTAATCGTGGGATTCGCCATCCGGGGAGGTTTCGCAAATGTGCGTTGGATTGCGCCGAATCTTCAGGCCGACTTCGGTCACCGGTTGCAGCCACGCCTCGATGCGGTGGTACAGGTCGTAGACCTGCGCGGGCCAGCAATCGATCTCCAGTTCCGCGCAGGTGATGTCGGCTGCGTGGTTGTCCCGGGTTTGCTTGAGCTTCGCGGCGAGTTCGTCTGCTTTACTCATTTCGGTTCCCTGTATTTGATGGCTGCTTATTAATCGTAGACCTTTCAACGGGGTACAGCCTTGCCTTGCGTCATGCGCTTGCAACACTGGCGTGTCCAAATCAGCCCTGACCACGTCTGGTCAGGAACGAAAACCACGGACGCAGGCGTCCCAAGGAGCGGGTACATGAAAAAGCTGTTTACAATTTTGGCGGTGATTGCGCTGACGGCCGGTAGCATCGGTCTGAGTTCTGCGCGCCAATCCCAGTCCGGCAAGGTGCAGGCGGAATCGGTGGCGGGGGTATTCGACTACTACCTGTTGGCGCTGTCCTGGTCGCCGACGTTTTGCCTCACGCACAAGGATGATGTGCAGTGTTCCGGCAAGGGTTACGGCTTTGTCCTGCACGGTCTGTGGCCGCAATACGCCAAGGGCGGCTGGCCGGAGTCCTGCCCGCCACTGACCACGTTGTCGGCGGCGCAAAGCAACAAAGGCATGACGCTGTTCCCGACCAAGAAGTTGCTTGATCACGAATGGTCGAAACATGGCACGTGCAGTGGTCTCGGCGCGATGGGCTATCTGGATGCGGCGGATAAGGCTGTTGGCGCGGTAAAAATCCCGCAAGAGCTGCAACCGTTCAGCACCTCCTATTACTTTGAGGCGCAAGAAATCGCCGACTTGTTCCGCAAAGCTAACCCGGGGATTCCGGCGGATGGCATCGCGGTGATTTGCAGCGGCCCGGAATTGTCCGAGGTGCGCGTGTGCATGGGTAAAGACTTGCAGCCTGGCGCTTGTGGCAAGGGTGTGAAAACTCAGTGCAGGGCGGGGGATATTCGCGTGCCGCCGTCGCGGTGATCGACTGAGGGCATTAAGGTTTTAACAAGTCAGGCGTCCCGTTGGACGCCTTTTTTGCACCTGTTGCACTTGTCCCCGACTCCTCGGCGCAGCGCACTACGACGGTTGGTACTTCACAACGAATTAACCGGAAAGAAGACATCGAAAATAAATCTTCGAACGGCGATCATCCAAATCCACCGCGCGCCGATACAACGGGGCGAGAGCGGGGTGTTTGCCCCCTGCATCCGTGTGAACTACGCTCACAAAACATAAGGGTTTCGGGCTTGCGCCCCTGTCGTACCTGCCCAGGACATGCTTTTGCCTATCCCCATTCACGATCTGCAACAGGCCCCCGGCGCGCTTAAACGCCTGCCGCTGCGTAAAGCGGCAGCGTTGTTTGTCGTTGCGGTGAGCTTGTGCCTGTTTGGTTTGCTGTACCTGCAACTGGAGCAGTCGCGGCGTCAGGATCTGGCGGTGGCGCAAATGGCCTCGAGCAACCTGACCCGGGCGATGGCGCAGCAGGCAGAAGACACGTTTCTCGCGGCGGATCTGGTGATGACCAGCCTGGTCGACTGGATTCAGGATGATGGTTACGGCGCGGCGCAGAGGCCACGCCTGCAAAGAACTTTCGCCCGCCGGGTGCAGCAACTAAGTCAGTTACACGGCATGTTCCTGTTCGACCAGCAGGGACAGTGGGTGCTTACCTCTTTCAACGATCTGCCCCATGACATCAACGTGGCTGACCGTGAGTACTTCAAGTTCCATCAGCAGAACGCCTCGACCGTGGCGCACATCGGCCCGGCGATTCGCAACCGCGAGGATGGTGAGTGGATCATCCCGATCTCCAAGCGCGTCAACGACCGCGCCGGCAATTTTCAGGGTGTGTTGCTGGCCGGAATCAAGATGGCGTACTTCGACCAATTCTTCAAAAGCTTCAGCCTCGACGACAACGGCATCATGTTCCTCGGCCTGACTGACGGCACCTTGCTCGCTCGTCGTCCGTTCGACGAATCGCTGATCGGTACGTCACTGGCCCAGGGCGAGATCTATCAAAAGCTGTTGCCCAACGCCGCGGCCGGTACGGCGATGATCAATTCGGTGGTCGACGGCGTCACCCGTTTGTACGGCTATCGGCAACTGGCGTCGTATCCGTTGGTGGTGTCTGCCGCGACCTCGCGGGACACAATCCTCAAGGGTTGGTATGAACGTGCGTTCCAGTCCAGCGTGATCGTGGCGCTGGTGATCCTGGGCATTGGGCTGTTTGGCTGGGTGTTCATCCATCAGGTGCGCGACGGTGAGCGGATCGAGAAGAACCTGCGCAAGGCACAGCGCTCGCTGGAGCAGATCGCCACCCACGACAGCCTCACCGGACTGGCTAACCGGCGACTGTTTGAACGGTCACTTGAAATCGAGTTTGCCCGGGGTGCGCGGCAGGTCAGCCCGGTCAGCCTGATCATGCTCGATATCGATTTTTTCAAGCGTTACAACGACGCCTATGGGCATGTGGCCGGCGATCATTGTCTGACGCAAGTGGCGCAGGTGTTGAAGAATTGCTGCCAGCGCAAGTCGGATCTGGCAGTGCGCTACGGGGGCGAGGAGTTCGCGGTGCTGTTGCCCGATACCGACATCAACGGCGCATTGGCGATTGCCGGGCAGATTCGCCGCAGCGTGATCGACAAACGCATTACCCACAGTGGATCACCCACCGAATATCTCACCGTGAGTCTGGGCTGTTATTCATTTATTCCCAATGGCAATGACAGCCCGGAAGTGTTTATCCAGCGGGCGGATGCGGCGCTCTATCAGGCGAAAAATGCCGGGCGCAATCGGGCGGCGGTGCTGTCGCCGGAGGACGGTTTAGCGGAACTCATGCGCTCCGATCGCTAAAACCAAACCTGTGGGAGCGAGCCTGCTCGCGAAAGCGTTGTGTCAGACAAAAATGTTTGTACTGATTCACAGCATTCGCGAGCAGGCTCGCTCCCACATTGGTATTGCGGTTTACCAAGGGTGGCTCTTGTTCGTTCAGCCGCCCGTGCCACCGCCTGCGCCGCCCGTCCCGCCGCCGGCCGAACCCGTGCCGCCATCGGCACCCGAGCCCGAACCACTGGCGCCGCCATTGGTGCCGGTACCGGAACCGGCGCCATTGGAACCGCTACCGCCAGAAGGCGCGCCCGGCGTGTTGTCTGGCGGCATGGTCGAGCCGCTGGTGGCGCCGGATTTGGTGCCGGTAGCATCAGCGCCATCGTTGGCCGCGAAGCTGGCGGCCGAAGCCGTGGCCAGCAGGCCGGCGAGCAATAACGAGGTGAATTTGCGCGTCATCATGGTAGGTCTCCAAAAAGGGGATTTACCTGATATTGGTCTGACGCGCCGAACGCTTGGTGCCGGTAGAGTGACGAGCGGTCAATCAAGTGGCCTCCTGATCTTCGCGAATATTGGCTATTTGTCGAACCACGCGCCGGGACTAACGTAGCCACACATTCACTCGCCCCGGCCCCCCTCATGAAACCTCGTACCGATTTCTACACCGCTTCCCCCGACGCTCTGAAAGCGATGATCGCCCTGGAAACGGCCGTCTCCAAACTGCCGCTGGAAAAAAACCTGATCGAACTGGTCAAGCTGCGCGCCTCGCAAATCAACGGCTGCGCGTTCTGCATCGACATGCACACCGCTGATGCGATCAAGGGCGGTGAAACGCCACGTCGTCTGTTCGCCGTGACCGCATGGCGTGAAGCGCCGTTCTTCAGCGACCGTGAACGCGCCGCGCTGCTGTGGACCGAATCGCTGACCCAGCTGAGCCTGACCCACGCGCCGGACGAAGACTACGACGTCGTTGCCGCGCAGTTTTCGCCGAAGGAAATGGTCGATCTGAGCGTCGCGATCAATACCATCAACAGCTGGAACCGCTTGGCGGTAGGCTTCCGTAAAACTCCTCAGGCCTGAAACCACTCCACCATCCCCTGGAAGAGTGCGTCTGTCGTCAAATGCTTATTTGAGCCACTGACCGGGTGTGCTGCCGGTCATGGCTTTGAAGAACGCGATGAACGCGCTGTCACTGGCGAAGCCCAATTCGAAGCTGCAATAACTGAGGCTGCGTCCGGTGGCGAGCAACTCCATGGCGCGCATCAACCGCCATTGCTGGCGCCACTGCTGATAACTCATGCCGGTTTCGCGCTGGAAGATTCGGCCGATGGTGCGGCTGCTGGCGCCGATCTGGCGTTCCAGCACTTGCAGTTCCGGCGGCAATCGTTCCGGGGTTGCGAGCAGTGGCAGCAAACGCTTGTCCCGTGGCAAGGGCAACAACATCGGTTGTTGCGCCGCCTCGACAATTTCGCTCAGGCACAAACCCAGTAAATGGGCGAATTTGCCCTGTTGCCAATCAGTGTCGAAATCCGCCGTAGCCATGGGCTCCAGCACGGCGCGCAGCAGAGGGCTGACCTCGATGACGCAAACTTGTTGCGGCAGCTCGCGGCACAATTCAGGGACCAGGTAAATGGAGCGGTAATCAACGCTTTGCTGCATCTGTGCCCGATGGCTCACACCCGCCGGAATCCACGCCGCTCGCGACGGTGGCAGCAGACACAATTGCTGCGCGAGGGTGATGCGCGTGCAGCCCTGTCGGGTGTAGAGCAGTTGCCCGTGCAGGTGCTAATGTTGGCCGGAATCGTGATCACCCAGTATTGCTGCGATGCCGATCACCGGCGCCGAGTAACAGTCCGCATCAAAGAGTGTGTGGGCGTCAATCCAAGTCATGGGTTGTCCGATTTGCGCGATAAATTGGCAGGATTCGGATAATACGCCAATCAGCAGTTCTTAAACTCCTCTGCGGTTTACTTGAGGAGTCATAAACAATGAACAACAAAAATCTGTTGCCGCTGGCGATTGCGTTGCTGATGTTTCCGCAGATTGCGCAGACCCTGTACAGCCCGGCGCTGGGGGATATCGGCAGGGTATTTAAAGTCAGCCCCGAGGCGGCAGCGCAGACCTTGTCGGTTTACTTCTTGGCCTTTGCCGTGGGCGTGGTGGTGTGGGGGCGATTGTGTGATCGCATCGGCCGGCGTCCGGTCATGCTTATGGGATTGGCGATCTACGCGGTCGCCATGGTTATCGCCTTGCGAGTCAGCAGTTTCAACGGTCTATTGCTGGCGCAGGGGGTGGCAGCATTTGGTGCGGCGGTGGGCTCGGTGGTCACGCAGACTTTGCTGCGCGACCGTTTCAAAGGGGCAGAAGCGCAGGTTTTTTCCCTGGTGGGCATCGCGTTGGCGGCAAGTCCTGCAATCGGTCTGTTCAGCGGCGCTAGCCTGGTCGAGGCATTCGGCTATCGCGGCGTATTGACTGCACTGGTTTTGCTGGCCGCGACGCTGTGGCTTTGGAGTTGCTACGCCTTGCCGGAAACCCGTCCTGAGCAAACACCCCATGTCGACCTGTGGGAAACCCTCGCACGCATGTTGCGCGACTTGGGCATCTGGCGCTCGGCGTTATGGATTGCTGCGTTCAATGTGGCGCTGTTCAGTTATTACAGCCTTGGCCCGTTCATTTTTCAGCGCCTGAACCTGGACGCAACATGGTTCGGCTACAGCGGCGTGATCCTCGCGCTGGGCTCAGGTTTTGGCGCATGGGCCAACAAGCGTTTATTGCAGGCAGGGTTTGCCGCGATGCAGTTGATCCGGCTCGCCGCCATCACCGGTTTGCTCGGTGGCGTTGGCGTCTGGTGGCTGCAGGAGAGTGGCGCGTTTGTGCTGCCGATGTTGCTGATTGTGCTGGCGTTTGGCATGGCGATTCCCAATATTCTCGGCATGGCGCTGGTTGATTATTCGGATCGTCTCGGCACTGCCGGAGCGTTATTGGGGCTGATTTATTACCTGCTGATTGGCGCGGGCATGATGCTCGCTGGGTGGTCTCAGGCCCTCGGGGAAACCCTGATAGTGTGCAGTGCCGTGGCATTGCTGCTGACAATAAGAGCAACAAAAGCAATTGTTTAAGAAATGTAAGCGCTGTAGGAAGCGTCTTGCATTTGTGTAGGAGGGCTCCGACTATCACGATCATTGATAGTGTGGCATTACGCCATTTGATGATTGCAAGGATGTTGCGTGCCGTATTCGCTTCAAGCTGTGTTTCGTCGTTGTGCCACGCGTTGCCCGCTGTTGTCGGCCTTTGTGTTGAGTGTGTGTGCCTCATCGCTTGAAGCGGCCGAACCTGTCGCGCCGGGCCAGGAAGTGCTGCGCCAGCAGCAACAGCAACAGCGCGATCTGCAACAACTTCAGCTTGAGCAAAGAAAGCGCCAACTGGAGCGCGGCGCGTTCGGCCCGGCAGCGGTCACTCCGGCGATTCCCCAGACCGTAACCCCCGATGAGCGTTGCTGGCCGTTAAGCGGCACGCGCATCGGCGGCGTCACGTTGATCGACAGCAGCAAACTCAACGCCCGGATCAAACCGCTGCTGGCACCGTGCATGGGCGTCGGCCAGATCAATCATCTGCTGGCGACCATCACCGCGATCTATGTCGAGAAGGGCTACATCGCCAGCCGCCCGTACCTGAGCAGCGCACCGGCGGCGGGGCAGTCGCTCGATGTCATGGTCGACGAAGGCTATATCGAGTCCATCGAACTGGCCGATCAGAGCCTGCCGGTTTCCCTCGGCGGCGCCTTCCCGGGGATGCTCGGTGGGCCGCTGAACCTGCGTGACCTGGAGCAAGGTCTGGATCAGTTGAACCGCTTGCGCTCTGTTGACCTGACCGCCGATATCGCCCCCGGCAGCCAGCCCGGCGCCTCAAGAATCATCCTGCGTTCGCGCACCTCCGGGCAGTCACGCTGGGCCTTGAATGCGGGAATCGACAACCTCGGCAGTGCCAGCACCGGGCGCGACCGCGACACGCTCAGCCTGAGTCTCGACAGCCCGCTGGAGCTCAACGACCTGTTAAGTCTCAGTGCCAGCGACACGCTCAATCAGGGCGATCGCTATAACCGCAACGCCAGCCTGTATTACGCGATTCCCTACGGCTACTGGACCTACAGCGCATTCGCCAGCCACGCCGAATATCGCGCACCGTTCAAATTGCCCAGCACCACTTTTCACAGCACCGGCATCACCGATCAAGTGAGCCTGCGCGCCGACCGCGTGCTTTGGCGCGACCAGAGCCGCCAGCTCAGCGCCAACCTGCAACTGGCGCACAAGGACGTCGACAGCTATCTGGAAAATGTGCGCCTGGGGATTCAGAGCCCGACCCTGACCGTGGCCGAAGCCGGACTCAATCTGTTCTGGCTCGACCGCGCGGTGTGGAACCTCGATGTCAATTACGCCCAGGGCCTGCGCTGGTTTGGCGCCGATGATGATTCACAGCATCCAGTCAAAAACCTGCCCAAGGCGCAATTCCACAAGTACCGCGCCGGCCTTAGCCAATGGCGCAACGGTCAGCTCGGCGCGCAAGCCTGGCAGTGGCAGAGCCAGCTCAATTTGCAGTACAGCCCCGATCCGCTGCCGGCCATCGAACAACTGCTCGGCACCGATGATTCGGCGGTGCGCGGTTATCGGGTCAGCAGTGCGTCCGGTGCCAGCGGCGCGTTCTGGCGCAACACCTTGCGCCTGCCGCTGCGCAGTGAATGGCCGATGCAGATCACCCCGCGCGTCGGTCTCGACCACGGCTGGATCAAGGCCGATCACGGTGCCCAGGGCCAACGCCTGAGCGGCGCCAGTGTCGGGCTGAATCTGGGCTGGAAAAACCTGCAAGTGGACGTCGATTACCAACGCGCCCTCAACACGCCCAACGGTCTGCAGCATGAGCCGCAGACCTGGCTGATGCGGGTCGGCTTACAAATATGAGCGCTACATAAACAAAGAATGCAGTGAACGAACAGCCGTCGGATCTGAGCGCGACAGCCACGGCCAGGAAAAATCGCGCGACGTGATGCCGTACTCACATGGAGACGTTTTTATGCCAGCACACACCTTTGCATTTCATCTTTCCCCACGGGGCAAATTGCGCTGGGCAATCGCCAGCCTGTTCTTCGCCGTGCACCTGCCCAGCGCTCTTGCCGGTGGTGTCGTCGTCGCACCGGGCCCAGGCGGCACCGCGCAACTGCAAACCCAGGGCGGTGTGCCCATCGTCAACATCGTCGCGCCCAACGGCTCGGGCCTGTCGCATAACCAGTTCCTCGACTACAACGTCGACCGTCAGGGACTGGTGCTGAACAACGCCTTGCAGGCGGGACAATCGCAGCTCGCCGGGCAACTGGCGGCCAACCCGCAATTGCAAGGGCAAGCCGCGAGCGTGATCCTCAACGAAGTGATCAGTCGCAACCCGTCGGCGATCAACGGCGCGCAGGAAATCTTCGGGCGCGCCGCCGATTACGTATTGGCCAACCCCAACGGTATCTCGATCAACGGCGGCAGTTTCATCAACACGCCGAACGCCAATCTGGTGGTTGGTCGCCCTGAATTGAACGACGGCAAACTGCAATCGCTCAACACCCGCGACGCCAGCGGTCAGTTGCAGATTCAGAGCGGCGGCCTGCGTAACGCCGAGGGCTCGATCAACCTGATCGCCCCGCGTATCGACAGTCAGGGCGCGCTCACTGCCCGTGATCAACTCAACCTCACGGTCGGACGCAATCAGGTGGATTACGCCAGCGGCCAGGTGAAAACCGTGGACCCGGCAGGCAGCACCGCTGATCAGCGCATCGACGCCAGCCTGTTCGGCGCGATGCAGGCCGGTCGCATCAACATCGTCAGTACCGCCGAAGGTGCCGGCGTGCGGGTCGGTGCGGTGCAGGTGGCCGGGCGTGACGGGGTGCAGATTCGTTCGGCCGGTGACCTCAGTGTCAGCGGTGAGGCCGTGACCAACAGCCTCGATGTGACCCGCGCGGGTATTTGCAGCAGTCAGGGCGATGTCGGCCTGCACAGTGGTAAAGACCTGACCCTGGCCGCGACCGATGTCAGCGGCCGTGATGTGACTGTCGACGCCAAACGCAACCTGACCCTGAGCACCGTGGAAAGCCGCAAACTCCAGGAAAAGCGCGAAAACTGGAACAACAGCACCATCGGCATCACCTGGGAAACCTACGACCGCACCCAGACCGACAGCGAAACGCGTCAGCACGGCAGCCAAATCGTTGCCAGCCGTGACGTGAAACTGTCCTCCGGCAAAGACACCGAACTGAACGCGGCCAAGGTCGAAGCGGCGAAGAATCTGGATGTGAAAAGCGGCGGCGATCTGCGCCTGACCGCCGCCACCGAAAGCCACACCCAGACCGATCAGGGCAACCACCGCAAGCACCTGTGGAAAGCCAATTGGAACACCAGTAGCGAAGAGCAGCGCAGCGTCACCACCCAGTTGAAGGCTGGCAACATCGCCCTGCAAACCGCTGCATTGTTGCGCTCCGAAGGCGCCGAACTGGACAGCACGGGCGACCTGGAACTGGCCGGTAAACAAGTGGAAATCGCTACCGCTACACGCAGCAATCGCAGCAGCGACAATAGCTACTCCGGCGATCTGGTCGGCGGTGGCTTCTTCGGCAAGACCGGCGATGCCGACAAGGGCCAGAGCCAGCATCAGGGCAGCAAAATCAACGCCGCCGGCAAGCTGGTCGTCAAGGCTGACGACGTGCGTATCAGCGGCAGTCAGGTGCGTGGCGGCACCGACGCGAGCGTGATCAGTGACAAGGGTTCGCTGATTATCGACGGCGTCCAAGACACCTCGCATAGCAACAATCACGACAAGGACAGCAAGTTCTTCGGCATCACCAAAAACGAGTCGCGCCAGAATGCCAAGGACAGCACCACGGTACGCAGCGAACTGGTGTCTGACAGCAACCTCAAGCTCAAGAGTGCCAAGGACATCGAAGTCGCTGGTTCGACGGTGAAGGCGGGCGGCGCGCTGACGGCGGACGCGGCGGGGGATGTGAATGTGCATTCCGCGCAGAACACTCACGACAGCAGCACCACCACTGAAACCCGTGGCTTCGACGCTTATGCGAAAGAGCAAACGCCGGAGCAGTATCGCGCCGGGATTCATTACGAAGACAAGCAGCAAACGGTGACCAGCAACGACGTCACCCAGCAAGGTTCCAGCCTTAGCGGCGGCAGCGTGCAGGTGAAGGCTGGCGGCGACCTGACGATCAAGGGCAGCGAGGTGAAATCCACTGCGGGCGATACCCGCCTGAGCGGCCAAAACGTGTCGTTGCTGGCCGAAGAAGACAGCCACAAAACCTCCACCGACAAGAGCAGCACCGGCGGCGGTTTCTACTACACCGGCGGCCTCGACCGCGCCGGCAATGGCGTCGATTTCGCCCACAGCACGTCGCAAGACACCACGAGCAAAACCACTGCGCAAACCAGCAGCGTGCAGAGCAGCGGCGGTTTGACGATCAATGCCGACAAGCTCGCCACCGAAGGTGCTCAGGTGAAGGCCGGTAATGGTCTGAACATCGCGGCCAACGAAGTCGACAACCGCGCGGCCAGCAATAACGAAAGCAGCACCCACACCGAGAGCAATTGGTCGGCGGATATCGGCGCCAACGTCGAGTACAAAGACATCGCCCGGCCAATAGCCGGTGCGGTCAAGGATGTGCTGAACGGCAAGGTGCCGGACAAGGACGCGCTGGCCAATCTCGGCCAGCCGAATGTCGGCATTGATGTCGCGGTCGGTCACGGCAGCGCCAATAAAACCGAGCAAAGCAGCAACGCTGTAGTCAGCCGCTTCGACGCTGGCAACGTCGACGTGAAAGTCGCTGGCACGCTGCACGACCAAGGCACCCAGTACAGCGCCGGCGCAGGCAAAGTGAACATCAGCGCCGACAAACTCGTCGCCGATGCCGCGAGCAACACCCACAGCAGTACGGATAATGCGGTAGATGCCAAGGTGGATGTGCGCGTCTACACCAAAACCGGTGAGGACGTGAATGTCGCCGGCAGCGGCGCGGGCGGCAGCAGCCAATCGAGCAAGGACAGCTCCAGCGCAGTGGTCGGCGGTTATGCCGGCAGCCAGGGTGTGAACATCAAAACCGCAGGCGATGCCCAGTTCGAAGGCAGCCGTATCGACGGCGGGCAGGGCAACGTGAGCATCAAGACCGGCGGCGATCTGGCGCTCAATCAGGCCACCGACCACCAGAGCAGCAGCGACACCAGCCTGCGCGGTAATGGTTCGCTGACGGTCGGCACCTTGCCGGGTACCGACGGCACCAACGTTGACCTCGGCGCCGGGTTCCAGCTCGATCACAGCGGCAAGCAGACCTCTGATACTCAGGCCCATGTGGCGAGCATCAGCGGCAACGGCGTGCAACTGAACAGCGGCGGCGATCAGGTCCAGCAAGGTACGAAAATCGACAGCGCGGGCGCCATCGATCTGAAGGCTGACGGCAAGCTCGATCTGCAAGCGGCCGCCGACACCCACAGCGCTACCGGCAGCAATCTCGGTGGTGGTTTGAAGGGCGGTGGCAGCAAAACCAGCAGCGAGAAGAGCCGTGATCAGGGTGGCAATCTTAGCGGCAACTTCAACATCGGTCGGGTCAACGAGAGCTCGCAGACCCTGACCGGTGGCCAACTCAACAGCCAGAGCGGTATCGCCCTGAGCGGTGACTCGGTTCACTTGCAAGGCACACAGGTCACGGCGCCAAACGTCAGCATTGATGCGCAGAAGGGCGGTTATGTGCAGGAGTCGGCGCAGTCCACTGAAAGCCGTAACAACTGGAACGTCGCACTGAATGCCGGCGGCAACCTGAGCAGCAAAACGCCTACGGCCGCCGAAGAGAAGGCCAGTAGCGATCACGGCTTCAATGCCGGCGCCAAAGTGGGCGTGGATTACCTGCAAGGCACCTCGCAGCAGAACAGCCAGATCAAGGCTGACACGGTGCTGCTGAACAGCGCGGGTGATGCAGAACTGGCGGGTGCGCGGATTGATGCGAAGTCCGTCAGCGGCAAGGTCGCGGGTGATCTGACAGTCGAGAGTCGTCAGGACTCAAAGACTCAAGCCAAAGTTGATGTCGATCTTGCCCTGACCGCGAAAAAGAATCCGCCAAGCGACAAGGAAAAACTCGCGGGTACTGACTACAAGCCAACGCTGAAAGCGCAGGGCGAATACGCGCACAAGGACAGCGTGACCCAGGCTTCCGGCATCAGTGGCAGCCAAGGTGTGAGCTTGAATGTTGACGGCGCCACACAACTGACCGGCGCGCGGATCTCGGCGAGTGAAGGCAAGGTCGATCTGGGTGGTTCGAAGGTCAGCAGCACTGACCTGAGCAATCTCGATTACGGGGTTAAAGCCGGACTGGATCTGCCGCAGAAGCAGGAAGAAAACGCAGCGAAGGTTTCCTTTGAAGACGGCAACCTGAAAGTCGGCCCGGTCACCCTGAGCGGCCACTTGGACGGCCAGCCACTGCAAGCCGGGATCGACAACAAAGACTAACCGGCCCGCCCCTGTAGGAGCTGCCGCAGGCTGCGATCTCTCACTTTGATCTTCCAAAAAAAGATCAAGAGATCGCAGCCTGCGGCAGCTCTTACAGGGAAATTTTGCAGATGATCAGAATGATTTGCCGGGCTTAATAGGAAGCATTACTATTCACGCCCCTTTCCTCACCACGCCGCCCATACCCCCATGCGTCCCCGCAGACCCGGCTTTTTCGAGCATTACGAAGAGTTGATCGGCACCTGGACTCGTCGCCTGCGCAATCGCGCGCAGGCCGAGGATCTGGCGCACGACACCTTTGTGCGGGTGCTTGAGTCCGATTCGGCGGCGGTGCAGCAACCCCGGGCGTATCTGCATCAGACCGCGCGCAATATCGAGGTGGATGGGTATCGGCGTGAGGATCGGCGCGGCGCCATGGAGTCAGAGGCGATCGATCACAGTGTGTCGTCGTTCGGCGACCCGGAGCATTACATGCATGCGATCCAGTTGGCCGACTCCATCGAACGGGCGCTCACTGAGTTGCCGGTCAATTGCCGCAAGATTTTTGTCTGGCAAAAGATCGAAGGGTTGACCCAGGCGGAAATCGCCGAACGCCTGGGTCTGTCCAAGAACATGGTCGAAAAGTATATGATCCGCACCCTGCGGCACCTGCGTGATCGCCTCGACGGGTTGCAGTCATGAGCGGCCGCCGCTTTTCATCCCCAGCCCCACAGGACATTCCATGATGGATTCTCGTGATTGCGCGTGCGGGCAAACGACGGTGCGCGATGACGCGGCTCGCTGGTTTGTACGTTTGCAGGAGCCGGCCATCAGTGCCGACGAGCAGCAGCGCTTTGACGCCTGGCTGAACGAACATCCGCAGCACCGTGACGAATTTCAGTTGCTGCAGGGTTTGTGGACGGCGGCGGATCTGCTGCCCGCGCCACGTCTCAAAGCCCTTGTTGAAACCACGCCTGCGCGCCGCGAACGGCGCCCGTTGCTGCGTTATGCGGTGGCGGCCAGTGTGCTGGCGGTGGCGCTTGGACTCGGGCTGTTCAGCGGTTTGAATCACCCGGGGGGTTACAGCGCCGAGTTTTCTACCGCCCTCGGCGAACGCAAACATGTGGCTTTGCCGGACGGCTCGGTGATCGATCTGAACAGTCGCAGCCGCTTGCAGGTGCGCTATGAAAAGGACCGCCGCGTTATTGAGTTGAGCGAAGGCGAAGCGATGTTCAGTGTTGAGCACGACAGAGCCCGGCCGTTCGTGGTCGAGGCCGGTAGTGGCAAGGTGACGGTCACTGGCACTCGTTTCGATGTGCGCCGTGATGTGTCGCAGACCCGTGTCGCGGTGGAGCAGGGCACGGTGAAAGTGCAGGGGCATGATGCGCCCGAAAACGAGTTCATCAACCTAACCGCAGGCTTGGGCACTTATGTCGATGGGCAAGGCAAAGTCGCGGCGGCCTACGCGGTCAACCCGGCGGAACTGACGGCGTGGCGCAGCGGCAAACTGGTGTTCAACAACGCCAGCCTCAGTGAGGTTGCTGCTGAAGTGTCGCGTTATCGCGACAAGCCGCTGACGGTCGCCAACCCGGCCGTGGCCAGTCTGCGGCTGACCAGCGTATTCAAATCCGACAACACCGACGCCTTGCTCAAAGCCTTGCCGAGCATCCTGCCGGTGGCCGTTCGCACCCTCGCCGATGGCAGTCAGGAAATAATTTCAAAATAGCATTCAGGTTTTTTTCGAGTTCATCGTCTTTCTGTTCAACTGCAACTGGTTTGCATTAACAGCCGCACACTCTTGCGATCCACAGGACTACGTTCGACGTGAAAACCATCCCTGCCAACAACAAGAAATCTCCTTGGTTGCCGCTGGCCCTTGCGCTGGCGGTCAACGCTGCCATGCCTTTGGCATTCGCGGCCGACGCCATTCATATCCGCGCCCAGCCGCTGGGTCAGGCCTTGAGTGAACTGGGCCAGCAAACCTCGTTACAAGTGTTTTTCAGCCCGGAGCTGGTCGCCGGCAAACAGGCTCCGGCGGTCGATGGTGATATCTCGCCGGAGCAGGCGCTGCGCCAATTGCTGCAGGGCAGCGGTCTGGATTATCAGATCAACGAAGGTTCGGTGACCCTGTCGCCCACCGCGACTTCCGCCGCCACCAACGGCCCGCTGGAGCTCGGCGTGACCGACATCAAAGTGGTCGGCGACTGGCTCGGTGATGCCGACGCCGTCGTGGTGCAGAACCATCCCGGTGCGCGCACGGTGATCCGCCGCGAAGCGATGGTCGAGCAGGGCGCAATGAACGTCAGCGACGTCCTCAAGCGTGTGCCGGGCGTGCAGGTGCAGGACTCCAACGGTACCGGCGGCAGCGACATCGCGCTGAACGTCGGCGTGCGCGGCCTGACGTCGCGTCTGTCACCGCGCTCCACCGTGCTGATCGATGGCGTACCGGCAGCGTTCGCGCCGTATGGTCAGCCGCAACTGTCGATGGCGCCGATTTCTGCGGGCAACCTCGACAGCATCGACGTGGTCCGTGGCGCCGGTTCTGTGCGTTATGGGCCGCAGAACGTCGGCGGGGTGATCAACTTCGTCACCCGCGCGATCCCGGAAAAAACCACCGGTGAAATCGGCACCACCCTGGAAACCACACAGTACGGCGGCTGGAAACACATTGACACCGCGTTCCTCGGCGGCACCGCCGATAACGGCATGGGTGTAGCGTTGCTCTACTCGGGCGTCAACGGCCACGGCTATCGCGAGCGCAATAACGGCAACGACATCGACGACGTGCTGCTCAAGACGCACTGGGCGCCGACCGATCAGGACGATTTCAGCCTCAACTTCCACTACTACGACGCCAGCGCCGACATGCCCGGTGGCCTGACGCAGAAGCAGTACGATGACAAACCCTACGATTCGGTGCGCGACTACGACAACTTCACCGGTCGGCGCAAAGACGTGTCGTTCAAGTGGATTCGCCAGATCGATGAGCGTACCCAGGCCGAAGTGCTGACCTATTACACCGACAGCTTCCGTGGCAGCACCATCGCCGCCCGCGACCAGAAAACCCTCAGCTCGTATCCGCGTTCCTACTACACCTTGGGCATCGAGCCGCGTGTGTCGCGCGTGTTTGACGTTGGCCCGACGACTCAGGAAGTCAGCGTCGGTTACCGCTATTTGAAAGAGGCGATGCACGAGCAGTCGAGCCGTCTGGCGCTGGTCAACAATCAGCCGGTGGTTACGCCGACCTCCGACGGCCATGTGTTTCAGGATCGCACCGGCGGCACGGAAGCCAACTCGGTCTACGTCGATAACAAAATCGACGTCGGCAACTGGACGGTCACCCCGGGCATTCGTTTCGAACACATCAGCACCGACTGGCACGACCGCGCCGTGCTCGACACTGCCGGCAAACCGGTGCCGGAGAAAAACCGCAGCATCGAGAGCAACGAACCGCTGCCGGCGCTGAGCGTGATGTATCACTTGTCGGATGCGTGGAAGCTGTTCGCCAACTACGAGACGTCGTTCGGCAGCCTGCAATATTTCCAGCTCGGTCAGGGTGGTTCCGGTGACAACACCGCCAACGGTCTGGAGCCGGAAAAGGCCAAGACTTACGAGATCGGTACGCGCTACAACGATGACGTGTGGGGCGGGGAAGTGACGCTGTTCTACATCGACTTCGACGATGAACTGCAATACATCAGCAATGATGTGGGCTGGACCAATCTTGGTGCGACCAAGCACCAGGGGATTGAAGCGTCGGTACATTACGACATGGCAGCGCTGGACTCGCGCCTTGATGGCTTGACCGCGAATGCTGGTTTTACTTATACCCGTGCGACTTATGAAGGGGAGATTCCGGGGTTCAAGGGGCGTGATCTGCCGTTTTATTCGCGTCAGGTGGCGACGGTGGGGTTGCGGTATGACGTCAATCGCTGGACCTACAATCTCGACGGTTTTGCTCAGTCCAAGCAGCGCTCGCCGGGTACCGGGGTGAATGCTGATGGCAGTTTCAATGGCAATTACATTACTGACGGTACGGCGGATGGGCAGTATGGCGATATTCCGGGTTATGTGACCTGGAACGTGCGCGGGGGGTATGACTTTGGGCCTCAGGTGTCGAATCTGAAGTTGGGGGCGGGGGTGAAGAACGTCTTCGATAAGCAGTACTTTACGCGTTCCAGTGATAACAATTCGGGGATGTATGTGGGGGCGCCGCGGACGTTTTTTGTGCAGGCCAGTGTGGGGTTTTGACTGAGTACATATCCGTTATTTTTGTGAGGGCGACTTAGGGTTCCGCCCTTACGGCGGGTCACTTTTTCCAGACGCCGAAAAAGTAACCAAAAAGGCTTGCCCTGACGTACGGCCCGCTCGCTGAGGCTCGGGGTTCCTTCGCTGCGGGATTGATCCGGGGGCATCGCCTCCGGTTTGCTTCGCTGCACCTCCTCTCGATGTGTTTGGCTGCGCCAAACGGTCGCTGCGCTCCCACCCCCGGATCAATCCCTCCACTCAGCCTTCCGACGGGCGCTTAGATCAAGAGCTTTACTCGAGCTAACGCTCATTGTGATGAGTGGTGCGGCTTTGCCGCTTGGGTTGTACGCAATTAAAACTGTAGGAGCCAGCCTGCTGGCGATGGCGGCCTGACAGCCGACCAATCTTTGTCAGGTGCATCCATTCCAATTGTAGGAACTGCCGAAGGCTCGGGCCCCGATCGGACGATCTTTTGATCTGCTTTGGCTTTGGCTTTGGCTTTGGCTTTGGCTTTGGCTTTTGATCTTGCTCTCAGCCCATCGGCAGGCCGAGCGAAGGTGTTCATCCGGGGGGTAGGCGCGCAGCGCCGTGCGGCGAAGCCGCACACATCGAGAGGAGGTGCAGCGAAGCAAACCGTAGGCGATGCCCCCGGATGGACACCGTAGCGAGGGAACACTGAGCCTAGGCGAAGTGCCGTACGTCAGGGGGCAGCCTTTTGGGTTACTTTTTCGGCGTCTGGAAAAAGTGACCCGCCGTAAGGGCGGAACCCTAAGCAGCCGTTACCGCAGCAACGGATATGCCCCCACCCCAACCCCAAACAACAATCTGACAGGTGCACTGAGTTCAGACTTTCAACACCTTCCCACCAATAGCCACCGCCACCAGCAACACCGCCATCAACCCGAAAGCAAAACTCAAACTGCTGGCATGAGCAACAAAACCAATCACTGCCGGCCCCGCCAGAATCCCCGCATAACCCAACGTAGTAATCGCCGGCACCGCAATACTTTCCGGCATCACGGTTTGTTTGCCCACCGCCGTGTACAACACCGGCACGATATTCGAGCAACCGGCACCGACCAACGCATAACCGACCAGTGCAGCCTCCCAGCTCGGTGCGAACGTTGCCAGAAACAAGCCTGCCGCCGCCAACAGGCCACCAAACAAAATGATCCGCGTCGCCCCGACAATCCGAACAATCCGGTCACCCATCAAGCGTCCGGC
Source organism: Pseudomonas sp. N40(2020) (assembly GCF_014472415.1). Classification (GTDB taxonomy): domain Bacteria; phylum Pseudomonadota; class Gammaproteobacteria; order Pseudomonadales; family Pseudomonadaceae; genus Aquipseudomonas. The sequence goes on from NZ_JACSZV010000005.1 coordinate 118,629, forward strand.
GGTCATGGTCAGAGCGAACGCCGCGTAACCCAGCCCCGCATACGCCGTGTCGATCCCGCGCTCTTGCGCCAGGAACACCGCACTCCAGTCCAGCGCCGCACCTTCGGTGAGGAATACGATGAAGCACATCCCGCCGATAAACAGCACGATGCCGTGGGGGATGGCGAATGCAGGCCCGGAGCTTTCGCTGCCATAGGGCAACATGTGCGGTACACACTTGAACAAAGCGGCGATCAACACCGCCACCACCACCAGCATCGCGCCCAACGGCGAAAGGCCGAGGCCGAGCAGGGCGCTGACGCCTGCCGCGCCGACGATGCCGCCAAGGCTGAACAGACCGTGGAAACCCGACATCATGTTCTTGCCGCTCGCACGCTCGACGATCACCGCTTGCAGGTTTACCGTCGAATCCACCGTGCCGAGGCCGGCGCCGAACATGAACAGCGTGGCGATCAGCGCCGGAATCGACGACACCGTCGCGAGCAACGGCAATGCCGCGCAGATCAACAGCGTGCCGCCAGTTGCCACTCTGCGGCAGCCGAATCGCGTTGCCAGAATCCCCGCCATGGGCATCGCCAGAATCGAACCGACGCCCAGGCATAACAGCAACAATCCCAGCGTGCCCTCATCAAGCCCGGCCCTAGCCTTGGCGTACGGCACCAGTGGCGCCCATGCGGCAATGCCGAGCCCGGCGATGAAGAAAGCGATGCGCGTGGACATCTGTTGCAGGCGTCCGGGGACGAAAGTGTCTTGGGGGTTGAGGCTGGTCATATCGATCCTTGGCAAAAAACGTCGCGTCCCCGAAGGACAGTGATTGAGCGTCGAGGTTCGATCGCAGGTGTTCCGGGGACGTGCAGTCGACATCCTAACCTGTGGGAGTGAGCCTGCTCGCGATAGCGGTGGATCAGTCGACATTTTTTTGCCTGGCACACCGCTATCGCGAGCAGGCTCACTCCTACAGGTAGTTGCGGTTTACAGTGGACTACTTTGGCAGCAGGGACACAAAAGTGATGACGCAGTTCTACGATGCGCGGGGCAACATCTACGGAGTGATCTCTCCCGAGGCGCTACGCATGGCGGGAATCGACTTGCCGACCAGCGCTGGCGAATGTGCGTCATCACGCCAGACCTGGAGTCATCACGCCGTCGCTCTCTGCTGCGAATGGCCCGAAGGTCAGCGGCCAGCAGACAGCAAATCCCACCGCAGCGACGGTCTGCTCGTGGGTCCGTTCCAGGCGTCGCCGCCATTTGACGTGCTGATCATCAACACCGACGGTACCCTCGCCGAGCGCAGTGGCAATGGCCTGACGATCTTCTCGCAAGCCCTGACCGAGCAAGGTGTACTGCCCGAGCAGGGCGCTCTGTTGCGCGTGCATCATGACAAAGGGAGCGCGGTTGAGACCTCTGTGAAACCGGCCGAAGTCGAAGGCGTGAGAGGATTCTGGCTGGATCTCGGCCAACCCGAATTCGGCCCGTCCGCGGTCGGTGCACAGAACGCAGAAAGCCGCGAATTCAACGGCTGTGGAACAAGCCATATTCAATCCTTGGCACAACTCGATCCGTCGTGGAGCCACAGCCAGTTCGTGCGTATTGGCAATCCGCATTGCGTGACGTTGCTGACAGAAGTTGCCGCGCTGCCCAGTAACGAACAGATGCGCGAATCGCCACTGAACGAAGGCCTGACCCGAATCGCTTATGCCATGCCCACCGGCTCAGGGCAGCCCTGTCCGGCGGGCGTCAATCTGCAATGGGCCGCGCGCGAGTCCGCACGACGTATCGTCGCCCGGGTGTTCGAACGCGGCGAAGGGCCGACGGCCTCTTCTGGCACCAGCGCCAGCGCAGTGGCCTCAGCGGCGTGGCGGGTCGGATGGGTCGAGGCAGGCGCAGTACACGTCGTCATGCCCGGCGGCACGGCGCCGATCCTGCTCGAAGAAGCAAATGGTGAATTGCTGCGCCTCAGCCTGTTCGGTACGGCCCAACCGATCCTCTAGCGCTGCCGAAGGTTTGCGATACCGTTAATGAGCCTTGAACAACGTCACGCTCACCACCTGATCACCCTCGACAACCAGCCGCAGCAACGCCTGCGGAGTGGGCAACGCCTCAAAACACTCAATAATCACCGAGTGTGCCGACGTCGCCAGCAACGACAAGCTTCGGGCATGCTTCAACTGGCGTTTCACCGGGCGCCAGTCCCGAGGCTACGATCGCAGCGCATGACACCGCTTCACGCAGGCGCGGGTCGAGGCCGGGGCGAGCATGCAAATGCCCGTACACGACACCCTTAGACGAACTCCACCACCGGCATCTGCCGCTTCATCAACACCTCGCCGCCGCGAATCGAATACAGCGGCAAGCCCTGACTGCGAATAACCTCGTAATCGCTGTCCGCCGACAGAATCAGCAGGTTCGCCGGGCGCCCCTGTTCCAGGCCATAACGCTCGCCCAAGTGCATGGCTTTGGCGCTGTTGTCGGTCACCAGATCCAGCGCACTTTGCAGGTTGCGGTAACCGAGCATGTGGCAGATGTGCAGCCCGGCTTCCAGCACGCGCAGGATATTGCCGTTGCCCAGCGGATACCAGGGGTCGACGATCGAGTCCTGGCCAAAGCACACGTTCATACCGGCTTCCAGCAACTCGTTCACCCGGGTCACGCCACGCCGTTTCGGGAAGTTGTCGAAGCGGCCTTGCAGGTGAATGCTTTCGGTCGGACAGGAGACAAAACTGATCCCGGAATGGCCAAGCAGGCGGAACAGTTTGGCGCAGTAAGCGTTGTCGTAAGAGCCCATTGCCGTGGTGTGGCTGGCGGTGACTAGGGCGCCCATGTCGCGGCTGCGTGCCTCTTCGGCGAGCACTTCAAGGAAGCGCGAATGCGGGTCGTCGGTTTCGTCGCAATGCACGTCGACCAGGCAACCGGTGCGCTCGGCCAGGTCCATCAGGAACTTCACCGAACTCACACCCTGATCGCGGGTGTACTCAAAGTGCGGAATCCCGCCGACCACGTCCGCACCCATGCGGATCGCTTCTTCCATCAGCTCGCGGCCGTTGCGGTATGACTCTATGCCTTCCTGCGGGAACGCGACGATTTGCAGGTCGATCAGATGACGACTTTCCTCGCGCACTTCAAGCATGGCTTTGAGTGCAGTGAGTTGCGGGTCGGTGACATCGACGTGGGTGCGCACGTGCTGGATGCCGTGGGCGGCCAGGGTCTGAATGGTTTTCTTGGCGCGGGTCTTGGTGTCTTCTTCGGTGATGGTGACCTTGCGCTCGCCCCAGCACTCAATGCCTTCGAATAGCGTGCCGCTCATGTTCCAGCGCGGCTCGCCAGCGGTGAGGGTCGCGTCAAGGTGAATGTGCGGCTCGACGAAGGGCGGCACCACCAGATTGCCGCCGGCGTCGAGGTCGTCGGGGCCGAGGGACGGCGCTTCGGACTGGCGGGCGATGCTGCGGATCAGCCCTTCCTCAAGGTGCAATTCGTGCAAACCTTCCTGGTTGCGCAATCGGGCGTTGATGATGTGCATCAGGCGAATCCTTTTTTATAAGTCTTGAAGTGGCGCGTTGGCGCTGCGGGCGCCGAGCAGGCCGGTGACGATGACATACGTTAGCGCGGCAGCGGCGATGCCTACCAGCGGCGCAACCCACGGCGAGCTGAACGCGGCGACGGTCCCGACCCCGTAGGCCCCGAGGCCCGGCCAGTTGAAGGCCGGCAGCCGTGCGTCGGCCAGGCGCGGATAGTGCCCGCGCCAGCGGAAGAAGAAGTCGGCCATGATCACCCCGCCAATCGGCGGAATCACCGTGCCGAGCAGAATCAGATACGGCACCAGCATGTCGTACATGCCCAGCAGGGCGAGCAGGGTGCCGATCACTGCGCCGGCCAGGGTTACGGTTTTGCGTCGGCCGGTGCGCAGCAGATTGCAGCCGGCGACGGCGAAATTGTAGATGGTGTTGTCCTGGGTGCTCCAGATATTGAGTAGCAGCATGGCCATCGCCGCCATGGCGAAGCCTTGCAGGAGCAGCACTTCCACCACGTCCGGTTGTTGATAGACGATGGCGCCGTAGGCACCGATCAGCACCATCAAGCCGTTGCCGATGAAAAATCCGATCAGGCTGGCCAGCACCGCGACTTTTGCCGAGCGCGAAAAGCGCGTCCAGTTGGTCGCCTGGGTCGCGCCGCTGACGAAGGTGCCGAACACCAGGGTGATCGCGGTCGACCAATCCAGCGAGCCGCTTGGCACCACGCTGAGCAAGCCCTCGAAACCGCCGACTTTCACCGTCGCCACCCACATCGACAACATCAACAGCAGCATCATCGCCGGCACCGCGATGTACGACAGAATCTCCAGGCCGCGATAGCCGACATACGCCGTGGCGCAAAACACCAGGCCGAACAGCACCATCAAACCCAGCACCGCGCCTTCGCCCAGATCAAAGTATTTACCGAGCACCACCGCAGCGGTCGCTGTGCCCCAGGCGTACCAGCCGATCTGGGTGAAGCCGAGGATCAGGTCGCTGAGCTTGCTGCCGACTTCGCCAAAACAGAAACGACCCATCAGCACCGAATTGAGACCGCTCTTGAAAGCGATGTAACCCAGACCCGCCGCGTACAGGCCGAGCAGCAGGTTGCCGACGATGATCACCGCCATCATCTCGGCAAAACCGAACGCCACACCGAGCTTGCCGCCGGCAAACATGGTCGCGGTGAAGAAGGTGAAGCCCAGCAATACCATGGCGGTCGAGGCCAGGCCTTTGCGTGCATGCATGGGGACTTCACTGAGGGGGTAATCGTTGCCGGGATCGTTTTGCGTCATGGGGCGTTCCTTGCTGAAAAAGGGAGACGCGGGGGAGGGTTGCAGTGGTCGTGCCAGGTTTGAGTAGCGTCCGTCCCAATGTTTGAAGATGTCTAAGTTATTGATTGTTGAACATCTAAGTGTTGAATCAGTAGGCATGTCGTGTTCTAACGAATTTATTGTTTGTGTGAAAATCTTCATATTTTGGATTAAGTATGGATTGCTCCCATGGTCTTGTTGGAATAATCCTACAGGATATTAGTCTTATTCCTGCCTTTAATTTATTGACCGTAAAGACTTGATCCAATATATCTATAAGTGCAAGTGATTCACGATTTTTCAGAAAATTCTAATGGCGATACAAGGATGTGAGATGAATATTCGAAACGTTGATATCGAAACTATTAAAGATGTTATTCGGGCGGACGGCGTTATGATGAGCGCTGTCTTTGGGGAGAAGTACGTAGATCCACTTCTTGTGCAAGTTGAGAACACCCCCCCGGGAATGGAACTGACTAGGCCAGTACATACGGGGGCGGCAACAAGTAATTGTACTCAATGTTTCAGTCGGTGTTGCTATGCTTCTTACTCTCCGAAATCAATAAAAAGTGGCACCTGTTATGGACTGGTATCCAGAGCCAATGTAGTCGTTTTTAACTAGGTATGTGCCGCCTCAAGGCGGCATTTCAATTGACATAAGGAAGTGTTAGTGAGTGATTTCTCGATGGTTGATTCTATGGCGACTTATTCTGGCTCACACAGGGTTTTAGTGAATGAATTTTTAAATAGCCTGTATGAGAGTAAAAAGTTTGATCTTGCTTGTCTGATTGATAAGAAGCTGGCTAATGCCTTTGCTATACACGTGGCAAATAAGGTTGAAAGCTATGTTCGCCAATCCATCGAGGCAGAGGTGTCACATGTTAATGAAAACCTTGGGGTCAGTATGGCCTACGAGGAATTTTTAGAGCAGGATGAATTGTATCTCGAGTTTTTGAGGAAGTACGAGTCGCTGAGGTACTTGCTGGATAAACTTTTTGTGGATGAATTAGAGAATTTCTCATTAGTTAAAGAGTATTTTGTAAAGTCGCTTCCAGAATTGCTGCGTAGTGGTTTTTTGGATGGTCCTCATGAAGTGAGTGATGTGTTTTTGCTGGGAGACGAGAGTCACGATGGAAATAAAAACGTGGCACTTTTTTATGTTCAAGGATGCCCTGCTTTTGCCTTGAAGTTGCGTGATTTGGAGTTGGAAAGGAAAACAAGCGAGTTTCTTGGAGCTTTTTTCAATGAACAATGTGGTATTCGCGGTTGGGAGTTTCCAGAATATATATCGGGGCAAGGTTTCGGGTGGGTGAAGTGGTGTGATCAGGTTCCTTTGAAAAGCAAGGCGGAGGTAGAGAATTACTATAGATTGGCAGGTTATTTGATTGCTGCGGCTGCGTCGTTAGGAATTACCGACCTCCATTATGAAAATATCGTAACTCATCAAGGAAACCCCGTTCCGGTCGACTTGGAGGCGGTATTTCATCATGTCTATGTTGATGCGCCGCGTTTGGGAGTACCCAGAACAGGGCTTGTGCCGAATGTTATTAAGTACACAGATGGACTTGCCGACACCGAGCACGCGGGCATAGGAAATATATTTCGGAAACAATCCGTTAGAAAAGCATCATTAAACACAAATCCAAATGCGGTGGTGTTTGATGGTGAGGTACAGAATCCAATAGACTATATTGAACATATCGTTGCAGGTTGTGTTGAATGCTACAAGGTCATAATTTATGAGTATCAGCGTTTTGTAGAGTTTTTGAATCAAACTTCTAATCTAAGAAATAGAATAATCTTGAGAGATACGGCTAACTATTGCTTGGTGATTGAGGCTTCCTATCATCCGCGGTTTCTAAAGAATAACCAGGATAGAAAAAAATACATCGAGTCTTGCCTAGGATCAGTCGAAGATCATCGGGCTGACTCCGCTCTCTTAAGGGCGGAGGTTGAATCCTGCTTTTTTGGGGATGTTCCCAGATTTACTTCTTGTGCGAAAGATCTTGCTGTTTGGTCAACTCATGCTGCTGAAAGTATTAAGCTGATTAATTATGTAAGCGGATACGACAGTGTGAGGGATAATTTATATCGCATAGTGAATGAGGGGTTTGGTAGCGAGATTCAATTTTTAAAGTGCGTATACCGAGAGGCGGAAAAAATAGTTGACTTGAGTTGTAGGTTTAATCAGGTTCATGGATTTGAGGAAGAAGAAGGTTCTAATTGCTTGGTTCTAAAAACAATGCCTTCTGCAGTAAATATAACTGCTAAACACATGATTGATACTCGGTCTCCTCCTTTAATGTTTACTAGTAGGTGTGAAAGCTATCTCGAGTTAACTACCGTAGGGTTTGATTTGTTTTCAGGTTCGGGTGGGCTTGGTTATCTCGCTGCTACTGGGAGATTATTCGAATCAGAATCGGAGAATAAGGAGTTTTTGTTTGCATATTTTGAGATGATTTTAGGTGATGAGTTGCTATCGTCGTCTCCAATAGGTGGAGCATATGTCGGTGGGCTAAGTTCTATAGCGCCAATTTTTATAGATGGAAATTCCTCCTTTATTTCAACTGCAACCGATAAAATTGTTGCGGCTTTTTATTCTGAAGAATATAAAAATCTAGGTTCGGGCTTGATCTATGGTCTTGCTGGAGCTTTGGTGGTCGCCAGCTGTTATTTTCAATTGTCAAAGAAGGAGGAGTGGCAAGATATTTCTAGATTACTATTCGAGGCGTTAGTCGCGAGATCTGAATTAGACGGTGAGCAGATAATATTCCCTAGTAATATCTCAATGCATCCTAAAAAAATATTATGTGGGCTTTCGCATGGACAAGCAGGTATCGCTTATTCGATCGCTGTATATGCGATGGTTTTTGATATATCTGATGAAACGGTCATTCCATTGATAAAAGGCGTAATTACGTCGGAAATCAACTGCTTCGAGCGGCAACTTGGCAACTGGCCAGATTTAAGACATAAGCCTCGAAGCATAGAGCTTCAAAATGAGTTTGGATGGGCGCATGGAGGCGCGGGAATTATTTATGTGTTCGATTTTTTAAGAAGACATTTTAATATCGACGTGCTTGACAGGTTTTTGCAGGAGCACAGTTTTCGAGCGATGTTCGAGAAGAATTTCAAAGCTTCGGCCAGTAAAGAAAATTTCTCAGTTTCAAACGGAGTGTTGGGGGTAGAGTTAATTTATCAGCGACTATTCAAGAAAGCTTTGAACGTCGATTTAGAAAGTAAGTATTGGTCGATTCAGGGGGCGTCTACTTTAGGGTGTGGTCTGATGAAAGGGTGTGCCGGAGAGCAACTAGCCATGAATTCTCTAATGACGGGTGACCAATCTTTTCCTCTGTTGCCTCATGAACTGTTCAAACTGCGTTTTCGGGAAGTATCCAAATGAATGTCAAAGGATTTGTTGATACTTATACGCTACTGAAGTTGTCCATGAAATCAAAGGACGTAAGTCGTTTGGCCTTTTTAGTAGTGTTGATTTTCCTTACCGCGATAGGTTTTGGTCTCGTACCGTTATTTTTGCAGAGGATGCTTGCGGTTGCATCAGGTAATCATGAGCAGTTTTTGATGTTTTTGAGCCTGGTAGTCGGCGTTATTTTTATATCTCAGGTGTTTTCTCATTTGTCCGATGTAATGACAATGATGTTTATCCAGCGGGTGAATATAAATCTTGGTGAGATGTTCATTAAGAGATCTATTCGTTTGTCTGCATGTGAGAGCCTGATAAAAGGCCCGGCGCAACTGGCGCAGGTGCTGCAATGTGCTTCTGCGAGTATGGATAACACAATTCGATCAATGCTGGTTAGTATATTGCCCTCTATCATTCAAATATTCGTATCGTTAGTTGTGTTGTGGGTTTTTAAAGATTTTTTCGTAATGTTCATGATTTTTTTGTACGTTTTTACGTATGCAATTATTAGCTCTTCAATGATTGGGCGCTTGTCAGAGTTGTTCAAGGTTGTGATATTAAAAGAGATGGGGAGTTCAAAAACCATTCATGGCATTGTTTCGAATATTGAGACAATACGTATATATTTGGCCGATGAATTTCTGTTGCGTTTTTTTCGTGAAGATCAAGAAGGTGTTTATCAGTCTTGGTTGGGTTTTTATAGGAGAAGTACTTGTCTAGAAGTTTTTAGGGTATGTGTTTTTTCGCTTGTTTTTTTTGTTGTTCTTTATGAGTCTTCACTAAGGTTACTTTCCGGAGAGATAGGTGTTGGTCATTTTGTAATGGTTGCAGCCTATATGTTTCAGGTGTGTCAGCCATACGATGCTCTTTTAAAAAGTATTGGTAGCATGATTGAATCACTCGGTGGCTTTGCACCCTTGCTGAAACATCTCGACGCTTGTGAAGTTCGGCATGTTGGTAAAGGTAATGAGCTTCCGAATATTAGTCATCACCTGGAATTTTCTAATGTTCGATTTTCTTACCCTGAGCGACCTACAGAAAAGGTGCTGCACGATTTGTCAATCCGATTTATTCCGGGTGAAGTAGTTGCGATCACCGGTCCATCTGGTGTGGGTAAGTCGACAATTGTCAAGTTGCTGATGCGGCTCTATACACCCTCTTCGGGTTTAATTAAATATGGTGGTGTTGCGATAGAAGATTTGTCTGATCAAGACTTCTATTCTAGGTTTTCTTTCGTATCCCAAGAGGTTGGTTTATTCAACGGGTCGTTAAGATTTAATCTAAGAATCGCTGATCAAAATGCACCTGATGAAAGATTAGAAGCAGTTTTAAAACTTGCTGACCTTGGTGGATTCCTAAAAGGCTTGCCATCCGGGCTGGATACGGAAATTGGAGACAGGGGTTTAATGTTGTCGGGAGGCGAGCGTCAACGTCTTGCCTTGGCAAGAAGTTTTTTGCGAGACCATAAGGTCGTCGTTTTTGACGAGAGCACGGCATTCCTTGATGAGGTTGCTGAGCGAGCAGTGATCTCAAATATCAAAAAATATAATGCGTCTAATATTGTGATCATTGTTGCTCATCGAGAGTCGATATTAAAGTTGGCTGATCGAGTGGTCTCGTTTAATGGCGAATTTTGCGTGGAGCTTTAATCGTGAGAATATTGTCTGTTTCAATTAAAGGGTACCGCTCTGTTGATGATGTGTTTCTGAATCTTGATGGTTTGAATATTTTTCATGGTGAAAATGGAGTTGGGAAAACTAATTTATATAATGCACTCAAGCTCGTGCAGGCTGCTGCAACGGGAGAGTTTTCGAAGTTTATCGTTCGGGAGGGTGGCATGCAGTCGATCCTTTCGGAGAATTCAAAGCGCAATGCAGATCGTTCAAAAATTATTTTTGAAGTGCGGTTCTCGACTTTTTCAGATGATGATGACTATTACAGTTACGGAATCACAGCGGGACTAGTGCCGCAAAAAACCGCTTTTGGAGAAAAGATTGTATTGGGCGATGGTTTTGAGTTTGAACCTCAAATCAAAACTGAAAAACTGATTTTTCATAATGGACGGAAAAGTCATACTTTGATGTTCCGAGAAAATGGTTTCTTGAAGGTGATGGATCGAGAAATGGCCGTTCTCGACATGTCGAATGCTATTCGACTATTCCCCTCTGCTACGGCATTAAGCTCTCTCACGGATGCAGAGCGTTTTCCAGAGGTGTTACGCGTCAAACATGAAATTATGGGGTGGCGTTTTTATCACGGTTTCAGGACTGATATTGAGTCGCCCATTCGCAAGCCTTGCTACGCAGTTAGTGACACGGTACTTCATTCGTCTGGAGCAAATCTCGCTGCGGTTCTGGCGACGCATAAATATATAGTTCAAGATCTCGATGTTGTTGAAGAGTTGATTGCGGATACATTCGGAGGGGCTATTTTGGAGATTTCAAGACCGGAACGTACCGTTTCTTTTGGACTTCGATTTCCTCAAAGTAATCGCACAAGCAATGCGTGGGAACTATCTGACGGCACTTTGCAATATATTTGCCTAGCTGTTGCGCTGACATCCAGTTCTTTGCCTCCATTCATTGTTTTGAATGAGCCTGACAACAGTTTGCATCCCGATATGCTCAGGTCGTTGGCTGTTTTGATTAGTTCTGCCAGCAAGCGATCGCAGATTTGGGTTGTTACTCATTCACCGATATTGAAAGATATTCTTGAAGAGTCAGGGACGTCTAAATCTCGGCATGTCATTAAACGGGGGCTTCATACATGGATTGAAGGGTTGGCTCTAAATGGTGAAGTTAATACTTTTTGACACAATCGAAAGCTGGGATTTTGATTCACACAGCGCAGGGATAGGCATGAAATTGGTGCATTGATGATGCATCTTGGAACACTGATTCTTCGGCATTTAGCGACTCTATATGAGTGGTTTGGCCTTTGTGCACTTGCGCCATTCCGGGACGCGGACGCCGCGCGTCAAAGAAATCGCAGCAATGCAGCGACGATCGCTTCAGGGGCGTCTTCCTGGACGAGGTGGCCGGCGTTGGGTATTGGGTGAAATTGTGATCCCGGGATCATCTGGTGTAACGCCCGACCCCGTTCGATGGGAATCCATTGATCGTCCTCACCCCAGAGAATCTGCACCGGGCAGCGGATCGCCGGGTACAGAATTTCGGCTTCACGGGTATAGCGTTCGTCCATCTGCGCGATCTGCCGATAGAACGCCGCTTGCCCCGGATCGCCGAGCCACGGCTGCACGTATGGGGCCAGTTCATCATCGGGAATATCCCGGTGTATCGCCCCGCGAATGTAGGTCGGCACGATGGCGCGCTGGATGTAATCCGGCAGGCCGCTGAACGCCGCTTCATGCTGGCGCACGTGCTGCACGAACGGTGATCCCCACGGCGTCAGCGCCACCGGGTCGATCAGCGTCAGGCTGCGGTAATCCTTTTCGTTGAGCAGATGCGTGCGCAGTACCGTGGCGCCGCCGAAGTCGTGGGCGACTACGTCGGGGCGCTGGATGTTCCTGTGATCGAGCAGTTGTGCGAGGAGTTGGTTTTGCACGCCGAGTGACACGTCAGCGTCCGGTTGTTCCGAGCGCCCGTAGCCCAGCAAATCGAAATAATGCACGCGGTGCGTGGCGAAAAAGTGCGGCGCGATGCGATGCCAGACATAGGACGAGAAGGGCGTGCCATGCACGAACACAAGCGGCGGGCCGTCGCCGCGTACGGCATGCCGCACCGGGTGGCCGTTGAAGTCAAAGACCTGATCCAGCAGCCAGTCCGTCATGGGCCTGTCCTCTTGGCGGGTTTGAGCCAAAGAGCATAGGCATAAAAAAACAGCCGGGGAGGCTGTTCTCTATTTCCATGGATAAACACCGAGCCCGTAGGAGCAGCCTTCGGCAGCTCCTACACGGGGTATCGGTGTTGGATCATTCGCCGCGATAGATGCAACCGCTGGTGCAGGTCTCATGAATACGGATCGCGCTGAGTTCCGGCAGCAGCGGCTTCATTTCATTCCAGATGAATTTGGCCAGCACTTCACTGGTCGGGTTTTCCAGGCCGGGAATGTCATTCAGGTAGTTGTGATCCAGACGCTCGTACAGCGGCTTGAAAATCGCCTTGATCTCGGAGAAGTCGCGGATCCAGCCGGTGTGCGGATCAAGGTCGCCGCTGAGGTGAATCGCCACCTTGAACGAGTGACCGTGCAGACGCCCGCACTTGTGGCCGTCCGGGACGTGCGGCAGGCGGTGGGCGGATTCGAATGTAAATTCCTTGAAGATTTCCACAGTATTTTCAGCTCTGTTCAGATGGCGTTCGCCGCAGCGATTCGGGCAGGCCGCGAGTTTATCAGCTTGTGTTTGGCCGTGCTGACTAAAGGGTCAGCAAGCGTTCGGCGAGGCGACCGTTGGCAGTCAGTTCGAGGAATTCGTCACCGAGGCGCCGGCTCTCGTCCATTGCCGCGTGCCAGTACTTCTGCCGGCTGGGCGCATCGCCCATGAAGCGTTTGAAGTCGTTCCGATCGGGCAGTTTGCCGTAGGGCAGGCGCGCCAGATACTCCTTCGACGGCGCCAGCAACAGCACGTCCTGCAAGCGCTCCACCGATGCGCGGCGCCACGGCAGGGTTTTGTCGAACCAGCCCGGAATTACCCGGTCGGTGAAGTGCGGATAGAGCACGATGCCGTCGCCGCTGTAGGGCAGGTCGAGGTGATAGTCGAGCAGACCGCCGTCGCGGAACGTCCCCTCACCGGCGCCCGGCAAGTCGCGCACGCCCTCCATCACCATCGGGATTGAACCCGAGGCCAGCAGTGCCTGGCGCAGATTGCCGGCGTTGAGCGCGACGAAGCGCGACGGGAAATCGTTCAGTGCGTTGACCGGTGGCGCCAGGCGCGGATCGTGAATGATCAGCCGTTCGAAGTGCCGCGAGAGCCGCGCGCGACCACGCAGGTTGTCGGCGATCACCGAGCCCAGCGCCAAGCCAAGTCGGCCACGATGATCATCAGCGAGGCGGCCCTGGCTTTTGACCACCATGATGTTCAGGCGGTAATCGGCGTTGTTCAGGATGCTCGCGTCGCGACCGTCGAGCAGGTCGTTGAGCATGCGCTGCGAGCTCTGACTGATCTCGGCCATGGTCACGCCTTTGTTGAAATTCTGCTCGGCGTACAAGCGCCCGAGGCGGCGGATGCCTTCGGCGGCATCGGGCAGGCAGGCACTGGCGAAGCGCCAGGAACCGACCGAGGCGCCGATCAGCGAGCGCTCGCGTGGCGCGCTCGGCAGCCATTCACCGAACAACGCCAGATCCAGCCCCTGAATCCCCAACGCCTTCGGTCCACCGGCCGCGCCGGGCAGGGTGCCGACGTCGGCGGCGTTCAGACCCTGGGCTCGAATCCGCGCCATGGCTCGGGGGCCGGCCTTGAGGGTGAGGGCGGGGAATTTGATGTGGATGGCTGTCATACCGGTCTCGATCGTTAGCAAGCGAAGGATTATAGAACCACTGCTCCCACAGGGGGACCCTTTATTGCCTTGGAGCAATGATGGCAATTCAGTTTCAGTTAAGTTGCTCCCGCTAAGGTGCCCACCGTCGCAACACATAAAAAATACGGAGACATCCATGAAAACCCTGACTGCCCTTTCCCTCGCCTCGATCCTCGGCCTCACCGCCAGCCTCGCTCACGCTCGCGATCTGGGACCCGATGAAGCCCTGCGTCTGCGTGACGCTGGTACTATCGTCTCCTTCGAGAAGCTCAATGCCACGGCACTGGCCAAACACCCGGGTTCAACGATCACCGAAACCGAGCTGGAAGAAGAGTACGGCAAGTACATCTACCAGGTCGAAATGCGTGATCCGCAGGGGCTGGAGTGGGATCTGGAATTAGACGCGGTCAGCGGGCAGGTTCTCAAGGATCATCAGGATACGTAATGAAGGTGAATGTTCGCGCCACCAGTCGCACTGCGTTGGCGCTTGTGATTTTCTGCTCGGCTGCGATGGCTCGCGACCTCGATCAGGACGAAGCCCTGAAGCTGCGTGAGCGCGGGGTGATTCTGCCGCTGGAGCAAGTGCTGCAGCAGGCCATGGATCGCTATCCCGGGGCGAAACTGCTGGAAGTCGAGCTGGAAGAGAAACACGACGTCTACATTTATGAAGTCGAGTTGCTGACAGCCGAGGGTGTTGCGCGTGAGCTGCACCTGAAAGCCGATACCGGTGAACTCGTGAAAGACAAGGAAGATTGATCGATGCGTTTGCTTCTGGTGGAAGACCACGTACCGCTGGCCGACGAATTGATCGCGGGCCTGCAACGCCAAGGCTATGCGGTGGATTGGCTGGCGGACGGCCGCGATGCGGTGTATCAGGGCAGCAGCGAGCCCTATGACCTGATCATCCTCGACCTCGGCCTGCCCGGTGTACCGGGGCTTGAAGTGCTGGCGCAATGGCGCGCGGGCGGTCTGGCGATTCCGGTGTTGATCCTGACGGCGCGCGATTCCTGGGCCGAACGTATCGAAGGCCTCAAGGCTGGCGCCGACGATTACCTGACCAAACCGTTTCACCCCGAAGAGCTGCACCTGCGCGTTCAGTCGTTGCTGCGTCGCTCAAAGGGCCAGGCCAATCAAAGCACGCTCAAGGCTGCCGGCCTTCATCTGGACGAGGGCCGCCAATGCGTGACCCGCGACGGTGCGGACATTCTGCTGACCGCCGCCGAATTCCGCCTGCTGCGCTATTTCATGCTGCATCCGGAACAGATCCTCTCCAAAAGCCACCTCGCCGAACACCTCTATGACGGTGAGACCGAGCGCGACTCCAACGTCCTCGAAGTCCACGTCAATCACCTGCGCCGTAAACTCGGCAAAAGCGTGATCGAAACCCGTCGCGGCCAGGGTTACCTGTTCGGCGGGCAAGCTTCGTGAGATCAATCCAGCGCCGCTTGAGCCTGGGGTTGATCAGCGTGATGGTGGTCGTCGGCCTGGTGCTGGCGCAAACCAGTCTGTGGTTGTTTGAAATGGGTTTGCAGCGCTACCTCGAAGCCGGGTTGCGTAACGACAGCGAGAGTCTGCTGGTGGCGCTGGTGCGCGGGCCGCAGGGTTTGCAACTGGATGAGCGACATTTGTCGCCGGCCTATCAGCGGCCGTTTTCCGGGCATTATTTCCGCATCGACTTTGCCGAGAGCCATTGGCGCTCGCGCTCGTTGTGGGATCAGGATCTGCCGCTGCTTGAACGCCCCGGCCTGCACAGCAACCTGCAACTGGGGCCGGACGGTCAGCAGTTGCTGGTGCTGCGTTCGGACTATCGGCGGCTGGGGCAATCGATATCGATCAGCGTCGCGCAGGATTACACGCCCGTGCGCGAGAGTTTCCAGCGCATGCGCCAGATCGGCCTTGGCTTGGGATTGGCCGGGTTGTTGCTGATTCTGTTTTTGCAACGGCTGACCGTGCGCCGCGCCCTGAAGCCGCTGGAAAAGGCCCGCGAACAAATCGCCCAGCTGCAACAGGGCCAGCGTTCGCAACTCGACGATCAGGTGCCGGTGGAGCTGGAGCCGCTGGTGGCGCAGATCAACCATTTGCTCGCGCACACCGAAGACAGCCTCAAGCGTTCACGCAATGCGCTGGGCAATTTGGGGCATGCGTTGAAAACACCGTTGGCGGTGCTGTTGAGCCTGGCATCGAGCGAAAAACTCGATGGCCATCCCGAGCTACGCAAGATCCTCAAGGAACAACTGGAGCAGGTGCAGCAGCGGCTCAATCGTGAGCTGAATCGCGCACGGCTGTCCGGCGATGCGCTGCCGGGTGCGCTGTTTGATTGCGACGCGGAACTGCCGGGGTTGTTGGCGACGTTGAACATGATCCACGGCGAACATCTGGCGTTGAGCTATGTGGCTCCGCCGGGGCTGCAATTGCCGTGGGATCGTGAGGATTTGCTCGAGTTGCTCGGCAACCTGCTGGATAACGCCTGCAAGTGGGCGGATGCCGAAGTGCGCTTGAGTGTGATTGAACGAACCGACGGCTTTGCCCTGAGCGTGGAAGATGACGGGCCGGGGATTCCCGAAGAGCAGCGTGCTCAGGTATTCAGCCGGGGCGCGCGGCTGGATGAGCAGACTCACGGGCATGGTCTGGGATTGGGGATCGTGCGCGATATCGTCGATACGTGGGGTGGGTTGTTGGTGTTGGGCGAGAGCGAGTGGGGCGGGTTGAAGGTGGTGATTGAACTGCCTAAACGCTGATCTTTAAAACACCAAAAAAACTTGTGGGAGCGAGCCTGCTCGCGAAGAGGTCAGGTCAGTCGACATCTCTGTTGACTGGTTTACCGCTTTCGCGAGCAGGCTCGCTCCCACATTAAAACGCTGTCGGATTCAAGTTTGAATCAAACGCGAAACTGATCCATCAAACTCTGCTGCTGATTCGCCAGGCTATTAAGTGACTGACTGACCCGCGCCGACTCATTCGCCTGCTCCGACAACGACTCCGTCACATCGCGAATCGTCGCCACGTTGTTGTTGATCTCCTCAGCCACCGCGCTTTGCTCTTCGGCGGCACTGGCGATCTGCAGGTTCATGTCGCTGATCACCGTCACCGCATCACCGATCTGGCGCAGTGCAGTCACCGCTTGGCCAACCTGCTCGACGCTGCCCTGGGCCTGACGATGGCTGTTGCCCATCGAACCGACCACATCCTGCGTGCCGCTCTGCAGTTGTTCGATCACCTGACGGGTTTCTTCCACCGACTCCTGGGTGCGGCGGGCGAGGTTGCGGACTTCGTCGGCGACCACGGCGAAACCACGTCCGGCCTCACCGGCACGCGCCGCTTCGATGGCTGCGTTGAGTGCCAGCAGGTTGGTCTGCTCGGCGATGGCGCGTATGGTTTCCAGCACGGCGCCGATCTTCTCGCTGTTGGCGGCCAGACCTTCGACCTGAACCATCGCCGCGCTCATGTCGGCGGCGAGGGTGTCGATGCTAGCGGTGGTGCGGTCGATCACGGTCAGGCCCTGACGCGTGGCGCGATCAGCATCCTTGGCCGCTTCCGCTGCTTGCGCGGCGCTGCGGGCGACGTCCTGCGCCGTGGCGCTCATTTCGTGGGAGGCGGTGGCAACCTGATCGACCTGACGGTATTGCTGTTCCATGCCGGCGCTGGTCTGGGTGGCGATCGCCGAAGACTGGTCGGCGGTGTTGCGCGCGTCCTGCACCGAGCGTTTCACCTCGGCGATGATCGGCTGCAACTTGTCGAGGAACTTGTTGAACCAGCCGGCCAGTTGACCCAGTTCATCCTTCTTGTCATAGGCCAGACGTCGGGTCAGATCACCTTCGCCGCTGGCGATGTCTTCGAGCATGCGCGCGACGCCGAGGATCGGTTTGGTCACGCTGCGCGCCATCAGCCACACCAGCAGCAAGCCGATTAGCGCGGCGAGTACACCGAGGCTCAATTCGATCAGGGTACCCGAGGTGTTACTCGCATCCAGTTGCTGCTTGAGTGCTTCGGCGCGCTCCACCAGCACTTTTTCCGGCACATCCAGCAACACCGCCCACGACGGCCCGCCGGGAATCGGCTGGAACGGCGACAGCACTTTCAACTGGCCGTTGCTGTGCAGGCTGCTGACGCTGGCGCTCGACGACAGCATACGCAACAGCTCGGCGCCGCTGGTCTTGTCTACGGCATCCAGGCGCTGGCTGAGTTTGCCGGCGTCCGGGCTGTAACCGGCGAGCAGGCCGACCGGGCTGATGATGCTCACGGCGGTCTGACCGTCGTAGAGCTTTTTGCTCGCGCCCTGACTGATCGCTTGCAGGCTGTTGAGGTTGATGTCCACCGACAGCGAGGCGATGACTTTGCCGTTGACCATCAGCGGGAAGACGATGCTGGTCATCAGCACATTCTGGCCATCGATCACATAGAAGTAGGGTTCGATCACGCACGGTTTGAGCGTGGTGCGCGGGCAGGTGAACCATGCGTTGGCCGCCTGACCACTGGGGCCGGTGCTGGTGTCGGCCATGTCGCTTTCCGGCAGGGCCATCGAGGTGACTTTGCCCGGGGTCGGTTGCGACCAGTACAGGGCGAAGCGGCCCTTGTCGTTGCTGCCCAGTTCGGCCTGGCCGGCGAACAATTCGTCCTTGCCGTCCAGTGCGTTGGCTTCGAACACCAGCGACAGGCCGAGCAAGTCAGGGTTGGCTTGCAGGGCTGACTTGACCTGACGGGTCATGTCTTCGCGCAGGTCGAAGGCATCGAGGAAGCGTTTCTCGGCCTGTTCACGCAGGAACAGCACCTGCCGCGAGAATCCGTGGCCGTACTGATAAGCGTCCATGAACTGCTGGCGAATGCCCGCCGCTTGCACCTCGCCCTGAGACTCGATGCGCGCCTGCGCCGATTCAGTGAGCATCTCCATGCTCGAAGCTTTCACCAGTTCGGAACTGTGCTCCATGCGATACAGCGAAAGACCCACCAACAGGGTCACGATACCCGCCAGGCAAAGCCCGGCAAGCAGGGTGATTTTCCATTGGATGGAAAGTTGTCTGAGCGACATGGAAACATCCTTATTCGATAAATATCTGAGACTTTGCACTGTAACGGCCGCGTTTCGGCTTTCTTTATGCTGGAAACACAATAGGGCCAATTGCCGCAGTCATTGGCGCACGGGGTAGATCGTTCCTACGCTCCGCGTGGGAATGCAGCCCCGGACGCTCTGCGTCCGATGGGAACGCGGAGCGTCCCTTGCGGCGTTACCACGCAGAGCGTGGGAACGATCATATGGCTGATTGCCGCACCCGGAATCGACCAGTTGCTTTGACACTGCGGCCACTCTGCGGCACAGTGCGCGCCCTTCTAATAAGACCCTCTTTGCAAATCCGCCGGTGCTTCATGGGCGGACTCATCCTGTCTGGCGGTGAATTGTCCACCGCAGTGTTTTTGAGGTAGTGAAATGAATGCAGTGATTGCTGCGGTCGGCGTCATGCTGATCCTCAGCCTGTCCCGCGTGCACGTGGTGATCGCCTTGATCGTCGGTGCATTGGTCGGCGGCCTTACCGGTGGTCTGGGCATCGACGCCACGCTCAAGGCGTTCAACAGCGGTTTGGGTGGCGGGGCGACGGTGGCATTGTCCTACGCGTTGCTCGGCGCTTTCGCTGTGGCGATCGCCAAGTCCGGCCTGGCCCACGCGCTGGCCGACAAGGCACTGGCCATGGTCGACCGTCAGCACTCGACCGGTGGTGGCAGCGTCAAATGGCTGCTGATCGGCCTGTTGTGGGTGGTAGCGATTGCCTCGCAGAACATCCTGCCGATCCACATCGCGTTCATTCCGTTGCTGGTGCCGCCGCTTTTATATGTGCTGACCAAGTTGCAACTGGATCGCCGGTTGATCGCTTGCGTCATGACGTTCGGCCTGATCACGCCGTACATGTTCCTGCCGGTGGGTTTTGGCAACATTTTCCTCAATGAAATCCTGTTGGCCAACGTCGCCCGCAGTGGTGTCGACATCAGCGGCGTCAACGTCACTCACGCCATGGGCATTCCGGCGCTGGGCATGGTGTTCGGCCTGGCGATGGCGTTCATCAGCTACCGCAAAAAGCGTGTTTACGACCTGACGAAAATCGAGCAGGTCGAGCAGGTGGTCGTGCAGTACAACCCGATGAGTCTGATGATTGCCGGTGTGGCTATCGCGGCGGCATTCATCGTTCAACTGCTGCTGGACTCGATGATTATCGGCGCGCTGGCCGGCTTCCTGATCTTCTCGGTATCGGGCATCGTCAAGTGGCGCGAGACCGATGATCTGTTCACCGAAGGCATGAAAATGATGGCAATGATCGGCTTTATCATGATCGCCGCCTCCGGGTTTGCCGAAGTGATGAAGGCCACCGGACAGGTGCAGACACTGGTCGAGTCGTCGGCGTCGTGGATCAATCACAGCAAGGGTGTTGGCGCTTTGCTGATGCTGCTGGTGGGGCTGCTGGTGACCATGGGCATCGGTTCGTCGTTCTCCACCGTACCGATTCTGGCTGCCATTTTCGTGCCGTTGTGCATGCAATTGGGCTTTAGTCCGCTGGCCATCGTCTGCATTGTCGGCACCGCCGGCGCGCTGGGCGACGCCGGTTCGCCCGCCTCGGATTCGACCCTTGGCCCGACCTCCGGTCTGAACATCGACGGCCAGCATCACCACATCTGGGATACCGTGGTGCCGACCTTCCTGCATTACAACTTGCCATTGCTGGCGTTCGGCTGGGTGGCCGCGATGGTTCTCTGAACCCACAGGGGATTGGGGGGAATTGCTGACTCAACTTTTGATCTGGCGTGCCGTTAAAGCCTTTAACCACGCCAATAAAATCAAAAGAGTGAGCTTCCCCCATGCGCTTGAGTCTCAAGGCCAAAGTCCTGTCCCTTGCCGTCCTCCCGGTATTGCTCTTTGCGCTGGTCATCAGCCTGACCACGCTGTTCATCCTCCAGGAACAGGCGCACAAAGAGGTCGAACAGACCCGCGAACGCCTGCTCGGCGACGCCAAGGCCACTCTGCAAAGTTACGTCGCCGTGGCCATGACCACGATCAAACCGCTGTATGACGCTGCCGCCCCCGGTGATGCCGAGTCGCGCGCGCAGGCGATCAAACTGCTGTCGGGCATTCGCTACGGCAAGGACGGCTACTTCTTCGGCTACGACTCCGAGACCGTGCGCCTGTTCAAGGCCAACGATCCGGAAGGCGTGGGTAAAAGCTTCAAGGACAACCGCGACCCGAATGGGGTTTACGTCAACCTCGGTCTGGTGAAAGTGGCGAAGGACGGCACCCACTATCTGCAATACAGCTCGCCGTTGCCGGGCAACGCCAAGGTGCTGGTGCCGAAACTCGGTTACACCGAATACCTGGCGAAGTGGGACATGGCGGTCGGCACCTCGGTCAACCTTGACGGCATCGAAGCGCAGGTGGCGCAGGTTGAAGCGCAGGTGCAGGAACGTATGCAGGGCGTGATCTTCAGCATCGTCGGCGTGGCGGTGGTGGTGCTGTTGGTGATCGCGGCGGCGGGGATGCTGCTGGCCAACACGATTCTGCGTCCACTGACTCTGATGAAAGCCAACCTCGACGACATTGCGGCGGGCGAGGGCGATTTGACCCGTCGTTTGAACATCACCAGCCAGGACGAACTCGGTGAACTGGCCGGCTCGTTCAACCGTTTCGTCGACAAGATCCACGGCCTGGTGCGGCAGATCACCGAGATGACCACGCAACTGACCGGGCTGGTGACGCAGGTGTCGGATCAAGCCCAGCGTTCGGATCAAGCCATGGAACGCCAGCGCCACGAGACTGATCAGGTGGCCACAGCGATCAACGAAATGTCTGCCGCCGCCCAGGAAGTCGCCAAGAGCGCGCAAAACGCTGCGGTCGCGGCCCAGCAGACCGACGAAGAAGGCCAGAGCGCCAAACGCGTGGTGGCCGGCAGCATCAAACAGATTCATGCGCTGGTGGATGACATCCGCAGCAGCGGTGTGTCGCTGGACAGTTTGCAGCAGGACGTGAGTTCGATTGTCGGCGTGCTGGGGGTGATTCGCTCGATTGCCGAGCAGACCAACCTGCTGGCCTTGAACGCCGCCATTGAAGCCGCGCGGGCTGGTGAGGCCGGGCGCGGATTTGCCGTGGTGGCCGATGAAGTGCGGGCGCTGGCCAGTCGCACGCAGATCAGTACTCAGGAAATTCAGGGGATGATTGATCGCTTGCAGGCGGGCACGCAGTCGGCGGTGGAAGCGATGCGCCGTTCCAGCGAGGCGGGTGATGGCACCTCGCAGCAGGCCAATCAGGCCGGTGCGTCGCTGGATGCGATGGCGGAATTGATCGCGACGATCAACTCGATGAACGCGCAGATTGCCAGTGCGGCGGAAGAGCAGACGGCGGTGGCCGAAGAGATCAACCGCAGCGTGCATCAGATTGCGGTGGCGGTGGACAGCGTGGCGGATGAGACTCAGTTGGGGGCGCAGACTTCGCGCAGTCTGGCGGATCTGGGGCAGCGACTGGGCAAACTGGTTGGGCAGTTCCGTATCTGAGTGTCAGGGAAAGCCCCTCACCCTAACCCTCTCCCGAAGGGAGAGGGGACTGATCGGGGGATATTGAGGATGTACGGCGACTTGAACCTGCTATACCGAATCCATAATCGACTCAATCTTTCAGGTCGATGCATGACGCAAGACACCTCGGTCAGTCCCCTCTCCCTCCGGGAGAGGGCCAGGGTGAGGGGCTCTTGATCTTCAACCTCTCAAGACCTGTCCCAATAAGGCACTTCACCGAAACATTCGATGAAGAAATCAATCACCGTCCGCACCTTCACCGACAACCGACGACTCCCCGGCCACAGCACCGCAATCTGCTGCGGCTCCAGACTGTTCGATACCTGATACTCCCTCAGCACCGGCACCAGCGTGCCTTCGCGCACCGCTTCGCCAATCAGCCATGACGGAAACATCACCAGCCCCAGGCCTTGCTCGGCGGCTTGGGTGAGGGTATCGGCGTGGTTGCCGGTGATCGGGCCCTTGACCGAGTAGGGCGTCCAGTCCTGCCCGTCACGACGGAAAAACCAGCGCTGCTGACCGGTCGCGCCTTTGTAGGCCAGGCATTGATGCTGCGCGAGTTCGTCGGGGTGTTGCGGTGTGCCGTGACGTTTGAGGTAAGCGGGGCTGGCCGCGACTTGAAAGCGATGTGGCGCCAGAATCCGCGCCTGCATGCTCGAATCGTGTAACGGGCCGATGCGGAACAGCAGGTCCGCACCTTCCTGCAACGGGTCGACGTAGTGGTCAGTCTGCTGGATATCCAGTTGCAACTTCGGATAACGCACGCACAACTGGCCCAGCCACGGCGTCAGATGGCGCTGGCCGAACACCACTGGGGCGTTGATTCGTACAAGCCCCGTGGGTTCGCTTTGCTGTTCCTGCAGCGCTTGCTCGGCTTCTTCCAGTTGCACCAGCACCAACCGCGCATGATGGCCGAGCATGCGCCCGGCCTCGGTCGGCGTGACCGCGCGGGTGTGGCGGTAGAGCAATTGCTGGTTGAGCGCCTGCTCCATCAACTGAATCTGCCGGGAAATCGACGAGGGCGCCACGCCTTCGCGGCGGGCGACTTCGGAGAAACTGCCGTGGTCGAGCACCGCCACAAACAGCCTGAGTGCCTTGAATCCGAGTTCGTTGAGCCCGTGCATGAATCATCCTGCTGTGCGAGTTACGCAAAAGTGTTGTCCGGATGCTCCCATTTATCGCAAAGCGCCGCCAGTCGATAATCCGCGCCATCGATTATTTGCTTGGGTTTTAGTTATGCAGACGTTGGATGAGGTGAGTGTTGCGCCGCCGGTGGCCAAACCGGGGTTGCGTTTGTTGTTGCTGCCGCTGGTGATTCTGGCGGGCATGGGTTTGTCGGTGGAGGCGGGGTTGCTCGGGCCGTTGGGGGTGCAGGTCGGGCATCTGTGGGCGACCTTGAGCATTTTCGGCGTGGGTTCGGCGATTCTGTTTTTGCTGCTGTTGTTCAGCGGCCCGCAACAAGGGCCGGCGCTGAATACATTGCCGCGCTGGCAGTTGATCGGCGGGTTTTTGGGGCCGATGTATGTGGTGGTGCTGACGTTGGCCACGCCGCATATCGGTATCGCCATGACGATGATCGCGATTCTGTCGGGGCAGGTGGGCAAGAGTGTGTTGATTGACCATTTCGGCTGGTTCGGGGCGACGCGCAAGAAGGTCAACGCTGAGCGGTGGCTGGCGTTGGGCTTGATTGTGGCGGCACTTGTCTTGATTGCTCGGGGTTGATGATGAATCTGATTATTTTGTTGGCTGTGGTGGTTGCGGCAGGCGCGGTGTTGAGTGTTCAGGCCGCGATCAATGGGCGTCTGGGTGAAACCGTTGGGGTTTTGCGCAGTAGTTTGCTGACGTTTGCCGTGGGGGCGTTGGTTACGGGGTTGTTGATTCTGTTTTTTGAACCGGCCCATGCGGTGAGTTTGCTCGATGTGCCGAAATGGCAGCTCAGTGGTGCGTTGTTCGGGGTGGTTTACATGATTGTGATGGTCGGCGCTGTGCCACGGATTGGTACGGCGGTGGCGACGGTGGCGGTGATTGTCGGGCAGTTGGGGATGGGGATGTTGATTGATAATTTTGGTTGGTTAGGGAATCCGGCGATCGATCTTTCTTCGAGTCGGATTTTGGCGATGGTTTGTTTGGGGTTGGCTTTGGTGTTTATGTATCGCAGCAGTGTTCGCTCTTCTGACTGAGTACATATCCGTTATTTTTGTGAGGGCGACTTAGGGTTCCGCCCTTACGGCGGGTCACTTTTTCCAGACGCCGAAAAAGTAACCAAAAAGGCTTGCCCTGACGTACGGCCCGCTCGCTGAGGCTCGGGGTTCCTTCGCTCCGGGATTGATCCGGGCGCATCGCCTCCGGTTTGCTTCGCTGCACCTCCTCTCGATGTGTTTGGCTGCGCCAAACGGTCGCTGCGCTCCCACCCCCGGATCAATCCCTCCACTCAGCCTGCCGACGGGCGTTTGAGATCAAGAGCGGTACTCGAGCTTGCGCTCATTGTGTTGAGTGGGGCGGCATGCGCCGCGTGCGGGGTGTACTCACTCCTTGTAGGAGCTGCCGAAGGCTGCGATCTTTTGATCTGCTTTGGCTTTGGCTTTGGCTTTGGCTTTGGCTTTTGATCTTGCTCTTCAGCCCATCGGCAGGCCGAGCGAAGGTGTTCATCCGGGGGTAGGCGCGCAGCGCCGTGCGGCGAAGCCGCACACATCGAGAGGAGGTGCAGCGAAGCAAACCGTAGGCGATGCCCCCGGATGGACACCGTAGCGAGGGAACACTGAGCCTCAGCGAAGTGCCGTACGTCAGGGTAGAGCCTTTTGGGTTACCTTTTCGGCGTTTGGAAAAAGTGACCCGCCGTAAGGGCGGAACCCTAAGCAGCCGTTACCGCAGCAACGGATATGCCCCCCAAACCCCCAAACAAAATCAAAAGATCGTCCGATCGCGGCCCGAGCCTTCGGCAGCTCCTACACTGATTCCTACGGCTTGCCCTTCAAGCCTCAGACAACCACCACTGAAGGAGTCTGTCCCATGCCTGTAACTTCTGAAAGCAACTGTGACTGTACTAAATGCAACTGCAAGCTCGGCGAGCATCCGATCGCGCGCCACGGCAAGCACTACTGCTGCGAAGGCTGTGCCAACCATCACAAAAACGGTGAGGAGTGCTCAAGCAAGGCCTGTAAATGCGCCCACGGCTGACGACCGCCCACAAAAAAGTGGAGCCTAATCAGGCTCCACTTCCAGTTTCAGACTTTCATCCTCCAGCCGTTCCGTATGCCGGACTGTTCCTTGCAATCGTCGCCCCTCAACCCTGACTACCACGGTTTTCGCTTGATCAAGATTTTCAGGAAGCGGCGCCGGCACTCTCAGAGCAAAGCAATACGGATCATGTTCGACGGCTTCAAGCCCCACCTCACAATCGACACTTTTGGTGATACGTCCGAACAATGTGTCCAGGCCGTAATCCAGATGCGCCGGACTGCTGATGTGGCTCATTGTGCATTCCCCCGAATGATCCCGATCGCTGCGCAAAGCTTAGCTGGTCGGTCGCCAGATAACGTTTTCCACACCGAATTTTTCCGCCATCGGTTTGCTGGTTTTCTGTACTTTTTCGCGGCCGAAACGCGGGATTCGACCCACGCCCGCGTCGCAACTCGCCCAGTGCCACGCCTCGGCGTTGTCCATTTTGTCCGAGCGGATAATGAACGACTTGGGCGTGCCGTGAAGGGTGTATTCGATGACGTAGAGTTTTGCGTTGTTCATAAAGCCCGTATTCCTCCCTGTGGTAATAGAAGGATCGCAGCGCACCGGGAAAATTCACTCGGATTGTCCGACGGTATCTATCAAAGGCGACGCACTGACGCACTGGTTACCATGGCGTCTTCGCCAACCCCAATGAATGCTCGCCATGGCCCTCGCCGCGCCGCCCGATCTCAGTGACACCGATGTGCTCGTTCAGCCGCTGGCGCGCACGTATCCGCGTGGTTTGTATATCGAGCAGCACGCGGAAAATGCCGGTGCCGGCACTGGCCGCGTTCGGTCGCATCGCGATCATTGCCGCGCCGGTCGACGGACACGTGCAGTTGCCAGCACTGGCGTTGTATCGCAAGGGCGGTTCGGTGGTCGGGATCAACTCGCTGCTGTACGGCGTTGAAGCGTGCGCGGCCATGCTGGAAAAGTTCGACCGGTTCTTCGATGAAGACTTGCTGCCGTTGCCGCAAGGTCTGGTCGAAGCACCGCTGGCCGAGGGACTTGCGCGATAGCGGAGTGTCAGTTGATGCATGAGTGACTGAAACACCGCTATCGCGAGCAGGCTCGCTCCTACAGTTGCTCCGCTAGGACTTCAGGATTGCGGGACGCCGTTTTCCCAGGCAGACCAGTTTTTGAGGATTTCCTGCACCAGCGGATTACCGGTGCGATAGAGGTTTTCCAGCGCCGGGACAAAACCACCCTGATCGGCATACTTGAGCAAATTATCCACTTCACTACCACCCGGTTCAGGACGGTCGAAGTCGGAGCCGGCGCGCACCACTGCCAGGCGTTGCACATCGACCAGTCCTTCACGGCTGGCGCGCAGCAGGGCTTCGTAGGTGGAGTTGTCTTCCTGCTGCGTCGTGCAGTATTCGCCCTTGTTGTCGGTCAGCAATTTGGTCCAGACCTCGGCTCGTTCACTCAGGCGTGTGCCGGAAAACCAGGTGTTGCCCGCCAGTGTGTCGCAACGGGTGACAACTGGCGGTTGGTTGGCGGGCGCTGACGGGTACTTCAAACGCCAAGCGGCGGATTCCTTGCTCTCGCTCAGTTCGACCTTGTGGCTCAGGGCGAAGGCCTTGGCCTGCAATGTCGGATTGAGTTCGAAGACTTCGGTCTTGTAATCCAGCGGCGGTTTTTCGTTCGGGCCTTTGGTGTTGATGCCGATGTAGCCGGTCGGCCAGGTCGAGGGCGCATCACGGGAATCCAGCTCCCACTGCGTGCCGAACTCCACCAGATAGTGCGCCCACGCTGCGGTGCCGATGGTCCCGTGTTTGGGGCTGATCCCGGCGATACCGGCGATCAGGAAGTAGCTTTTGCGCAGGTCGAATTTCGGCGACATGGCCAGTGCCAGCGTAGAGGCTGCCGCGTTGGTCTGGCCCATGCCGGTGGTCAGCAGGCACACCTGCTGCGTGTTGCAGCGGATGCTCGGGTACTCGGCGGACAGGCCCGGCACGCGGATTTCCTGTTTGAGCTCAAGGCGATCGATCCAGTGCTGCGCCTCGGGGGCGAACATGGTGATCAGCACGACTTTGGGCTGGATTGGCGCATCGCTAGCCCATGCGGTGGAAGAGAGCAGGGCGGCAGCGGCCAGTGAAACTCGCATCATTGCTTGCATAAAAATCTCCTGATTTCAGAACTGATAACCGATACCGGCGTAGTAACCCCAGCCGTTGGAACGCGCGCGGAAATTGCCGTCGCCGAAATTCAACTCACTGCCGTCTTCCCAGTTACCGCCATTGTGGAAATAACGCCCGACCAGGGTGAAGCGCAAATGGGTGAACGAGTACAGCAAGACGTTGGTCGCCACCGTCGCGTTGGCGGTGCGCGCCGGGTTGTCCTTGTGCATGTCGGAGCCGAAATCGAAGTTGGTGAAGCCGATGTAGGTCAGCGAGGCGCCGTTGCTGAATTTGTCGATGGGCACGATGTACTTGAGCTGCGCACGGTAGCCGTCCCACGAATACTCGTTGCTGGCGCCGTAGTTTTCCCACTGGTAGCGCCCGTAGAAGTTGGCCGACAGGTTGACCCGCGAATGGGTGTCGATGTCGGTACCGAAGCCGCTGTAGAGGGTGTTGGCGCGGTTCTCTTTGCGGCTGCCGTGGTCGTAGATCCAGTCGAACGCGACGTACCACTCCTTGAACGGGCCGATGGCCAGGCTGCGGCCGGCGAGGTAGTCGATGGAGATGCGCGGTTCGTGCTCCATGAACACCGGTGAGCCGTGGTCCCACACGCCTTTGTCGTGGCTGTTACCGATGTTGAAGATCTTCGGCACGTCGATGTAGCCGTACAGCTCGAACGGGCCTTTGCGCCCGAAATACTCGTATTCCAGGTAGATATCGTCCGCCGGTTGCGGGCCGAAGCTGATGTCTTTGCTGCCGATCAGGGTCAGGTCCTGGTTGTACCAGTCCGACAGGTACGCACCTTTTTGCGGCGGACTGGCTTCGGGGCTGAGGGTTTCGCCCTGGGCGGATTCTTCGGGGAGCGTTGGTTGCGCCATCGCGCTGTGGCTGAGAACTCCGGTAACGCCGGTCAGTAGCAGGGAAACAGCAAACGTGCGCACAAACGGGGCGCGAAAAACGGAAGCGACGTGCATTCAAAGTCCTTTTTTGCGGATCAAGGCCCGGATTCTGTGGGCCTACTGGATGTGTGGCGAAAATGCCGGGATTGACGGTTCGCAAACGTTTGCATAAGCCATACCAACTCCTCCCGGCTGCCACTGTAAGAGCTGCGGCACGCTGCGATCTTTTGATTTTGCTTTAAAGATCAAAAGCAAAAGATCGCAGCGTGCCGCAGCTCCAACAAGGGCGATGTTGTGCGTTCAAATCTCCGTGTCTATTGGCCAAAACCCTCGTCCTAGAGCGGCTAGTATTAAAGTATTAACACCATTTAATCCGTGCCCCATGTCTGGGCGTCTACTAGCGTTGTGAGCATTCAACGGTTTTCTGATGACCGTCGCGCTCTTGATTCGCGTGTGGAATAAACAGGCTTCGCACGCCTTCAAGGAAGAATTGACCACGATAAGGAGTCGCCCGTGGAAGCAAGGTTTGGTGTCGCACTCGTCTCGCGTTTTTCCCCTCTTTCCCTTGCTGTGCACCTGAGCGTCGCCGGACTGTTGTTGGGGGGCGTGAGCACCCCGGCGCTGGCTACGTGCTCCACGGCCGGCTCGACCGTGACCTGTACCGGCGTGCCGAGCCTGCCGCTGTTTCTCAACAACTTCAACAGCGCCACCAACGGACTGACGGTCAACGTCAACAGCGGGGCGCAGATGAACGCGACCCTGGGCGGCCACGTGATGGACCTGACCGGGGTCAACATCAGCCTGAACAACTCCGGCACCATCGATCCGGCGTTGCTTGGCCTGGTCTCCGTACTGAGCGGCGGTGCGTTTATCGGTACTGGCGCGACGAGTACAGTCAGCGTGCTCAACAACGCCAGCGGGATCATCCGCGGGACGGGCATGTTGCTCGGGCTGAATCTGACCAGCCTCGACGGCCTGGGCATCGCGGTGAACAACGCGGCGGCCGGCACCACCAGCATCACCAACAACGGCACCATCACCTCGACCGGGCTGTCGGTGGGCGGAATCACCTTGGCCGATACCCCGGTGGTCGGGGTCTACGGTGGCTCACAAGTCAACATGACCAACAGCAGCACCGGCATCATCAACGGCCGGATCGCCTTCGAGACGTCGGCGGCGGGCAACACCTTTACCAACGCCGGCACGATTACCGGCGGCGTGTCGATGGGCGCGAGCAGTACCAATACCTTCACGGCGGTGACCGGCTCCAGCGTCAACGTGGGTGACGGCGTACAGATCAGTGTGGGGCTGGGTGGGCTGATCGGCATCAACCTGACCTTCGCCCCGACCGGCACGGTCGACGGCGGCGCGGGCGGCACCAACAGCCTGATCCTGCAGAATCCGGTTGGCGTGGGCGGCGGGATCACGGGTGTCGGCACTGCGTCCAGCGCCACTTATGTCAACTTCAACAACCTGACCATCAACAGCGGCACCTGGACCTTGCAGGGGCCGTTGGTCAGCGGCGCGACCACGCTTAACGGTGGTATCGCCCAGTTCAACAACAACGCCACCTTCGGCAGCGGTGTGTTGACCTCTAACGGCGGGATTCTGCAGGCGAGCAACGCCGGGTTGAACATCAGTAATCTGATCTCGCTGGGCGCGGGTGGTGTCACCGTGCAAGGCACCAACGCCACCACGTTGAGCGGGGTGATCTCCGGCAGCGGTGGCCTGACCAAAACCGGCTCCAGCCAACTTAACCTCAGCGCCGCCAACACCTATCTGGGTAACACCACGCTCAATGGCGGCACGGTGCAGGTCAGCAACAATCAGGCGTTCAGTACCGGCACCCTCAACGTGACCGGCGCGACGACGCTGAGCGCACCGGGCACCATCAGCCTGGCCAACGCCATCAGCCTCGGCGGCACATTGACGGCTGGCGGCACGGGAGCACTGACCCTCGGTGGCTTGATCAGCGGCGGTAGCGGCCTGACCAAAACCGGCACCGGCAGCCTGACCCTCAGCGGCGCCAACAGCGGTTATACCGGCACCACCACCCTGAGCGCCGGCAGCTTGCTGGTGACCAATAACGATTCGCTGGGCAGCGGCGCTTTGACCACCGCTGCTGGCACCAGTCTCGACAGCACCGCCAACGTGACCCTGGCCAATAACATTGCGATGACCGGCGCCCTCAACGTGCTCGGCAGCAATGCGCTGACCCTGGGCGGCATGTTGTCCGGCACCGGCGGCATCACCAAATCCGGTACCGCCAGCCTGACCCTGACCGGTAACAACACGAACAGCGGCAATACCGCGCTGAATGCCGGCAGCCTGTTTGTCGGCAGCAACACCGCGCTCGGTACCGGTGCGCTGAACGCGGCGGCCGGCACTACGCTGGATGCGACCGCTGCCGTGACTCTGGCCAACGCCATCGCGCTGGCGGCGGATCTGACCATCGGCGGCACGCAGGCGCTGGGCCTGAGCGGCGTCATCAGTGGCGCCGGCAACCTGATCAAGAACGGCACCGCAAACCTGACCCTCAGCGGCAACAACACTTTCACCGGCGGCACCGCGCTCAATGCCGGGACGCTGATCGTTGGCTCCAATACCGCGCTGGGCACCGGCGCATTGACCACGGCGGCGGGCACTACCCTCGACGCCAGCACAGCAGTAGCGTTGACCAACGCTGTCAGCCTCGGCGGCAATCTGGACATCGGTGGCAGCGCCAACCTGACCTTGGGTGGCGTGGTCAGCGGCAGTGGCGGGCTGACCAAACGCGGGTTCACCAACCTGATTCTCAACGGCGCCAACACCTTTACCGGCGGCACGACGCTGACGGCCGGTACGCTCACCGTCGGTAATGATGCGGCATTGGGCACTGGCGCCTTGTCGGTCACCGATACGGCAACGCTGGACAGCAACACCGCCGTCAGCCTGAACAACAACGTCAACCTCAACAGCGCCCTGACCCTCGGCGGCAGCAGCGGCCTGACCCTTGCCGGTGTGATCAACGGTGCCGGCCAGTTGATCAAGAATGGCGCGGCCAACCTGACCCTCAGCGGTGCTAACACCTTCACCGGCGGCACCACGTTGAATGCCGGTAGCTTGACCGTCGGCAACGGCGCGGCACTCGGCACGGGCGCACTGACCGTGGCCGGGGCAGGAACACTCAACAGCAGTTCGGCAGTGACGCTGAACAACGCGATCACCCTCAACGCCAACCTCACCGCCGGCGGCGCCAACGCGCTGACCCTCGGTGGCGTGATCAGTGGCGGCAACGGTTTGATCAAGACCGGCGCGTCGAGCCTGACCCTCAACGGCGCCAATACCTACACCGGCACCACGGCGCTGAACGCCGGCACACTGATCGTCGGTTCCAACACTGCGCTGGGCACGGGCAGCGTCAACGCGTCGAACGGCACCACACTGGATGCCAACACCGCAGCGACACTGGCCAACAACGTCAACCTCGGCGGTACCCTGACCCTGGGCGGCACCAATGCGTTGACCCTCGGCGGTGTGGTCGCCGGTATCGGCGGACTGGTCAAAAATGGCGCCGCCGACCTGACCCTCAACGGCGCTAACACCTATTTCGGCAACACCGCACTGAACACCGGCAAGCTGATTGTCGGCAGCAACACCGCGCTGGGCTCGGGCACATTGAACGCGGCGGCAGGCACGACGCTGGACGCCAACACCGCCGTCAGCCTGAACAATGCAGTGGCCCTGGCCGGTGCCTTGAATGTCGGCGGCACGGCCGATCTGACCCTGACCGGTCTGGTCAGCGGCGCCGGCAGTCTGGTGAAAAACGGCACGGCCAATCTGATCCTCAACGCGGCGAACAACTTCCTCGGCGGCACGACCCTGAACGCCGGCACCCTGACTGTCGGCAACAGTTCGGCGCTGGGCAGTGGTGCGTTGACCGTGGGCGGCGCCGCAACGCTGGACAGCAATTCGCCGCTGGTTTCGCTGAACAACGCATTCGCCCTCAATGCCGCACTGACCGTCGGCGGCACGCAGAACCTGACCCTCGGCGGCGTCACCAGCGGCACTGGCGAGCTGATCAAGAACGGCGCGGCCAATCTGACACTCAACGGCAACAACACCTTCAGCGGCGGCACCACCCTCAACGGCGGCACCCTGACTCTCGGCAACGCCAACGGTTTGGGCACTGGCGCATTGATTGTTGGCGGCGCGGCAACACTGGATAACAGCGCTTCCTTCGGCATCGGCAATGCGATCACGTTGAACGCCGGTCTGACCGTCGCGGGCAACAATGACCTGAGCCTCAACGGCATCATCGACGGCGCCGGCAGCCTGACCAAAAACGGTCTGTCTGACCTGACGCTGGCGGGCAACAACACCTTCACCGGCGCACTGAACATCGTGTCCGGCAGCGTCACCACCCTCAACACCAACGCACTGGGCAACACCTCTGGCGTGAATATCAGCGCCGGCGCGGGGCTCAATCTGGGTAGCGACGCCAGCCTTGGCGCGCTGACCGGCAGCGGCAATGTGCAGCTCACCGGCAGCAACACGCTGACCGTCGGCGGCGGCAACGTCACCAGCACCTTCGACGGCGGCCTCAGCGGCAGCGGTGGCGTGATCAAGGTCGGCACGGGCACGTTGAACCTCACCGGGATCAACGGCATTACCGGCAACACCGCCATCAATGGCGGCACCGTGGATCTCAGCGGTTCGCTGGCCAGCGCGCAGGTCAACGTCAACACCGGCGGTACCCTGACCGGTACCGGGTCGGCGCTTGGTGCTGTGAACGTTAGCAGCGGCGGGCATCTGGCGTTGTCGTCGGGCAACCAACTGTCCGCCGGTGCGCTGACCCTCGCTGCCGGCAGCAACGTCGATGTGGCGCTGGGCACACCCTCGACCGCCTCGCTGATGAATATCGGTGGCAACCTCACCCTCGACGGCAATCTCAATGTCACCGATGCCGGTGGTTTCGGTGTCGGTGTATACCGCCTATTCAACTACACCGGTGCCCTGACCAATCTGGGTCTGGACGTTGCCGGCGTGCCGGTCGGTTACGCGCTCGGCGATCTGGTGGTGCAGACCGGGGTGGCCAATCAGATCAACATTCAAGTGTCGGCACCGAACTCCAACATCCGTTACTGGGACGGCAGCCAGACCATTGCCAACGGCGTCGTCGATGGCGGCAGCGGCATCTGGAACGCGGTCGGCACCAACTGGACCGACGCCAACGGGCTGGTCAATCAGCCCTGGGCCGGCGACTTCGCGGTGTTCCAGGGCACGGCGGGTACGGTGACAGTTAACGGCACGCAGTTGGTCACTGGCATGCAGTTCCTCACCGATGGTTACAGCCTGGTCAACGGCACGGCGGGTCAGTTAACCGCCGTCAATGGCACTGGCGGGACCACGGCGGTGCGGGTCGATCCGGGCGTGACCGCCACCATTGGCGTGAACATCGATGGCAGCGGCATTCTCAACAAACTCGACACGGGCACCTTGGTGCTCAACGGCGCCAACACCTACAGCGGCGGCACGCAACTGGACGGTGGCAAGATTATCGTCGGCAGCAACACGGCGTTGGGCAGCGGCACGCTGACCGCTAATGCCGGTACGCAACTGGACAGCAACGCAGCAGTGACCCTCGGCAACGCCGCAACGCTCAACGGCAACCTGACCGTGGTCGGCAGCAATGCGCTGACCCTCAACGGCGTGATCGGCGGCACGGGCGGTCTGATCAAAAACGGCGCGGCCAACCTGACCCTCGGCGGCAACAATGCCTTCCTTGGGCCAGTGGCGCTGAACGCGGGCGGACTGATTCTGGCGTCGAACGCGGCGTTGGGTTCGGGCACCTTGAACGCGGCGGGCGGCACCACGCTGGATGCCGCCACCGCAGTTTCGGTAAACAACGCGGTCAACCTGGCCGGCAATCTCGGCATCGGCGGCACGGCGAATCTGACCCTTGCCGGGACTATCAACGGCGCCGGCAGCCTGACCAAAAACGGCGCGGCCAACCTGACCCTGAGCGGCAATAACAACTTCCTCGGCGGCATCAACCTGAGCGCTGGCACCCTGACCGCCGGCAGCAATTCGGCGTTGGGTCTGGGCAACTTGACGGTGGCCGGCGCCTCGGCGCTGGACAGCAACAGTGCGCTGAGCCTGGGCAACAACGTGGTGCTCAACGCCAACCTGAGCAACACCGGCAGCAACAACCTGACCCTCGCGGGAGTCGTCAGCGGCGCTGGCGGGCTGATCAAGAATGGCGCGTCGAACCTGACCCTCAACGGCATCAACACCTTCAGCGGTGGCACCACGCTGAATGCCGGCACAGTGACCCTCGGCACTGGCGCTTCGCTGGGTGCCGGCGCACTGACCGTGGCGGGTGCATCGACCCTCGACACCTCCGGACCGCTGGTGCTCGCCAACAGCTTCAACGTCAATGCCAATTTGAGCATCACCGGTAACAGCGGCCTGACGCTGGGCGGCGTGATCGCTGGCGCTGGTACGTTGACCAAGAACGGTCTGGCGGTCCTGACACTGAGCGGCAATAACACCTTCAACGGTCTCATCGATGTACTGGCCGGGAGCCTGAACACTGTCGGCAGCACCGCGCTGGGGAATAACGCCGCCGTCAATCTTGCCGTCGGTACCACGCTCAACATCGGCGATTCGACCAGCATCGGCAGCCTGACCGGTGACGGTACGGTTGGTATCGGTGACTTTGACACCCTGAGCATCGGAGGCAACAACCAGAGCAGCACATTCGCTGGCGTCCTCAGGGACGGCATCGATCCGGGTGGGTTGACCAAGCTGGGCAGCGGTACATTGACCCTGACCGGCAACAACACCCTCACTGGCGACACCAACGTCAACGCCGGCACCTTGCAGGTCAACGGTTCGCTGGCCAGCGGCAACGTGCTGGTCAACAGCGGCGGCACCCTCGGCGGCGGCGGTACATTGACCGGTGCAGTGACGGTGGCCGATGGCGGGCATCTGGCGGGTGTCACTGGCAGCACCTTGTCGGTGGATTCGCTGGTGTTCAACGGCAACTCCAACTTCGACGTCGGCCTCGGTACGCCGGTGTCCGGTGGCGGCAATGCGCTGGTCAACGTCGGCGGCAACCTGACCCTCGACGGCACTCTCAACGTCAGCGACATCGGCGGCTTCGGCAGCGGCGTCTATCGCCTGATCAACTACACCGGCGGACTGACCGACAACGGCATGCTCATCGGCACCGTGCCGGGCAGCGTCACCCCGGGCGATCTGACTCTGCAAACCGCGCTGGCCAATCAGATCAATCTGCTGGTTACCGCACCGGGCGTCACCGTGCAGTTCTGGGACGGCAATCAGCTGATCGCCAACGGTTCGGTCGATGGCGGCAGCGGCACCTGGGGAACTGGCATCACCGACTGGACCGACGTCAACGGCACCACCAATCAGGCCTGGACCAACAACTTCGCGGTGTTCCAGGGCGCGGCGGGCACTGTGACCGTCAACGGTGCGCAAACCATCACTGGCATGCAGTTCGTCACCGATGGCTACAGCCTGCAAAACGGCACGGCGGGTTCGCTGAATCTGGTCAATGGTTCACTCGGCAACGCCTCGGTACGGGTCGACCCGAACGCCACCGCGACCATCGGCGTGGCACTCAACGGCGCCGGCACCCTCGGCAAATACGACACCGGCACGTTGGTGCTCAACGCCGCCAACGGCTACACCGGCGGCACTGCGCTCAACGGCGGCAAGATCGTGGTCGGCAACAACGCAGCCCTCGGCACTGGCGTGTTGACGGCGGCCAACGGCACCGCGCTGGACAGCAACACCAGCGTCAGCCTCGCCAACGATGTGGTGCTCAACGGTGGCTTGAACGTCGCTGGCTCCAACGCCTTGACCCTCGGCGGTGTGGTCAGCGGCAGCGGCAGTCTGATCAAGACTGGCGCCTCGAGCCTGACCCTCAACGGCAGCAACACTTACAGCGGTGGCACTCAGCTCAACGCCGGCACGCTGATCCTCGGCAACAACAGCGCGATCAGCAGCGGCGCACTGAGTGTGCTCGGCAACGGCAGCCTCGACAGCACCTCGGCGCTGCAACTGGCCAACGCCATCAACCTCGGCGCGCAACTGACCCTGGCTGGCACCCAGAACACCACGCTGCTGGGCGCTGTGACCGGCACTGGCAGTCTGGTGAAAAACGGCGCAGGTGACCTCGTGCTCAGCGGCGCCAACACCTACAGCGGTGGCACTACGCTGAACGGTGGCATTACTCGCGGCGACACCAGCAGCCTGCAAGGTGCGATCGTCAACAACGCGGCGTTGACCTTCGAGCAGAATGCTGACGGCAGCTACACCGGCAACCTCACCGGCACCGGTACGCTGAACAAAACCGGCAGCGGCGAATTGCTCCTCACCGGCAACAACACCTTCACCGGCAACACCTCGGTGCAGGCCGGCGCATTGACCATCAACGGCGTGCTCAACAGCGCCAATGTCAACGTCGCCAGCGGTGCGAGTATCGGCGGTGGCGGGCAACTCGGCGGGGCGCTGCAACTGGCCGACGGCGCAACACTGGCCGGTGGCGGCACGGCGACGCCGTTGTCAGTGGGCTCGCTGGCGTTGTCCTCGGGCACCGACCTGGACTTCAGCCTCGGTTCGGCCACCAGCTCTACAACAGTGGTCAACGTCGCTGGCAACCTGACCCTCGACGGCACGCTGAACATCAGCAACGCCGGCGGCTTCGGTACCGGGGTCTATCAACTGTTCAGTTACGGCGGCAGCCTGACCAACAACGGTCTGGTCTATGGCAGCCTGCCGGTCTCGGCGGCCAACTTGACCCTGCAAACCGCCATCGCCAACCAGATCAATCTGCTGGTGCAAGGCACGCCGGGCGAGGTGCAGTTCTGGAACGGCGGCACCACCAATCCTGATGGCAGCATCGGGGGCGGCAGCGGTGTGTGGGGGCCGGACACCAACTGGACCGATCCGACCGGCACCCAGGCGTTGGCGTCCAACGGTCAGTTCGCGGTGTTTGGTGGGCAGGGCGGTACGGTCACCGTCCAGGGCAATCAGAACTTCACCGGCCTGCAATTCCTCGCCAACGGTTACAGCCTTGTGCCTGGAGCTGGCGGCACGCTGACTCCGGTCAACGGTGCCGACGGCAGTCTCGCACCCGTGCGGGTCAATGCCGGTGCGAGTGCGGAAATCTCCACACCGCTGGTGGGCACGGGCGGTATCGAGAAACTGGATTCCGGCACCTTGGTACTGAGCGGCGCCAACACTTACAGCGGTGGCACCACCGTCAGTGGCGGTACGCTGATCGGCAACACCAGCAGCCTGCAAGGCAACATTCTCAACAACGCTTCGCTGGTGTTCCAGCAGAGCGCCAACGGTCAGTTCAATGGTCTGCTCAGCGGTATCGGAGCAATGGCCAAACGCGGTGCGGGCACGTTGTTGTTGACCGGTAACAATCCGTTCAGCGGCACCGTGTCGGTTGATCAAGGCGTACTGCAAGTCGGCAGCCGCGCCGCACGCGCCTCGTTGGGCGGGCAAGTCACCGTGGCCAACGGCGCGGCTCTGAGCGGTAACGGCAGCGTCGGTTCAATCGTCAACAACGGTCTGGTGGTGTCAGGTGGCGAGGCGGGAACCCTGAGCGTCGCCGGTAACCTGACCAATGCTCCAACCGGTGTGTTGGCGCTGACCATCAGTTCGCCAACCGCTACACCGTTGGCAGTCGGCGGTACGGCGGCGCTTGGCGGCGGCTTGCAGGTGAATTCGCTCGCACCGTTCACCGGCAACACCGTGTATTCGCTGATCACGGCGGGCGGCGGTGTCACCGGCACCTTCAGCAGTGCCGATTTGCCGCAGTACGCTTTCCTCAACAGCTCGCTGGTCTACGGTGCCGATTCGGTGACCCTGGCGGTCAGCCGCAACGGCAACTCGTTCGCCGACGTGGCGGCCACGGGCAACCAGCGCAACACCGCGTCGGCGTTGTCGCGTAACGGTGCGGCGGGGGCTGCGTTGCAGAACGAAATCGTCAACCTCAGCGTGGCCGGTGCACGCAATGCCTTCGACAGTCTGTCCGGCGAAATCCACGCCAGCACAGCCAGCGCAATCCTTGAGGATTCGCGCTACGTGCGGGAGGCCGTCAACGATCGCATGCGCCAGCCTTCGTGCAGCGCGGCGGATGATCCACGCCGCGCCCTGGCGCCAAGCGACAACCAACTGAGCAGCAACGGTTGCCCCGGCGAAATGGTCGGCTGGGCGCGCGCACTCGGCGCCTGGGGTGAATCGGATGGCGACAGCAACAGCGCCAAGCTTGATCGCAACCTCAGCGGCTTCATGCTCGGCACCGACAAGCAGCTCGATGACCAGTGGCGCGTGGGCATGGCCGCCGGTTACACCCGCAGCGACCTCGACGCCCATGATCGTCGTTCGGATGCCACGGTCGAGAGCTACCACCTGGCGGCGTACCTCAACTCGCAGTTCGACGCACTGGCCGTGCGTCTCGGCGCGGCTTATAGCTGGCACGACATCGAGACCAAACGCGACGTCAGCGTCGGCACCTACAACGACCGCTTGGAGGCCAACTACGACGCACGCAGCGCCCAGGTGTTCGGCGAAGTCGGTTACACCATCGACGCCGCCGGTATTGCTCTGGAGCCGTTCGCCGGTCTGGCGTACGTCAACTACGACACCGACAAGGCCAAGGAAAAAGGCGGAGTAGGTCGCTTGAAAGCCGATGCCGATCAAGACATCACCTTCTCTACCCTCGGCCTGCGCGCCGGCAAAGTCATCACCTTGGCCAACGGCGGGCAATTCACCCCGCGCGCGGCCGTCGGCTGGCGGCATGCCTTCGGCGACACCAAGCCTGACGCGGATCTGACCTTCATCGACGGCGGCGCCTCGTTCAGCACTCAGGGCGTACCGATTGCCAAGGACAGTGCCATCGTCGAAGCCGGCGTGGATTTCCAGATCAGCCCGACCGGCAAACTCGGAATCGGCTACTCGGGACAACTGTCGAACGACAACAACGATCACGCGATGACCGTCAGCTTCAGCCTTGGCTTCTGATTTAGGGTCGAAGCACTTTTAGCCGCCCGAAAGGGCGGTTTTTTTTGGTTAAAGCAAAAGATCGCAGCCTGCGGCAGCTCCTACACGGGAATTCGCGTTTTCCTGTAGGTGCTGTCGCAGGCTGCGATCTTTTGATCTTTATTGTTGCGGATCGATATTGTCCAAGGCCCGGTTGACTGCAAGTTCACCGAGCATGACGATCTGGGCGATGCCCAGCACGGTGTTTCGATTGTGGCCGTTCAGCACGGCGGCAAATTCGGCCAGCATCACGTTGGCAGAGGCCAATGATTCGCAGGCGTTGGCGAGGAGAGATTCGGTGTCGATGTTGGGGGCGACCATGAACATGGTGCTGGGGGGATTTGGAGTAACTTTGACCATTGTGAAATCACCTTTCAAATCGATGGACTGACCCCATCTGCCGCCAAGCAGATTGGGTGGCAGGTTGCACAGGGTTGGCGGACCGAGAAAGGTGAATCGGCATCCCCGAAGGAATCCATGTGCAACCCGCCATAAAGTGAGTCCGGCACCCATAAGCGCCTGAAACTTTCATGACAGAACCTGCAACACCTTTCCGGGCCGCCAAGCCCGACCGCTGTATTTCAGCGACCGAGAAACAATAGGCACAGCCCGCAAGGCACACAAGCCGGGCGATTCTGGCGTTGTTGTAGGCAAAGACGCAACCCGCCGTAGCCCAAACATGTAACCAGTGAAATCGGTGTAGGAACCGTCTAACAGTGGCAGATGATTTTTCATCAGGGCCCTTTCTGCGCTTTTGCAGTGAAGTGTTCATTGACTGCTCGCGTAGGCGCCTTGACAGTCACCAGACAAATTGCAAGTTCCGCTCTCTGCTAGAATCCGCCCCATTCCCTGCCAGAGACCCTCCTGATGAGTGAGCCGATTCGTCTGACCCAATACAGCCACGGTGCCGGTTGTGGCTGCAAGATTTCTCCGCAGGTGCTGGAAGTGATTCTGGCCGGTAGCGGCGCGCAGAACCTTGATCCGAAGCTGTGGGTCGGCAATGCCTCGCGCGATGACGCGGCGGTGTATGAGATCGATGCCGAGCGCGGCGTTGTGTCGACCACTGATTTTTTCATGCCGATTGTCGATGACCCGTTCGACTTCGGCCGTATCGCCGCGACCAACGCGATCAGCGACATCTACGCCATGGGCGGCGATCCGTTGATGGCGATTGCGATCCTCGGCTGGCCGGTGAATGTACTGGCGCCGGAAGTGGCGCGGGAAGTGATTCGCGGCGGGCGTGCGGTGTGCGACGCCGCAGGTATTCCGCTGGCCGGCGGGCACTCGATCGATGCACCGGAGCCGATCTTCGGCCTGGCCGTGACCGGTCTCGTCGAAAAACGCCACATGAAGCGCAACGACACCGCCACCGCTGGTTGCTTGCTGTACCTGACCAAACCGCTGGGCATCGGCATCCTCACCACCGCCGAGAAGAAGGGCAAGTTGCGCCACAGCGACGTTGGCGTGGCTCGCGACTGGATGTGCACGTTGAACAAACCCGGCAGCCGCTTCGGCAAACTGGCCGGCGTCACCGCGATGACCGACGTCACCGGTTTCGGACTGCTCGGGCATCTGGTGGAAATGGCCGATGGCAGTCAACTGACCGCGCGCATCCGTTATGACCTCGTGCCGCGTCTGGACAGCGTCGAGTATTACCTCGATCAGGGCTGTGTGCCCGGCGGTACGTTGCGCAATTTCGACAGTTACGCAAGCAAGGTTGGGCGCGTGCAGGAGTTGCACAAGCGCGTGCTGTGCGACCCGCAAACCAGCGGCGGCCTGCTCATCGCAGTCACGCCTGAAGGCAATGACGAGTTCCTCGCCGTCGCCGCCGAACTGGGCCTGAACCTGGCGCCCATCGGCGAATTGGTTGAGCGACAGAGCAACGCAGTCGAGGTGATTTGATGCTCCGCGACTGTACCGATTACCGCGACATTTTCGTCAACGACCGGCCGATGATGGATGCCCGCGCGCCGATTGAATTTGCCCACGGCGCGTTTCCCGGCGTGGTCAATCTGCCGCTGATGAATGACGTCGAGCGCCAGAAGATCGGCACCTGTTACAAGCAGCACGGCCAACAAGCGGCCATCGAGTTGGGACATCAAATGGTGGCCGGGCCGGTGAAGGCCGAGCGCATTCAAGCCTGGGCCGATTTTGCCCGGGCCCATCCTGAGGGTTATCTCTATTGTTTTCGGGGTGGCTTGCGTTCGCAGATCACCCAGCAGTGGCTGCGTGACGAGGCCGGCATCGACTATCCGCGCGTCGGTGGCGGTTACAAGGCGATGCGCAGCTTTCTGATCGATACCGTTGAGCAAGCCATCGCGCAGTGTGATTTCGTCTTGCTCGGCGGTATGACCGGTACGGGCAAGACCGAAGTGCTGGTGCAGTTGCGCAATGGGCTGGACCTGGAAGGGCACGCCAATCATCGCGGCTCCAGTTTCGGCAAACGGGCCACGGGGCAGCCGTCGAATATCGATTTTGAGAACCGTCTGGCCATCGACATTCTCAAGAAGCGCGATGCCGGTATCGGGCAGTTTGTGCTGGAGGACGAGAGCCGGGTGGTCGGCAGTTGTGCATTGCCACTGCCGCTGTATCAAGGCATGCAGCAGTACCCGATGGTCTGGCTGGAGGACAGTTTTGCGGATCGTGTCGAGCGCATCCTGCGTGATTACGTGGTGGATTTGTCGGCGGAATTTTCGCAGGTGCATGGCGAGGAGGGTTTCGCGCTGTTCTCCGAACGCTTGCTGGAAAGCCTGAACAATGTACAGAAGCGCCTCGGTGGTGAGCGGCATCGGCGCATGTTTAGCTTGATGGAAGCGGCGTTGGCCGAGCAGGTGCGTAGTGGATCGGTGGATCTGCATCGCGGCTGGATCGAGGGGTTGCTGCGCGAGTATTACGACCCGATGTATGTGTTTCAGCGGGAGAAGAAGGGCGGGCGGATCGAGTTTGCGGGGGAGCGTGGGGCGGTTATTGAATATCTGCGTCAGCGCGTGAGTCAGAAAACTTGATGTGAAATCCAGCGGCCTCATCGCTGGCAAGCCAGCTCCCACAGTGATGTGTGTTACCCCCAAATAGCGGCGTCACTCAATATCTGTGGGAGCTGGCTTGCCAGCGATGAGGCCCGAACAGACACCCGATGACTCAAGTCGGGCAAGATTCCTTGCCATTATCCAACCCCTGCTTGTAGCTATGGCTCTGCAGACTGGCCTTGCCGTTGTGCCAGGTCAGGGTCAGCACATACAGCGAGTCAAAGTCGTTGCCCGCCCAGTCATCGGTGATGCTCTGCTTTTCGCCGACCGCGTTGCCCGCCACCTTGTTGATCAGCTCCGGCAGATAGCCGTGTGACCAGGCGGTGTAGATCGTCGAGTTGTGATACTTGTCATCAAGCAGCTCACGCGCCAGATCGCTGGTGTCGTTGGCCGAGAACTCGATGTTTACCGGCAGGCCGAGCTTGATCGCGGCCGGGCTGATGGTCATCAGCGGGCGAATGTAACTGTAGGAATTGTCCAGCTCGCCTTCCTCGACATTGCGCGTCGGATTGGCGGCGAACACGTAGTCAGCCTTGCCGAATTTCTCCGGTAGCAGTGTCGACAGGTCGATGGCACGGTTCAGGCCCTGGCAGTTGAGCTGGCCGAGACCGCCCTCGGGTTTTTCAGCGTGGCGCAGGAACACCAGAGTCTGCGTGCCGTCCACCGGCTGCGCACGGCTTTCGCTGGATTCCAGCGACAGAAACAGCGCGCTGACCGCCAACAGGGAGGGCAGGGCCACATAAGCGCGATGTTTGAAGCGTTTGGCGAAACTCATAAGGTTCGTCATGAAATTAAGAATTCTTCAGCGTGTTCGGTTAAGGCTGACAAACCTTTACACCGCGGGCTCCCAGCACCGGGTGTTTTCCATGTCGTTTGCGCTTCCCTTGCGAAAGGCATAACTCAGAGTCCTCTGAGGCCGTTTGGTTCGATCGGCAAAAGTGCGCAGCACTCTATCGGCAACCCTCAATGGCTTGTTCGCAGGTTAGCGACAGGATGTTGCGAAATTAAGTAAGCAGGTGGCCGTCCGGGAAAAGAACCCGAGCTAGAGCGGATGATCCTGGATTATGCTCAGGCCTTTCATTTGTGACTGGATGCTTCCCATGACCGATCTGTCCGCGTTCCCGATCACCCAAAAGTGGCCCGCGCAGTACCCAGACTGGATTCAGCTCTACTCTTTGCCGACCCCCAATGGCGTCAAAGTCTCGATCATGCTCGAAGAGATCGGCCTGCCGTACGAGCCGCACCGCGTCGGTTTCGACACTAATGACCAGTTGTCCCCGGCGTTCCTGTCGCTGAATCCGAACAACAAGATCCCGGCCATCCTCGACCCCCACGGCCCTGAAGACCAACCGTTGCCGCTGTTCGAATCCGGCGCGATTCTGATCTATCTGGCCGACAAGAGCGGGCAATTGCTCGCTCAGGAAGGCGCGCTGCGCTACGAAACCATT
This sequence comes from Pseudomonas sp. N40(2020), assembly GCF_014472415.1. Classification (GTDB taxonomy): domain Bacteria; phylum Pseudomonadota; class Gammaproteobacteria; order Pseudomonadales; family Pseudomonadaceae; genus Aquipseudomonas. The sequence continues at coordinate 162,675 of NZ_JACSZV010000005.1, forward strand.
CAGTGGCTGATGTTCCAGATGGGCGGTATCGGCCCGATGTTTGGCCAACTCGGCTTCTTCAACAAATTTGCCGGCAAGGACTACGAAGACAAGCGTCCGCGTGATCGCTACGTCGACGAAAGCAAACGCCTGCTCAAGGTGCTCGACACCCGCCTCGAAGGGCGCGACTGGATCATGGGCGAGCGCTACACCATCGCCGACATCGCCACGTTTCCGTGGGTGCGCAATTTGATTGGCTTCTACGAGGCCGGTGACTTGGTCGGCATCAGCAATTTCCCGAATGTCACCCGCGTGCTGGAACGCTTCCTGGCGCGGCCGGCGGTGGTGCGTGGTTTGACTATTCCTCAATAAAGGTCTGTGTATGCGTTCATTCGATTTCAAGCAAGTCGACGTTTTCAGCCAGATAGCGCTCAAAGGCAATCCGCTGGCTGTGGTATTTGGCGCCGACTCCCTGAGCGATGAACGCATGGCTGCGTTTGCCGCATGGACCAATTTGAGCGAAACCACGTTCATTCTTGAACCGCGTGATCCTCGCGCCGATTATCGGGTGCGGATTTTCACCACGTTGAACGAATTGCCGTTTGCCGGTCATCCAACGCTCGGTAGCTGCCATGCCTGGCTCGAGGCGGGGGGCACGCCAATAGGCGACGAGATCATTCAGGAGTGCGGCGTCGGGTTGGTGCGGATTCGGCGCGAGGGCAAGGAACTCGCGTTTCTCGCACCGCCACTTATAAGGACGGGGCCGGTTGAGTCCGAGATTATGGCGCGAGTGCAGCGAGGTCTTGGCCTTGCCAGCGACGCCATTGTTCGTGCGCAATGGGTGGACAACGGCGCGGGATGGCTGGCCGTGATGCTCCGCGATCGGCAGCAGGTGCTGAACCTGCAACCGGATCATGCGCAAATGCTCGGTCTGGCGGTTGGCGTCATCGCTCCGTGGGATCCTGAGCGCGAGGGTGATGAGGCACAGTTTGAGGTGCGCGCGTTTATTTCCGGGGATGGTATGCCCGAGGATCCGGCCACCGGAAGTCTGAATGCCGGGATGGCTCAATGGTTACTCGGCGAAGGGCTGGCGCCAGATTCCTACACCGTCAGTCAGGGTTTGAGCATGGGCCGAGCGGGGCGGATTCGGGTTAATCGGCTTGGCGACGAAATCTGGGTTGGCGGTGCTGTGGTGACCTGCATTGACGGACAGTTGACTCTCTGAAGGCAAGACGCGCCAGCGTAACCCCGATGATTATTGCACCCCCGGTAATGCACTCTTGATTGATCCAGGTTTGTACCTCAACCCCCGCAAGGCATAAGCTTCGCCCCCTACGACTTTCGTCTCATCTGCAGGTTTCAGGAAGGCCCCATGTCCAGTCAGTTCCCCGAAGCACGTCCCCGCCGTCTGCGCCGCAATGCGAGCCTGCGCAGTCTGTTCCAGGAAACCGAGTTCAGCCTGAACGATCTGGTGCTGCCGATTTTCGTCGAGGAAGAAATCGATGACTTCGTGCCGATCAAGAGCATGCCCGGTGTGATGCGCATTCCCGAGCGCAAACTGGCCAGCGAGATCGAGCGCTACGCCCGCGCCGGCGTCAAGTCGGTGATGACCTTCGGCGTGTCCCACCATCTGGACAGCAACGGCAGCGATACCTGGCGCGAAAACGGTCTGGTCTCGCGCATGTCGCGCATCGCCAAGGATGCCGTGCCGGAAATGATCGTGATGTCCGACACCTGCTTCTGCGAATACACCGATCACGGCCACTGCGGCGTGATGCACAACCATGAAGTCGACAACGATCAGACCTTGGTCAACCTTGGCAAACAAGCCGTGGCAGCGGCGCGGGCGGGCGCAGATGTGATTGCACCGTCGGCGGCGATGGACGGTCAGGTGCGAGCGATTCGCCAGGCACTCGATGCCGCCGGTTTCACCCAGATTCCGATCATGGCCTACTCGACCAAATTCGCCTCCGCACTTTACGGCCCGTTCCGCGAGGCCGGTGGCAGCGCGCTCAAGGGCGACCGCAAAAGCTACCAGATGAACCCGATGAACCGCCGCGAAGCCCTGCGCGAATCGCTGCTGGACGAACAGGAAGGCGCCGATGCGCTGATGGTCAAACCGGCCGGCGCGTATCTGGACATCATCCGCGACATCCGCGAAGCCTCGAACCTGCCGCTGGCGGCGTATCAGGTCAGCGGCGAGTACGCGATGATCAAGTTCGGCGCACAAGCCGGGGCGATTGATGAAGATCGTGTGGTGCGTGAAAGCCTTGGGGCGATCAAGCGCGCGGGTGCGGATCTGATCTTCACTTACTTTGCGATGGACCTGGCGCTGGCCGGGATCTAAACAGCACTGCACTCCTACAGGGTTTTGTGGTGTGTCAGGGGCAGGGGAGGAATGGCCTGATCCCGTGATCGCGAAAATAGCGCTCGATCACCTTCGGATCGGCGCTGTTATCGGCAATCGCCACATAGGTATCCGGGCGCAACAGATAAAAGCCGTTGCGCCCCAACCCCGCCGTTTCAAACGCCGGGCGCCAGTCGAACACATGCAGCGGCAAATGATGCTCAACGCACCAAGCGATCATCTCGTCGCTGGTGTCGCCGTACACATGCACCTGCCAGCACGGTTGGCGTAGCGGCTCATAATTATCCCCTTCACCGTCATGCGCCCACGGCAAGCGATCACCGCCGTGGACTTGGCCGGCCGTGCCTTGGCTGAGCGGCATGCCGCGATAGTTGAGGGTGACCTGCGATACGGTGCGAAAGAGAAATTCGCGACTCGTCTCGAACGCGGCCATTTTCGGGATCAGAAACGGTGCAAGCCGCATGCGCAGCAGATCGGCCATGCGCCCCTCAGCGGTGACAAAACTGAAGACTTTGTCGGTGGTCGAGACCAGTCGCCGGGCAAACGCGATGCGCTCGGTTTCGTAAGTGTCGAGCAGTCTGGCCTCGGCAGCGCCGCTGAGCACGGCGGCGAGTTTCCACGCCAGATTGATCGCGTCACCGATACCGGTGTTCATGCCCTGGCCGCCCGCCGGGCTGTGCACGTGCGCCGCGTCGCCGAGCAAAAAAGCGCGGCCACTGCGAAAATGCTCAGCCACGCGGTGATGCACGCGGTAGGTGGAAAACCAATGCACGTCTTCGATATGGACTTTCAGGTGCTCGATGGCGCGGCTGCTGACGTCAGAGAATTCCAGGGTTTCGACGCGATCCGTGCGTTCGTCGCGCACGGTGCCGATCAGTCGTGCACGGCCTTCGCCCGCCAGTGGGAACACCGCGAGAAAGTCCGCTTCGTCCAGATCCAGATGCAACTCGCCATTGAGCGCCGGGCCGCTGGCCTGCACATCTGCCACGTAGAAAATCTGCTGATAGGTCCCGCCGGGGAATTCGGTGTCGAGGTTTTTACGCACCACCGATCGCGCGCCATCGCAACCAGCCAGGTAACAGGCCTGGCAGATTTCCTGCTCGCCATCGGGCAGACGCAAATGCGCGGTGAGGCCGTCGCCGGTTTCCGCGAAACTCTCCAGCGTGGTGTTGCGTTCGACGCTGACGCCATAGTCTTCGAGGCGTTCGATCAATAGCCGTTCATGCTCATCCTGCGGGAAGATTTCGACGAAAGAGTAAGGCGTCAGGCCTTCGCCGATGCGGTTGAGCGGCAATTGCGCGACGGGTTTGCCGTTGACCCAGAAGTTTGCTGCCGCCACGCGATGGCCGTTGCGCACAATGGTGTCGGCCAGATCCAGTTGCCGATACAGCTCCAGGGTTCGCGCCTGCACCGCCAATGCCCGGGAGGTGGTGCCGGGGGCAGAAGTCTTGTCGATGATGCGCACCTGAACGCCCAGTTTGCTCAGCCACAAGGCCAGAACGAGTCCGGTGGGGCCGGCGCCGATGATCAGGACGTCGCTGCGGTTCATGGGCCTGTCCTCCGTTTGCTGTGGAGCAAGTATGGATCAGAAGGAGAGGGTGGCCAGGCCCGGCCGTCTTCGCGAGCAGGCTCGCTCCCACTTTGGAATACAGTCCCCTGTGGGAGCGAGCCTGCTCGCGAAGTGGCCTTATCAAGCGCCACAAAACCCAAAAAGGCCCCGCAACCGTGAAGCTGCGAGGCCTTTTTCATGCTGCGGCGTTGTTTAGAAGTCGATGGTGCCCGACAACTTCGCCACCCGCGGCTCACCTTGCGTCAGATAACCGCCCTGAGCCGATTCCCAGTACTTCTTGTTCGCCAGGTTCTCCACGCCCAGACGCAAGGTCACGTCTTTTTCCGAGACCTTGAAGGCATAACGCGCACCCGCGTCGAAGCGGTTCCAGGTCGGCAGGCTGAGGTTGTTCGCCGCGTCGGCGTATTGGCCGCCGGTGAGCAGCATCCGCGCATTCAGCGCGACGCCTTGCAGGCCGGGTACATCCCAATCCACGCCGGCGTTGAACTGGAAGGTCGGCACGCCGATGGCACGGTTGCCGTCGTTGGCGCCGTTCAGGGTGTTCTTCAGTTCGGTGTCCATGAGGGTCAGGCCGCTGATCAGGCGCAGACCATTGATTGGCTCGCCGAACACGTTCATTTCCACGCCTTTGTTGATCTGCTCGCCTTCACGCACGTAGGTGCACGTGGTGGCGCTGTCGATTTCACAGTAGCCGTCGCTCGGCTGCTCGATGCGGTACACACCCAGGCTCGCGCCGTAAGTGCCCATGTCGACTTTCACCCCGGCCTCGGTCTGCTTGGAACGGGCCGGTGCGTAGACTTCGTTGCCATTGGTCACGCGAAAGCCACCGGAGCTGGTCGGCGAAGTCGGGCCCTGGGCCAGGCCTTCGATGTGGTTGGCGTAGAACGAAACGTGCTCCCACGGCTTGAATACGATGCCGTACACCGGCGTGGTGATCGACTCATCGTAGCTCGAAAAGCGCGGGCCGCTGCCATAGCTGGCGTAACCGTAACCTTGCACGACCAATTGCTGACGACGCAGGCCGGCGGTGATCAGCAGGCGATCATCGAAGAAACCGAGAGTGTCGGAGATCGCGAGGCTGCGGTTGAAGGTCTTGCCGACGATGCCCGGGTCATTCAGGTCGCCACCGGAAAAGTTGCCGACCGGCGACGGGGTCTGTACCGGGTGATAGATGTTGTTGGCGTATTTGGTCAAGTCAAAATCATAGGCGCTGCGCTGTTCGGCCCAGATGCCGGTCAGGCCGAAATTGAGCTTGTGGCTGACCGGGCCGGTGTTGAATTTACCGTTAAGGCCGGCCATCACACTGGTGTTGTCTTCATCGTGGGGAATGAACGAGCCGGTGGTGAACGATGCACCGTTATTGCCGACCAGCGTGGTCGAGTTATAGCGCCCGACTTCACGAGTGTGCTTGGCGCCGCCAGCGGCGTATGCGGTCCAGTTGTCGTTCAGGTCGTACTCGGCGCGGAGCATGCCGAAGGTGTCTTCGATGTCGGTGTAGCCCCATTTCGGCGCGTAGTTGGTGTCGGCTGATGGCGCATCCGGAATGTGCGTGGCGGTGCCGAGGTTGACCGAGTTGCGGCCACCGTTGACGCGCTCTTTCTGATAGGCGAAGTCGCCGGAAATTCGTAGCGCATCGCCGCGATAGTCGAGGCCGATGGCAAACAGTTTCGAACGCTGGTTCTCGTGATCAATGCCGGTATCGCCTTCGCGCTGGGACAGGTTGATCCGTGCGCCGAAGCGGTTGTCTTCACCGAAACGCTGGCCGATGTCGAAGTGATGACCGATGCGGCCTTCGCTGTTGATGTCGGTGGTGTAGCGGCGCAGCGGCACGTCGCCGGCGCGCTTTGGCTGCAGGTTGACGCCGCCACCGATGCCGGAGCCGGTCGGGGTCACGCCGTTGATGAAGGCGTTGGGGCCTTTGAACACTTCCACGCGCTCCAGGGCGTCAGTGGAAATGATCTGCCGTGGCAGTACGCCGTACAGGCCGTTATAGGAAATGTCGTCGCCGTTCAGCGGCAGGCCACGGATCATGAAGACTTGCGACTGGTTGGAAAAGCCGGACGCCTGGCGCACCGACGAATCATTGAGCAGCACGTCAGCGACGTTTTCGGCTTGCTGGTCCTGAATCAGTTGCTCGGTGTAGGACGCGGCACTGAAGGGTACGTCCATCATGTCCTGATTACCCAACACGCCCAATTGGCCGCCACGAGCGACCTGACCACCGGAATAAACCGGTGGCAAGGCGTTTGGCGCTGGGGCCTGGGCGTTGATGTTGACGTTGTCCAGCAGCAGTTCTTTGCCGTCTTCTTCAGCGGCATGGGCAGTGACAGTCAGGGAGCACAGCAGGGCGAGAAGCGTCGGGCGGAACGGGACGGCAAGTCGGGCTGAAGCGGGCATGTTTCGTACCTGGAGGCGCACGGCCGGTGAGAAAAGGTTAAGACGGCGCGGAACTCCTTGCGCAAATGCGACTCCAGGTGCAAATGATAGGTTTTCTCAGTAACGTTTTGCAATCAGTTTGTCATCACGATTAAAAAGCAGGGGAACAGCTCTGGAGCGGCGCAGTCCTAGCCTGCGCTACACCATTGGTCGTATGGTGAACCCGGCTCAACGGACTGGATGGAGCAACATGCACACCCCTCGATTACTGATCACCCTCGCCGCAATGCTCGTACTGGCCGGTTGCGCCAGCCAGCGCAGCGGCGAACCCGCCCCACGCCCACCGGCTGAAGTGAAGGCCGAGATCGTGCGCCTGATGCCCGCCAAAACCGCCGATCGCCAAGGCTGGGCCACCGATATCTACGCCGCGTTCGCTGCACAAGGCATCAGCCCGACCACACAAAACCTGTGCTCGGTATTGGCCGTTGCCGAACAGGAATCCACCTTTCAGGCCGACCCCACCGTGCCCGGTCTGGGCAAAATCGCTCGCGATGAAATCGACCGCCGCGCCGCCAAAGTCCATATCCCCAGCCTGTTGGTCAGCGGCGCCCTGCAAGTGCGTTCGACCAACGGCAAGAGCTACAGCGAACGCCTGAGCAGCGCGCGCAGCGAAAAGGAGTTGAGTGCGATTTTTGATGACTTCATCGGCAGGGTGCCGATGGGTCGCACACTGTTCGGCGGCTTCAATCCGGTGCATACCGGCGGACCGATGCAGGTCAGCATCGAGTTTGCCGAACAGCACGCCAAGGATTATCCGTACCCGGTCGACGGCACCATCCGCCGCGAGGTGTTCAGCCGTCGTGGTGGGATGTATTTCGGCATCGCGCATCTGCTCGGTTACCCGGTGAGTTACCGCGAGCCGCTCTATCGTTTCGCCGACTTCAACGCCGGTTGGTACGCCAGCCGCAACGCGGCGTTCCAGAACGCGGTCAGTCGCGCGTCGGGTATCCCGTTGGCGCTGGACGGCGACTTGATCCGCTACGACTCGATCATGCCCGGCGGCACGGAACTGGCGGTACGCACCCTCGGCAAGTCGTTGGGCATGCGCAATCCGACCATTCGCGATCAACTGGAGAAGGGCAAAACCCTGGAATTCGAAGAGACCAAACTCTATCAACGGGTATTCGAGTTGGCGGAGAAGGCCGAAGGCAAGTCATTGCCGCGTGCGGTGCTGCCAGGGATCGTGCTGCAGAGTCCGAAAATCACCCGAAAACTGACCACCGCGTGGTTCGCCAAACGCGTGGATGAGCGTTACAAACGCTGCATGGCCAAGGGTGGCTGATTGTTGCAGGCATAAAAAACCCGGCTGAGGGGAGCCGGGTTTTTCTGGGTTGTTGCGATGACGCCATTCATTCAAGCGTTGCGCAGTTCGTTCAGACGATCCGCACCACCTTCAGCAACACGGCGTTCGATCAGACGATCTGCACCACCTTCAGCAACGCGGCGTTCGATCAGACGATCTGCACCACCTTCAGCAACGCGGCGTTCGATCAGACGATCCGCACCACCTTCAGCCAGACGGCTTTCGATCAATTTGTCGGAGCCACCTTCAGCGATCATCGTGTGTGCTGGAGTAGCGGCAAAAGCGTTAACTGCGAAAACCGAGAATGCGATGCTGAGAAGAGTTTGGCGTTTCATGATGGTGTGCTCCGGGGTGTTATTGGTTGGTATGGAGCAGATGTTACGCCGGAGATTTTTTATGAGAACTTCATTGCTGTGATTGTGAACATCGACGCCGCTGATGATTGACAGAGCCCGCAGCTTAGAGCCTCACAGCACCTTCACCGCGCGCCCGATGGCCTGAATCGGCCCGGTCGGTTTGCCGATCGGCGAGCCGTTGGCGCCTTCCAGCGTCAGCTCGAACAGCTGATTGGGTTGCAGTGGCGGCAACTTATCCAATTCAACCTTCAGCGCCTGCCCGGGCTTGACCAGCCCCAGCGACACAGGCCCTTGCCAGCCATCGGCCTTAGTCCAGAATTCCAGCGCCTTGTCCGCCGGCACCTCGACTACGCCCAGCGGTATCAATTGAATCTCATGTGAGTTGCTGGCCTGAATCACCCAGCCCGGGGCCTTGTCCTGCGGCGCGACCAGCACCACCAGATAACTCGGCTTCGGCGTGGTCTGGGTCAGCAGGATTGAACCCAATATCAACGTTGCGGCTAACCCGGCAGCACTCAAACCGCGCCACAGCGGCAGCAGATTCCACCAGGAGGTTTGCGCCGGGCTGGATACTTTTTGCGTAAGTCGTTCGACACTGCGCTCAATTCGCGGCCACAACAGGGGGGATGGCTGTTGCGGCTCGGCGAGGTCGGTGAGGTCCAGCAGGCGTCGTTCCCAGACATCCACTGCAGCACGCAGTTCAGGATCAGTCGGCAGGCGCCGTTGAACGTCGGCGCGATCTTCAGCCGAGAGCGTGCCGAGTACATATTCGCTGGCCAGCTCATCGCGTTCCGATTCAGTGGTCATCCCATGCACTCCCGCAAGGCGTTGAGGCTGCGTTTGATCCACGCTTTGACGGTGCCCAGCGGCGTGTCGAGGCGCGCGGAAATCTGCGCATGGCTGTAGCCGTCGACATACGCATGAATGATGCAGCTTCGGCGTTGAGGATCGAGTTGTTCCAGGCAGCGGTGAATGCGCGCCGAATGCGCCTGGACATCGAAGCCGTCATCGTCGTGCGTGGGCATTTCATGATCTTCGCTGAACGGTGTTTCCCGAGCCTGATTACGCAGCAGGTTCAACGCCAGGTGCCGGGTCACGGTGAACATCCAGCCACGCGCCGAACCTCGCGTCGGATCAAACCCTGCCGCGCCGTTCCAGATCTTGATGAAGGCCTCATGGACGATGTCCTCCGCCAGTGCCGTGTCGCGTACCAGCCGTTTGGCCACGCCGAGCAGGCGCGGGCCTTCCTGCACATACAAATCGCGCAGGGCCGACCGCTCGCCGCGGGCACAGGCAGCGAGACGGGCTTCGTAATCGAATTCAGTTTCGGGTAAGGACATGCAGTGCAATCTAGCTCACATTCCCCAAACATCCAGGCCACACGATTCCCTTGTAGGAGTGAGCCTGCTCGCGATGGCGGTGTGTCAATGGAGCAGATATTGGCTGACACACCGCCATCGCGAGCAGGCTCACTCCTACAGGGAATTTGTGTGGGCGCTGAAAGTCAGTTCGCCGCCCAGAAAATGTAATCCGCCTGGTACTTCACCACTTCCTGCTTACCCTTGTTCGCCGCCGTGCATTCACTGCTCGGCGCCACGCCGCCCTTGAGCGCGACACGCTGGATGTAGCTCACGCCGGTCATCGCGCCTTTGCCTTCTGCAGGGTTGGCCTTGACCAGTTGATAGGGCAGGTTGCCCGGGCTCGACGGCGCTACCGCCAGTTGCGTGCCGGTGACTTTCGAACCGTCCTTGGCCTGCCAGGTGGCCGGTGGGCCGAAGTAAGTGCCGACCTGCTTGCCACTGCGATCATTGAGCACCGCTTTGGGGCCGACGAAGGTCCACTCGGTCTGCCCGGCCATATTGGGCTTGTCGCGGCATTCGTAGGTGATCTCGCCGACCCCGGTGGTTTCCAGCGCGATCTTGTGGCCGTCCGGGACTTTGATGGTGTCGGGGTAGCTGCTTTGGGCGAACGTTGCCGAGGAGGCTGCAAGCAAACCGGTGAAGCAAATCAGCTGTGTGGCGTTCATCAGTGTTTTCTCCGAAAAGGGTAGATCGCTGGCAGCCAAGGAGGGCTGTTACAGGGACTACCCATGGCGGAGCCGATTGGATGCAGTGCCCGAAAAATAAATGTCAAACCCCGCAAATCCCCTGTAGGAGCTGCCGCAGGCTGCGATCTTTTGACTTTGATCCTTTAAAAAGCAAGATCAAAAGATCGCAGCCTGCGGCAGCTCCTACACGAGTTCGGCGATTGGGCGGGAAACCACCAATCCCGATGCTTTCAGGAGTTCTTGCGTGTACGGATGCTGCGGCGCCGCAAAGATCGCCCGCGACGAGCCCTGTTCCACGACTTTGCCATCCTTGATCACCATCAAGTCGTGGGCCAGGGCATGCACCACCGCCAGATCATGGCTGATGAACAAATACGTCAGCCCATGCTTGATCTGCAATTGCCGCAACAACTCCACCACTTGCTTTTGCACCGTGCGATCCAGTGCCGAGGTCGGTTCATCGAGCAGAATCAGCGCCGGTTCCAGCACCAATGCGCGGGCGATGGAAATGCGCTGACGCTGGCCGCCGGAGAACTCATGGGGATATCGATGACGACTTTGCGGATCCAGCCCGACTTCTTCGAGCACCCGAATCACCGCTGCCTCGCGCTCGGTCTCGGTGCCGATGCCGTGGGTCAGCAAACCCTCGGCGATGATCTGCTGCACCGACATCCGTGGGCTGAGGCTGCCGAACGGGTCCTGAAACACCACTTGAATCTGCCGCCGCAACGGCCGCATCAAACGCTGATTAAGCAGACTCAGTTGCTTGTTGCCGAAACGGATATTGCCCTCCGATTCCACCAGCCGCAGGATTGCCTGACCCAGTGTCGACTTGCCCGAACCCGACTCCCCGACAATGCCCAATGTCTTGCCCCGTTGCAGGCTGAAGCTCACGCCATCCACCGCTTTGATGTACTCCTGCTGCCGACTGAACAAAGCCTTGGGCAACGGGAACCACACCTTCAGGTCATCGACTTCCAGCAAGTTGTGCTCGTACAAGCTCGGCACCGGCGCGCCGCTGGGCTCTGCCTCGATCAGCAAGCGGCTGTAAGGGTGCTGCGGCGCGCGAAACAATGCTTCGCAATCGGCCTGCTCGACGATCTCGCCGTGGCGCATCACGCACACCCGCTGGGCGATGCGTCTTACCAGGTTGAGGTCATGGCTGATCAGCAGCAACGACATGCCCAGCCGCTGCTGCAATTCGATCAACAGCTCAAGAATCTTCTGCTGCACGGTCACGTCCAGCGCCGTGGTCGGCTCGTCGGCGATCAACAGTTCCGGCTCGTTGGCCAGCGCCATGGCGATCATCACCCGTTGCCGCTGGCCGCCGGAGAGTTGATGTGGATAGGCTTTCAAGCGCTGTAAGGGTTGGCGAATGCCGACCAGTTCCAGCAGCTCCAAGGTACGCGCACGGGCGGCGCGGCCCTTCAAGCCCTTGTGAATTTCCAGCACTTCGCTGACCTGTCTTTCGACGGTGTGCAGCGGGTTCAGCGAGGTCATCGGCTCCTGGAAAATCATCGCAATCCGGTTGCCGCGCAAACCACGCATTTGCTGTTCACTGGCGTGCAGCAAGTCGACCCCGTTGTAGCGAATCGAGCCACTGCTGCTGACGGTTTTGCCGGGCAACAAACGCAAGATCGAATGCGCCGTCACCGACTTGCCCGAACCGGATTCACCCACCAGCGCCAGGCACTCGCCGCGGCGGATATCGAGGTTCAAACCGTGCACCACTTCCTGCCCGGCGAAAGCGACACGCAGGTCGCGGATCTCGATCAAATGGTCTTTCATGTCAGCTCCTCGGATCAAAGGCATCACGGCAGGCTTCACCGATGAAAACCAACAACGACAGAATCAGCGCCAAGGCAAAAAACGCCGTTAGCCCCAGCCACGGCGCTTGCAGATTGCGCTTGGCCTGGCCGATCAACTCGCCCAGCGACGCGGTGCCGGCCGGCATGCCGAAACCGAGAAAGTCCAGCGCGGTGAGGGTGGCGATGGCGCCGGTCAGAATGAACGGCAGGTAGGTGAGGGTGGAGGTCATTGCGTTGGGCAGGATGTGCCGGCGCATCAGCTCGCTGTCGGTCAGGCCCAAGGCCCGCGCGGCTTTGACGTATTCCAGATTGCGCCCACGCAAGAACTCGGCACGCACCACGTCGACCAGCGCCAGCCACGAAAACAACGCCATGATCCCCAGCAACCACCAGAAACTCGGCGAGACGAAACCGGACAAAATGATCAGCAGATACAGCACCGGCAACCCCGACCAGATCTCCAGCACCCGTTGCCCGAGCAGATCAACCCAACCGCCGTAATAGCCCTGCAACGCCCCGGCAACGATGCCGATTAGCGCACTGATGCCGGTGAGGATCAGCGCAAACAGAATCGAAATCCGCGTGCCGAATATCACTCGCGCCAAGACGTCCCGCGCCTGATCGTCGGTGCCCAGCCAATTGCTGGAGGAGGGTGGACTCGGCGCCGGTTCGGCGAGGTCGTAATTGACCGTGTCGTAACTGAACGGGATCGGCGGGAACAGCATCCAGCCGCCCTGATCCTCGATCAGCTTGTGCACATAGTTGCTGGCGTAATCCGGTTGGAACGGCAGTTCACCGCCGAAATCGGTTTCCAGGTAATCGCTGAGGATCGGGAAATACAAGGCGTTGTGGTAGCGGATCACCAGCGGCTTGTCATTGGCGATCAACTCACCGCCGAGGCAAATCAGGCACAGGCCGATAAACAGCCACAGCGACCAGCGCCCGCGCCGGTTGGCTTTGAACTGAGCGACACGGCGCTGACCCAGAGGAGAAAGTGTGAACATCAGGCAGTCCTCGCCGAGAAGTCGATGCGCGGGTCGAGCAGGGTGTAGCAGAGGTCGCCGATCAGCTTGATCAGCAGGCCGAACAGGGTGAACAGAAACAGCGCGCCGAACACCACCGGGTAGTCGCGCGACACTGCCGCTTCGTAGCTCATGCGGCCGAGGCCGTCGAGGTTGAAGATGGTTTCGATCAACAGGGAACCGGCGAAAAACACCTCGATCAGCGCCGACGGCACACCGGCTACCACCAGCAGCATGGCGTTGCGAAACACATGGCCGTAGAGCACGCGGCGCTCAGTCAACCCTTTGGCCCGCGCGGTGATCACGTACTGACGGCTGATCTCGTTGAGGAAGCTGTTTTTGGTCAGGATGGTCAGCGTGGCAAAGCCGCCGATCACCAGCGCTGTCACCGGCAGCACCAAATGCCAGAGGTAGTCGCCGACCTTGCCCAAGGTGCTGAGGCTGTCGAAGTTGTCCGAGACCAGGCCCTGCACCGGAAACCAGTTGACGTAACTGCCGCCGGCGAACACCACGATCAGCAGGATTGCAAAGAGAAACGCCGGCATCGCATAACCAACGATGATCGCCGTGCTGCTCCAGACGTCGAAGGCGCTGCCGTTCTTGATGGCCTTGCGAATGCCCAGCGGAATGGAAATCAGGTAAGTGATCAGCGTCGCCCACAGCCCCAGCGACAACGACACCGGCAACTTCTGCGCGATCAAGTCAGTGACCTTGGCGCCGCGAAAGAAACTGCTGCCCAGATCCAGCTGCGCGTAGTTTTTCAGCATCAGCCACAGGCGTTCATGCAGGGGTTTGTCGAAACCGTAGTGGTGTTTGATTTCCTCGATCAGCGCTGGGTCGAGGCCACGGCTGCTGCGCCCGGCGCCACCAATCGCGGCGACCTCGCCACCGCCGCCCATGCTGTGCCCGCCGAAGCCCTGCAGGCGGGCGATGGCTTGTTCCACCGGGCCACCCGGCGCGGCCTGCACGATAAGGAAATTGACCACCAGAATGCACAGCAGCGTGGGGATGATCAGCAGCAAGCGTCGACTCAGATAACGCAGCATGTCACTGGCCCCCCGCGAGCTGGGCGTTCATCTGTTGCGTGGTCAACGGCTTGGCCGAAACCTCCCACCAGGTTTCCAGACCTTCGTTGTACAGTGGCTGCTGCGCCGGCATGCCGAAACGGTTCTGGTACACCGTCGGCGTGCCTTTGGAGTAGTAGTTGGGAATCATGTAGTAACCCCATTGCAGCACCCGATCGAGGGCGCGGGCGTAATGCACCATGGCGTCGCGGGTATTGGCCTGGACGAGGCCGTCGATCAGTTGATCCACAGCCGGGTTGGCCAACACCATCGAATTGGAACTGCCGACTTGCGTGGCACTTTGCGAGGCGTAAAGGCTGTAAAGCTCGCGGCCGGGGGAGACGATCGGATCGCCACTGCGCGGGAAACTGGTGACGATCATGTCGTAGTCCCGGGCGTTGAGCCGGTTGACGTATTGCGCCGAGTCGATGCGGCGCAAATTGAGGGTGATGCCGATCTGCGCGAGGGTGCGTTTGAACGGCAGCAGCATGCGGTCGAAACCGCCCTGACCGTCGAGAAAGGTGAACTCCAACGGTTCGCCGGCCGCGTTGACCAGCCGATTGTTTTTCGCCGTCCACCCTGCCTCGGCCAGCAGCTTCAACGCTTGCAGTTGCTTGTCGCGGATGTAGCCGCTGCCATCGGTTTTGGGTGCCTGATAAACCGTGGTGAACACTTCATCGGGGATCTGCCCGCGCAGCGGTTCGAGGATCTTCAATTCCTCGGCGTCTGGCAGGGCGGTTGCGGCCATTTCACTCTTCGGCCAGAAGCTGTTCTGCCGCACGTAGAAGCCGCGCATCATCTGTTTGTTGGTCCACTCGAAATCCCACAACAGGCTGATCGCCTGACGCACGCGACGATCCTGGAAGATCGGGTTCTGCAGGTTGAACACGAAGCCCTGAGCGGCGGTGGGTTTTTCCGGTGCGAGGATCGACTGCTGCAAGCGTCCGTCGCGCAGTGCCGGGCTGTCGTAGCCGACGACGTATCCGGAAGAAGAAAATTCGCGGTTGTAGTCGAATGCGCCGGCTTGCAATAGCTGGCGAGCGACGTCGGTGTCGCCATAGAAATTGATCGTCAGGTTGTCGAAGTTGTACATGCCGCGGCTGACCGGCAGGTCTTTGCCCCACCAGTCCGGATCACGCTCGAAACTGATGCTGCGCCCGGCATCGACCTTGCTCACGCGGTAAGGGCCGCTGCCCAGCGGCGGCTCGAAACCGCCACCGTTGGCGAAGTCGCGTGTCTTCCACCAGTGCTCTGGCACCACGCGCATCGTCGCCAGATCCAGCGCCAAGGTGCGGTTGAGGTTGTTCTTGAAGGTGAAGCGAATCTGTTGCGGACTCTCGATCAACGCGTCCTGCACGTCGGCGTATTGCTGGCGATAGCTCAGGCTGCCCTTGGTCATCAGCAGGTTGAAGGTGTAGCGCACGTCTTCGGCAGTGATCGGCGTGCCGTCGGCGAAGCGGGCCTTGGGGTTGAGGGTGAAACGCACCCAGAGGCCTTCGGGATCGCGCTCCATCTGCTGGGCGACCAGGCCGTAGACGGTGTAGGGCTCATCCAGCGAACGGAACGCCAGCGGCGAATACACCCAGTCATTGACCTGCACCACGGAAATACCCTGATCGGCATAGGGCGCGATGTAGTTGTACTGACCGATCTCCATCGACGCACGGCTGAGCGAACCGCCCTTGGGCGCCTTGGGATCGACGAAATCGAAATGCTGGAAACCCGCCGGGTATTTCGGCGCCTCGCCGTACACCGTCATTGCGTAAGTGCCGACGGCCAGCGCATGGGCGGCATTGCACAGCAGTGCACTGCCAAAAAGCAGCGCAGCCATGTTGCGCATGAATTTCATGAAATCACTCCTGAATCCCTGGGAAGGCGAAGGTCACGTACTTACCTGTGGGAGCTGGCTTGCCAGCGATAGCGGTGTGTCAGTCAACATTTACGTCACTGACTTGCCGCCATCGCTGGCAAGCCGGCTCCCACAGGGTTTTACGGTGCTCTCAGTTAGAAGTGATAGGTCATCCGCGCAAACAACGTGCGGCCCAGCGGATCGGTGTAGCGCGGGTCATAGCCGCTCTGGAAGTTGTAGGCCTGGTTGGAGAACGGTGGGTTGCGGTCGAACACGTTCTTCAACCCGGCATCGACATCCAGCACCTTGTTGAAGGTGTAACCGGCCGACAGATCCCACACCGAATACGACGCCACGCGCGCATGGGTGTCGCGGTCGTAGTCGTTGTAACCGGTGGTGAAGCGGTTGGTCAGCGCCGCCCGCGCCGCGCCGAAGGTCCAGCTGCCGGTCAGGTTGTGCTTCCAGCGAGCGATCACGCCGTCACCCTGAAAGTCGCCGACCTTGTCGGTGAACGGGCCTTTGATGGTGCTCTGGAAGTCGTACTCGTCCACGTAGGTGCCTTGCAGCCCGAGACCGAACTGACCGTACGGCGTGTTCGGGAAGCGATAGTCCAGCGACACGTCGACACCGTTGGTTTCGACGATGCCGAGGTTGGCGTTGCCGGTGACGATGTAGTTGAGCGTGCCATCGGCGTTGCGCACGAAGCGATCCGGGTAGCTGCCGGCCTGATCAAACACGGTGGATTCCGGGAATGGCTGGATCTGGTTGGAAATGTGAATCCACCAGAAATCCAGACCCACCGACAGGTTGCTGATCGGCTGATAAACAAAGCCCAGTGTCACGTTGCGCGCCTTCTCCGGGGCCAGATCCTCGTTGCCGCCAATCTGGTTCAGGAACTGCTGACCGCAATCACGCCCGCCGTTGCCGCCCGGTTGCACCACTCCGCCGGTACACAGCGCCGGGTCGTTGTAGTAACCCTGGGTGAACGTGATGCTGCGCGGTGAATACAGTTCGTAGAGCGACGGCGCACGGAAACCTTCGCTGTACGCACCACGCACCACGAGCTCTTTGAGCGGCTGATAACGGAACGAGTATTTCGGGTTGGTGGTGCTGCCGAAGTCGCTGTATTTGTCGTGGCGCACGGCGGCAGACAATTCGAGACTGTCGAGCACCGGCACGTTGATCTCGGCATACGCGGCTTTTACGCTGCGGTCGCCTTCGACGCTGCCGGCCGGGTCGATACCGAGGCTCTGGATGTCACCGGCAAACTGCTCGAAGTCCTGGTGGAATTTCTCTTTGCGGTACTCGCCACCCAGTGCCAGACCGGAAGGGCCGGCACCGAACCAGTCGCCGATTTCGCGGCTGATGCGCCCGTCAAACCCGGCGACCCGACCGACAGCGGTGGAGTAGGCGCCGTGGTAGGCGGCGTTATCGATGTACTGCTGACCAGCGGCCGACTGCGGGCCGAACGGATTGAGCAAACCGCTGGCCAGACCATCGATCATCGCCTGATCGCTGACATAACCGCTGGTGACGCTGGAGACGATTTTGTTCTGGTTGTACGAGGCGCCGACGTTGTAATCCCAGCCGCCAACCAGGCCGTCGAAACTCAGCAGGAAGCGCTGGCTGGTGTTCTGGTCTTTCGATTCACGCGGGCCTGCTGCCGTTTCGCGCCAGTTGACGTCGACCGGTTGCGTCGGGTCGAGGGCGAAATCGGTCGGCGCCGGGGTGATGCCGTTGCCGGGGTAGTAGGGCGACGAGGAATCCAGGCTCAGACCGGTGAGCGGAGCAGGGCCGATGGACGTGGCGTTGTTGTTGCGCGACCAGAAGTATTCGAGGTTGACGTTGTGATCGTCGCCCAGTTTGCCGGTGGTCTTGCCGAAGAACGAAGTCTTCTCGGTTTGTGGCACCAGGTCGATGTATTCGCGGGTGCTGAAGCGGCACAGGCCATCACGGGCGATCAGGTTGGGGCCGTTGCAATTGCTGTTGGCCAGCGGGTTGGTGGCGTTGCCGTTCTGGCTGTAGTTGCCAGGGAACGCGGTGCCGGAGGTCTGATCGAGACCGCGACCGGGCGCGTAGTCGCTGGCGAAGGAGCGGTCATTGGCGTCGAGGTTCTGCTGCTTGTTGTAGTTGAACACGCCGAGCACGTTGAAGCGGTCTTCTTCCAGATCGCCGTAACCCCAACTGGCGCTCATGTCCTTGGTCGCACCGCCGCCGCTGTGGGTCGGGGTTTCGCCGCCGAGGGTGAGCTGGCCGTCAGTCAGGGATTTCTTGGTGATGAAGTTGATCACGCCGCCGATGGCGTCGGTGCCGTACAGCGCCGATGCGCCGTCACGCAGCACTTCCACACGCTCGATGGCGGCAAACGGGATCATGTTCAGATCCACCGCGCCGCCGGCCGAGTTGGTACCCGACAAGGCGTTGTTGGCCAGCCGTCGACCGTTGAGCAACACCAGCGTCTTGTTCGCGCCGATACCGCGCATGTCGGCGAACGATGCGCCACCCGTGGCCGCGCCGACCGAGCCTGCACTGTTGTTGATCGACTGGCTGCCGGTGATGCGTTGCACCAGCTCGGCGGTGCTGGTCACGCCCTGTTTGCGCAGCTCATCGGCCTTGAGAATGGTGATCGGCACCGCCGTCTCCGCATCGACTCGGCGAATCGCCGAGCCGGTCACTTCCACCCGTTGCAGTTGCGTGGTCGGCGCAACCACTGCGGCGGCGGCCGGGACGACAGCATTATCGTCCTCCGCCGCTTGCACGGTCCCGGCGCCCATCCCCATGGCCACCAGATACAGCGGAACAAAACGATGGCGAGAAATCGTGGCCACCAATGGTTTGAGCGTGAAGCGTGGAGTGTTCATCAGCATGGTTGTTTCCGACTTTGTTAGACGTTATCGAATTGGCCTTGTGAGCCCCTCATTGCTCCGCTTTCGGTGATACCGCGTGCGGAAAACCACTTTCTTCAAGCAAGCCGATCCCCTCCGAAGACGCGCTGCGTTTTTCGGTCGGCTGATTGCGACGGGATGCTTCAGCGGTGCCGGGCGTGTTTCTCAATGCGCGCCCGGCACCGCACTCAGTGGGTGGTCATCACCGAAATTTTGGTAATGCCTGAGCGTTCGATGGACGCCATGGCCTTGGCTACCTGGCCGTAATTGACGGCGGAGTCGGCCTGAAGCTGGACGCGCACTTCGGCGTCCTTGGCCTTGACCTCCTTGAGGCTGGCCTCCAGTGATTCCGGTGCCAGTTCGGTCTTGGCCAGATAGAACTTGCCGTCCTGGTCGACGCTGACCACCACCGGGTCTTTCTTTTCGGCGGGGGCGACGGCGTCGGTTTTCGGCAGGTTCACTTTGATTGCATTGGTCATCAGCGGCGCGGTGACGATGAACACCACCAGCAGCACAAGCATCACGTCCACCAGTGGCGTGACGTTCATTTCGCTGAGTACTTCATCGCTGTCTTGAGTGGAGAAAGACATCAGCTGGCCTCCCGCACGGCGGCCGTGGTTTTGCTGGCAATGGCCTGACGGCTGATGGAAAACGCACTGCGCGAGGCGAGGGCGTCGAAGTCGTGGGCGAAGTCATCCATGTCCGCCGAAGCGAGTTTCAGACGACGCAGGAAGAAGTTGTAAATCAGCACCGCCGGCACCGCGACGGCGATCCCCACGCCGGTGGCGATCAGCGCGTGGCCGATGGGGCCGGCGACCGCTTCAAGGCTGGCCGAGCCGGTTTCGCCGATGCTTTGCAGGGCTTCCATGATTCCCCAAACGGTGCCGAACAGGCCAATGAACGGCGCGGTGCTGCCGATACTGGCGAGGATCGCCTGACCGTTTTCCAGCGAGCGGCGTTCTTTCTGGATCTGCTGGCGCAGGTTGCGTTCCAGGCGATCGGAACGGTTGATGGTGTGCGCAAGTTGTTGCGTGGTGCGCGGCGATTCTTCCACCAGCAGCGCTTCGAAACCGCTGCTGGCGATGCGCGCCAGTGAGCCTGGGTATTGGCTGGCGTGTTCGGCGGCGGTGAGCAGATCCGGCGCGCCCCAGAAGGCTTTGCTGAACTGTTTGTTCTGGGCTTTCTGGCGCAGGTATTGCGCCGACTTGACCAGCAGGATCGCCCAGCTGACCAGGGAAAACAGCACCAGGCCCCAAAGCACACCGGGGACAATCATCGAAGACAGTGAATCGTTCATGGCTACACCTCGCTTGCATTAAATCGGTTGTGAGTTCGTGGGTTGTGCCGTTATTGCGGCAATTTGAAATCGATGGTCTGGGTGGCGAAGCCGTCAATCGGCGTGTCACCGCGCTTGGCCGGAATAAACTTCCAGTTCTTCACGGCGGCGACCGCAGCTTCGTCCAGTTGCGCCTTGCCGCTGGACTTGGTCACCGTCACCGAACCTGCGCGACCGTTGGCCAACACCTGAATGCGCAGCACCACGCTGCCTTCCCAGTTACGCCGCAGCGCCAGCGACGGGTATTCCGGCGGCGGGTTGCCGAGGCTGGCGAGGCCGGAAATCGCTGCCGACTCTTTCACCGGGCCGGGTGCAGCCGCAGGTGCCGGTGGCGCGCTCGGTTTTGCTGGCGCCGCAGGAGCGGCCGGTTGTGCCGGAGCGGGTGGGGCTTTTGGCGGCTCGACCTTTTTCACCGGTTTGGGTTTTTCCACCGGTTTCGGTTTTTCGATTGGCTTGGGCTTCTCCACCGGTTTTGGCGGCGGTTTGACCGCGTCCTCGTCTTCCACCGGTTGCTCGGGTTCGGGCGGCGGTGGAGGCGGTGGTGGCGGCGGTGGTTCCGGAGTGGGCGGTGCGGGTGGCGTCGGGCTGGTCAGCTCGACGGTCATTTCCGGAATCTGCGGCGGCGTGGGCAGTGGCTCGGGTCGGGTCTGCTGAAAAAACCACTACGCACCGCCATGTATCAGCGCCGACACGGCAATCAACAGAACCATTTGCTGTTTGTTCAACCCGCCGGGCTGCGAGGTATTGGCTTTAAAGGCCGGCCTGCCGGATACCGGCGGGAGCGGCGCTTCCCGTAACGGCCCCGGCAGGGTCTTGTGCTTTACCGCATCGTTCATTAAAGCTCCCTCGGGTTGATGAAGGGCAATAAGGTGCCGTCCGAACATGTGCGTCATGTTCGAGTGGGTGGGTGCAACTTTCTTTAAGGTGTGCGCAAGCCGATAGTTGAACTATCAATTGAATAAGGCTTGTGTGCCGTTACTGGCTTAGAGCCATCGACTTCGAGTGTTCATCATCCATTCCCTGGTGTTGTTCTATGTAGGAGCTGCCGAAGGCTGCGATCTTTGCTTTTAAGATCGAGATCAAAAGATCGCAGCCTTCGGCAGCTCCTACAGGTCGCAGTTGGTTAAAGTGTCCGTATTTCATTTTGCAACCGCTGTGCCAAATGTTGCTGAAATGTACTTGGGTTATTTCAGCGATGTTACCCATGTCGCATTTATATAAGTTTTAGGGGCTGGCGGATTTTTTCGTCGCGCATAAGTCTCCATCAGCCCGAATGCAGAGGCTTTTTCAAGGGCGAGTCAGACTTAACGCTATATCACGCTGAAGGGCGAGACAGAGCGGCTGCTCTCATGCCCGCCAAGGCACTTGGTGGTGCAGGGCGGACTGATTTGGTGCGGGTCAATGTTTTAGCGGTTCACAGGCGATGTTCCTTGTTTTTGTTTAAATGAAATCAATGCTTCAAGTTTGGGTTAGTTGCAAATCCAAGAACGGTTTTGGTGCACGGGCAAACAGTTAATTAGCTATTGTTCGACAATCCAGCTGTCGTTCATTAATGCACTGCCTGTTGGGTGTTGTATTTAAAAAATAAATAACACGCTACCGTCGGCGCATAACTCAGCGCCGAACACAGTACGTGGTCGCTTGATTCAGGTAATAAAGTAAATACGCAGGGCGCCGGGGCTGTTCTGTTGAACTCGGCGTTGGGCGGATAAGCGCAAACGGACAGTGATGCGGCAGAGCGATTGAAGATTCACGCGGTGAACTCCTTGTTGCCAGCTCGGATACACGAACTTTTGGTTCGGTATCGCACCTTACAAGAACGCGGATAGCGTTCGATGATTGCTCTTGGTGCGGGATGGGCACCGCCAGCGCTGTTTTGCGAGGTTTGAATTCGCAAGTGGCGAGTGCATGGGAAAAACGTGCCAAATCGGATACACCAGCTATAAATAGGGCTACACCAGATGCCTGTCGGGATTGAGGAGGGGTTATGTATCAGCTCTACGGACATCGCAACTCAGGCGCCGCCGCTATTGAAGCCGCGCTGGAGCTGTGTCAGATCGCTTATCGCTTCATTGATATTGAAGCCAGTACCGAAGCCGCCGAAGCGTTGGCGCAACTCAATCCACTGAAACAGATCCCGACCCTGCAACTGCCCGATGGCAGTGCGGTCACCGAGAGCGCGGCGATTCTGATTCATTTGGGCCTGACGTTTCCCAAGTCAGGATTGTTGCCGGCCAAGGCAGACGAGCGTGACCAGGCGATTCGCGGCCTCGTGTACATCGTCAGCAATTGCTACGCGGCCATTGGCGTCATCGACTACCCCGAGCGCTGGCTGCTGATGCCCGACGAAGCGTCGCGGCAGAACCTGATCGCCGGCGCCCGCGAGCGTCTGCACTGGAGTTGGGAGGTGTTTGCCGACCAGTTTTCCGCCGAGCTGTACCTGGACGATGAAACTCCGGGGGCGCTGGATGTGCTGGCAGCTGTGGTGACACGTTGGGCGGGGAGCCGCGAGCATCTGCGCCAGACGCGGCCTGGTTTCTATGCGTGGCTACAACGCATTGACCGGCATCCGGTGCTGGCGCCTGTCTTCGCCCGGCATTGGCCAGCCTGAGCTTTCCTCTGATCGTTCCCACGCGGAGCATGGGAACGATCGCGGTCAGGTTTATTCCCCGCGAATATACTGCTCCAACTGTTTGATCAACTCCGCCTGTTCGGCAATCGCTTCCTTGACCAGGTCACCAATCGACAGCAGGCCGATCAATTTGCCGTTCTCCACCACCGGCAAGTGGCGCAGGCGTTTGTCGGACATGATGCCCAGGCAAGTGTCGACAGTCTGGTGGGTATCCACCGTGATCACGTTGGCAACCATGATGTCGCGTACCGGCGTGCCGACTGAAGAGCGGCCATGCAGCACCAGTTTGCGCGCGTAATCGCGTTCACTGATGATGCCGACCACATTGTCGTCTTCTACGACCAGCAAGGCGCCGACGTTTTTCTCGGCCATCTTCATCAGTGCTTCGAGCACCATGTGATCAGGCTTGATCTGGTGCACTTCCTGATTTTTCTGATCTTTGAGCTTGAGCAGTTGGGCGACGGTCTTCATGGCAGTTACTCAGGTGTTGTCGTTGTTATCCAAGCATCGTAGACGCTGGCGTTCAGGGCAAGGTGGCAAAGCGGCAGATAACACGCAAAAAACGTCATTTGCCGTTTTTTTAATTGTCTGCGCGAGATTTTTCACGAGGGTCATCCCGCGCGATGCCGCGTAGAATGCCTGCCAGATTCAATTTCCCGAGGTCGCAGTGGTGGATTTACAGCAGGGCTTCGTCCTGACCCGGCATTGGCGCGATACGCCGGCCGGCACCGAAGTCGAGTTCTGGCTGGCGACCGACGCCGGGCCGCGCCGCGTGCGCCTGCCGCATCAGCCGTCGGTGGCGTTTATCCCCGCCGAGCAGCGCGCAGCCGCCGAGCGCCTGCTGCATGACGAAAAGAACGTCGAACTGCGCCCCTTGGCCCTGCAGGATTTCGAACATCGCCCGGTGCTCGGCCTGTATTGCCAGCAACACGGCCAGTTGATGCGTCTGGAAACCGCGCTCAACCGCCACGGCGTCGATGTTTTCGAGGCCGATGTGCGCCCGCCGGAACGCTATCTGATGGAGCGTTTCATCACCGCACCGGTGTTGTTCAGCGGCACCTCCGATGCCGACGGCACATTGCTCAACGCCCACCTCAAACCCGACCCCGAGTATCGGCCAAAGCTGCGACTGGTCTCGCTGGACATCGAAACCACCGAAACCGGCGAGTTGTACTCCATCGCTCTTGAAGGCTGCGGCGAGCGTCAGGTGTACATGCTCGGCGCGCCGAACGGTGACGCCAGCATCGTCGACTTCGACCTTGAATACTGCGACTCACGCACGGTCATCCTGAAGAAGCTCAACGATTGGTTCGCCCGTCATGACCCCGACGCGATCATCGGCTGGAACGTCGTGCAGTTCGATCTGCGCATCCTCCACGAACACGCGCGGCGCCTCGGCGTACCGTTGAAAATCGGCCGTGGCGGTGAAGAGATGCAGTGGCGCGAACACGGCAGCCGCAACCATTACTTCGCCTCGGCGGCGGGGCGCCTGATCATCGACGGCATTGAGTCGCTGCGTTCGGCGACCTGGAGTTTCCCTTCGTTCAGTCTGGAAAACGTCGCGCAGACCTTGCTTGGCGAAGGCAAGTCGATCGACAACCCGTACCAGCGCATGGATGAGATCAACCGCATGTTCGCCGAGGACAAACCGGCGCTGGCCAAGTACAACCTCAAGGACTGCGAACTGGTCACGCGGATTTTCGTCAAGACCGAACTGCTGACGTTTTTGCTGGAGCGCGCCAGCGTCACCGGCCTGCCGGCGGATCGCAGCGGCGGCTCGGTGGCGGCGTTCACGCATCTATATATGCCGTTGATGCACCGTCAGGGTTTCGTGGCGCCGAATCTGGGCACCAATCCGCCGCAGGCCAGCCCCGGCGGCTTTGTCATGGACTCGCGACCGGGGCTGTACGAATCGGTGCTGGTGCTCGATTACAAGAGCCTTTATCCGTCGATCATCCGCACCTTTCTGATTGATCCGGTCGGGCTGATCGAAGGCTTGCAGCATCCGGATGATGCCGACTCCGTGCCGGGCTTTCGTGGTGCCAGATTCTCACGCACCCGGCATTGCCTGCCGTCCATCGTCTCGCGAGTCGCCGAGGGCCGCGAGACCGCCAAGCGCGAACACAATGCGCCGCTGTCCCAGGCGCTGAAGATCATCATGAACGCCTTCTATGGCGTGCTCGGCTCCAGCGGTTGCCGGTTCTTTGATACACGGTTGGCGTCGTCGATCACTCTGCGCGGCCACGAGATCATGCTGCGCACGCGCAAGTTGATTGAAGAGCAGGGCCACGCGGTGATCTACGGTGACACCGACTCGACCTTCGTCTGGCTGCGTCGTCCCCACGGGCAGGAAGAAGCAGCGGCCATCGGCCATGCGCTGGTCAAACACGTCAACGACTGGTGGCGTGAGCATGTGCGTGACGAATACGGGCTGGAAAGCGCCCTCGAATTGCAGTTCGAAATACACTACAAACGCTTTCTGATGCCGACCATTCGTGGCGCGGAGGAGGGCAGCAAGAAGCGCTACGCCGGTCTGGTGACACGCGCCGACGGTATCGAAGAAATGGTCTACAAAGGCCTGGAAACCGTGCGCACCGACTGGTCGCTTTTGGCCCGGCAATTTCAGCAGGAACTGTACGAGCGGATCTTCCAGCGCAAGCCTTATCAGGATTATGTGCGTGACTACGTGCGCAAAACCCTGGCGGGTGAATTCGATGATCGACTGATCTATCGCAAACGCCTGCGCCGCACCCTCGACGATTACGAGCGCAATGTTCCGCCCCACGTGCGCGCGGCGCGGCTGGCCGATGATTACAACGCGCAGCACGGACGACCGCGGCAGTACCAGAACGGTGGCTGGATCAGCTACGTGATTACCCTGGCCGGCCCCGAACCGCTGGAAGTGCGGCGATCCACCATCGACTACGACCACTACATCACCCGGCAACTGCAACCGGTGGCGGATGCGATCCTGCCGTTTGTCGACGACGACTTCTCAACCCTGATCGGGGGACAACTGGGCCTGTTTTGAGTCCAGCAGTTGCAACGTCCACTCATCAAGGATGCCGTGGAAGTAGCGCTCAAGTGCCTGGTTGAACAAGCTGTCTTCAGCAGCGAACTGGGCGAACAGCGTCATTGAGGAGTGAAGTTTCAGGTCATCGGGATGGCCGAAAATCTCGGCAATCGAACGCTCTCGCACATTCAGCACAAGCTGCGTGCAGGCGCGCAATCGTGCGCCGAGCAAGGGATGATCCAGATAGGTCTGAGCTTCCTCGGCCGAACCGATGGCGAAGCGCCGGGACATCTCACTGCCGCCCAGGCCTGCGAATTGCGGGAAGACAAACCACATCCAGTGGCTGCGCTTGCGGCCCTCGTCGAGTTCGCGCTGGACCCGTTCGAAAACCGGGTCCTGTGCCTGGATAAAACGTTGCAGATTGAACGGGTCGTACTGATCAGTGCTTCTCATCGCGAAGCCCTCTGCCAGTCGGCGGTGGCTCAGACCATGGCCAGCCGCTGCTTGCGCTTTGGCGCGTGAAACGCCTGGTCCAGCGCTGCCAGATCCCCGGCCTCCAGTTGCAACTGCGCCGCTTGTGCATTGAGTTGCACGTGTTCCGGCCGCACAGCTTTGGGAATCGCAATTACGCCATCCTGACGCAGAATCCACGCCAGCGAAACCTGTGCCGGGGTCGCGTTGTGACGAGCGGCAATCTGTTTCAACACCGGATCAGCCAGCATCGCGCCGCCCTGACCGATCGGACAGTACGCCATCAACGGCATACGTTGCTGCTGGCACCACGGCAGCAGGTCGAATTCGACACCGCGTTCTTCCAGGTTGAAGAGCACCTGATTGGTCGCGCAGGCCGGTGACGCCAGTTCTTCAAGGTCATCAACATCGAAGTTCGACACGCCCCAACGGCCGATCTTGCCGTCCTCGCGCAGACGTTCGAACGCCTCGACGGTTTCTTCCAGCGGATACTGGCCGCGCCAATGCAACAAATAGAGGTCGATGTAATCGGTATCGAGCCGGCGCAGACTGCGCTCGCAGGCTAGCGGAATACCTTTGCGGCTGGCGTTGTGCGGGTAGACCTTGCTGACCAGAAACACTTGATCACGCAGGCCGGCAATGGCTTCGCCAACCACGGTTTCGGCACCACCCTCGGCATACATTTCAGCGCTGTCGATCAGGGTCATGCCCAGCTCGATGCCAGTGCGCAGCGCGGTGACTTCACGCTTGTGCGCCGAACGGTCTTCACCCATGCGCCAAGTGCCCTGGCCAATCACCGGAACCTGCACGCCGGCCAATTCAAGGGTACGCATTCAAACCTCCTTTCTGAAACGGTCGATACCTTTAGTGGGCAGCAGGAGTGTGAAGATCGTTCCCACGCTCTGCGTGGTAATGCCTCAATGGACGCTCTGCGTCCGCTGTTGGGACGCGGAGCGTCCCGGGCGGCGTTCCCACGCGGAGCGTGGGAACGATCACCTGTAGGAGTTTCCGCAGGCTGCGATCTTTTGATCTTGAGCTTTTTACTTGGCAGAGAACTTCAAGACGACGCTTTGTGTATAAGCCTGCCCCGGATCCAGCCGCGTGCTCGGGAAGTTCGGCTGATTCGGTGAGTCAGGATAGTGCTGCGTCTCCAGGGTAAACGCGCCCCAGTGCGGATAAACCTTGCCACCCTTGCCCTTGACGGTGCCATCGAGGAAGTTGCTGGTGTAGAACTGCACGCCCGGTTCGCTGGTGAACAACTGCAAATGCCGGCCGGACTGTGGATCACTGACCTCGGCGGCGACTTTGCTCACGTCATTCTTGGTATCCAGCGCCCAGTTGAAATCGAAACCGCCCTGTTTAGGCTCGGCGAATTTCAACTGCGGGTGATCCGCCTTGATGTGCGTACCAATTGCCGTTGGCTTGGTGAAATCCATCGGTGTCCCTGCCACCGGCGCCAGTTCGCCGGTCGGGATCAGCTTGCCGGTGACCGGGGTGTAATGGCTGGCGTGCAGGGTCGCGACCTGTTTGAGAATGTCGCCATTGCCGGCGCCCGCGAGGTTGAAGTAGCTGTGGTTGGTCAGGTTGAGCACGGTCGGTTTGTCGGTGCTGGCCTTGTAGTCGATGCGCAGTTCGTTGCTGTCGGTCAGGCGATAGGTCACTTCGGTGGTGAGATTGCCTGGGAAGCCCATTTCACCGTCCGCCGACAGATAGGTCAGGGTCACGCCGACTGAGTCCTTGTCTTTGGTTTCCTGCGCTTTCCAGACCTTTTTATCGAAGCCCTGGGTGCCGCCGTGCAAGGCGTTGGACTTGTCGTTCTGTGGCACTTGATAGCGCTTGCCGTCGAGTTCAAAAGCGCCGTCGGCCAGGCGATTGCCGAAACGGCCGATGGTCGCGCCGAAGTACGCGGTGCCTTTCTGGTAGCCCTGCACATCGTCGAAACCGAGCACCACGTCGGCGGCTTTGCCTTGTTTGTCCGGCACCAACAGCGATTGCAGGGTCGCGCCGTAGGTGATGACAGTGGCTTGCATGCCGTGGCTGTTGCGCAGGATGTATTGCTCGACGGGCGTGCCGTCATTGGTTTTGCCGAAGGCTTTGTGTTCGGCGGTCAGGCCCGCCGCATTGGCGGAAAGGGTGGCGATCATCAGGGACAGTCCGAGGCCGGAGAGCAAGTGACGGGATTGAAGCATGGTTGACCTTCCTTTTTGTTGTTGTTTTCAAAACAGGTTAATAGTCATGCTAATTGAGGCGTGAATCAGAATTTATAGCGGATTAAACGTTTATTGCAAAAATAAAGTCGGACTAAATGGTTGCCGAAGGTCGGGAAACCACGCGGACACTGCACTTTTCAGCAATTGGCGGCTCTATCCATGGCCAGGATGCGGTGACTCCCGCCGCACAGGAATGTGCCTGTTCGAGAATTCATGCCGAGAGCTTTTCACCTGATCGCCCGTGTTGTTCATCGCCCGTGCCTGTTGCTGGCCTGTCTGTCGTCGCTGTTTGTCAGCGGCTGCACGCATCAGGACGGCAATGGTTTCATCGCTCAGATTCGTGACGGTCAACCGCAGGAATTCCTGCAGACCAGCGTCGACCGCATGGCCACGCTGGCGATGCGCGACAACCTCAACAGTCTTTATCGGTTGATGGGCAAGTTGTACCTGCGCAACCCCGAAGAGCTGCGCAAATCCGGCTTCCTCAATATCCACGCCGCGGTGAAGCAGGTACGCCTGGCCATCGAGCAGCAGCAACCGTTGCCGGTGCTGGGCGGGCGCAAGGATCTGGCTGCGCTCAGTTATGCGATGAGCCCGGAGTTTCTCGGTGATCGGGTCGGCGCGTTCATCTATGCCATCGGCAGCATGTTGGTCACCGCCCATGGCAATCGCGTCGAGTTCTACATGACTGACGCGATCAACCCGACGTTCGTTCACAACGCCGCGCGCAACATCGAAAAAGCCACGTGGATTCTGTCCCAGCGCCAGAACAAGGAAGGCCAGCCGCTGCTGTTCTCCAATGAGATTTCGGAGGAGGGCAGCAACCTGAGTTTCGCCACGGAGTTTGGCAAAGTGGTGGCGCGCCTTGATCTGCTTACGCAAATGCTCGATGAGCGCTACCGGCGCATTGGCCTGAATTACGCGCAAAGTCTGCTGTTTCTGAATTTTTTGCCGGTGCAGTAAGTCGAGTCGGTTAGAGTGGCGGGCGGATTATTTGTATACAATCCTTCGTCATATTTGACTCAAAGGGAGCTGCACCCGTCATGACTGACCCCGCAAGCGCCGATTTCACTCGACTCGACTGCGCCGCCCGCGCGGACAAACTGCCCTATGCCGCGTTGCTGGCCTTTGCCATGACCGGCTTCATCGCTATCCTCACCGAAACCCTCCCGGCCGGCCTGCTGCCGCAAATCGGCGCCGGGCTTAACGTCAGCGAAGTGCTCGCCGGGCAACTGGTGACGCTGTATGCGCTGGGTTCGATTGTCGCGGCGATTCCGCTGACCGTCGCCACGCGCGGCTGGCCTCGGCGGCGCGTGCTGCTGATGACGGTGGGCGGCTTTCTGTTGTTCAACACCATCACTACGTTTTCCAGCCATTACGGCCTGACCCTGGCTTCGCGATTTCTTGCCGGGATGGCGGCGGGGCTGTCGTGGGGGATCATGGCCGGCTACGCGCGCGGCATCGTGCCGGTGCATCAACAGGGGCGGGCGCTGGCGATTGCCATGCTCGGCACACCGGTGGCGTTGTCGCTGGGCACGCCGGCGGGGACGTGGCTGGGCAATCTGATCGGCTGGCGCGCCTCGTTCGGGATCATGTCGGCGCTGGCCTTGGTGCTGGCGGCGTGGATCGTCATCGCGGTGCCGGATCGTCCGGGGCAGAACAACGAAGAACGCCTGCCATTGCTCGAGTCTCTGCGCCTGCCAGGTGTGCGACCGGTGCTGTTCGTGGTGCTGACGTGGATGCTCGGGCATAACATTCTTTACACCTACATTTCACCGTTTCTGATGCAGGCCGGGCTGGCCGAGCGCGTTGATCTGGTGCTGCTGGTGTTCGGCCTGTGTTCGCTCGTGGGGATCTGGATCATCGGCATGCTGGTGGATCGCTGGTTGCGTTGGCTGACGCTGATCAGCCTTGCGGTGATTGCCTTAACAGCGTTGGTATTGGCGCTGATTTCGCCGTCGCCGTGGCTGATTTATGGCTGCATGGCGGTATGGGGCTTGTCGTTTGGTGGCTCGGCGACGCTGCTGCTGACAGCGGCGGCGGATTCTGCAGGTGACCATGTCGACGTGGTGCAGGCGATGCTCACCACGTCATGGAACGTGGCGATCGCCTGCGGCGGATTATTTGGCGGGTTGCTGCTGGATCGGGCGGGGGCAATGTCGTTTCCGTGGGCGCTGCTGATCCTGTCGCTGATCGCATTGGCCACGGTGTGGATCAATAGCCATCACAGCTTCAAGCCGGGGCGGCGGGTGCATTGATCTTCTAATCACTACATCATCCCTGTGGGAACGAGCAGGCTCGCTCCCACAATGGACCTGCGGTGTGATCGAAAGGCATAACGATAGACCGTATCGATATAGGTGGTTATAAGAAAAATCGCTATGCTGCGGACCAGATTTTTCCTGTCGTTTTTCTGGACGTCTTAATGGAATTGGCAAATTTCGGCCTGGTGATTGCCGGGCTGGTGGTGGGTTTTATTGTCGGCATGACCGGTGTCGGCGGCGGTTCGTTGATGACGCCGATTCTGCTGTGGTTCGGCATCAACCCTGCAACGGCGGTGGGCACCGACCTGTTGTACGCGGCCATTACCAAATCCAGTGGCGTGCTCGTCCATAGAAAGAACAAGAACATCGACTGGGCCATCACCGGTTGGCTGACCCTCGGCAGCGTGCCGGCGGTGGCCATGACCCTGTGGTTTCTCAGCACCCTGCACACCGCGCCGGACGCGATGAACGCCATCATCAAACAGGCGCTGGGTTTCGTCCTGTTCGCTACCGCGCTGGCGATTTTCTTCAAGAAACGACTGTTGGATTTCGCCCACAAACGCGCCGGCGGCAACTACAACCCGAGCGGTTCGCGGCTCAATGTGATGACCGTGATCACCGGTCTGATCCTCGGCACCATGGTCGCCCTGACTTCGATTGGCGCCGGCGCCCTCGGCACCGTCGCGCTGTTCATCCTCTATCCGCTGCTGCCGACCCGTCGTCTGGTCGGCACCGAAATCGCCCACGCCGTGCCGTTGACCCTCGTCGCAGGCCTGGGCCACGCGAGCATGGGCAATATGGATTGGGGCGTTTTGGGCTTTTTGCTGGTGGGTTCGCTGCCGGGCATCTGGCTCGGCAGCCACCTGACCGGGCGCATCTCCGATGAAGTGCTGCGCCCGTGCCTGGCGACGATGCTGGTGTTGATCGGTTACAAACTGGCGTTTTGATCGGCGCACTCACTCGGGTGAGGGAGCAACTCCCTCACACGAGGCTCAACGTTGAATGACGAACTTCATGATCGTCACTGGCAAATCCTCGTAGACCAGTTCCTCAACCACCTCCCAACCCAATCGCGCATACAACGATTTTGCCGCGTCGGTGTACAGGTATAGCTGCGGCACTCCCAACGCTTTGGCCTCTTCGACAATCCGATTGACCAGTTGCGAAGCAGCCCCGCGTCCGCGTTCCTCAGCCTTCACATAAACCCCGGCCAGCCAGGGCGTCAGCTCGGGCCGGGTTTTCATGTCACTGTCGATCAGCAGCGCGCCACCGAGCAACCTGTCGTCTTCAATGGCCACCACCACGCTGGGAATCGCGCCTTTGCCGCAGGCTTTGCGCATGCGTTCGGTACGGGCCTCAAGGGTATCGCCGGGTCGAAATTCGCCCCACTCCTTGAAGTTGAGTTCGGACAGTTCTTCAATAAATTCGGGGCGATCGCACAGGTATTCGATGTGCATGCGTTGAACTCCGTTTCGTGGGCAGAACAGCCACCCTAATGCGCTAACAAAAGGTAATCAAATCCGAGTCACGATTGCGCGCAGGCGGTTGCGCAATGCCGGTCCTGACCTAAGCTTCTGACAAGGCGACACATATTTGCCGGACACACCCGGAACAATCGCCACGATGCGCAATCAGTAGAGCGTGGATATCAAAAGGAGATGCGCATGCTCATCAGGTCACTGACCCTGACACTCTTGCTGGCGATTGCCGGCCCCTTGTTCGCCGCTGACAACGATTCGCCGATTGCCGCAGACATGGGCCGCGCCCGACCGCTGATCGTCATCGCGCAAAGCACCGTCGACCCCGTGTGGGTGAGCCTGAAAAAGTCGCTGGAGGACCCCGCCAACAAAAAGGGCGTTGCCGACCGCAACATCAAGGTCTACACCATCCTCAACATGTCCGGCCAACTCGACGGCAAGGACATGGGCCAGCAGGACACCATGGCGTTGTTGCGCTCGCTGAAGCTGGGCGCCGGGGCTTATCCGAAAGTCTTCCTGGTGGGCAAGGACGGCGAGACCAAACTCTCGGCGTCGGGGGATGAGGCGAAATCGATGGATCTGAAAAAGATCTTCGAGACGATCGACGCCATGCCGATGGCCGAGAAGGAAGCGGCCGCTGCAGCCGCCGCTCAGGCCCCGGCCGCCGCCGAGCCTGAAACGGCCAAAGGTGCAAAAGGGACCAAACCGACCAAGCCAGCAAAACCGACCAAGCCGCCGGAAATGCCGGATGATTGATGGCATGGCGTGAATCAAAAAAATGGGCGACCTCAACAGGTCGCCCATTTTTATTGCCCGCGAAAAGATCGCAGCCTGCGGCAGCTCCTACACAAATCACATGTAGGAGCTGCCGCAGGCTGCGATCTTTTGATCTTGCCGTTTGCCTGTTAACAAGCTGCTATCAGCTCCATCACGGCAGAATCTGGCGAATTACGTTGACCAAAACCGGAGAGAACGGCTGAAGCTGACCCTTTTGGGGCGTCAACATATCTTCGAGAAGAATGCCCAGCAGTTCCTCGTCCTCTAGCCCGTCAGGCCTTAGTCCTCCGGTAAAGATAAGGTCATCCACCATTCTTTTACGTTTTTCGATCAGTCCGCGATTGCTTTCTTCGGTGTCGCCCAGATTCAGCGTCTTGATTGATGCCGAGGCGCGGTCGGTTTTGCCGACCACTCGCCCGGACAAATAAAACTTGAGCTCGGTTTCACACTCCGTCATGAACGGTGTCACTTTGAGCGGCTGAGTCTTGCGACCATGCCCACAGTGATGACGGTTTTCGCAACTGGCAACGATGTTGGTGAAATCCAGAGTGCGAGCGGGGAATCGATCCTGGGCTGCAACGTGTTCGTTGTGAGCGGCGCTCACGGTGATGGACTGGCAGCAATAAGCGCAAAGCCCGAACTGCTCGGTGATACAGGCTGTGCGAACGGATTGACGTTCTTCGGCGGGTAAATCGCGGTAAGTAGCGGTGGCGTTTCTGATCTTCCATTGGGTCAGCGATGCTGGCTCAGTTCCTTTGAGAATCTTACGCACTGCGCAACTCCAGTTTGCGGATCAGCAAAGCGGCTTTTGCCAGCTCGATATGACCCTCGGGCAATTCACTGGAGAGATCGGCGAAGAGCTTCCTGGCCTTTTTCAGATCACCGTCCTGCAGACATTCCATCAGTCGATTCAGGCGTTTCTGCACGTCGCTGTTGCGGATGTCGGTGTCCATGACTTCCAGCAGAACCTGATTGGCATCCAGTCCATACAGGCCGTTGTGTTCGTGGATTTCGCCGTCATTGAGTACGTAAACCAGCACATCCTTGGCGTCGCTGATCACCAGCGGCGAGTGGGTGGTCAGGACGAACTGGCAGTTCGGGAAGGTTTCGCTCAACTGCCGGATCAGGCTGCGCTGCCATCTGGGGTGCAGGTGCAAATCGACCTCGTCGATCAGTACGATGCCGTCGCCGTGCAGCGGGTTGTCCAGCGACTGGTTCATCATCGCCAAGCGACGCGCAATGTCGCCGACCAGCGCCATCATCGACTTCTCGCCTTGGGAGAGTTGGGCGACGTTGAGGGTGACGCCGTCCTTGTCGATGGCCATGTGCAGGCGCGGTTTGCGTTGCACGCGCAGGTTGGTGAAGCCGGGCATGAACGCCGCGATGGCCGAGCGCACGGCGGTCAATTGGCGGTCGCGGGAGGAGGCTTTCAGATTGGCCAGGGTTTTCCAGACGTCACTGTCGGTGCCGAATTTCTCGGAGATTTCGGCCAGAGCGGTGTCGGAAATGCCGGTCTCGTTTTCGCTGTCTTCGCGCTCGCGGAACCATTCGAAGAAACGGCGGAAATCGACGCCTCGGTTGAGGGAGTTGTCGTAGCCGTCGAGTTGGTCGAAGGTGTGTTTGGTGCGGATTTTTAGCGGGATTTCGAGGACTGAGCGTTCGACCGGGTAGTAGGCGATCAGGGGGAGGGAGGCTTTATCGTTCTCGGTCAGTAGAGTGCGGTAGTGGTCTGCGAGGCGAGTGGTTTCAGTTAGGGTGCTTTGAACCGAGGACTTCCGTCCCTGTCTAGCGCGGGCGACCCCCCAATTAAACAGAACTTCTTCAGGGTCAATTTCAGGAGGGATTGTAGTTGCCACTGTTTCATCTACGACAGCCAGCAGAATCAATGCTCTCGACGCGCCGTTCCGAATGTCCTCATCTGCGATATGGCTTCCATTACCCTTTTCGGTACGGATTCTGGCCACTAACCAACTAAGCGATGTGGCAAGTGATTTTAGAAGGGTAGTTTTTCCAGCACCGTTGTTCCCTACAAATACTGTGACGTTTGAGGGATGCTGAGGCATTGGTGCTAACCGAATGTATGAATCAGTAAATCGTCCAATGTCTTTAAGCTTGAAACTGAAAATGTCCATTACATCGCCCTTTGGCGGTCAGTCGATTTGCATGCTTTGCCGCGCATTATGTCATCCCCTGCCACGGATTGATTCGATGCAGTGTAGATACAACTAATTCAGTCGCTCCTCAAAATTCGTTGCAGCATATTCCTACGGAAATGTCTGAGGCAAAGGCCTGCGTCTACCGTGGATTTTTCCTGCAAGTCGCGGCGGCGTTGGTGAACTGGTGCTCTGTGGGGCAGGGGAATACCCTTCTTTGGCCGCTGAAAAAAACAGTGGTCGGATGTGGAAGTCCGGGTTGGTCGTGAGCGCATGTGCGCCTGTGAACACATATTGGTGTTTTTTATGCCAACATTGTTTGCTTATGGCAGCTATGCGCAGGAGCACTCTCGAGTGCACCGGGTTTTTCTCGACCTCCCCGGACTTCCACACCTGCGCAAAGCTGCCACCCTCTCGTGGAAGTGAGTTCGGCAGTTTTTTCTTCAATGTACTGAGGTCTTAACTCATGAAAAAACACACACCGAATCCCCCCGAATCCTCAACCGATTCAGGATCCTTCGACTCCCAAAACACACGCCTGCGCCATCCGCGTCACCCCGATCCCGTCAGCTACATCTTCACCATCCGCCCCGATATCGATACCCCCACGCTGCTGACCCACGCTTGCGAAACCCTCGCCTCGCTCAACGTCCTGACCACCGACATGGCCTGTAAACTCGACGATTCGCAGCGCAGTCTCGCTCTGTCGATTCAGCAGTTGGCAGTGGTCGGCGAGTTGCTGGTCAACCGTGCGCTGGACAATCTCGATCCGCCGCCAGCCGCGACTCAATATTGAACAGGGAGGTTCACTCATGGCGCGTTACATACCGATCACCGGGATTGACTGCAAAATCCCCTGTCTGCTGATCGACAGCGAAGCCCCCATCGACGTGTTGCACGGTACAGCGGCGTACCGCTTGCGCTGTGTGACGCAACTGGTGGAAAGCCTTTCGCTGGATGAGGGCAAGGGACACGATGCATTGCTGTTGCAGGATTTCGCTCGGGTGTTGGCGATTCCGTTGCGCGATAGCTGTGACCTGATGGATGTCATCGGGTGGCGCTTGCAGGCGCAGCTTTAAGCGCTGAAACGAAATGGGCGACCTCAAAAGGTCGCCCATTTTTGTTGCCTGCATAAACCCTCGCCACGGGTTTAGATCAGTCAGTCAGGGCGCTGAAGATCTCATGCGCAATTTTCACCCGTTCCGCATTCGGGTAATTCTTGTTCGCCAGAATCACGATGCCCAACTCCTTCGACGGCACAAACGCCACATACGCGCCGAAACCACCGGTCGCGCCAGTTTTGTTGTACAGCACATTGGCCGGTTCAGGCTGTGGCGGGGTCAGCCATTTGGCCTTGTGCGCTTCCATCGCCATCGGCGTCGAATTGCCGTTTTGCAATTTATCGAGGCTGATCGGGTAGGCATAACGCTCCCAGCCCAGGCCTTGGGTCATGTCGCCAACGGTGTAGTAACCGGTGTGGGTCGCGGCGATGGCTTTTTGCAGCGGCGCTTCAAGGCTGGCCGGTTTCAGGTTGGCTTCGACGTAACGCAGCAGATCCGCCGCGCTGGTTTTAATACCGTAGGCTTCGGAATCCAGTGCGCCCGGACTGACCCGAACCGGTTGGTCGTTCTTGTTGTAACCCTGAGCGTAGAGCTTGGCTTCGGACGCGGGCACCTTGACGAAGGTGTGCTTGAGGCCCAGTTTCGGCAGCAGGGTTTCGCTCATGGCCTGGTCAAACGGCTGACCCAGACTTTTCGCCGTCAGATAACCGAACAACCCAAGGCTCGGATTGGAATACAGCCGATGGCTGCCCGCCGGATACACCGGTTTCCACTGTTGGTAATAGCCGAGCATCTTGTCAGCCGAATCCGCCTCGGCGGGGAATTGCAGCGGCAAACCGCCGGCGCTGTAAGTACCCAGTTGCAACACGCTGATGTTGTCGAAGGCGCTGCCTTTAAGTTCCGGCCAGATTTTGCTGGCCTTGGTCGACAGGTC
The DNA here is from genome assembly GCF_014472415.1 of Pseudomonas sp. N40(2020). Lineage (GTDB taxonomy): Bacteria > Pseudomonadota > Gammaproteobacteria > Pseudomonadales > Pseudomonadaceae > Aquipseudomonas. The sequence continues at coordinate 199,691 of NZ_JACSZV010000005.1, forward strand.
CAGTTTGCCCGTGGCCTGAGCGTAACCAGCGAGTGTCGCGGTGAAGGTTTTGCTCACCGAACCGATTTCGAACAAAGTGTTTTCGCTGACTTTTTGCCCGGTGTCTTTGGCGGCGACGCCGTAGTTAAAGTAATGCGGTTTGCCGTTGATGGTGAGGGCAACGGCCAGGCCGGGTATGTTCTGCTGCTGCATCACAGGCGTAACGGCACCTTTGACCAGTGCTTGCAGTTGTTCGTCGGTTTGCGGTGCGGCCATGCAGGTCGCGGCGCCGAAGAACAGGCCGAAAGCGCTACAGGAAATGACTTTGCTCGAATTGATGAATGACATAGATGAACCACTCTCCATGAGTGTTGAGGGTGTTATCCCGCTAGACTGCGGGCATTTGCAACGTTAGGCGGCTGATCAGCGCCGACAATTTAGGCAGTCTGGCATTCGTCGACAAACGATGAAATCTCGGATGAGCCATTAGAAAAATTTGGGGCAGGGCATGATTCGACCACAATTGCCGCTCAACGCACTGCGCGCTTTCGAGGCGTCTGCGCGTCATTTGAGCTTTACCCGCGCTGCCGTGGAGTTGTGTGTGACCCAGGCTGCCGTCAGTCATCAGGTCAAAAGCCTTGAAGCGCAGCTCAACGTCACCCTGTTCAAACGCCTGCCCCGCGGGCTGATGCTGACCAGTGAAGGCGAAACTTTGCTGCCGGTGTTAAGCACTTCGTTCGATCACATCGCGCAGATTCTGGAACGCCTCGCTGGCGGGCAGCATCGCGAGATGTTGACCGTTGGTGCGGTCGGCACGTTCGCTGTGGGTTGGTTGCTGCCGAGGCTTTCGGACTTTCGGGCGAAACATCCGCTCATAGATTTACGGCTGTCGACCAACAACAATCGCGTGGATGTTGCCGCCGAAGGGCTGGATTACGCGATCCGGTTTGGCGCCGGAGCGTGGCACGGCATTGAGGCGACCCGGCTGCTTGAAGCGCCGCTGTCGGTACTGTGCGTCCCGGAAATCGCCCGGCAATTGCACGCGCCGGGGGATCTGTTGCAGCAGACGTTGCTGCGTTCCTATCGCACGGATGAATGGCCGGAGTGGTTTCAGGCGGCAGGTATGGCGACTCAGGCGGCACCGCCGCAGAGCGTCGTCTTCGACTCGTCGCTGGCGATGATGGAAACGGCGTTGCAGGGCGGCGGGGTGGCGTTGGCACCGCCGCTGATGTTCGCGCGGCAACTGGCGGCGGAGGCGATTTGTCAGCCGTTTGCGATCGAGATCACGACGGGGAGTTATTGGCTGACGCGATTGCAGTCGCGGCCGGAGACGGCGGCGATGCTGGCGTTCAAGGACTGGTTGTTACAAGTCTCTGGTTAATACAGAGCCCCCTGTGGGAGCGAGCCTGCTCGCGAAAGCGATGTGTCAGTCGACAGAAGTGTTGGCTGTTATACCGCCTTCGCGAGCAGGCTCGCTCCCACAGGGACTGCTGGTGGTTCCAAAAAACCTTAGCGCACCAGACACGGACGCTTGTTATCGAACTTCCACCCCGGAATCAAAAACTGCATCGCCACGCTGTCATCCCGCGCGCCCAGGCCCATGCCTTTATAGAGTTCGTGAGCCTTGGCCACCTGATCCATGTCCAACTCGACACCCAGCCCCGGTTTCTTCGGCACCTGCACGCAGCCGCCGACAATCTGCAACGGTGCCTTGGTCAGGCGCTGGCCGTCCTGCCAGATCCAGTGGGTGTCGATGGCGGTGATGTCGCCCGGTGCGGCGGCGGCGACATGGGTGAACATCGCCAGCGAGATATCGAAGTGGTTGTTGGAATGCGAGCCCCAGGTCAGGCCCCACTCATGACACATCTGCGCCACGCGCACCGAGCCCTGCATGGTCCAGAAGTGCGGGTCGGCCAGCGGGATGTCGACTGATTGCAACTGGATCGCGTGGCCCATCTCGCGCCAATCGGTGGCGATCATGTTGGTGGCGGTTTTCAGTCCGGTGGCGCGGCGGAATTCGGCCATGACTTCGCGACCCGAATAACCGTTTTCCGCACCGCACGGATCTTCGGCGTAAGCCAAAACCCGATGCTGATCGCGGCACAAACGGATCGCTTCTTTCAGTGACCAGGCGCCGTTCGGGTCGAGGGTGATGCGCGCATCAGGAAAGCGCTCGGCCAATGCCGTCACCGCCTCGATTTCCGCATCGCCGCTAAGTACGCCGCCCTTGAGCTTGAAGTCCTTAAAGCCGTATTTGGCATGGGCCGCTTCGGCGAGGCGCACCACCGCTTCGGCGGTCATGGCCTTCTCGTGACGCACGCGAAACCAGTCGTTTTCGGCGTCTGGTTCGCTGCGATAGGCGAGGTCGGTTTCGCGCTGGTCGCCGACGTAGAAAAGATAGCCGAGCATCTTCACTTCATCGCGTTGCTGACCTTCGCCGAGCAGCGCCGCGACCGGTACGTCGAGGTGCTGGCCGAGCAGATCAAGCAGGGCGGCTTCCAGGCCGGTGACCGCGTGAATGGTGATGCGCAGGTCGAAGGTTTGCAGGCCTCGGCCGCCGGCATCGCGGTCGGCGAAAGTCTGGCGCACTTGATTGAGGATCTTTTGCCAGGTGCCGATCGGGCTGCCGATGACCAGGCTGCGCGCGTCTTCCAGGGTCTGGCGAATGCGTTCGCCGCCGGGCACTTCGCCGACGCCGGTATGGCCGGCGTTGTCCTTGAGGATGACGATGTTGCGGGTGAAGAAAGGCCCGTGGGCGCCGCTCAGGTTGAGCAGCATGCCGTCGTGGCCGGCCACCGGGATGACTTGCATGTCGGTGATGATCGGGGCTTTGGCGGTGTCGTTTGCGTTCATTGTTTTTATCCCTGGAAACGGAAAGTCAGGCGTGCTTCGGCGCGGTATCGACCGAGGCGGCAACTGTTGCGGGTTTCGCTGTGGTGCGGGCGTAGAACACGATGATCGCGGCGATGATCGAGGTCGCAGCCAGACCATAGAGGCCGCCCTGAATCGAGCCGGTGTGTTCTTCGAGCAGGCCGAAGGTGGTCGGTGCGACGAAGCCACCGAGGTTGCCGACCGAGTTGATCAATGCGATCACTGCAGCGGCGATCCGCGCGTCCAGATAGGCCTGCGGAATCGGCCAGAACAGCGACGAGGCGGACTTGAACCCCAGCGCCGCAAAGCAGATCGCGACAAAAGCGAAGATCGGCCCGCCGGTGGTGGACATGAACATCCCCGCGGCCGCGATCAACAGCGCCGTGGCGACCCACGCCTGCTGGTGCTTCCACTTGGCCGAGAGCGTGGCGAAGGTATACATGCCGATAATCGACAGGAGCCACGGAATCGAGTTGAACAGCCCGACCTGGAAGTCGCTCATGTCGCCCATTTTCTTGATGATGCTTGGCAGCCAGAAGGTCGCGGCGTAGATCGTCAATTGGATGAAGAAGTAGATCAGGCAGAACAGGATGATCTGGCGATCCTTGAGCAGTTTGCCTATCGATGGCCGGATCGGTGTGGCGGCTTCGCGAGCCTTCTGTTCATCGTCGATGGCGTTGACCAACGCGTCCTGTTCGGCGCGGGTCAGCCATTTCGCGTCGTGGGGGTTGGCGTCGAGCCAGAACCAGACGAACACGCACAGGCACACCGAAAACATCCCTTCAATGAAGTACATCCATTGCCAGCCGTGCATGCCCAGGCCGTTGATTTGCAGGAGCAGGCCGGACAGCGGGCCGGAGATCAACGAGGCGATGGCCGAACCGCTGAGGAAGATCGCAATCGCCTTGCCGCGTTCGACACCGGGCAACCAACGGGTGAAGTAGTAAATCACGCCGGGAAAGAACCCGGCCTCGGCCACCCCGAGCAGAAAGCGCAGGATGTAGAAGTGGGTTTCGTTCTGAATAAACGCCATGCCGGCGGCGACCAGCCCCCAGGTGAACATGATGCGGGTCAGCCAGATTCGTGCGCCGATTTTTTGCAGCAGCATGTTTGAGGGGACTTCGAACAGCGCGTAGCCGATGAAGAACAGACCGGCGCCGAAGCCGTAAGCGGCGGCACCAATACCCAAGTCGTGTTCCATGTGGGTACGGACGAAACCGATGTTCACCCGGTCAATGTAATTGACGATAAACATGATCACGAAGAGCGGCAGAACGTGGCGTTTCACTTTAGAAATGGCGGAGGCCAGCGTTGGATCAACGCCCTCGTTCATCCCGGAGATGGAGGTTTTCACTAGGTTTTCTCCCACTGATTATTTTTATGCGGGGTAGGGCTTGGGTGCCGCGTTGTTGATAGACATCATACAACCTGATTTTTTTGTCCTACAAGTGGGCAGTGCCTATTAAATTTACCTTGTGAGTGATTTTTTTATGTTTTTTTTGATTTTAGTCCCATTTTTATTGGGTCTATCAGGTTTGTTTGGGTTTGGGTATTTTCAGCGGAGGGGGTGGTCGGTTACAGGGAGGCGCTGAGTAAACATGAAATATTTCCCGATTATTGAGTGTTGTCATACAAGTAGTGTTAGCGATTCGGATCTAAAATCAATCTCGTCACCCCTTTGCCCGGTGCTACGATCCGCAAGTCCCGAACACGGAATAACCCATGCAAGATGACCTCGATGCCCCAGCCCGCAAACGCGCGCACAACCTGGCCCACGATCTGGTGGAAAAACTCACCCAGAGCATCCTGCTCGGTCAGATGTCGCCCGGCGACAAGCTGCCTTCGGAGAACTCGATCGTTCAGGAGCACGGTGTCAGCCGCACGGTGGTGCGCGAGGCAATTTCCAAGTTGCAGGCTTCGGGGCTGGTAGAGACGCGGCACGGCATCGGCACGTTTGTGATCGAGCGTGCGCCGGAGCATGGGCTGCGGCTGAACGTAGATACGGCGCTGGGGGTGCGCAGTATTCTCGAATTGCGTATGGGCCTGGAGACCCAGGCAGCAGCGTTGGCGGCGCAACGGCGGACCGAGCAGCAACTGTTGCAGATGCGCCATGCGCTGGATGACTATCAACGTCTGCTGGCCAATAATGACAGTTGCGTCGAGGCGGATCGACGCTTTCATCTGTTGATTGCCGAGGCCACCGGTAATGTCTGCTTCAGCGAAATCATGCAGCATTTAGGCAGCGCGATGATTCCCCGCACCCGCGTCAACGCCGCCGAGCGGGGCGCGGCGGATTTGAGCAAACTGGGGCAACTGGCCAATCTGGAGCACGAGGCGATTCTGAATGCGATCAGGCGTCAGGATGCGGATGCCGCGCGCGCGGCGATGTGGCTGCACTTGACCAACAGCCGCGACCGGTTCAGTGCGCAGGGCTGATCGCCGCGCAATCGTGTAATTGCCCGTTCGCTGCGTGGCTCGCGCCGATCCGCAACTATGCTCCATGAATAAAGATGGCACTCGTGCACGCTACGGCTGACTAAGCACCGGGCGTGTTTGACGCCCGACTGACATGGATCGGACATGAACGTAAAAAGTCTTCAATTCAAATCCCTGACGGTGCTGCTGGTGCTGGTCACGGTGGCCTTTATCTGGATTCTGTTGCCGTTCTACGGCGCGGTGTTCTGGGCGGTGATTCTCGGCATTCTGTTTGCGCCGATGCAGCGTCGCTTGCAGGCGAAATTCGGCTGGCAGCGCAACCTCACGTCTTTGTTTACGTTAAGCATCTGTCTGGTGATCGCGATTCTGCCGGTGATCATCATCAGCTTGTTGCTGGTGCAGGAGGGGATGACGGTTTACAAGAATATCGAGAGCGGCGAGTTGGATATCGCGGCGTATCTGGCGCAATTCAAACACAGCCTGCCGCAATACTTTCAGCATCTGCTCGACCGGTTCGGCATGGGCGAACTCAATGCGCTGCGCGAAAAAATCGTCAAGTCAGCCATGCAGGGCAGCCAGGTGCTAGCGAGTCAGGCGTTCAGTTTTGGCCAGGGCACGTTCGAGTTTGTGGTGAGTTTTTTCATCATGCTTTATCTGTTGTTTTTCTTACTGCGTGACGGCCCCGAACTGGCGCGCAAGGTGCGCACCGCCTTACCGCTGGAGGAAAATCACAAGCGCCGTTTGCAATTGAAATTCAACCGGGTGGTGCGCGCGACGGTCAAGGGTAATGTGCTGGTGGCGATCACACAGGGCGCGTTGGGCGGGGCGATTTTCTGGTTTCTCGACATCCCCAGCGCGTTGCTGTGGGCGGTGTTGATGGCGTTTCTGTCGCTGTTGCCGGCGGTGGGGGCGGGGATTGTCTGGGCGCCGGTGGCGCTTTACTTCCTGCTCAGCGGGATGATCTGGCAGGGCGTGGTGCTGGGGTTGTTCGGGGTGTTCGTGATTGGCTTGGTGGACAACGTGCTGAGGCCGATCCTTGTGGGCAAGGACACTCGGATGCCCGACTACATGATTTTGATCTCGACCTTGGGTGGTCTGGCGGTGTTCGGCCTGAACGGATTCGTGATCGGGCCGTTGATCGCGGCGCTGTTCATGTCCAGCTGGGCGCTGTTCGTCGAGACCAAGCCCAAGGTGCAACTGCCTTAGGCGTGAAACGGTGCACTGACGAACTGTTGCGACAAGGCCTGCGCTGCCGGCAACGACGTGAGCGGGCCGCTGATCGCCTCGCCGTCGCGCACTACATACCAACAGGCGAGCAAGCCCAGCTCTCTGAGTGGTGCGGGAACGGCGCTTCCGATTACCGACATGATTTGAACCTGAGCCATGACAAATACCTCCATCAAACGATGGGGCTACCTTAGGGATTTGCCGTTCTCAGGGACAATCAACGCTTTTGATAGTGGTCATTGATAACAGTGAGTGCTGCTTCAATCGACCACTTGATCAAGCATGTGCATGACTTCACGCTCATTGAGCAGGCCCTTGTGCACAAGGTTTTCCGCCAATAGCGAAAGAAACTTGGCGCAGCGGTGCCCTTCAAGGTGCTTGAGTTCGGTCAACGCGCTGTACACCTTGCTTGAGGTGCACAGGCCGACGATGCGGTGCGGGTTTTGTGTTGGCATAGAGTCGTCCTTGTTGTTATCAACCTGTTGTTTGCGGACGGATTCAGATTGCAGTTCCGCCATGACAAAAAGATGACCGTTTAATGTTTGGCTCCCAACGGTCAAATCCATCATGCCGACTTTAGCTGTTGAAACTGTCCTCACAGCGACCTTGGCGAGATTTTTTCAGACGCCTGCCGACCGACGGTCATAAAAAAGCCCCGCTATAAAAGCGGGGCTCTGTGTTTCTGTTACCAGCGTGGGCCGCCGTAGTAGCCATGAGGGCGACCGTAATAACCACGGGGAGGGCCGTAGTAAACCGGGGCCGGTTGCACGTAAACCGGTTGCTGCACATAAACCGGCGCCGGCTGGTAGTAAACCGGTGGTGGTGGCTGTTGCACGTAAACCGGTTGCGGTTGAACGTAAACCGGCTGTTGCTGCACGTACACCGGTCGGTCCTGGTTGATCAGCGCCGAGCCGATGATGGCCGAGCCGACGATCGCGCCAAACACCGCAGGGCCTTGCCAGCCATGGCCACCACCGGCTTCTGCCTGGCCTGTGACAGCGAGTGCGCCAATCAGTAAGGCCATAATGGGGAGTTTACGAATCATGATAGTTCCTCGGTTCTTCGACCCGGCGTCCGGGCCTGCACCAGGCCCAAAGTTGTCGCGGGGATACTTCTAAGACAGCAACATTTTGAAAAACAGCACGGCCGCTGAGTAAATTTTGTGTAAGGTCTGTACCGCCATCTTTACCGGCCCGCCAAGGCCCGGTGCAGACGAGCGATATCATCGAACAGAACCCGATGGGCTGGCTAATCCCGTCCATCCGAAAGTGCGTTTGAAGGAGAAGTTTCATGCAGATGAACCCGAACAAAGACACCCAGCTGTGCATGTCCCTGTCGGCGCGCCCAGGGAATTTCGGTCTGCGTTTTCATAACCATTTGTATGAGCAACTGGGCCTGAATTTCTATTACAAGGCCTTCAGCAGCCAGGATCTGACCGGCGCGGTCGGCGGAATCCGGGCGTTGGGCATTCGTGGTTGCGGCGTGTCGATGCCGTTCAAGGAAGCCTGCATTGTGCTGGTCGATGAGCTGGATGCGTCGGCGGCGGCGATCCAATCGATCAACACCATTGTGAATACCAAGGGCCACCTCAAGGCTTACAACACCGATTACATCGCCATCGCACAACTGCTGGAAACCCACGCGGTGCCCAAGGATTCGACCTTTGCCCTGCGCGGCAGTGGCGGCATGGCCAAAGCGGTGGCCAGTGCCTTGCGTGATGGCGGTTATAAAAACGGTTTGATCGTCGCGCGCAATGAGCGCGCCGGACGTGCGCTGGCGGATTCGCTGGGGTATCGCTGGCAGGCTGAGCTGGGCGATGAGCGCCCGCAGATGCTGATCAACGTAACGCCGGTGGGCATGGACGGCGGCCCGGAGGCGGGGCAACTGGCATTTGAGCCTGAGGTGATACAAGCGTCTGAGACCGTGTTTGATGTGGTGGCGATTCCTTCGGAAACACCACTGATTGTGCGTGGGCGAGCAGAAGGTAAGCGGGTGATTACCGGGCTGGAAGTGATCGCGATTCAAGCGCTGGAGCAGTTTGTGTTGTACACCGGCGTGCGGCCGACCGAGGAGCAGTTTCAGTCGGCGGTGGCGTTTGCCCGGAGCTGAATTGTTGCGCTGACTGGTCGGGCCTCATCGCTGGCAAGCCAGCTCCCACAAGGATCTCGCTGAACCCTGTGGGAGCTGACTTGCCAGCGATGAAGTCTGCACGATTATCCGGTTGCCTATACTGCTCGACCAGCAAGCACAGACTTGTCCATCCACAAAAAAAACCGAGGTTCAGCATGCATCCGCCCATCCTCAATCTGCATCAGGTCGAACTCGAATCCCTGCCCGAAGCCTTGGCCCCCGAAGGCGAAACTGCCGGACGTTATCAGCAGCGCATGGCCCGGATCGGCCAGCAACTCGGCGCGCAGAAACTCGGTTATCGACTGTATGCACTGCCGCCGGGCATGCGCGGCAGTCCCTTTCACAGTCATCGGGTCAATGAGGAGATGTTTTACGTAGTGGCCGGGGAAGGCGAGGTGCGTCTGGGCGCCGAGCGTTTTCCGATCCGCGCCGGCGATGTCATCGCCTGCCCAGCGGGCGGTCCGGAAATGGCGCATCAGATCATCAACACCAGCGTGGCTGAACTGCGTTATCTGGCGGTCAGCACTCAGCAGCAGCCGGACATTTGTGAATACCCGGATTCGAACAAATATGCGGTGATGGACAACTTCAAGGTTGATGCCCAGGGCAATGCTTCAGGCTTTGTCGCGGTGGCTCGGCAGGCGGACGGGGTTGATTACTGGGAGGGTGAATAGTGCGTAGACCCCTTGTAGGAGTGAGCCTGCTCGCGATAGCGGTGTGTCATTCAAATAAGATGTGACTGACACACCGCTATCGCGAGCAGGCTCACTCCTACAAACAGTATGGGGGGTTATTCGAGTCGGGCCAGGCGCTCTTCCAGCGCTGCAATCCGCGCTTCCAGCTCTTCGATGCGCTCGACGGAAACACCGCCGCTCGCGCGTTCGCCCGGATTCTGCCGCGCCGCCATAATCGCCTCGATGTCCGCCGGATCGCCCAGCGCATGGGTGTAGCGATCTTCGCGCTGCCCGGCCTGACGCGGAATCAACACAGCCAATCCGCGCGCAATGAGACGCTCCAACTGATGCACCACTTGCTCGGCATCTTCAAATTCATGCATGCGTCCGCTGCGGGTCAGCAATTCATTGACGGTCTGCGGACCGCGCAGAAACATCAGCCCGGTCAGAATCACCTGCGCCGGCACCAGTTCCAGCGCCTTGTCGACCTTGTGCTCCCAGCGGTCGGCGCGACTTCCCATTACAAGCTTGGCAAAACCGCGTCCTTCCAGAGCACGCAGGCTCTGGCCGACCTGGCCTGGGGTAAGGTTCATCACCGGTTCGCGGCTGGTTTTCTGATTGCAAGCCGTGACCAGTGCGTTGAGGGTCAGCGGATAGGTTTCCGGGCTGGTGGCCTGTTTCTCGATCAACGAGCCCAGGATGCGGATTTCCGTGGCATTGAGCCGTGGCTCGTCGAAGGTGGATTCTTGTTCGGTGGTCATCGCGCGTTCCCTCAGCAGTCGAAGGCGCCTAGCCTAATCCTTGCCAAACAAAAGGCAAGCCGTGTGGTCATCAAGCATGGCTATAATCGCCCCCACGTTCCACCCAGCCACTACCACGAGACTGCCATGACTATTTCCCTGTACGCTGCATCCATCCCGGTTTTTCAACAAATGCTCAGCGCCCTGAGCGATGTGCTGAAAAAGGCTGAAGCCCACGCCACCGAGAAAAACATCGACCCGAACGCCTTCCTGCAAGCGCGTCTGTACCCGGACATGTTCCCGCTGGTGCGTCAGGTGCAGATTGCCGTCGATTTCGCCAAAGGTGTTTCCTCGCGTCTGGCTGAGGTCGAAGTGCCGAAGTACGACGACACTGAAACCACCTTCGCCGAGCTGCAAGCGCTGATCGCCAAGGTTCTGGCCTACATCGGCGAGATCAAGCCTGAGCAGATCAATGGCAAGGAAGGCATCGAAATCGTCACCCGTCCGGGCACACCAAAAGAGAAGCGCTTCAGCGGTCAGGCTTACCTGCTGACTTACGGTTTGCCGCAGTTCTTCTTCCACGTCACCACCACTTATGCGCTGCTGCGTCATAACGGTGTTGAAGTGGGTAAACGCGATTACATGGGCGCGTTCTAAATCGCCAGAAGCCTCTCACCCTAACCCTCTCCCAGGGGAGAGGGGACTGATCGCGTTGTTTGTTCGAGATACGCCGACCTGATCTATCGAGTCGAACTCAGGTTTTGAACAGCACACAAATCAGCTCCCTTTCCCCCTCGCCCCCTTGGGGGGAGAGGGTTGGGGTGAGGGGGGAAAGATCTCAGGCACAAAAAAGCCCGCCCAGGTTCACAACTCGGCGGGCTTTTCATTGCGGCGATGATTACGCGGTACGTTGAGCTTTCTCTTCCTCACCCAAACAAGCCGCTGCGGTAAACAGCACATCCGTAGACGAGTTCAGTGCGGTTTCTGCCGAATCCTGCAACACGCCAATGATGAAACCGACCGCCACCACCTGCATGGCGATCTCGCTTGGAATGCCGAAAAGGCTGCACGCCAGCGGAATCAGCAACAACGAACCACCGGCCACACCCGAAGCACCGCAGGCGCAGATCGCCGCCACGACGCTGAGCAGGATGGCGGTGGGAATGTCCACGGCAATGCCCAAGGTGTGTACGGCCGCGAGGGTCAGCACGGTGATGGTGATCGCCGCGCCCGCCATGTTGATGGTCGCACCCAGCGGGATCGACACCGAATACGTGTCTTCATGCAGGCCCAGACGTTTGCTCAACTCCAGATTGACCGGAATGTTCGCCGCCGAACTGCGGGTGAAGAACGCGGTGATACCGCTTTCGCGCAGGCACTTGAGAGTCAGCGGGTACGGGTTGCGACGCAACTTCCAGAACACGATCAACGGGTTCATCACCAGTGCTACGAAGAGCATGCAGCCCAAAAGCACAGCGAGCAGGTGTGCGTAACCGATCAGCGCGCCGAAACCTGAGGTGGCGAGAGTCGACGCCACCAGACCGAAAATACCCAGCGGCGCAAAACGGATCACCACCCGCACGATCACGGTGACGCCGTTGGACAGATCGCCGAGCACTTCGCGCGTCGTATCACCGGCATGGCGAATCGCGACGCCCATGCCGATCGCCCACGCCAGAATACCGATGAAGTTGGCGTTCATCAGCGCACTCACCGGGTTGTCGACCACGCTCAACAGCAGGCTTTGCAGCACTTCGGCGATACCGCCCGGTGCGCTCACCGCAATGTTGTCGGTGGACAGCACCAGGTGCGACGGAAACGTCATGCTGGCAACCACCGCGACCACCGCCGCAGCGAACGTGCCCAGCAGATACAGAAACAGAATCGGCCGAATGTGGGTTTCCTGGCCGTGCTTGTGGTTGGCAATCGAGGCCATCACCAGCACAAATACCAGGATCGGCGCCACGGCTTTCAGCGCCGACACGAATACCTTGCCGATAAATGCGCTGCCTTTCGCCGCGTCCGGGGCAAATATCGCCAGGGCGATACCGGCAATCAGGCCGATCAGGATCTGCGCGACCAGACTCAAGTTCTTGATGCGGTGCAATAGAGAAGGGGAAGAAGCGGTCATAACGGCATCTCTGATTTTTTATAGGGTGCAAGGCTGCGTGAACGCGGTGACAAAATCGGGGGCAGGCCACCGTCACGAGCCGAAAGGGCTGAGGCTGTATCAACGCCAATAAACTTGGTGTTGAACAGGCTGTACGTTTTTCAGGGCGCGGACTTTATCACAGCGTAGGCTTTGTCCTTCAGGCCTGTGACGATCTGCCACTCGATTGATCGGCAAGTCGGCAGCTTTGTGCAAGTCAGGCTGGAAACACTCTGTTAAGATTCTCCATCCTCATTTTCAAGTTCTGCCAGCGGGCCCTCCGGTCATCGCTGGTGTCGTCGTTTTGCTGGAGTTCCCCATGTTGTTGCCCATCCTTCTGTTGTCTGCCGCCGGATTCACGGTACTGACCACGGAATTCGTCATCGTCGGCCTGCTGCCGGCGATTGCCCGCGACCTTGCGGTCACCATCCCGCAGGCCGGGCTGCTGGTCACGCTGTTCGCCTTTACTGTGGCGATGTTCGGCCCATTCCTGACCGCGTATTTCGCCCGCTTCGAGCGCCGCAAGCTGTTCATCAGCATTTTGATCATGTTCGGCCTGGCCAATACCGTTGCCGCACTGGCGCCGAACATTTGGGTGATGGCGATTGCCCGATTGATCCCGGCGCTGGGTCTTCCAGTGTTCTGGGCACTGGCCAGCGAGACGGCCGTGGACATCGTCGGCCCGGACTTCGCCGGCCGTGCCATCGCCAAGATCGGCTTCGGTATCGTCTGCGCCACGGTGTTTGGCATTCCTGTCGGCACGCTGATTTCCGATGCATTGGGCTGGCGCAGCGCGTTCGGCATCCTCGCAGTGATCGCGTTTGCCAAGGCGCTGTTGCTGTTTGTTTATTTGCCAAAAACCAATCTGCACCAGCATCAGGTCAGCTTCCGCTCGCAGTTCAAGATCCTGCGCAGTCCGTTGATGATCGGCCACATCGTGCTGTCGATCCTGGTGTTCAGCGGCATGTTTACCGTTTACACCTATCTCGCAGACATCCTTGAGCGCCTGGCGGGTTTCAACGGCACGGTGGTTGGCTGGTGCCTGATGGGCTTTGGCGCGGTCGGTCTGATCGGCAACTCGTTGGGCGGCCGTGCGGTGGATCGGCATCCGCTGGGGGCGTCGGTATTGTTCTGTGCGTTCATGATTGCCGGCATGGTGTCGCTGGTGCCGAACATTCATTCGCCGCTGGGGCTGACGGTGGCGATGGGCATCTGGGGCGTGACCCAGGCGGCGTTGTTCCTGGTCAGCCACGTGCGCCTGATGAAAGCCGCGCCAGAAGCGCCGGCCTTCGCCGCCTCGTTGAATATTGCCGGGGCCAATCTGGGGATTGGCCTGGGCGCCATGGTCGGTGGTCGGGTGATCGACAGCGCGGGTCTGGGCTTTCTCGGATTCGCCGCTGCAGGGTTCATTCTGCTGTCGGTATTCCTCGCCATGGTGTTGATGACGCTCAAGCCGCGCGAAATGTGCACAGACGCCTCATAAGGTAGTAAACAACTCGCGTCGGGCACCTTCGGTAATCGCAACGATGCCGGGGTGCTTGACCTTGCGCTCCACCGAAATGGCGTAGAACGACTCGGTCACCGCGTCCGTCTGGCCAATCAACTGAACGCCGTACTGGCGCTTCACCTCATCGGCAATCACGCTCGGGCCGATAAAAATCCCGCTGCCGGATTGGCCGAATGCCTGCATCAAGGCACTGTCATCGAACTCGCCGACGATCTGCGGCTGGATCTGCTGCTCGGCGAACCAGCGCTGCAAACGACTGCGCACCACGGTTTCCGCCCCGGGAATCAACAGCGGTGCACCGTGCAGGCTGCGCGGAAAATCCTGCCCGTAGCGCGTCGCCAGTTCGGCGGTGGCGAAAAAACTGATCCCGCATTCGCCGAGTTTCTGACTGTAGCCCTTGATGTCGAGGTGCGATGGCATCGGGCTGTCGGAGATCACCAGATCCAGCCGCTGGATGGCCAGGTCTGCCAGCAATCGTTCGAGTTTGTCTTCGCGGCAGGTGATGCGCAGTGGCTCGTTCAACTCCATGGTCGGTGCGATCAGGCGATAGACGATGGATTTCGGCACCACATCGGCGACGCCGACGCGGAACAGGATCTGCTGTTCATTGGGCTGGGCGCGCAGCATCAGTTCCAGTTCGCCGCCGAGCTGAAACATCTGTTCGGCGTAGGGCAGGGCCTGACGCCCGGCTTCGGTGAGTTCCAGTTGCCGGCCAACCCGTTTGAACAACTCGATGCCGTAAGTCTGTTCGAGCAGGGAAATCTGCCCGCTGATGGTCTGCGGGGTCAGGTTCAGTTGCTCGCAGGCGCGCACGATGCTGCCGGTTTTGGCTACAACCCAGAAGTAGTGCAGCTGTCGGTAATTGAGCATGGTGTTCTTCAGTTCGTAAAAACCGAAGTATAGCCGCTAAAAAAACGAATTTTCCTGAAGTGTTTGCCTCCCTAGAATGCCCAGCCATCGACGGCCGGTCTGCGACCCTGTCTGTTCATTCGAAGGAAACCTCATGAAATACACATTCCCTGTCCTGATGTTTACGTCTTTACTGGTTCTGGCCGGTTGCGATCAGGCCGAGAAAAGCGCCCAGCAGTTGATGGGCAAGGCGGCTGAAAGCGCCAAGCAAGCCATCGACGATACCCATAAAGCCGCCGAACAGGCGCTCAGTGATGCCACTGGCGGGTTGATCGAGAAAAAAGAATCAACGGAAAAAGATGCGGAACAATCCGAATCGTCCTCCAAAACCATCTAAACCGTATTACACAGAGTCAGGACTGAACCATGGAATATCTGTTGGAACTCGCCGCCAGCCCCACCGCCTGGGTTGCTTTGGCCACACTGGTGGTGATGGAAATCGTGCTCGGCATCGATAACCTGATCTTTATCTCGATCCTGACAAACAAACTGCCCGAGCAGCACCGGCAGAAAGCGCGCCGCATCGGTATCGGCATGGCGTTGATTCTGCGCCTGGCGCTGTTGAGCACCATCGCCTTCATCGTGCAGTTGACTGAGCCAGTCATCGAAATCCTCGGCCAGGCCTTCTCCTGGAAGGACATGATCCTGATCGCCGGTGGTCTGTTCCTGGTCTGGAAAGCGACGACCGAGATTCACCACAGCATGGATCCGTCGCCGGAAGACCCGAAATCGGCCACCTCGACAGTGACCTTGGGCTTTGCCGCCGCCATTGGCCAGATTCTGCTGCTCGACATGGTGTTCTCGATCGACAGCATCATTACTGCGGTCGGTATGACCGAACACTTGCCTATCATGATCATTGCGGTGGTGGTGTCGGTACTGGTGATGTTGCTGGCGGCTGATCCGCTGGCCAAGTTCATCAACGACAATCCGACTGTCGTGATGCTGGCCCTGGGCTTCCTGATCATGATCGGCATGACGCTGATCGCCGAAGGCTTCGGTGCCCACGTACCGAAAGGTTATGTGTATGCAGCGATGGCGTTCTCGGCGGGGATTGAGGTGCTGAACATGTTGTCGCGCCGGGCCCGGCAGAAGAAGTTGGCTGTGCAAGCGTAAACGCTAACAAGCCAAAAGGCCGCCTGAACTCCCGGAGTTCAGGCGGCCTTTTTGGTGGCTTTTATAGGCGGTCAGTGCGCAGTTACGTGACGTACACGATGCTTCACGGCTTTTTCAGCGGGTGCGGACTGAACAGGGTGGTGATGACGCCGCGCAATCCGCAACACGCCCCACAACATGGCGGCGGCAACAGCCAGCCAACCGGCAATCAACATTACGATAGTCATGGTCAGGCTCATCAGTGCCTCCTCTTTGCCCTGCATCGGGCACACGCTTTTTCAATTCGTTCTGTTTCAGTGACAGTCTAGTCAACAAGGTGTTTCAGGCTATTGACCAAAGGTCGGTGGTGACCAATCAGTTCGCTCTATGCAATCGATGTCTCTACGGTTTAAGGCTATACCGCAGCCTTGCACCACCCTATGATCGTGAACCTTGCCGGAACACGATGACCGGCGTCTGAACAGAGAGTGACAATGGTGCAGGTATTTTCTCGAATTCGTGCAGCGCTGTTGTCGGTTGGCTGCGCGGCCCTTTTGGTCGGGTGTGCAGGCAATGTTGCGCCCGAGGTCAAGCGATTGCCGGAGCGGGTCGAGCTGAGCGGCACGTTCTATCGCGGCGAAGCCAATCAGTCCGGGCCGCAAGTGTTGGCCAGCCTGTTGTCGCAGCAGGGCATCGTGATTACCCCGGGTTTGCTGGAAAAACCGCTGCACCTGCCCGGCGGCGAAGACAAGTTGCAGCAAAATATCCAGAACCTGGCTCGGGAATACGGCATGGTCGTGTATCCGCTGGACAAGAGCCTGCCTGCATTGCTCACCCAGGTCGCGGCGGGTTATCCAGTAATGGTGCGCTTCAGCGAAGGCTCGGCGTTCTGGGCTGAACCGCGCTACGCGATTCTTTCCGGCTACGATCGTAATAAACAGAACGTGCTGTTGCGTGCGGGCATGAACCGTCGCGAATTGATGAGTTTCAGTGCTTTTGAATCGGCATTCGAAAAGTCCGGCGGCTGGGCCATATTGATCCAGAAGCCTTCGCAGATTCCGGCATCGGTTGATCATCAGCGCTGGCTCAAGGCTGCCGATGAGCTATCCCGGGCGGGTCAGGAGCCGGAAGCGGCGCAGGCGCGCAAGGCGCTGGCTGCGCACTGAGTTCCGTTCGTCATCTGTCGGGCACGACTGAACCCGGCAGGCCTCTCACGGTTATAGCCCGTAGTTCGCGGGCAAATCAGGAGGCGACATGACAGACTCTCCATCCCCTCAAGGCCCGCATTCTTACGAGCATTCCTCAAGTGACGATCTGGGGTTTGATCCGGATTCGCCGGATGTCGCCGATCCGCAAGTCGACCCGATCGGTCCCGCCAAGGCGCCGAAAGATGTGAAGCCAGGCGAGGACGACCAAAAACCGGCCAAACCCTATGATCCGTTAGCCGATCTGAAACCTTGATGCGAGGTGCGTATGAGTACCGATTCAAGCTTCGATGACCAAAAGCCGGACAGCGTGCCGACTACGCCTGAAGAGGGCGTGGATCCGGTGCTGGATCCGGACAGTCCATTGCGCGATCCAATGGCCCGGCCGTTGGTGGCGCCAGGGCTTGTGCCAGATCCGAGTAAGGGCGATGGCATTCCCGACGATGACCAAATGCCATTGCCTAATGATTGATTCGCAGAAAGCAAAAAGCCCCGATCACTCGGGGCTTTTTTTGTGCTGCTGTCCCGTCCTGAATAAGGTTTACACCTTCTGACTTCTTTTCAGGAAGGTGAAATGGATACGGGTGCGAAACGCAGTCAGCGTGATTACACACTGGCTTTTAAATTATCGGTCGTCGACCAGGTC